>CAMAQV010000038.1 GCA_945860595.1 Comamonas sp. lk
CTGAGTCCGCGCTGACAATTAATCCTCCCGACCGACCCCCTATGCCACCACCTCTCGCCACCGCCCGCGCCACCGCGCCACCCACCTCGCTGGGCGGTTTGCTGCCGTGTTTGAAGCCCTACCGCATGCGCATTGGCGTGGCGCTGTTCTTTTTGCTGGCCACAGCGGCTGCCACACTGGCCTTTCCGCTGGCGCTGCGCAGCCTGATTGACGGCGGCATTGCTGCGGCCGGCAGCGGGGGGCAGGCGACAGCGGTACAAGGCCATTTTGTGAATCTGTTTTTGCTGGCCACGGCCCTGGGCGTGCTATCAGCAGGGCGTTTTTATATGGTCAGCTGGCTGGGCGAACGCGTCACCGCCGATCTGCGCAACGCGGTCTACAGCCACGTGTTGGAGCAAAGCCCGGAGTTTTTTGAGACCACCCAAACCGGTGAGGTGCTCTCGCGCCTGTCGGCCGACACCACACTGGTGCAAACCGTGGTCGGCTCCTCTTTGAGCATGGGCTTGCGCAACCTGGTGATGGGCGTGGGCGCATTGGGCATGCTGATTTATGCGAACCCGCTGGTGATGCTGCAGGTACTGGCGGTGCTGCTGGCCATCATCGCGCCCAGCGTCTGGTTCGGCCGCCGGGTGCGGCGGCTCTCGCGCGCCAGCCAGGACCGGGTGGCCGACGCCAGCGCGATTGCCGCCGAGGTGCTGAACGCCATACCCGTGGTGCAAAGCTACAACGCGCAGGGGCGCGAATCCACCCGGTTTGCCGATTCCACTACCCGTGCTTTTGAGACGGCTGTGCGGCGCAGCATGGCGCGGGCGGCGCTGGTGGCTTTCATCATTGTTGCCACCTCGGCTGCACTTTTATGGGGCTTGTACCAGGGCACGCAGGCAGTGGCTGCGGGCACCATCACAGCCGGCGATTTGGGCCAGACCGTGGTCTACGTCATCATTTTGGCCAGCGCCTTCGCGGTGCTGGGCGAGGTCTATGGCGACTTGCTGCGTGCGGCCGGCGCGACTGAGCGGCTGGTGGAGTTGCTGCATTCGCGCTCCAGTATCCAATCCCCAGCCCTGCCGCTGCCCGCAGCACTACCGCCCGCCGGCAGCGCAGTGCGCATGGAGGGCATCGGTTTCCATTACCCCTCGCGGCCTCTGCAGAACGCGCTCACCGATTTCACGCTAGATGTGCAGCCCGGCCAAACCGTGGCCATCGTCGGCCCCAGCGGCGCGGGCAAAACCACCGTGTTCCAACTGCTGCTGCGCATGTACGACCCGCAGACCGGGGGCCTCTTAATCGACGGCGTTCCGTGCCGCGAGATGGCGCTGGAAGACCTGCGCCACCGGGTGGGCATCGTGCCGCAGGACCCGGTGATTTTTTCCACCAGCGCGCTGGAAAACATCCGCTACGGCAAGCCCCAGGCCAGCGACGCTGAGGTACACGCTGCCGCGCAAGCCGCGTTTGCCGATACCTTCATCCGCGAGCTTCCGCAGGGCTACGACACCTTTCTGGGTGAGCGCGGCATACGCCTCTCAGGCGGGCAGCGCCAGCGCATCGCGATTGCCCGCGCCATTCTCAAGAACCCGCCGCTGCTGCTGCTAGACGAAGCCACTAGCGCACTGGACGCAGAAAGCGAGCGCATGGTGCAGGCCGCGCTGGAAGCGGCCATGCGCAACCGCACCACGCTGGTGATCGCCCACCGCCTGGCCACCGTGCAAAAAGCCGACCGCATCGTGGTGATTGACCGGGGTCGCCTGGTCGAGCAAGGCACCCACGCCGAATTGGTAGCCCAAGGCGGCGTGTACGCCGGGCTGGCGGCTTTGCAGTTCAACGCCTGATAAGGCCCCTCAACCTACTACGCGCAGCGCATCATGCACACCATGAACTACTTACGGATAGCCCTACTATTTGCCATCGCATGTGTGCTCAATATGTTCGCTCCGCAGGCCTTATCTTGGCTTGCGCTACTGGGCGGGACTGAAGCGGCTTTGGCCTCCAGCCTCTGGTGTCTGGGGCTCATGCTGGTGTTTGGCTGGGCCTGCAGCAAAGTAGCGCAGGGTACGGTACTACCCAGTTTCACCATCCAATTGTTGATCGGCATCGTGCTGCACGATGCGCTGGCCCCCCTAACAGCGGAATTGGCTTTGGCCGTGGTTGTCTGCACTGTGCTGGCGGCCATCATCTTGAAATCCGGTGGCGACGAGCTGAATCGCGCCGAATTCGCCAAAACCGCCTTCCCGATTGTGATGATTGCCGTGCTGGGCTACCTGATCACGTTTTTCTTCATGTTCGTTTTTTTGCGGTGGCTGGGCATGGATGGCAAAACGGCAGCGCTGCTCTCAGCCATCATTGGTTCCACCGATCCCGCTGCACTCATACCCACACTCAAAAGGGTGATTTTCAAGCCGGAGTTCCAGCGGGTCGTAGACATTTCGATCGCCGAAAGTGCACTGAACGATGCGGTGGGTGCCATCTTTACCGCCGCAGTGGCTGCCATGGTGATGGCCAATGTGGAGCTGCACGGCCTAGAGGGTCTGGCCACAGGGTTGTTCAAGGCCGACAACCTGGTGCATCTGGGCCAGCAGTTTTTCTGGGGCACGGCAGCGGGCCTGGTCGGATGGGGCGCGTTGTTCGCGTTTGATCGCTACCTTGGCAAGGACCGTTCTAGAGGCTCTGTGTACGACTTTGCATTGGTGCTGGCAATTCCTCTGTTGACCTTTGTACTGGCACAGGCTTTGCACGGCAATGGTTTTCTGGCCGCCTTTGTGGCCGGATTGATGGCTAATTTCAACCGCAGTACACCGCACTTTGAGCACCTGGTAGAACAAACGGAGACGCAGATTGAGAGCGTTGCCAAGCCCATTATTTTCATGATGGTCGGCCCCTTTGTAACGCTGCAAATGCTCAGCGACACCGCATGGATGGGTTTTCTGGTGTCCGCCGGATTCATTCTGTTCGCCCGTCCCCTGGCAGTCTTTGTGTCACTGCTGCCGACACACGTGAGCTTGCGCGAAAAACTGTTTTTATGTGGTGTGCGTGAAACCGGGGTCATTCCTGTCGTGCTGGCGGTCATTACCGTCGCCCAGTTTCCAGAACTTCAACTGCTCATGCCGCTCACCGCATGGGTCGTCATCTGGACGCTGACCGTACTGCCCGCTGTGACACCCTGGTGGGCCACCAAATTGCAACTGGTCAAATCCTGAGCATGGGGCAAGCGTGGATTAGGAGGCAGTCACCCCCGGTCAGCGCACGTGAAAGATCAGCTTGATCCGCTCTAACACGCGGGGATCTGACGCCCTGAAGGTATGCGTATTGAAACTACCGCACTGCAGCACCAGTCGCGGCGCAATCAACCAGGTCAAGCCCGGTACACAAATCAATTTGCACTTGCTGACGTCGGTAAATTTGATGCGCTTGCTGAACAACCAAGCCTCCCCGATGTGCTCTTCGTCAATATGTGTCTCGCAAATCAGGATGTACACCAACCCTAAAAGCAGCGACACAAACAAAAAAACAAACAAGGTGATCTCAGTCCAATCTGACAAACCGTCCAGCGCGATGGTTTGCGAAACCCAGTAGACCAGCGCCGCGCTCATGGATAGAGCCAGTGCCTTGTGGAAGCGAGAGAAAGCGCTGCCCCGGACCATGTCACGGCTTTTGGTCGGACAGAATCGATTCATTCAGGCGGCGGATCTTCTCTAGCTCATCGCCAGCCGGATCCGCGCTGCCTTGGGGTGCTTCAATCTGGATGCTGTCCAAATCCACCACAACCGGCTTATCTAAAAAAGACGTCACGGTTTGAGGGAAGAAAATCACCACGCCGACCAGAATCAACTGCAATATCACCCACGGTATGGCGCCCAGGTAGATATCGCGGGACAACACTTTTTCTTTGATGGCCCCGTTTTTGTAGAGCGTGTCGGCAATGCCGCGCAGGTAAAAAAGCGCGAAACCAAAAGGTGGGTGCATGAAACTGGTTTGCATATTCACGCAAATCAAGACGCCGAACCAGATCTGGTCAATCCCCAGTTTGACGGCAACCGGGCCCAACATAGGAAGAATGATGAAAGCGATTTCAAAAAAGTCCAGGAAAAACGCCAGGAAAAATATGAAGATATTCACGGCAATCAAAAAGCCGACCTGGCCGCCGGGCAAACCGGTGAGCATGTGTTCAATCCACTTGCCGCCGTCCACCCCCTGAAAGACCAGCGAGAAAACCCGCGAACCAATCAGAATAAACACCACCATGGCGGTGATGCGCATGGTGCCGGCAATCGCGTCCTTGACGATCGGAAAACTCAAACGCCCATGCAATACCGCCAACACAAAAGCGCCCATGGCACCCATGGCGCCGGCCTCCGTCGGAGTGGCAATGGCGGTATTGATACCCGGCAAGCCACCCATACTGCCCAGCACTGCGAATATCAGGACCGCCGACGGAATGATGCCCCGCAGGCATTTGCGCCAGAGTTGCCAGCCGTTGAGCGTGCGCGCCTCCTTCGGAACACCGGGAACATGGTGCGGATAAAAACGACCCAGCAAAAAGGTGTAAATCGCAAAAAACAAAACCTGGAGCATGGATGGACCCCAAGCGCCTTTGTACATATCACCCACCGACTGGCCCAACTGGTCCGCCAGCACTACCAGAACCAATGACGGAGGAACCAATTGCGTGATGGTTCCCGAAGCTGCGAGCACGCCCGTGGTGTAGCGCATGTCATAGCCATAGCGAATCATCACCGGCAGGGAGATCACCGCCATCGCGATAACCTGACCCGCGACCGTGCCCGTTATGGCACCGAGGATGAAGCCCACAATAATGACCGAGTAGCCCAAACCACCGCGCATGGGGCCAAACAACTGGCCCATCGAGTCCAGCATGTCCTCCGCTAGGCCGCATTTTTCCAGCAGGGTCCCCATCAGCGTGAAGAAGGGAATGGCCAGTAATAAATCGTTAGACAGAATACCGAACACATTGGCCGGCAGATTGCCCAGAAAGTTCGACGGGAACCAACCCATGTGGACGGCATAGAGTCCACAAAAAAGCCCCAGTCCGGAGAGTGAAAATGCCACCGGAAACCCGATCAACATCACGATGATCAGGCCCGCAAACATCATCGGGGCGAATTGCTCGACGGTCATTGCAGCGGCCTTTCGTACACGATGGCCATTTCGTAGGCATTGCGCAACCAACCCACGCGTTTGATAATTTCTGAAATGCCCTGCAGCAAGACCATGAAAAACCCCAAGGGCAGCATCAGCCACACCGGCCAGCGAATCAAGCCGCTGGCATTACTCGACATTTCGCCCGTGAGCAATTTGTCATAGAACAGGGGCCAAGCGAGATAAACCATCAGCCCCATGACCGGCAGCAAAAAGAAAACCAAACCGAACAAATCGACCAGCACCTTGCGCCGCGCGCTGATCTGGCCGTAAATCAAATCAACGCGCACGTGCTCGTTGAGCCGAAGCACATTGGACGCACCCAGCATGACCGCCAAGGCGAACAGGTACCACTGGATCTCGAGCCAACCGTTGGAACTGTTGCTGAAAATAAAACGGATAAATGCGTTCCCGCAGCTGATCACGCAAGACGCCAGAATCGCCCACATGGCAATCACGCCAAAGCGGTTGTTCAGCGCGTCAATACCCTCGGCTATCCGAATAAAAAAATTCATGAGTCTTTGTTTCACATCCTAAAGCGCAGGCCCAGGATAGAGAGAGCTACAGGCCGTAGTGGGGATGCGGGCTACGGTTGTTGCGCGCATCCCCTTGTGTCTACGGCGTATCAGAGCTTTTGTTGCTGCATGAAATCATCCATGCTGGCTTCTGCAAAGCTGAACCACAGATTGCTTTCTTTACGGAAAGCGGCGTAGTCAGAGTAAATCTTTTTCCAAGCTGGATTGGTATCGTTGAGTTCGGTGTACACCTCCATCGCGGCCTTGAAGGCAGCGTTGAGTACATCCTTGGGGAATGCGTGCAGTTTGGCACCCTGGCCCAGCAGCGTTTTGAGTGCCGGCATATTGCGCGCGTCGTACTTGGCCTGCATGTCGATATGGGCATAGGTTGAGGCGCACTCGACGATGGCTTTGTACTCCGAGGACAGTCCTTCAAAGGCCTTTTGGTTGACATACAGCGAAAGCTGTGGGCCCACTTCCCACCAGCCGGGGTAGTAATAGTGCGGCGCGACCTTGTGAAAGCCAAGTTTCAGGTCGTCATAGGGGCCGACCCACTCGGCCGCGTCAATCGTGCCTTTTTCCAGAGCCTGGTAAATCTCGCCGCCCGGAATGTTCTGGGGGATCACACCCATACGCTCGAGCACACGACCGGCGAATCCACCGCAACGGAACTTCAGACCTTTGAGGTCAGCAACCGAGGTGACCTCTTTTCGGTACCAACCGCCCATTTGCACACCGGTGTTACCCATGGGGAAGTTGACGATGCCGACTTTGGCGAAGTGCTCACGCAGAAGCTTCAAACCATTGCCCTCATACACCCAGGCCGACATCTGGCGGCTGTTCAGGCCGAAAGGAATGGCGCAATCGAGCGCGTAGGTGGGGTCTTTGCCAAAGAAGTAGTAAGAAGCCGTGTTGGCCATCTCAATGGTGCCGTTGGACACGCCGTCTAGAACGCCAAACGCCGGCATCAACTCGCCCGCCGCATGGGTGCTGATGGTGAACTTACCGCCGGAGAGTTCGCCCACTTTTTTGGCGAACACGTCGCACACGCCAAACAAGGTGTCCAGTGCCTTGGGGAAACTGGAGGCACAACGCCAGCGCAAAGTGGCCTGGGCATGAACAGCGGGGGCGACGCCCGCCGCGAGCACACCGGCCAGGCCAGCGTTTCTGATTACTGAACGACGATCCATACATTGCTCCTCAAGTGGTGGAAACCGCGCGGGTTAACGCTGAAACAAAAAAGCGCACCAGACTTGCGGCCCACCGATTGTAGGAACGCATTTGCACAACTTTTGCAGGGGTTTTCCCCCGAAATGGGGCTTAAACCGGTGCAGGAAAGCGGGTTTTGATGGATTGCAGAATGCCCGCTGCATCAAGCCCCTGCAAGGCCAGCAGCTTGGCAGGGTCGCCGTGTTCAATGAACACGTCGGGCAAACCGAGTTGCAAGACCGGCACGCTCAGCCCTGCGGCTTGCAAGGCCTCCATCACCGCACTGCCCGCCCCGCCCATAATGGCCCCCTCCTCCAGCGTCACCAGGACGCGATGGCTGCGGGCAATGTGGAACAGCAGTTCGGTGTCCAAAGGCTTGACCCAGCGCATATTCACCACCGTCGCACCCAGCTGTTCACCTGCGGCCAGCGCGGGCTGCAGCAGCGTGCCAAACGCCAATATGGCAATGCCCTGCCCCTGCACGCGGACCTCGCCTTTGCCAAAAGGCAGACCGTCCAGGCTGGTGTTGACCGCCACGCCGGCGCCTGCGCCACGCGGGTAGCGCACGGCCACTGGGTGGTTTTGCACAAACGCGGTGCTGAGCAACTGGCGGCACTCGTTCTCGTCGGCCGGACAGGCCAGGCTCATGTTGGGGATGCAGCGGATGAACGGAATGTCATACGCACCGGCATGGGTGGCTCCGTCGGCACCCACCAGACCGGCGCGGTCCAGCGCAAACACCACGGGCAGGTTCTGGATGGCCACGTCGTGGATCATCTGGTCGTAGGCGCGTTGCAAAAAGGTGGAGTAAATCGCCACCACGGGCTTAAGACCTTCACACGCAAGGCCCGCTGCAAACGTCACCGCGTGTTGCTCCGCAATACCCACGTCAAAGTAGCGTTGCGGAAAGCGCCGCTCAAACTCGACCATGCCAGAGCCTTCGCGCATGGCCGGGGTGATGCCCACCAAGCGCGCATCCTTGGCAGCCATGTCGCACAGCCAGTTACCGAAGACCTGCGTGAACGTGGTCTTGGGTGCTGCCGCCGGTTTTTGCAGACCCACCGCCGGATCAAATTTACCGGGGCCGTGGTAGGCCACCGGGTCGTCTTCAGCGCGCTCATAACCCTTGCCTTTTTTGGTGACCACGTGCAGAAACTGCGGGCCGCTGAGGTGCTTGATGTTCTCCAGCGTGGGGATCAACGAATCGAGGTCATGCCCGTCGATCGGGCCGATGTAGTTGAAACCGAATTTCTCAAACAGCGTCGCTGGTACCAACATGCCCTTGGCCTGCTCTTCAATGCGCTTGGCCAGCTCGAACAGCGGCGGTGCGCCTTTGAGCAAGCCTTTCCCGACGTTCTTGGCCTGGGCGTAAAACTGCCCGCTCATCAGCTGCGCGAGATACCGGTTGAGCGCACCGACCGGCGGGCTGATGCTCATGTCGTTATCGTTCAAGATAACCAGCAACTTGCCTTCTTGCACGCCGCCGTTATTGAGTGCCTCAAAGGCCATACCGGCGGTGAGCGCGCCGTCACCGATCACGGCAATCGAGTGGAAGTTTTCGCCCTTGATGCGCGCGGCCATCGCCATACCCAGAGCAGCAGAGATAGAGGTGCTGGAGTGCGCGGTGCCAAAGGCGTCAAACACACTCTCGGCGCGCTGCGGGAAACCGCTCAAGCCGCCCATCTGGCGCAGTGTGGCCATGCGCTCGCGCCGCCCGGTGATGATTTTGTGCGGATAGGTCTGGTGGCCCACATCCCAGACGATGCGGTCTTGCGGGGTGTTGAAGACGTAATGCAGCGCCAGCGTCAGCTCCACCGTGCCGAGGTTGGAGCTGAGATGTCCGCCGGTGGAGGCCACGCTGTGCAAGAGGTAGTCGCGCAGCTCAGCGGCCAGACCGGGCAAGGCATGGCGCGGGTAGCTGCGCAAGGTGGCGGGTGAGTCGATATCGGCCAGGCGTGGGCCGGTAGAACCTGTATGGGAGGGCTGCATAGCGTTCTGTTGGTATTCAGTGGGCGCGTTCGACCACCATACGGGCCAAGGCCTGTAGCGCACGGGTTTCGCGCAGGCCGCTGTCGCGCAAGGCTTTTTCGGCCTGCAATAAAAGGGTATGGGCGTAGCGCTGGCTGGCCTGCAGCCCCATGGTGCTGACGTAGGTGGGTTTATTGGCGTGGGCGTCTTTGCCCGCCGTCTTGCCCAGGGTGGCAGAGTCGGCAGTGACATCCAGCACGTCGTCCACCACCTGAAAGGCCAGGCCGATTGCGGCGCCATAGGCCGTCAAACCGGCCACAGCGTGCGCATCGGCTGCGCCGCACAGCGCCCCCATCACCACACTGCCTTGCAGCAGCGCCCCGGTTTTGAGTTCATGCATGCGCTGCAACTCGGCCCGCTTCAGGCTGCGGCCCACGTGCGCCAGGTCAATCGCCTGGCCTCCGGCCATGCCGCCGTGCCCTGCTGCGCGGGCCAGTTGCGCACACAAGCGCGCTTGGATCACGGGGTCGATGTCTTGCTCTGCGGGGGTAAGCAATTCGAAAGCCAGGGCTTGCAAGGCGTCGCCCGCCAGCAGTGCCGTGGCCTGCCCGAACTCCACATGGACCGTAGGCTTTCCGCGGCGCAATACGTCGTTGTCCATGCAGGGCATGTCGTCGTGGACCAAGGAATAAGCGTGGATGAGTTCCACCGCACAGGCAGCCCGCAAAGCGGCCTCCGAGGTCGCGCCCAAGGTGCCAGCCTGCGCGACACAGGCCTCCTGCGCAGCCAACACCAACAAAGGGCGCAAGCGCTTACCGCCATCCAGCACCGCATAGCGCATGGCACGTGGCAGATCGGGGGCCATCTGCGCCACCTGTGGCGCCACCACCCAACGCTCCAAAGCCTGCTCCACCTTGCTGAGCGCGGCGGCCATCCAGGTCGCAAAAGAAAATTCGGCGCCGCCGGGCATCAAGCAGTTTTCCAGGGCTTGAGTACGCCGTCTTCCAGAACTTTGACCTGGTCCTCCACAGCCTGTAATTTATCGCGGCAAAACTGCAGTAAGACAGCCCCGCGCTGGTAACTCACCAGCAGCTCGTCCAGTGGCAGCTCGCCCGCGTCCATGCGGGCGATCAAGGCTTCAAGTTCGTGCAGCGCCACTTCGTAGTTGGCTGGTGCGGCTGCATCGGGCACTGGTGGCTGCGCTGGCGCTGCGGTACGGGGTGTGGGCATGGACAGAAAAAAGAAGTGGAACGGTGCGTGCCTTGCACCAAAGTGTGGCATCGGAGCGCGCATTTTACGGCGCGCCTCCCGCAGGAGCCGGGGCGTACAATCGCGCCCTTCGCTCCGACCGGCAGGTTTTTGCTGAATCGGCTCCGTCCCCCGGCCCGCATGGGCTATCCCCCTGTGGGGAGTCTTTAGGTCAGGTCCACCATGTCTGATTTAAGTCTTCAGCTGCAGCAGTCGCACAGCCAACTTCCGGTATCCAGCTATTTCGACGCGGCGCTGTATGCGCGCGAGATGGAGCAGATATTCGCCACCGGCCCCCGCTATGTGGGTCACGCTCTGAGCGTGCCGGAGATGGGTGACTACTACGCCCTGCCCCAGGAACAGGGCGGAAGGGCCCTGGTGCGCAACGGCACGGGCATCGAACTGATCTCCAACGTCTGCCGCCACCGCCAGGCCTTGATGCTCAAGGGTCGCGGCTCGCTGCTGGGCCAGGGCGCGGCTTCGGCCGGCGGCAATATTGTGTGCCCCCTGCACCGCTGGACCTACAGCGGCGTGAGCGACCAGCGCCCCAGCGGCCAACTCATCGGCGCGCCCCACTTCGCCACCGACCCCTGCCTGAATCTGAACAACTATCCGCTGCAAGAATGGAACGGCCTGCTGTTTGAGGCCAACGGACGCGACGTGGCCCTCGATATGGCCGGACTGGGTCCGCGCGCCGAGCTGGATTTTGGCGGCTATGTGCTGGACCACGTGGAGATGCACCACTGCAACTACAACTGGAAAACCTTTATTGAGGTCTATCTGGAGGACTACCACGTGGGGCCATTCCACCCCGGCCTGGGTAATTTTGTGACCTGCGACGATTTGCGCTGGGAATTCCGGCCCCAGTATTCGGTGCAGACCGTGGGCGTTGCCAACCGCTTGGGCAAAGCCGGCAGTCCGGTTTACGAACGCTGGCACCAACAACTGCTGAACTACCGCCAGGGTGAGCCGCCCGCCTACGGGGCGATCTGGCTCACCTTTTACCCGCACATCATGGTCGAGTGGTATCCCCACGTGCTGACCGTTTCCACCTTGCACCCTATCGGCGTGAACCAGACCATGAACATGGTGGAGTTTTATTACCCCGAAGAAATCGCCGCATTCGAGCGCGAGTTTGTCGAGGCCCAGCGGGCCGCGTACATGGAGACCTGCACCGAGGACGACGAAATTGCCGAGCGCATGGACGCCGGACGCGCCGCCTTGCTGGCGCGCGGTGACAACGAAGTCGGCCCCTACCAAAGCCCCATGGAAGACGGCATGCAGCACTTCCACGGCTGGTACCGCAAAGCCATGGGCGGCGCCCTCGAATAGGTTCACCCACCCGCATGCAAGCTTTATGGATGGTGCTGGCGGCATTCTTTTTTGCCGGCATGGCGGTGTGCGTCAAGTTTGCATCGGTCAGCTTCAGCAGCTTTGAGCTGGTTTTTTTCCGCGGCCTGGTGAGCCTGGCGTTTATGGCTGTCGTGTTGCGCGCCAGCGGCACACCGTGTCGCACGCCAGTGCCGGGCATGCACCTGACGCGCAGCATCATCGGCGCCACCTCATTAGGGGCCTGGTTTTACGCCATCGCCCATCTGCCAGTGGCAACCGCCATGACACTCAATTACATGAGCGGCGTCTGGGTGGCCGCCTTCATTGTGGGCGGCTCGCTGCTCTACGGCGGGCAGGAAAAACAGGGGGCACTCATGGCCACGGTGCTGATGGGATTTGCCGGCGTGGTCATGACGCTGCACCCCACCATCGAAAAAGACCAGCTGTTCGCCGGCGTCGTCGGTTTGCTCTCGGGCATCAGCGCGGCGCTGGCCTATATGCAGGTCACCGCACTGGGCAAAGCGGGTGAGCCCGAGACGCGCACGGTGTTTTATTTCTCGCTGGGAACAATTGCCGTGGGCGCCATCAGTCTGCCGCTGGGCAAACACACGGATTGGACGACGCTGCGTTGGCAGGAGGCGGCCTGGATCATCCCCATCGGCGTGTTGGCGTCGCTGGGGCAACTGGCCATGACACGCGCCTACCGCAAAGGCGCGACCTTGGTGGTGGCCAATATGCAGTACTCGGGCATTGTGTTTGCGGCGCTGTTCGGCACGCTTCTCATGGACGAGCAGATCGAACCCATGGGCTGGGCCGGTATGGCGGTGATTGTGGCCAGCGGCCTGATCGCCACATTCCTGCGCACGCGCGCTCTGCCCGACACTCCCGCCGAAGCGCACTAAAGTGCGCGTCTGTCAAACCGCATGTCCGGAGCCCTTCAATGTCTGTATCGACCCCGCCCTACACCACCCTGATCAGCGTTGTCCAATTGCAGGCGATGCACGCCAGCGGCGTACCGCTGATGGTTTTCGACTGCAGCTTTGACCTGACGCAACCCGCAGCCGGGCGCGCGATGTTCGAATCCAGCCATATTGCCGCTGCGGTTTTCGCCGATCTCAATGACGATCTCAGTACCCACAGCCCGCAGTTCGGTGGCCGGGCCGTGAACGGGGGTCGACACCCCCTGCCCTCCCGCGAAGACTTCTCCCACTGGCTGAGCCAAGCGGGCTTTCACAACGGCATGCAGGCAGTGGTGTATGACCGGCACGGCATGAATTACTGCGGGCGTCTGTGGTGGATGCTGAAGTGGCTGGGCCATGACGCGGTGGCTGTGCTCGACGGCGGATGGCAGGCCTGGCTGGCCGCGGGCGGCGCGACCGGGTCTGGCAGCGCAGCTCCAGCTGCGACGGCGCAGTTCGCCCTCGCCGAGCCCTTGCTGGACTTTGTGGATGCAGGCACCGTGCAGGGCCAGCTCGGACGCCCCACACAAACCGTGCTGGACGCCCGGGCCCCGGCGCGCTTTCGTGGTGAAGTCGAACCTTTTGATCCGGTGGCCGGACACATACCCGGCGCGCTGAACCGGCCCTTCAACCAGAACCTGAAAGACGACGGATTTTTCAAGTCTGCCGAGGCTTTACGCACAGAATTTGATACCTTGCTTGGATCGCGCGATGCCGCGACAGTGGTACACCACTGCGGCTCCGGAGTGAGCGCGGTGCCCAACATCCTGGCCATGCAAGTCGCCGGTCTTGGTCCGACCCGGCTATTTGCGGGCAGCTGGAGCGAATGGTGCGCTGACCCGGAACGGCCGGTTGCCAAAGGCTAGGAGAAGGGCTGCCAACGACCCCAGGCCATCGGGATGATCACGGCACCAAAGTCAAAAATAAGAAACTAGCAAACAAAACCAGGTGAATCGCCCCCTGCATCACGTTGGTCCGGCCGGATCCGAGGGTAATACTGCCCACCAGGAAAGTCAGCGCCAGCAGCGCGACGTCCTTGGCGTCCAAGCCCAGCTTGAGCGGTAAATCAAACACCACACTCGCCAGCACCACCAGCGGAATCGTCAGGCCGATACTGGCCAAAGCCGAACCGATGGCCAGGTTCATACTGGTCTGCAATCTGTCAACCCGCGCAGCGCGTATGGCCGCCCATGTCTCGGGGAGCAGCACGATCAGCGCGATCAAAATACCCAAAATCGGGGCTGGGGCATGGTAGGCCCTGACCACTGCTTCCATGGCTGGAGAAAGCTCTTTCGCAAATCCGACCACCGAGGCCAGCGCCATCACCATCAACACAAAACTGATCCAGGCCTGGGCCGTCGAAGGTGGGTCGGCGTGTACGGACTCATCGGCCGCACTTTCAAAGGGTAAAAAATAATCGCGGTGCCGAACCGTCTGGATAAACACAAATACCAGCCACAAGACCAGGGAAGAAAGCGCCACAAAGACCAACTGCGAATCGGTGTACGTGCCCTCGGGCGAACTGGTGGTGTACAGGGGCATCACGAGCACCATCACAGAGAGCGTAGCCAGCGCGGCAAAGCCCGGCCCCGTGCCCTCTATCCGGAAAAGCTGTTCCCGATGGTGCAAGCCGCCGATGAGCAAACAAATGCCAACCACGCCATTGCAGGCAATCATGACCGCAGAATAAATCGTGTCCCGGGGCAAGGCCGCACTGGCCGGTCCTTTGGACAACATCATGGATACCACCAGCGATGTTTCGATCACCGTCACAGCCAAAGCCAGCACCAGGGTCCCATAGGGCTCCCCAACCCGGTGGGCGATCACTTCAGCGTGGTGAACCGACGCAATGACCACCAGGACCAACACCACCACCAAACCCCAGGCATGCCACCCGCCCACACGCACATCCAGCAATGCGTACAGCCCCAGCACCGCCAACACGGGAACAACAACGGGCCAGCGCTGCACCAGTCCGTTCAATGTCATAACGGAGCCCCCGGGTCAGCACCAACCTGGCCGCGCCGCAACCAGGCGACTGCCCGGCCAAGCAGGGCTTGTGCATCATCGATGTAGGTGAAAACCGCAGGCACCACCAACAGACTCAAGAGCGTGGATGTCACCAGACCACCGATCACCGCCACCGCCATGGGCGAGCGAAAACTCGGGTCTGCGCCCCAGCCCAGGGCCAGCGGCATCATGCCCGCGCCCATGGCGATGGTGGTCATCACGATGGGACGGCTGCGTTTGTGGCAGGCGTCTACCAGCGCCTCAAAACGCGCCATCCCGGCACGGCGCGCCAGAATGGCGTAGTCCACCAGCAGAATCGAGTTCTTGGTAACGATGCCCATCAGCATGATCAGACCGATCATGGTCGGCATGGACAGCGCCTTGCCGGTCAGCAGCAGCAGGATGAAAGCCCCGCCGATGCTCAGCGGCAGCGCCGCCAGAATCGTCACCGGCTGCATGAAGTCGTTGAAGAGCAAGACCAGTACGCCGTAAATGCACAAGATGCCGATCAGCATGGCGATGCCAAAGCTGGCAAACAAAGCCTGCATTTCCTGGGCATCACCGAGTTCGGCAATGGATACGCCGGGCGGCAGATTTTTCAGGCTGGGCAATTGCCGCGACTCGGTATTGACCTCGCCCAGGGTGCGGCTTCCCAACTCCACGTCGAGCGTGACGTTACGGCTGCGGTTCAATCGACCGATTTGCGCTGGACCGCTTTCCATGCTGAGGCTGGCCACGCTGCCCAGCAGCACTGGACCGTTTTTACCGGGCACGGTCAGGCGCTCCAGGGCCGCCAGATCGGCGCGCACGGCGTCGGGCAGCTTCACCAAAATCGGCACCTGGCGCTGCGCCAGGTTGAGTTTGGAGAGTGCCGTGTCGTAGTCGCCAGCGGTGGCCACGCGCACGGTCTCGGCAATGGCCTGCGCCGTCACGCCCAGGTCGGCGGCGCGCCCCACATCGGGGCGGACGATGATTTCCGGGCGCACCAGCGAGGCGCTGGAACTCACATTGCCCACGCCGGGAATGGTGCGCAACTCGCGCTCGGCCTGTTGTGCGGCAGCCGTCAAAGCCAGCGGATCTTCGCTCTTAAGGACGAGCTGCATCTTCACGCCCGTGTCGGGGGGGCCAACATTGACCCGCACACCGGGTAACTCGGCCAAGCGGGCGCGCAAGGCGGTATCGATGTCGGTCATTTTCTCGGAACGCTGCTGCCGCGCCACGGTGGTGATGGTCAGAACGGCGCGGCGCGCTTCGGCTGCGGCACCGGGGGCAAAGGCATCACCGCTGGAGCCGCCACCCACCGACGCGAACACCGCCACCGTGTGGGGCACCGCCATGATCAAGCGCCGCGCGGCCTCGGTCGCGCGCGCCGTCTCTGCCAGGGTGCTGCCCGGTGGCAGCTCAATCGTTACCTGCGTCTGGTTGCGGTCTGCTGCGGGGACGAAGCCAGTGGGTAACAAGGGCACCAAAGAAATCGAGCCGGCAAAAAACAGGCCGGCCCCAATGGCCGTGACCAGCCGGTGGCGCAAACACCAGCGCATCACGCCAAGGTAGCTGCGCATCACCCAACCATCCGTCTCTGCGGTCGACCCGTCGGCATGCGGCACGTGGGGCTTGAGGATGTAGGCCGCCATCATGGGTGTGAGCAGACGTGCCACCACCAGCGAGGCCAGAATCGCCAGCACTGCAGTCCAGCCGAACTGTTTGAAGAACAAACCGGGTATGCCGCCCATGAACGCGGTGGGCAAAAACACCGCCACCAGCGCAAACGTGGTGGCAATCACGGCCATGCCGATCTCTTCTGCGGCTTCCATAGCGGCCTGGTAGGGCGACTTGCCCATGCGCAAATGCCGCTCGATATTTTCAATTTCAACGATCGCGTCATCCACCAGCACACCGACCACCAGTGCCAGCGACAGCAGCGTTACGGTATTGAGCGTGTAGCCGAAATACTGCAGTCCCAGAAAGGTCGGAATCACCGACAGCGGCAAGGCAGCACAGGCCACCAGGGTGGCGCGCCAGTTGCGCAGAAAAACCAGTACCACCAGGACCGCCAGACCGGCCCCTTCGTACAACAGTTCCATCGAACCTTCAAAGTTCTCCTGCACCGGGCGGGCGTTGTCAATCACCTGGGTGAGCACGACCTGCGGGTGCGCGGCCTGCATGTCGGCCACAGCGGCGCGCACGCCCATGGCCACATCCAACTCCCCTGCACCTTTGGTGCGGAACACCTCAAAGCCGACCACGCCGGCACCATTCATGGTGGCCAGCGAGCGTGGCTCGCTGACGGTATCGATGACGCTGGCCACATCTCCCAGACGGACGCTGCGCCCATCGGCCAAGGGCACATCCAGCGCGGCGAGGTCGGCGGCGGTCTGTACGGTGGCAATGGTGCGCACCGACTGCTCGGCCCCACCCACGTCCCCCCGCCCGCCGGGCGCGTCCTGCTGTACCGACTTGAGTCGGCGCGACACATCCAGCGCAGATACCCGCAAGGCCGCCATCTGCTCCGGATGCAGCTCCACGCGAACCTCGCGGCTCACGCCCCCAACCCGCTTGACTGCGCCCACGCCGCGGACCGTGCGCAGGCGCTTGGACACCGTGTTATCCACAAACCAACTCACTGCCTCGGCATCCCATGACCCTCCGACAGCAGGCTGCGCGGTGTAGGTCAGCACGACGCGTCCGGCGGTGGACGCTTTGGATACCGTGGGGTCACGCATCTCGCCGGGCAAGTCAGCGCGCACCCCGGCCACGGCGTCACGCACATCATTGACGGCTTCGGGAATCGACTTTTCGAGCACAAACTCAACGGTTGTGGTAACCGAGCCGTCGAGCACCGTGGTGTAGACGTTCTTGACGCCGGGCAGGGTGGCCACCGCGTCTTCAATCTTGCGCGCGACCTCCGTTTCAAGCTGTGCCGGTGCCGCACCGGGCAGGCTGGCGCTCACGGTCACCATGGGCAGCTCGATATCCGGGAAGTCCTGCACCACATTGCCCTTAAACGCCAGCAAGCCGGCCAGACTGAGCAAGGCAAACAGCATGATCGCCGGGATGGGGTGCTTAATAGAGAGCGAGGAAAAGTTCACGCGGGTACCCGTCGGCTTATTGGGCGGGTGAGGTCGACACGGCAGGGGCAGCGGACGCGGCCTGTACCACCTTGACCAGATCACCGTCGTTCAGAAAACCCGCGCCGCTGGCCACCACCTGCGCGCCGGGCTCCAGGCCACCCAGCACCTCAACCACACCGCCGGCCTGCGCGCTGCTGCGCCGCCCCACGCTGATCTTGCGTTGCGCCACACGGCCATCTGCACCCAGCACAAAGCAGTAGCTGAACCCATCGCGCACCACGACCGCCTGCTGCGGCACGGTCAGGGCGCTGGAATTGCCAAATACAAAATCACCCTTGGCAAACATGCCGGGTCGGAAGGCTGCGCCCAGAGCCAGCTTCTCACCCGCCTGCATACCCAGCAAATCCACATAGACCAGTCCGGCGCGGGTCTGGGCGTCGACGGTGGGGCCAATCATGCGGACCCGCCCGCTCGCCACCGCGCCGCCGGGTGCCAGCACCTGGACCTCGGTGCCGGGCTGCACGCGGGCCAGTTCGGTCGATGTCACTTCGGCGCGCCACTCCAGCCGCCCCTGGCGGATCAGGCGAAACAAATCACCCGGCCCGGCCACGCTGCCCACCGCCACATTGCGCTGCACGATGGTGCCGCTGTCGGGTGCCAGAACCTGGGTGTGTTGCAGACGCACCTGTTGCGCATCCAAGGCCGCCCGGGCCGATTCCACACGGGCACGCGCCGCTTGTTCTACCGTCAACATTTGCTGGATTTGCTGATTACTGAGAGCGCCGCTGTTTTGCAGGCTGCGGGCGCGCTCCCCGTTGCTCAGCGCCTCGGCGGCGTTGGCCTGGGCCTCGGCCAGTGCCGCGCGGGCCACCGCCACATCGGCAACCACACCTTCAGCGGCGAAGGTGGCGAGCACCTGTCCGCGCTGCACCGACTGGCCCACATCCACCCGCACGTCGTTCACGCGCAGACCCTGCACCTCGGCACCGACACCGGCTTCCTGCCAGGGAAAAATACCGCCGTTGGCCGAGAAATGCAGCGCTAATTCGGCGGGCTGCACCAGTACGGTGGTCACGGTCAGCGCGGCCTTGCCTGCCGCTGGCGGGTCTGCTCGTGCAGTGGCGGAAGCCGGCGCTCCCGGCATTGGCACTGCCCTAGCTGACGGTTCCACTGCGGCCGGGCGCAGCACGTAAAAACCGGCACCGGCCACCGCCAGCAGCACCAGCGCGAGCAGGCCGTAAAACTTCAGGGACATGCGGCGTAAAAAGAACATCACAGGGTTTCCATAGAGGGTGTCAATTGGCGGGTGTTTGCGCGGTTGCCGGACGCTGCCAGCCGCCGCCCACAGCACGGTACAAGGCTACCCAGGCCCGCTTGCGCTCCAGCTGCAATGCAAGCACATCAGCCTGGGCAGCCAGCAGCATGCGGCGCGCGTCTTCCACGTCCAGGGCGCTGGCCATACCGCCGCGCTCCCGGTTCTGGGCAGCGGCGTGGTTCTGGGCGCGCGCGTCCAACACGGCGCGGGTATCGGCTTCACGCTCCTGGGAAGCCTGGAGCGTAACCAGCGCCTCTTCCACCTCGCGCACCGCCTGGCGTACTTTGGCGCGGTAGGTGGCGACAGCAAGCACGTAATCGGCGTCGGCCGCGTCCACCAGCGCGGCGCGCTGTCCGGCGTCAAAGACCGGCAGCGTGAGTGCCAGCGGGCCGAAAGACCAGGTCGTTAGATCCGATTCCACGCCCATGGTGCTGTAGCGCAATGCGCCGATGGAGCCGCCCAGCGTCAGACCCGGCCAGCGCCTGGCCTTGGCGCGGCCGATCTGGGCGCTGGCCAGCGCCACATCGTGCTCGGCGGCGAATACGTCGGGGCGCTGCACCAGGGCCTGGGCCGGCACCTCCAGCACCGTGAACCCGGTCAAGTCATCCGGCAGTTGGCGCTCCTGCATGACGCTGCGCACCAGGGATTCGTCCTCGCCGGTCAGCGCGACCAGCGCTTTGGTGTGCAAAGCACATTGGCTGTTGTGTTGTATGAGGCGCAACTGGCTTTGCGCCACCTCGGCCTGCACCTGCACGTACGCGGCAGGTGCCAGCATGCCTGCTTGCAGGCTGCGCGCGCTGATGTCGCGGCTGCGCTGGCGAGACAGCACATCCTGGGCGGCGAGATCGCGCGCCTTCCAGCAATGCGCCAGCGCAAAGTAGGAACCGGCCACTTCCGCTGCCACCGACACACGGGCATCGTGCCACTGCGCCTGGCTGCCCTGCGTTTGCCCGGCCAGGGCCTTGCGGGCCACACGGGCTGCGCCAAACACATCGATTTCCCAGCTGCTTTGCAGCGTCGCCGCCGTGCTGGTGGCCGCCGGCGTGGACGGCAAACTGACCGAGCGCCCTGAGGACAGGCCAGCCGTGACTCCCGGTAACAGCGCCGCCTGCGCGGTGGCCTCATTGGAACGGGCCGTCTCGATCCGGCCCAGGGCGGCAGCCACGGTCGGGCTGAGCGCCTGCGCGTCCTCTATCAGCGCCAGCAGCACCGGGTCGTTTTGCGCCTTCCACCATTCACGCAAGTCGCTCAGCTTGCCGCCATGGGGCAGCGGGGCGTTCCACTGCACCGGCGCTGGGGCTGACACGCTTGCAGGCGGCATGCTCACGCTGCACGCGCTGAGGGCGGCAGCCCAAACCGGGAGCGCATACCTTTTCTTGAAAAAAACCACGAACAAATCAGTCACCCAAACCCTGTGCGTCATCAAAAAAACACCTGAAAATTCAACGTTCCGGCAAAGTCAATCAGTGGCTCCCATGCGCCAATGCGCTGACCGCCGTGACCAAGCCGACACCTGCAAGCAGCCAGGCGATTTGGGCGGCGGTCTGCGCCGCACTCAGGCGTTTTTGCAGTTGCGGAATCAAGTCGGCCAGCGCCACGTACATGAAGCTCGCGGATGCCACCACCAAAAAATAGGGCAACGCGTCTTCCAATTGCGCCACCAGCCAGTAGCCCAGCAAGCCACCTAGCGTGGTCACCGCTCCAGCCAGAGAAACTTTGACCAGCGCCATGCGCTTGTTGGACGCCCCGGCGCGCAGCACCATCAAATCGCCCATGTGGTGCGGGACTTCGTGTGCCAGCACCGCAAGGGCGGCAATCACACCCAATCGCAGATCCGCCATAAAGGCCGAGGCAATCAGCACGCCGTCGCCAAAACAATGCACGCTGTCCCCGGCCAGTACCGCCCAGCTGCCGGTCACCGGGCTGTGGATAGGGTGCGCGTGGTCATGCCCATGGTCGTGGCCGTGTTGGTGACCGAGGTCGTGCTCCGGGAGTTGCGCGGCCTCGCCATGCTCATGGCCGTGGTGCCAGAGCTCCGCCTTGTCGAGTAAAAAGAAAAAAACCAGTCCGACCAACAAAACCACAAACAGGTCGTGCGGTTCGACACCGCTTTCAAAGGCCTCCGGCAGAAGATGCATAAAAGCCGTGGCCAACAGGGCACCGGCGGACAGACTGAGCATGTGCTGGGTATAACGGGCCAGCAGGCCAAAGCTCAGGGCCGCAGCCAGCCATACGCTGCCAATACCGGCACACAAGGTGCCCGCCACAATCGCCAGAACCGTCATATGCAACCCAGCTTCAAGCCGCCCCGTGTTGGCGGAACCACGCCAGCATGCGGGTCCAGCCGTCCTGCGCCGCCTCTTTGCGGTAGCTGGGGCGGTAGTCGGCATGGAAAGCATGGGGCGCTTCGGGGTAGACCTGGATCAAACTGTCCTGCGCAGCCTCGGAACCCGATTGCAATGCATCACGCATCAGCTGCAGGTGCTCGGCGGTGATACCGGTGTCGGCACCGCCGTACAAACCCAGGGTGGGCGCGTGCAGATCGCGCATCAAGTCCACCGGCTGCATGGGCGTGAGCGGCCCACGCTTGGCATTGACATGGCCGTACCAGGCGGCCGCGGCCTGCAAGCGGGTCTGGCGTGCGGCATAGAGCCAGGTGATCCGCCCGCCCCAGCAAAATCCGGTGATCACCACCCGCTTCACATCGCCGCCGTTTTGTAAGGCCCAATCGAAGGTGGCATCCAGATCGGCCATAACCTGCGCGTCGGGCACCTTAGAGACCACTTCGGCAATGATTTTCGGCACTTCCGCAATCGTGGACGGGTCACCCTGGCGCTGCATGAGGTCGGGCGCGATAGCCAAGTAACCTTGCTGCGCCAACCGGCGGGCCACATCACAGATATGTTCATGCAGGCCGAAGATCTCGGGCACCACCAACACCACCGGCAAGTTGCTGCGCCCGACAGGCGCGGCACGGTAGGCGCGCATGGCGAAGCCGCCTACATCGATGCGGACCCAGCCGGCCTGCAAACCATCAGACGGAGTCTGAATCACCGACTGCGCCTGCACCGGAAGCACCGCAGCCGCAAAACCCAATCCTGCGCCGACGGTGGCGGCCCGCTTGATCACTTCACGCCGGGTGGGTTCCGAGGCGGGCGGAGATGTGATGGCTCCATGGGTGGTGTGGTTCATGTCAAAGTCCGTCCGAAAAAAAAGAATGTATGGAATCGCGCGCTCGCAACGCGATGCAATGGATCAGGCATTAAACCAAACACGCAGGGCAAACACACAGTACAAGAGCAAAGTGCGTCAGTGCGCCTGATCCCAATTAGGGCCTACCCCGATTTCGGCCAACAAGGGCACCTTTAGGCTCGCAACACCGGCCATCAAGCGCGGTATTTCCACTTTCAACCAGCCCACCTCGCCCTGGGGTACTTCAAAGACCAATTCGTCGTGGACCTGCATGATCATTTTGGTGGCGCGCTGTTCGGCATCAAGGACGTGCTGAACCTTGACCATGCTGAGCTTGATGAGGTCGGCCGCCGTGCCCTGCATGGGCGCGTTGATGGCGGCGCGCTCGGCACCGGCACGGCGTTGGCCGTTGGAGGATTGGATCTCCGGCAGGTACAGGCGCCGTCCGAAGACGGTCTCGACATAGCCCTGGGATTTGGCCTGCGCGCGGGTGTCATCCATATAGCGCTTGACGCCAGCAAAGCGGGCGAAATACCGCTCGATATAGTTTTTGGCCGCCGTGTTGTCTATCCCTAAGTTGCGCGCCAGACCGTAGGCGCTCATGCCGTAAATCAGACCGAAGTTGATCACCTTGGCATAGCGCCGCTGCTCACTGCTGACCTGGTCCACCGCCAGACCGAAGACCTCAGCGGCGGTGGCACGGTGCACATCCAAGCCTTCGTGAAAGGCGCGCAGCAAAGCCTCGTCGCCGCTCAAGTGGGCCATGATGCGCAGCTCGATCTGGCTGTAATCGGCGCTGGCGATCAGGCTGCCAGACGGCGCCACAAAGGCCTCGCGCACGCGCCGCCCCTCGGGCGTGCGGATGGGGATGTTCTGCAAATTGGGGTCGTTGCTGGACAGGCGGCCAGTCACAGCCACCGCTTGCGCGTAATGGGTATGCACCCTGCCCGTGCGCGGGTGGGCCAACTGCGCCAGCTTGTCGGTGTAAGTGCCCTTGAGTTTGGCAAGACCCCGGTGCTCCAGGATTTTGGCCGGGAGCGGGAAATCTTCCGCCAGCTTCTCCAGCACTTCTTCGTCGGTGCTGGGCGCGCCGGTGGCGGTTTTTTTGACCACCGGCAGGCCCAGTTTGGTGAAGAAAATCTCGCCGATTTGCTTGGGGCTGCTCAGGTTGAAAGGCTGCCCCGCGAGGGCGTGGGCCTCGGTTTCCAGCTCCAAGATGCGCGCACCCAGCGCGTGGCTTTGCGCGGCCAGTGTGGGCGCGTCGATCAGCACGCCGTTGCGCTCGATGCGGTAGAGCGCCTCGCTGCTGGCGATCTCCAATTCGTAGACAAAACGCAAGCGCGGGTCGGCCTCCAGCAGCGGCCACAGGCGCTGGTGCACAGCCAAGGTCATATCCGCGTCTTCGCAGGCGTATTGGGCGGCGCGGGGAATATCGACTTGGTCGAAACCAATTTGCGCGGCACCCTTGCCGCACAGGTCTTCAAAACTCAAACCTTTGCGCCCCAGGTGGCGCAGGGCCAGGCTCTCCAGGCTGTGCGGCTGGTGGACCTCCAACACATAGCTTTGCAGCATGGTGTCGTGCACATAGCCTTGGACCTCGATGCCGTGGTTGGCGAATACATGGCGGTCGTACTTCACATGCTGGCCCAGCTTGGCCCGCGCCGGGTCTTCCAACCAGGGCTTGAGCCGCGCCAGCACCTCAGCCAGGGGCAGCTGCGCTGGCGCACCCGCAAAACTGTGTGCCAGCGGGATGTAGGCCGCCTCGCCGGTCTGCACACACAGGCTGATGCCCACAATCTGCGCCTGCATCTCGTGCAGCGAAGTGGTTTCGGTGTCCACCGCGACCAGCGCCGCCGCGTCGACCTTGGCCATCCACGTCTCAAACGCCGCCCAATCCAATACCGTCTGGTACGCGTAATTGGGGTCAGATTCCAATTGTTGGACCACGGCAGGCGGCGCGTCACCGAACAAGTTGGGCTGGGCCTCTGCGCCAAGCACACCTTTCGAGGACGGCACGTCGGCACCCTCCAAGGCCTTTGCCAGACCTTTGAAGCCGTAGCGGGTGTAGAAGGCCAATAAGCCAGCCTGGTCAGGCGGCAAGCGGGCGAGGTCGTCCAGCCCAGGCAGCTGCGGCAAATAGGCCGACAGATTGCAATCGGTCTTGATCGTCAGCAGGCTGCGCGCCGTGGGCAGCCAGTCCCGCGCTTCGCGCAGCTTGTCACCTACCACGCCCTTGATGCTGTCTGCGTTATCCAAGACCGCCTGCAAGCTGCCGTACTCCAGCAACCATTTCACCGCAGTTTTGGGGCCGACTTTGGCCACACCGGGCACGTTGTCCACGGTATCGCCCACCAGGTTCTGGTAGTCCAGCATCAGGCGCGGCGGGATGCCAAATTCGGCCTCCACACCGGCCAGGTCACGGCGCTTGCCGTTCATGGTGTCGATGATGACGATGCGCTCGGTCACCAGCTGCGCCAGGTCTTTGTCACCGCTGCTGACCACCACATCCCAGCCCTGCGCGGCTGCTTGGTACGCCAATGTGCCGATTACGTCATCCGCTTCGACACCGGGCACATCGAGCACCCGCATACCCAGCAGCCGCGCCAGTTCGTGGATGGGCGCGATCTGGGCGCGCAAATCGTCGGGCATCGGCGAGCGATTGGCCTTGTATTGCGGGTAGATCGCATCGCGGAAGGTTGGTCCCTTGGCGTCAAACACACAGGCCACATAGGCGGCAGGAACCTCTTTCTTCAAAGCCTGCATCATGTTGACGAAGCCCCGGATCGCGCCGGTGGGCAGGCTGGCTGGGTCGGCGGGGTCGGCGCGCAGGTCCGGCATGGCATGGAACGCCCGGTACAGGTAGCTGGATCCGTCGATCAGCAGCAGGGTCGAGGGGACGGCAGCGGGTTCGGGGGCACTGGCGGGAGGTGGAACGGCGTCAAGCATCTTCAGATTGTGCCTGCGCCCTGCCACCTACAATTCCGGCCTTCTCACCCGACCCGGCGGCCACCCGCCCACCCCAGCACACCCCATGGCGGTTTACACAGAAGTTTCTTTTTCGCAGGCGGCTGCGCTCCTTGAGCGGCTGCAGCTGGGTCGCCTGAGCGCGCTGGAGGGCTGCTCCAGTGGCATTGAAAACACCAATTACTTTGCCACCACCGACCAGGGTGACTATGTCTTGACGCTGTTTGAGCGCCTTAATTTTGAGCAGTTGCCCTTTTACCTGCGGCTGATGAAGCATTTGGCGCAGTCCGGCGTGATCGTGCCCGAACCGGCAGGTGACGCGTCGGGCAATCTGGTGCACCCCATGCAGGGCAAGCCAGCGGCGGTGGTAAACCGGCTGCGCGGCGCCTGCGAATTGCAGCCCGGACCGGCGCATTGCGCGCAGGTCGGCACGGCGCTGGCCCACATGCACCTGGCAGGCCAGTCTTTCGGCATGGCACAGGCGCATTTGCGCGGTCTGGCCTGGTGGAACGAGACCGTGCCGCTGGTATTGCCCCACGCGGATGCAGGGCAGTCGGCCCTGCTGCAATCCGAACTGGACCACCAGAACGCGCTGGCCAGGGCTGCAGACTGGGCGGCGCTACCGCGTGGCCCCATCCACGCGGACCTGTTCCGTGACAACGTGATGTTCGAAACCGCTTCCGACGGCACGCCACGCTTGAGCGGATTTTTCGACTTTTACTTCGCCGGCGTGGATACATTGCTGTTCGATATTGCCGTGGCACTCAACGACTGGTGTGTGAACCTGCCGCACGCCCAGACCAACGCAGCCCTTAGCAACGCTTTTCTGGCAGCCTATCACCAGGTGCGCCCGCTCTGTGACGAAGAGCGTCGGCTTCTGCCCGACGCGCTGCGCGCTGCGGCCCTGCGGTTCTGGATTTCACGGCTGTGGGATTGGCACCTACCGCGCCAAGCCTCTATGCTCAAGCCCCACGACCCCGGTCGTTTTGAATCGGCACTGCGCCAGCGCATTGCGCATCCGCTCACCATGGAACAGCTCGCCCTGTAGGTAACCGTTTATGAAACTCGTCATAGTCCCCGCCCGAGAAGGTGCCACCTGGGTGAAATTGGGACTGCGCACGTTTTTTCGCCAGCCACTGGCATTTACCGGCTTGTTCCTGATTTTTGTAGCCCTGATTTCTTTGATGAGCGCGATTCCCTGGATCGGCAATGTCCTGGGTCTGGCGTTGATGCCCCCCATCACCCTGGGGTTTTTTGTCGCCAGTCGCCAGGCATCGGAGGGCCGCTTTCCTATGCCCACGGTGCTGCTCAGTGCCGTGCGGGCCGGGCCCCAAAACGCGCGCAACATGGCCATCCTGGGTGGGCTGTATGCGGCCTCGGTGTTGCTGGCGCTGGCGGTATCGGCCAGCGCCGATGGCGGCGCCTTCGCGCGCATGTACCTGCTGGGCGGCGATATGGACGTGGCCACCCTGCAAAGTCCGGAGTTCCAACTCGCCGCGATGCTGGCTATGGGCATTTACATCCCGGTGTCGATGATGTTCTGGCACGCGCCCGCGCTGGTGCAGTGGCACGCCATCAGCCCGGTAAAGAGTCTGTTTTTCAGCCTGATGGCTTGCTGGCGCAATATCCGGGCGTTCACCGTCTACACCGTGGTCTGGTTCGGTGTGTTCATGTCGGTGGCCATGCTCGTAGCATTGCTTGGCCTGGTGCTGGGCAGTGAAGAAGCGGTCAGCATGGCCCTGTTTCCGACCCTGCTGGTCACGGCGGCCGCGTTTTTTTCGTCCATGCTGTTCAGCTTTGAAGCCTGCTTTGACGCCACCGAGATCGTGCTGGCCTGAACAGGGCAAGGCCTGTCAGAGTTGGTGGCTGAAGGCGGTACAGCACTGCGTGACAAAACGGTGGGAGTGCACGGGGCTGCGGCTTTCTCCATAGCGCATCGCCGCCGATGGCGATTCGAAAACCACGGTTACCGACAAGCGCCTGCTGGTGGTCTTT
>CAMAQV010000039.1 GCA_945860595.1 Comamonas sp. lk
CGCACTTCCATTTCGACGAGTTCGAGCAGTTCAGCGTCGTCCACCATGTCGCATTTGTTCAGGAAGACGATGATGTAGGGCACGCCCACCTGGCGCGCCAGCAGGATGTGCTCGCGGGTCTGGGGCATGGGGCCGTCGGCAGCGGAGCAGACCAAAATGGCACCGTCCATCTGCGCCGCACCGGTAATCATGTTCTTAACGTAGTCAGCATGTCCGGGGCAGTCCACGTGGGCGTAGTGGCGGTTGGCGGTTTCGTATTCGACGTGCGCGGTGTTGATGGTGATGCCGCGCGCTTTTTCTTCAGGCGCTGCGTCAATCTGGTCGTAGGCCTTGGCCTGGCCGCCAAACTTGGCCGCCAACACGGTGGTAATAGCCGCCGTCAACGTGGTCTTGCCGTGGTCCACGTGACCGATCGTGCCCACGTTCACGTGGGGCTTGGTGCGGGCGAATTTCTCTTTTGCCATTCTCAGACTCCAATAGTTACTGGTTCAAACATCCTAGGCGCGACTTGCGCCAAATACCAATCGACCCCCCGAGGGGTCCCCATCCTGGTGCCCATTGCGGGAATCGGACCCGCGACCTCTCCCTTACCAAGGGAGTGCTCTACCACTGAGCCAAATGGGCGTAAGAGAAAACCGGGTTTTCCCTTGAAAATCTTGACCGCTCCATCTATGAAAATGGAGCGGGGTAGGAGAATCGAACTCCTCGCTTTAGCTTGGAAGGCTAAGGTATTACCACTATACGAACCCCGCTCAAAAGCTGGCACTGGTGGAGAGGGCTGGATTCGAACCAGCGTACTCGTTAGAGGGCAGATTTACAGTCTGCTGCCATTAACCACTCGGCCACCTCTCCAATCGTGAACCGAAGATTATGCCAGTTTTCCGTGTCAGGACGCCATCTTGGTAGATGAGTCGGTTCTAGAGCGTGCGATGCGCAGCAATTTGATCCGCCATGGCCCGCAACCACTGATGCTGCAAATTTCGGGTTTGTGGCAAGGGGTGCCGATAGCGAAGGCCGTCATCTGATAAGCCCAGCACCGTGTGACCGGCAGCCGTTCGCAGGGCGCGGGCGGCCAAACCTGACAGGCCCGGGTTCAAACCCCAGGCGCACAAGACCGGGGTCGCATGCGACGCGAACCACCGCGCGCACTCCGCACGGCGGGCATCCGAAAACAGGCTGTGGCTATCCTGGCCCCCATACAAATCCAATTTGGCAAGCATTTCTGCGCTCTTGGGCGTGCGCAAATCGCTCAGGTTCAACACCCGGGCGTGCCGCCAGCCCAGCCCCAGGGCCTGGGCGGCGCGCAACAGCCGCATGATCTGGTACTGGGTGCGGTCGGGCTGGGCCGCCACCAAGCCGGCCGGGGCATCGCTGTCCCATAAGGTGCTCAGTGGCTTGGAGGCCCCGGGGTTCATCATGATGACTAGCAGGTCCGGTTCGCGGGCATCCACATCCCGCAGGCTCCAGTCCCGTGGCGCGATTTCCAGGCGGTCGCGCAATGCTTCAATGGGGGCGTCGGGCCCGCGCCCGATCCGCGCCTGGTAGTAGTGACCATAGACCGCAAATTCGTCCAATAACTCGGCGGCACCGAGCCGCAAGCAGTCATCCAGTGCCGACGAGGCGGAAGATGTCATTGGGCGGGGAAAAACAACTCCGCCAAGGCCTGCCCGGGCTCCGGCGCGCGCATACAGGCTTCGCCCACCAAAAAGGCACCCACACCGGCCGAACCCATACGCAGCACATCATCGCGGGTGCGGATGCCACTTTCGGTGACGATGATGCGGTCGGAGCCGACCTGCCGACGCAAGTCCAGCGTGGTCTGCAAAGAAACCTCGAAGGTTTTCAGGTTGCGGTTGTTCACCCCAATCAATGGCGTATCCAGACGCAAGGCGCGCTCCATCTCGGCAGCGTCGTGGACCTCCACCAGCACCGCCATACCCAGGCCGTGGGCAATGGCTTCGAAATCGCGCATGCGGGCGTCGTCCAAGCAGGCAGCAATCAACAAAACGCAGTCGGCTCCCATCGCGCGCGACTCGTAGATTTGGTAGGCATCGACCATGAAGTCTTTGCGCAGCACCGGCAAATGACAGGACGCGCGCGCCTGCTTGAGGGCGTCCACGCTGCCCTGGAAAAACTGCACGTCGGTGAGCACTGACAAACACGCTGCGCCATATTCGGCATAACTTTGCGCGATGTCAGCGGGAATAAAGTCTTCGCGCAAAACGCCTTTGGATGGGCTGGCCTTTTTGACCTCGGCAATCACAGCGGGCTGACCCGCTGTCATCTTGGCCCGGATGGCCCCCACAAAATCACGCGTCAACACCCGCGACTCGGCGTCTTGCCGAACCGTCTCGAGCGATTTGCGCTTGCGCGCAGCGGCCACCTCCTGGTGCTTGACGGTGACGATAGTTTCCAAAATGTCGGCCATGGTTCGATCCAATGTGTGGTCAGGCCGTGGCCAATATCTGCGACAGCGCCACCAGCGCGTCCAGTTTGGCGCGCGCCGCGCCGCTGGCAATCGCCTGGCGCGCCAGCGTCATGCCCTCGGCAATACCGGGGGCGACATTGGCAGCGTACAGCGCGGCCCCGGCGTTGAGCACCACGATATCGGACGCAGGCCCAGGCACCTTGTCCAAGACCCGCAAGAGCATGTCTTTGGATTCTTGCGCAGTCTGTACTTTCAGTGCGCGGCTGCTGGCCATCACCAAACCGAAGTCTTCAGGATGGATTTCATATTCGCTGACCACGCCGTCTTTGAGCTCGCCCACCAGGGTCGATGCGCCCAGGCTCACCTCATCCATCCCGTCGCGCCCGTACACCACCAGCGCATGCTGCGCGCCCAAACGTTGCAAGGCACGCACCTGGATACCGACCAGATCAGCGTGGAACACCCCCATCAGGATGTTGGGCGCGCCGGCTGGGTTGGTGAGTGGCCCCAAGATATTGAACATGGTTTTGATGCCCAGCTCACGCCGCACAGGCGCCACGTTTTTCATGGCCGGGTGGTGGTTGGGCGCAAACATAAAACCCACGCCCTGCTGCGTTATGCATTGCGCAATCGCAACAGGCGACAAATTGATATGCAGCCCCAGGGCTTCCAGCACATCCGCGCTGCCGCTCTTGCTGCTGACGCTGCGCCCACCATGTTTGCTCACTTTGGCCCCGGCGGCGGCGGCCACGAACATGGAGCAAGTCGAAATATTGAAAGTATGTGAACCGTCACCTCCCGTACCCACGATATCCACCAGGTGCGTGGTGTCAGCCACATCCACCTTGGTGGAAAACTCCCGCATCACCTGCGCCGCAGCCGTGATTTCACCGATGGTTTCCTTCTTGACGCGTAAACCAGTCAAGAGCGCGGCCAGCAGCACGGGGGAAACCTCGCCGGCCATGATCTGGCGCATCAGGTGCAGCATTTCATCGTGGAAAATTTCTCGGTGCTCGATGGTGCGTTGCAGCGCTTCATGCGGGGTTATGGTGATGGCGTGTTGCATAAGCTGGTTTCTCGGTGCAATCAAGACTGTTGCGCAAAAGCGCGGATGGCGGCGATCGCACGGTCAATCCCCGCCGCGTCCACATCCAGATGGGTGACAAAACGCAGGCCGAGCATGCCGGTGGCCAACACCCCGGCCGCTTTCAGGTACGCGAGCAAGGCCGGGCCGCGCCCCTCGGTCACATCCAAAAACACGATATTGGTATGTGCCGAACGCACGGATAAACCCGGCAGGTCTTGCAAGCCCGCGGCCAAGCGCTGCGCCATCGCATGGTCCTGCCACAGCCGATCGACATGGTGGTCCAGCGCGTACAAAGCCGCTGCAGCAACCACGCCAGCCTGACGCAAACCGCCACCGGTCATTTTGCGAATGCGGTGCGCGCGCGCAATCAGCTCTTTGGAGCCGCATAAGGCCGAACCCATGGGCGCGCCCAGCCCCTTGCTGAAACACACGGACACGCTGTCAAACACGTCAGTGATGCGGCGCAATGCGGCGGCGGCATCGCCGCTCTCGCCCGCGTTGGCAACCGCGGCATTGAAAACCCGGGCACCGTCCAAATGCACGGCCAGACCGCGCTCGCGCGCGAGCGCTGCGGCTCCGGTGAGGTAGTCGTGCGGCATCACATGGCCGTTCCAGGTGTTTTCCAGACACAGCAAACGGGAGCGGGCAAAGTGCGAATCGTCGGGCTTGATGGCCGCCGCGATATCGCTCAGCGCCATGCGCCCATGCGCGTCCTGCAGCAAGGGCTGGGGTTGGATGCTGCCCAGGACCGCCGCGCCGCCGCCTTCATAGCGGTAGGTATGGGCGAGCTGGCCGACGATGTATTCCTCGCCGCGCTGGCAGTGCGCAAGCAGGCCGCACAAATTACTCTGCGTGCCCGTGGGCATATACAACGCCGCATCGTGGCCGGTCATGGCGGCGACGCGCTCTTGCAAGGCATTCACGGTCGGGTCGTCGCCAAACACATCGTCGCCGACCTCGGCGTCGAACATGGCCTGGCGCATGCCGGGCGTCGGTCGGGTCACGGTGTCGCTGCGCAAATCAACGATGGTGCTCATCGGATGTCCCTCAGTTCAAAAAGTTCTTCAGCATCGCATGACCGTGCTCGGTCAGGATGCTCTCGGGGTGAAACTGCACGCCTTCCATGCGCACCGGGTGCGCCAATCCGGTGTGGCGTACGGCCATGATTTCACCATCATCGGTCCAGGCCGTCACTGCCAATTCTTGGGGGCAGCTGCTACGCTCAATGGCCAGCGAGTGGTAGCGGTTGACAGTGAAGTGCTGCGGTAGTCCGGCAAAAACGCCCTCTTGCGTGGTCGTGATCACACTGGTCTTGCCGTGCATCAGGGTTTGGGCCCGCACGATGGTCCCGCCCAGGGCCGCGCCAATACTCTGGTGGCCCAGGCACACCCCCAGAATCGGCAGCTTGCCCATGAAATGGCGGATCGCAGCAACCGAAATACCCGCCTCATTGGGCGAGCACGGTCCGGGCGATACCACCAGCCGATCCGGGGCACGCTGTGCAATTCCTTCCAGGGTAATTTCGTCATTGCGAAACACCTCCACCTGGGCACCGAGCTCGCCAAAATACTGGACGATGTTGTAGGTAAAACTGTCGTAGTTGTCGATCATCAGCAGTTTCATGGTCGTTCTCCCGCGCGCAGCCGCGCGAATTCCTGCTGCTCAAAGGCAATAGAGGCACCAATCAGGGAACGGTACGTCACCTCCGCAATGTCGGGCGGCGCCGCACGCGCAGCCATGGCGTCACGCACCCTGTGCACGATGTACTCCACACGCTCCAGATCCACAATTTGATCCGCGTGCTTTTTGATGCGCGCCGCCTGCGCGATATAGGCACTGCGTGCAGCCAGCAGCGCAACCACCTGCTCATCAATCGCATCGATACAACTGCGCACCTGCACCATGGTTTCGCAGTGCTGCACTGTCAATAATGTGTCGGCGTCCATCTCGGTCACTCCAATCCTTGTTCAACCAACTCCGCAGCGCGTAGCAGCGCGCGCGCCTTGTGCTCAGTCTCGGCCCATTCCATTTCCGGCACGCTGTCGGCCACCACCCCAGCTGCCGCCTGCACATACAGCGTCTGGTTTTTGACAATACCGGTGCGGATGGCAATCGCCACGTCCATGTCGCCCGCATAACTGAGGTAGCCACAGGCACCGCCGTAAATACCGCGCTTGGTCGGTTCGAGCTGGTCTATCAGTTCCATGGCGTGCACTTTGGGTGCGCCAGTCAACGTGCCTGCCGGAAAGGTGGCCCGCAACACGTCCATATTGCGCATGCCCGGATTCAGCAAACCCTCGACATTGCTCACGATATGCATCACATGGCTGTAGCGCTCGACGCAAAACGCGTCCGTCACTTTGACCGAGCCGGTTTGGGCGATCCGCCCGATGTCATTGCGCGCCAAATCGATCAGCATCACGTGCTCGGCGCGCTCTTTGGGGTCGCCCACGAGTTCGGCCTCGGCGGCCAAATCCAACTCCGGAGTCGCACCCCGCGGGCGTGTGCCCGCAAGCGGACGGATGGTGACTTTGGTGGCCGGGCCGTCTGCCGCCGTCACCGATTCCTGGCGTACCAGAATCTCGGGGCTGGCACCAACCACATGGAAGTCGGCGCTGGCATCGACGCTGGCACCGCTGAAGTTGTAGTAATACATATAGGGGCTGGGATTGAGCGAGCGCAGCGCACGGTACAGGCTCAGGGGCGCAGCGGTATACGGTTTTTTGATGCGCTGCCCCACCTGCACCTGCATGAAGTCACCCCCCGCAATCAGTTCTTTCGCACGCAAAACGGCAGCCAGGTAATCGGCCTTGGCAAAGTCGCGCTGGGCTGGCTGCGGCGGGCCGGGGACCACCTCAGTCACCCGCACAGCCTCGCTGAGTTGTGTTTTGAGTCTGGCCAGCCGCGCAATACCACGGGCGTAGGCATCGGGGATTGCGGGGTCCACATACACGATCAAGTGCAGCTTGCCCGACAGGTTGTCAATCACCGCCAGTTCTTCACATTGCAGCAACAGGATGTCCGGGCAATGCAACTCATCCGGCGGGCACGTGGCCTCCAACTTCTTCTCGATATAGCGCACCACGTCGTAACCAAAGTAGCCGGCCAGGCCGCCGCAGAACCGGGGCAAGCCCGGGCGCAGCGCGACTTTAAAACGGCTTTGGTAATCGGCAATAAAGTCCAGCGGATTGCGGTCTGAGGTTTCGATAACCGCGCCGTCGGTCACGACCTCGGTACGGGCCTGCGCGCCAAAACCGCTGCTGCGCAAAAAAGTGCGGGCGGGCAGGCCAATAAAGCTGTAGCGCCCGAAGCGTTCACCGCCCACCACCGACTCCAGCAAAAAGCTGAACGGGGCGTTAGCGGTAAGTTTGAGGTAGAGGGATAAGGGGGTTTCCAGGTCTGCAAACGCTTGCGCTAAAAGCGGTATGCGGTTGTAGCCCTGGGCTGCCAGGGTTTGAAATTCGGTCTCGGTGGTCACGGAAGCCAGGCCTTTGCAATTTCAGGGTCGCCGAAGCGGCGTCTGTGCGCCCAACGGGGACAAGTGAATGGGGGTTGGCGGATCGGGTCCGCCGCCGGAGGCGCCGTTTGCGGGCACTGCAGAAACCGGGCTTGCAAGCGATGTATCCATCCGGGCTCACAAGCACCTGCGCAGCGCGCGGGCACTCAAGGAGAAGTCCGCCAGGGCCAGGCTCCCCGGTCACTACAACCTGTGATGCTGATGCGGTGGATAAACATGGCGGCCAGTGTAGCAAAGCGATGCAGCAGCACCCGGCCTCAGACACCCCGGGCCCGGTGGGTATGGAAGGTCGCAGTAAACGCAGCGAAGCGCCCGGTCTCCAACGCAGCGCGGACTTCGCGCATCAGGTTCACGTAGTAATGCAGGTTATGGATGCTGGCCAGCATGGGGCCCAGCATCTCGCCGCAGCGGTCCAGGTGGTGCAAATACGCGCGGCTAAAGCCCGCGCGCCCACCATCGTCCCAGGATACGCCGCTGTTGCCCGCGCAGGCGTAGCAAGTGCAGGTGGTGTCCAAGGGCTGGGGGTCGCTCTTGTGGCGGGCGTTGCGGATTTTCAAATCACCAAAACGGGTGAACAGCGTGCCGTTGCGGGCGTTGCGCGTGGGCATCACGCAGTCAAACATATCAATACCGTTGTGCACCCCGGCAATTAAATCTTCCGGCGTGCCCACGCCCATCAAATAGTGGGGCTTATGGGCAGGCAGGCGTGGCCCGATGTGGCGCAGCAGGCGCAGCATGTCTTCTTTGGGTTCGCCCACGCTCAGACCGCCCACCGCGATACCGGGGAAGTCCAGGGCCTCCAGTCCAGCCAGCGATTCTTCGCGCAGCGACTCAAACATTCCGCCCTGCACAATGCCAAACAAGGCATTCGGATTGGCCAAACGTGCAAATTCCGCCTTGCAGCGCTCCGCCCAGCGCAGACTCAAGAGCATGGAGGAACGCGCCTCCGCCTCCGTGGTCACCTGCCCTTTGGTAGCGGCCTCCACCGACAAATAGGGTGTGCATTCGTCGAACTGCATGGCGATATCCGAGTTCAGCACGGTCTGGATCTGCATGCTGACTTCAGGCGTTAAAAACAGCTTGTCGCCGTTGACCGGCGAAGCAAAGTGCACGCCCGCTTCGCTGATTTTGCGCATGGCGCCCAGGCTCCACACCTGAAAACCGCCGGAGTCGGTGAGGATGGGTTTGTCCCACTTCTCAAAGCCGTGCAAACCGCCGAACTGGCGCAGCACGTCCAGACCAGGACGCATCCAGAGGTGAAAGGTATTGCCCAGAATGATCTGCGCGCCCATCTCATTCAGGCTGCGCGGCATCACGCCCTTGACCGTTCCATAGGTGCCCACCGGCATGAAAACCGGCGTCTCCACCACCCCATGGTTCAGCGTCAAGCGTCCCCGGCGGGCGTGGCTGCCGAGGTAGCTGCCATCGGGGCTGGGGTGGTCGTGGGCCAGGATTTCAAACTTCAGCATGTGGGAATTCTAGGCGGGCGGGTTGACGAACGCAGGCGCCTTACTTTATGCTCTGCTTTACTTTTTTATAAGTAAAGGATTAATAATGTCGGAAATTGCAGACGTAAAAGCCACCGTCTCCAGCAAAGGTCAGGTCACCCTGCCCGCCGCCATGCGCGCCAAGCTGGGCATCACAGCAGGTTCGCACATCCATTTTGAGCTGCGCGGTAACGAACTGGTCATCAAACCGGAGCTGCCGATGAGTGCTTATTACGGGATGCTCAAAGGCTACGACCTAGGAGATATTGAGCCGGAAAAAGAGCCGGCTCGGGAGTTTTAAGTGAACCTTGTCGACTCGTCGGGTTGGATTGAATTCTTCAGGGCCGGCGCCAACGGGCCTGTGTTCAAGCCGGTCATTGAAGACCGTGCGCGTCTGCTGGTCCCCACCATCGCACTCTTCGAGGTGCACCGGGTGCTCAGCCGCAGCCTGCCCGCAGACCTGGTGAACCGTTGCCTGGACGTGATGCGCCTGGGCCGGGTGCTCGACTTAACCGACGCGCGCGCCGTTGCAGCCTCCCACATCGCGGCGCAGCACAAGCTGGCCATGGCCGATGCGGCGATGTACAGCATGGCCTTGGAGTTTGGCGCCAGCTTCTGGACACAGGACGCCGACTACCAAGGGCTGCCCGGCGTGCGCTACCAGGCCAAGCCCACGCTGTGACCGTCCCAGACTAGTGCGCGCCGCGCTCCAACAGCATCGCGTCGCCATAACTGAAAAACCGGTACTGCTGCGCAATCGCGTGGCGGTAGGCCGCCATCACCGGCTCATAAGCCGCAAACGCGCTGATCAGCATCAGCAGGGTTGATTTGGGCAAATGGAAATTGGTGATCAACATATCCACCACCTGAAACCGGAAACCCGGTGTGATGAATATCGTGGTGTCGCCCGTCGCAACCCCGCTTGCCGCCCAGCTCTCCAGCGTGCGCACGGTGGTTGTGCCCACCGCCACCACCCGCCCGCCGCGCGCCCGGCAGGCGGCTATCGCGTCTTGCGTAGCCTGCGGCACCTGGTACCACTCGCTGTGCATGCGGTGCTCCGCCAGGTTCTCATTTTTGACCGGCTGAAAAGTGCCCGCGCCCACATGCAGGGTCACATGCGCGCGCTGCACACCCATTGCTTCGAGCTGCGCCAGCAGCGGCTCATCAAAATGCAGCGCAGCCGTGGGCGCAGCAATCGCGCCGGGGGTTTTGGCAAACACCGTCTGGTAGCGCTTCGCGTCCTCTTGCGCATCCGGGTCCGCGCCGTCCTGCTGCCGGAAGATATAGGGCGGCAAGGGCATATGGCCATGGCGTTCCATCAGCGTGTACGGGTCCTCGCCCGCGTCGTTGGAGAGCACAAAACGGAACAGCGGCCCCTGGGCATCCGGCCAGCGCCCCAGCAGCGTGGCGCGCAAGCCGTCCGCCAGGCCAGGCGCGGTGTGCAGCGCTACGGTGTCGCCCGGTGCCGGTTTTTTGCTCACCCGCAAATGCGCCGCTACCTGGTTGCCGCCCAGGACCCGCTCCACCAATATTTCCAGTTTGCCGCCGCTGGCCTTTTCGCCGAAGAAGCGCGCCTTCATCACCCGCGTATCGTTGAGTACCAGCACATCCCCTGCCCGCAACAAGCCGGGCAGCGCGTGAAAAATACGGTCTACCAAGGGGACTCCACGGGCGTCCAGCAGGCGCGCTGCGCTGCGTTGCGCGGCCGGGTGCTGGGCAATCAATTCCGGGGGCAGCGCGAAGTCAAAGTCGCTGAGGGTGAAGGTGCGGGGCATGAACGGGCCAGAGCGGGATGGGGCGGGAAGTATGCGCCAGCGCTCACTATCATCCGCCCATGACCCAGGAACACCACGACCATTCCCACGACCACCACAACGATCACTCCCACCTCAGCGAGATGGACGTCCGTGTGCGGGCGCTGCAAAGCCTGCTGGTGGAAAAAGGCTATCTGGACCCGGCGGCGCTGGATGTGGTCATCGAAACCTATGAACACCAAGTGGGGCCGCACAACGGCGCACGGGTGGTGGCGCGGGCCTGGAGCGAACCGGCATTTTTTGACTGGCTGATGCGTGACGCCACCGCCGCCATCGCGGACATGGGCTACACCGGTCGGCAGGGCGAACACATGGTGGCCGTGGCCAACACGCCGCAAACACACCACATGGTGGTCTGCACGCTGTGCAGCTGCTACCCCTGGCCGGTGCTGGGCCTGCCGCCGGTTTGGTACAAAAGCGCGCCCTACCGCAGCAAAGCGGTGATGGACCCGCGCGGGGTGCTGGCGGACTTTGGCGTGCAGGTAGGCGACGAGGTGACCCTGCGGGTCTGGGATTCGACCGCCGAAGTGCGCTATTTGGTGGTGCCCATGCGGCCCGCCGGGACCGAAGCTTGGACGCAGGAGCAGCTCGCCACATTGGTTACGCGCGACAGCATGATCGGCACCGGCACAGCGCTTACGCCTTCGGCTTTGACCGGGGCTGCCGCATGAACGGCGTGCATGACATGGGTGGCATGCAGGGCTTCGGTCCCGTGCGCCCCGAGGCCAACGAGCCCCTATTCCATGCGCCCTGGGAACGCGAGGCGCTGGCCATCACGGTGGCCATGGGTGCCTGCGGCCAGTGGAATATCGACATCTCCCGCAGCGCGCGCGAATCCTTGCCGCCCGCGCAATACCTGGGCAGCACGTATTACGCGATCTGGCTGGCCGGTCTTGAAAAGTTAATGCTGCAGCGCGGCATGGTCAATGCCACCGAGCTGCAAACCGGGCAGGCCCACAACCCGCCCCTGCCCGGCGTGCGTCGCTTGGACGCAGCGCAAACCGCGCAAGCGCTGGCTCAGGGCACGGCCAGCACCCGCGCCATCGACCGGCAGCCGCGCTTTGCCGTGGGCCAGCGCGTGCGGGCACGGCAAATCCACCCCAGCGGCCACACCCGCCTGCCCCGCTATGTGCGGGGCCACACCGGCACGGTTGAGCGTGTCCACGGCGCACACGTGTTCCCCGACACCCGCGTGGGCCGCACCGTCCCGCCCTTTGTCGACGACGCCCATTGGCTGTACACCGTGCTCTTTGACGGACAGGACTTGTGGGGCAGCAGCGCATCGACCGGGTTACTGGTCAGCGTGGACGCCTGGGAGCCGTATCTGGAAGCCGTGGAGGCCGCGCCATGAGCGATCCGCGCGCCACCCTGGCCGATATCGCCGCCCAATGCCGTGGCGGGCTGCCCCTGCCACCCGGTAGCGATCAGGGCCCGGTGTTTGCCGAACCCTGGCAGGCCCAGGCCTTTGCCATGGTGGTGCAGCTGCACGGAAAGGGCGCATTCACCTGGCCACAGTGGGCCCAGGCGCTAAGCCAGACCATCGCACAAGCCCGTACAGATGGCGATGGGGACGATGGCAGCGCCTACTACCAGCACTGGGTCGACGCTTTGGAAAACGTGGTGCTGGCGCAGGGCCTGGGCACGGCCAAACAGATCCACCGCTTCGAACACGCCTGGGAAGCGGCAGCGGCCCGGACCCCCCACGGGCAGCCGATTGAGGTGCTGGCACAGGACTTCGCGACCCAGGGATGAGACCAGCAGGTTTGTAAAGCCTTTGACCCACATCAAAACCGTGCTCGCGACTTGTGGCTACAGTAAAAGCCCCATCATCCGGAGGATTCCTTGATTGCACTCGACGCCGAACACAAAGCCAAACTGATGCACGACCTGAACCTGGTCGTCGAAGACGCGCAGATTTTGCTGCGCATGACCGCAGACCAGGTTGGCGAAGAAGCCCAGGCCGTGCGCGAACGCGTCACCCAGCGCCTGGGCAAGGCCAAGGACCTGCAAGCCCGCCAAAGCCGATTGCTGCACCGCGGCGCCACCTTGCGCGCGCGTGCATCGGCAGAACTGCAACAACTGCAACCCGGGTTTGCCATGGGTGACCGACTGTTACTAGCCGGCGCCTGGCTGCGCGGAAATTCCGCCTACTTGGCGGCAACGATGGCTGTGCTGGTAGTCATCAAGCCCCGTGCGGTGTTGCGCATAACGGTTCGGGCCTGGTCCCTTTGGCAAAGCTGGCAAACCGCGCGCCGCTGGATCGGGCAGGCACGCTAAGCCCGGATTTTTTTAACCAAGGCGGTGGTCGAATAGCCTTGGACAAAAGGCAGGGCCAATGCGCGCCCGCCCCAGGACTGGACCAAGGCGGTCTCAGGCAGGGTTTGCATGTCGTAGTCGCCACCTTTGACCAGAATGTCGGGACGCAGCTGCGCAATCAAGGCCTCGGGCGTGTCTTCATCAAACCAGGTGACCAGATCCACCGCGCCCAGGGCAGCAATCACCATGGCGCGGTCCATTTCGTTGTTGAGCGGCCGATCCGGCCCTTTGCCCAGACGGCGCGCCGATGCGTCGGTGTTGAGCGCCACGATCAGGCTGGCCCCCAGCGCGCTCGCCTGCGCCAGGTACACCACATGGCCCCGGTGCAGCACATCAAAAACGCCGTTGGTAAACACCCAGGGCCGCGGCAGGGCAGCCATCGCCTGCGTGCGGGCAGTGGCGTCAAGCAGCTTCTGCAAAAACCCAGGCTGCGGGTGGGCGCTTGTGCTGGCCGAAAGGTCAGTTACGGGTTTCATACCGCGCTGCGCGGGCCCGTGCTGGCACCGAGTTCACGCTGCAGTTCGGCAGCAAGCTCTTTGCGGTATTTGTTGAGTTCTTGCACCGTAGAAAAACTGCGCTCCATCAAGAGGCTCAGGTTGTGCAAGATGCGCTCAACCACCTTGCCCTCCCAGACCGCGTCAAAGCGGATCTGGTGGTCCAGCCAGTGCTCCAGCCACTGCGGATTGGGCAGACGGCTTTGCACGGTGTCGCGCGGGAACATGGCCTTGTTGACATGCAAATTGGTGGGATGCAAGGCCTGCGCCGTGCGCCGTGCGCTGCCCATGAGCACGCCCACCTTGGCAAAAGCCGCCTTGGCCTCCAGGCCGAAGGTGCTAATCGCACGTTTCATGTACTTCAGATACGCACCGCCATGGCGGGCCTCATCCTGGCTGAGGGTGGTGTAAATCGCCTTGATCACCGGCTCGGTATGCCACTGGGCGGCACGGCGGTACCAGTGGTTGAGGCGGATTTCGCCGCAAAAATGCAGCATCAGGGTCTCGAGAGCCGGTGCCGGGTCAAACTCAAAACGCACCGCATGCAGCTCGTCTTCGGTGGGCACCATATCAGGCCGAAAGCGGCGCAAATACTCAATTAGCACCAGCGCATGTTTCTGTTCTTCGAAGAACCAAATCGACATGAAGGCCGAAAAATCGCTGTCATTGCGGTTGTCACGTAAGAACATTTCGGTGGCCGGCAGGGCGGCCCACTCGGTGATGGCGTTCATTTTGATGGTGGCCGCCTGTTCGTCACTCAAGGCAGCACTATCAAAAGCAGCCCAGGGGATATCGCGCTCCATATCCCAACGCACGGACTCCAACTGGCGGAACAATTCGGGGTACAACATGCGGCCATTCTAAAGTGCGGGCCCCAGACGAAAAGCCCTAGAACACAAGACATTGCTGCCGTGTCGGGAAACTACCGTATAGTTTTGCGATGCAGCGGATCGCAATTATTGGTACAGGAATTTCCGGCCTGGCCGCAGCCCACGGCCTTCGCGGGCACGCTGACATCACGCTCTTCGAGGCCGCCAGCTACTTTGGCGGTCACACCCACACGGTCGACATCACACTGCCCACGCCCGACGGGCCGTGCACCCACGGCGTAGACACCGGCTTTCTGGTTTTCAACGAACGTACCTATCCGCAATTGATCGCCTTGTTTGCCGAACTCGGCGTGCCCAGCACCAAGTCAGACATGTCGTTTTCAGTGCAGGTGGTGCGAGGTGCGGGCCAGCTGGAGTGGAGCGGATCCAGCCTGGCCACCGTTTTTGCCCAACCGGTCAATCTGCTGCGCCCCGGTTTTTGGCGCATGCTGCGCGACATCGTGCGCTTCAACCGCATCTGCACCGGTATTGCAGAGCGCCAGCGCGAGACCGAACTCACACAGCCACTGGGCGCATTTTTGGACGCACAGCGTTTCAGCACCGAATTCCGTGACTGGTATTTTTTGCCCATGCTGGGCTGCATCTGGAGCTGCCCGACCCAGCAGATGCTGGCTTTTCCGGTCGCGACCATGATCCGCTTTTGCCACAACCACGGGCTCATGCAGGTCAGCAACCGTCCGGCCTGGTGGACCGTGCCCGGCGGCGCACGGCAGTACGTCGAGAAAATCGTTGCCCAGATACCGGACCGGCGGCTGAACACGCCGGTGCTCAGCGTACGGCGCAGCACGGACGGCATTGCAGTGCAATTCCGCGACGCCAGCGGCACCCACACCGAGCAGTTCGACCGCGTGGTCTTCGCCACCCATTCCGACCAGGCGCTGGCCTTGTTGACCGATGCCAGCACCGCGGAACGCGAAGTGCTCAGCGCCATTCCCTACCAGCCCAACGTGGCCGTGTTGCACACCGACGCCTCGGTACTCCCGCGCCGCCGTGCGGCCTGGGCTGCCTGGAATTACCAGGGCAGCGCGCCGGGCACCACGCAACCCCGGGTGTGCCTGCATTACCTGCTCAATAAATTGCAGCCTTTGCCTTTCGCGCAACCGGTGGTGGTGTCGCTCAACCCCGTTCACGCCATCGATCCAGAGCAAACGCTGGGCCGCTTCCACTATGCGCATCCGGTGTTTGATCTCGCAGCCATCCGGGCGCAAGCGGAGTTGCCCGCGCTGCAAGGGCACAAAGGCACTTTTTTCTGCGGTGCGTGGACGGGCTACGGCTTCCACGAAGACGGACTGAAATCGGGCCTGGATGTGGCTGCGCGGATTGCTGGTGCAGCCTGATATGGACGTGGCGCAGCCCTTGATCGGTTTTGGTGTGGTACGCCACACGCGTCTGCGCCCCGCAGCGCATGCCTTTGCCTACCCCACCTATTTTTTGATGCTGCCCATGCGGGGCCTGCGCGCGCTAGGTAGTGCAAGACTGGCGCTGAACCGCTTTGCGCCTATCAGCTTTTTCGATTGCGACCATGGCGATGGGCGCGGGCCGCAAGCCGGTGGCGCGCTGGGCTGGTTAGACGCCGAGCTGGCGCGCAACGGTATCTGTGACGTCGATGGCGAGGTCTGGCTGCACTGCTACCCGCGGGTCTGGGGCTTTACCTTCAAGCCGGTGAGCTTCTGGTACTGCCACCGCGCCGACGGGAGCTTGCGTGCCATCGTGGTCGAAGTCAACAACACCTTCGGTGAGCGTCACTGCTATCTGCTGGATGACCCGCACCTGGGCACCGAGTTGCGCGCCGACAAGGTGCTCCATGTCTCGCCCTTCGCTGCCGTTGCGGGTGGCTACCGCTTCCGTTTCATGGTCACGCCAGGGCGCGAGCGCACGGTGGCGCGGGTCGACTGGCACGATGCCGACGGCCCAGTCCTGCAAACCAGTGTCAGCGGTCATCTGGAGCCGGTCAGCACGCGCAGCCTGCGCCGCGCGGCCTGGGGCTATCCGCTGATGACCCTGGCCCTAGTAGGGCGTATCCATTGGCAAGCGCTGCAGCTGTGGCGCAAGCGCGTACCCTTTTTCCATAAACCCGCTGCGCCCTCACAATTTATGACGCGCTGAAACGGGCTGTGCCATTTTTTGCCATTCCGCCTGTATTTGAATTTCTGACCATCCCATGCGCATCGACACCGCCAACCCACACGCCACGACCCAGCGCGCCTCCATTCCCGCTGCAGCACGCACCGTTTTTGCCCTCTTGCGTCAGTTGCAGGTTGGCAGCCTCACCGTGCAGTTACCCGATGGATCGGTGCAACGCTTCGGCCACCAGGCCTCCCCACACGGCACCTTGTTGCTGCGTAACTGGAACCCTTTTGCTGCCGCGCTCAAGTCCGGCGACATCGGCTTTGCCGAAAGCTACATCGCCGGGGACTGGACCAGCTCCAACCTCGCCGAGCTGTTGCGCCTGCTGATCCGCAACCGCGAAGTGATTGACCGCGCCATCTTCGGCAGCTGGTGGGGCGTCGCGCTGTACCGCATCAAGCACCTGCTCAAACGCAACACACGGGGCAATAGCAAAAAAAATATCCACGCGCATTACGACCTGGGTAACAGTTTTTACACGCTATGGCTGGACGAGTCGATGAACTACTCCAGCGCCCTGTTCGGCGGCGATTTGGCGCAGAGCACCACCGCAGCGCAAAACGCCAAAGTACGCCGCGCGCTCACCGAGGTCGGTGCCGCTCCGGGGGTACGGATTCTGGAAGTCGGTTGCGGTTGGGGCGCGCTGGCCGAAATGGCCGCGCGCGATTTCGACGCGCAGCTCAGCGGTGTAACGCTCAGCACCGAACAACTCGATTTCGCCCGCCAACGCATGCAGCATCTGGGTCTGTCTGAACGCGTCGATTTGCGCCTGCAGGATTACCGCGACATCAGCGATGCGCCGTTCGATGCGATCTGCTCCATCGAAATGCTCGAAGCCGTGGGGCAGGAATTTTGGCCCACCTATTTCCAGACCGTGGCGCGCCTTCTCAAGCCCGGTGGCCGCGCCTGTATTCAAAGCATCGTCATCGCCGACAGCTTGTTCGAGCGCTATCTGCGCAATACCGACTTCATCCAGCAGTACATCTTCCCCGGCGGCTGCCTGCCCAGCCCCTCGGCTCTGCGGGCCCAGGCGCAGGCGGCGGGGTTGGAAGTGGTCAATGAACTGGCCTTCGGCCACGACTACGCTGAAACACTCAAACGCTGGCGCGAAAGCTTTTTGGCGCGGCGCGCCGATGTGCTGGCCGCCGGTTTTGACCAACGATTCATGCACATCTGGGAGTTTTACCTGGCATATTGCGAAGCCGGATTTGCAGAAAACAACCTTGATGTTGTGCAAATCACCCTGAGAAAGCCCGCATGATGGATTACCGCTTCTGGATTGCTCTGGCGCTGTGCGCCACAACCCTGACGGGTCCGCAGGCCCAGGCCCAAACCGCTGCGACCACGCCCATGATCGCCGCTGAAGTAAAGGCCGAATTGCCCGACGCCCGCGCCCTGGGCACATCCCGCATGCGGTTTTTCGGCATCGATTTGTACGACGCCAAATTGTTCGCCCCAGCGCTCAAACGCAGCGACTACGCCGCCGCGCCTTTTGCGCTGGAAATTGTGTACCTGCGCAGCTTTGATGGACCGGCGATCGCGGAACGTTCGCTCAAGGAAATGCGCCGTGTGGGCAGCATCAGCCCCGACAAAGAAAAGACCTGGCTACAGACCATGCGCCAGACCTTTCCGAACGTGAAATCCGGCGACCGCATCACCGCCATCCACAAGCCCGATGTGGGCATCCGCTTTTTTGTCAATGGTATGGCCCATGCCAGCATCAACGACCCGGAATTCAGCCGCTATTTCTTTGGCATCTGGCTCGGCCCGAACACCAGCGAACCCAAGATGCGCAGCGACTTGCTGGCCGGAGCCAGCGACTGATGGCAAGAGGCCTGCCTCACCCCGAAATGCAGGCGGGGGCGGCGGGCATTGGAAGCGCGCTTATGCTGCGCTACGGACTGATGGGCTTTGCGCTGGCCTTCGTGGCACTTCCTCTGTACGTGCTGCTGCCCAACTACTACGCCGTGCATTTCGGGCTACCCCTGGCAAGCTTGGGCGCCATGCTCTTGGGCGCACGTTTGCTCGACGCACTGGTCGATCCGCTGCTGGGGCGCGGCGTGAACACGCTGTTGGCGGGCTCCACACGCCGCGCGCTGACATGGGGCGCTGGCGCAGCAGTCGCGTTGGGCGTGGGCTTTGCGGGCCTGTGGTTTCCGCTGTGGACGCAGGGCGACGCACTATTGCTGAACCTGGCGGCTAGTCTGGTGCTGACCTATCTGGCGTTCAGCGCATTGACCATCGGCCACCAGTCCTGGGGGGCGCTGCTCGGTGGCGACGCACTGCAGCGCGCGCGTATCGTCGCCTGGCGCGAGGGCCTGGGCCTGGCCGGGGTGCTGGTGGCGTCGGTGGCCGGCACGCTGTGGGACATGCAGATCAGCGTGGCCTTGCTCTGGTTGGCGCTGGCCTTGGCCTGGTGGGGCTGGCGCAGCGGACAGCAGCCGGCTTCTGCAGACCCACCAGCGACGCCGCCCGGGCCGCACCATGGCGCGCTCTTGCTGCCATTTTCCAATCCGGCTTTTCGTGCGCTATTTATTGTGTTCATGCTCAACGGCATTGCCAGCGCCCTGCCCGCCACGCTGATGCTATTTTTTGTCCAAGACCTGCTGCAAGCCCCGGCCAGCATGCAGCCGGTTTTTTTGGCGACATACTTTGTTTGCGGCGCACTGGGCCTGGGCGCATGGCTGAAGCTGGTGGCGCACTGGGGTCTGGCGCGCAGCTGGCTCGCTGGCATGCTGCTGGCATGTGCTGTATTCCTATTTGCCGCTGTGCTGGGCCCGGGCGATGCGTGGGGCTACGCCGCCGTATGCGCGGGTAGTGGACTGGCTCTGGGCGCGGATCTCGCGCTGCCCGGAGCCATTCTGGCGGGCATCACGCAGCGCGCGCGGACCGACGCGGGTGCGCAAGAAGGTGCGTACTTCGGCTGGTGGAGCTGTGCGACCAAGCTCAACCTGGCCCTGGCTGCCGGGCTGGCACTGCCCGCCCTGGCTGCATGGGGTTACCACCCCGGCGCGCAAGATCCGCAGGCCTTGCGCGCGCTGACCTGGGCGTATTGCCTGCTGCCTTGCGCGCTCAAATGTGTGGCGGCCGGTTTATTGTTTGTGTTCCACTCCAGAAAGACTTTATGAAACGACGTTTGCTTTTGGGTGCAGCCGCTGCCGGTACGCTGGCACTGGGCGGCTGCGCGTCCAACCCGATAGAGGAGTACGCCGGCCAGCAACCGGCTCTGGATTTGCGCCAGTATTTCAACGGCACGCTGGACGCATACGGCATCTTCACCGACCGGTCCGGCAAAGTCGTCAAGCGCTTTACCGTACTAATGCAGTGCAGCTGGGACGGCGACAACGGCGTGCTGGACGAAGATTTCAGCTACTCCGACGGTACCAAGCAACGCCGTATCTGGCGTCTGAAAGCGCTGCCCGGAGGACGCTACGAAGGCCGCGCCGACGATGTGATCGGCAACGCACAGGGGCAGGCGGTAGGCAATGCGCTGAACTGGCGCTACACACTGGCCCTGCCGGTAGACGGCTCCGTCTACGAGGTGCAGTTTGACGACTGGATGTACCTGATGAACGACCGGGTCATGCTCAACAAGGCACAGATGCGCAAGTTCGGTATCTACCTGGGCGAAGTCACGCTGTCGTTCAGCAAGCGCTAATGGCCGCTGCCCATGGGCTTATTTTTTACCCCCCTGAACCCACCGCTCAGCGATTGGCGGGGCAAAACCGTGTGGTTGATCGGGGCCAGCAGTGGTATTGGTGAGGCCGCCGCCGCCGCCTTACATGCGGCCGGGGCGCGGGTGGTGGTGTCGGCGCGGCGCTCCGATACCTTGGCCGGCTTTGCGCAGGCCCATGCGGGTAGCGTGGCAGTTCCCTTGGATGTCAGAGACGACGCGGCGGTTCGCCAAGCTGCAGCACAGGTGCTGGCACTAGGGCCTTTGGACTGCGTGGTCTATTGCAGCGGCATTTACACACCCACGCGCGCCTTCGCGCTGGACGCTGCCGACGCCATCCGCCATATGGATGTGAACTACAACGGCGCGCTGCGCGTGCTCGCGGCAGTGCTGCCAGCGATGCTGGCCCAAGGCAGGGGTCATATCAGTCTGGTCAGCAGCGTGGCAGGGTACAGGGGGCTTACGAACGGTCTGGTCTACGGCCCCACCAAAGCTGCGCTCACCCACCTGGCCGAGGGGCTGTATCTGGACCTGCACAGCAAAGGCTTGGGGGTGTCGGTCATCAGCCCGGGCTTTGTTGAAACTCCGGCAACGGCTGTCAATGATTTCACCATGCCTGCGCTGATCAGCGCGGCGCAAGCGGCGCAGCACATGCTGCGCGGCTGGGCTGACGGTGATTTTGAAATCCACTTTCCCAAGCGCTTCACGCGCTGGATGCAGCTGCTACGCATGCTGCCCGACCGTTGGTATTTCACACTGGTACGAAAGTTCACGCAATGACAGCATCCACAGACTCATGCACGGAACACGTGGCACGCGTGATTGCGTTCTTTGAAACGCTCACGCCGCAGACCCTGGCCCAACTGGCGCAGGTATATGCGGCGGACGCGCGTTTCAAAGACCCGTTCAATGATGTTCGCGGCCTGCCCGCGATACACGGCATTCTTGCGCACATGTTTGTGGCTCTGCGGCAGCCGCGTTTTGTGATTACCCGGCACGTGACGCAAGGAGCCGATTGTTTTTTAACCTGGGATTTTTATTTTTTTATGGACCGCCTCGGCGGCGGTACCGAACAAAAAATAGCCGGCGCAACGCATCTGGTGTTCAATGCCGAGGGTCGGATAGAACTGCACCGCGACTACTGGGATGCGGCCGAAGAACTGTACGAAAAACTCCCTGTGGTCGGCAGCCTGATGCGCTGGCTCAAACGCCGCGCCAACAGCTGAACCGCAGGCGCTTAGGTGGGCAGGGTATCGGCGAAGCTGGCACGTTGCATCAGCTTGTCAAAGAGCCGGTGCAAATGGGGGTGCGGGCCACGCCAGTCAATCTCCGGGAAGCGGAAATCGAGATAGCCCAAGGCGACGCCCACGCTGATATCCGATAGCGAAAAATGCACGCCGGAACAAAAAGCCTGCTCGCCCAAACCCTCGGCCATGGCCTGCACGGCGGCATGCACCTTGCCGAGTTGGCGCTCTATCCAGGCGCTGCTGCGCTGTTCATCGCTGCGCCCGGTCCAGGTCGCTTCCAGCCGCGCCAGAATCGCTGCGTCCAGCACGCCATCTGCGAGGGCTTCCCAGGTCTTCACGCCAGCGCGCTCACGACCAACGGGGGGGATCAGTTTGCCCACAGGCGAGAGCGCATCCAGGTATTCCACGATAACGCGGGAATCAAACAAAGCCTCCGCACCGTCCATCACCAAACAAGGTACTTTTCCAAGCGGATTGGACTCGCCAATGGTGGTGGCTGCATTCCACACATCCTCCGTGACAAACTCGTAATCCAACTTTTTCTCCGCCATCACGATGCGCACTTTGCGCACATAGGGGCTGGTTACCGAACCGATTAATTTCATGGGGCTTTACTCAAACTGATTGCACGGTGCATTTTAGGTACAAGTTCAGAAGGCCCGGCGGGCCCGTCCCCGCGCCTACAATCTGTTGATGACATTTTTTGTTTTGGATGCCCTGTCGCCGCTGGATGGCCGTTATGCCGCGAAGCTCAACGCCTTGCGCCCCATGATGAGCGAACTGGGCTATATGCACAGGCGGGTGCAAGTCGAAATCGCCTGGTTTATCGCACTGAGCGACGCCGGTTTTGACGAATTCAAGCCTTTGTCGGCTGGTGCACGCACCTATTTGCTGGGTCTGGTGCGCAACTTCTCGCGCGCCGACGGACAGGCCATCAAAGACATCGAGAAAACCACCAACCACGACGTCAAGGCCGTGGAGTACTGGCTCAAGTCCAAGTTCGAAGCCCGGCCTGAGCTGATGCGCAGTGCAGAGTTTGTACACTTTGCCTGCACCAGTGAAGACATCAACAACACCAGCCACGCCCTGCAACTGCGCACCGGGCGCGACATGGTGCTGCTGCCCGAACTCGACCGCGTGCTACTGCGCTTGCGCAATATGGCCCACGCCTTTGCCGACGTGCCCATGCTCAGCCGCACCCACGGCCAGACCGCCAGCCCAACCACGGTGGGCAAGGAAATCGCCAACGTGGTCATGCGCTTGAACCACGCCTGCGAACGCATTGCCAACGTGCCTATCATGGCCAAGATGAACGGCGCGGTGGGCAACTACAACGCCCACCTTAGCGCCTGGCCCGACTTTGACTGGGAAGCCTTTGCCCAGCACGTGATCGAATCGCCCGAGCCACTGGGTCTGGGGCTGAAATTCCAGCCCTACAGCATCCAGATCGAGCCGCACGATTACATGGCCGAGTTGTTTGACGCGGTGGCGCGTACCAACACCATCCTGATCGACCTCTCGCGCGACATCTGGGGCTATGTGTCGCTGGGTTATTTCAAACAAAAACTGCGCCCGGGCGAAGTCGGCTCCAGCACCATGCCGCACAAGGTCAACCCGATCGACTTTGAAAACGCTGAAGGCAATCTGGGCCTGTCCAACGCCATGTTGCGCCACCTGAGCGAGAAGCTGCCCATCAGCCGTTGGCAGCGCGACCTGAGCGACTCCACGGTGCTGCGCAATATGGGTGTGGCGCTGGGCTACGGGGTGCTGGCCTACCAGTCGCTGCACGCCGGATTGGAGAAGCTGGAAATCAACCGCCCGGCCATTGCCGCCGATCTGGACGCCGCTTGGGAAGTACTGGCCGAGCCTATACAAACCGTGATGCGCCGCTATGGCTTGCGCGAGCCTTACGAGCAACTCAAAACCTTCACCCGCGGCCAGGTGATGACGCAGGAGCTGATCCAGGGCTTTATCCGCGAACTGGCGATCCCCGATGCGGAGAAACAGCGCCTGCTGGCCCTTACGCCGGGTGGCTACACCGGCCTGGCCGAAGCGCTGGCGCGCCGCGTCTGATCGGCCACTATGGCCATCAAATCCACCATCTTCAAAGCCAACCTGCAGATCGCCGACATTGACCACGGCTACTACGCCGACCACGCGCTGACGCTGGCGCGCCATCCCAGCGAAACCGATGAACGCATGCTGATCCGCCTGGTCGCTTTGGCCTTGCATGCGCACCAGTTGGTATCGGTGTGCCAGGGCGACGGCACGCTGGCTTTTGGTGCGGGCCTGTCCGACCCGGACGAACCCGATGTCTGGCTCAAAGATTTCACCGGACGCATCCGCCTGTGGCTCGAAGTGGGCCAACCCGAAGACAAACCCTTGCTCAAAGCCTGCGGCAAAGCCGATGCGGTGGTCTTGTACTGCTTCAACCACGCTGCCGAAGTGTGGTGGCGTGGCATGGAAAACAAACTCAGCCGGGCACGCAACCTGGAGGTCTGGCGCATCCCCACCGAAGCCGCGCACGCCTTGATTCCGCTGGCGCAGCGCAGCATGCAGTTGCAGGCCACGGTGCAGGAAGGCGCGCTAACCCTGAGCGACGCCGCCCATAGTGTGGTGGTCGAGCCGCTGCGCTGGAAATAACACCGGGGCGCAGTGGCCCGCTACTGCGCCGGTTTTCGCTCAGCGGCGCGTTCCGCATATTTGTTGAAGCGCCAGGAACTGGCCTCCAGGGTAATGCGCCGCCAGGTAATGCGCTTCTGCGCGGCGCTGAACTCCTGCCAGCGCTGCACCTCCTCAAAGCTGCGGCCACACCCCTTGCACTGGGCATCGCCCTGGCTGGTGGAGCAAATCGCGATGCAGGGCGTGTCCGGCGTGCTGCGGTACCAGGTCAGCCAGGCGTCTTTGGCTGCGGCAGGCATCGTCACCTCATCAACCTCGGTAAAGCGGCCATACACCATCAAGCCATACACCTCGGCCAAAGCGCGGGTGGGCGCAGGCAGGCGCACGCCGTCAGGCGAGGGTTCGCGCTGCCGCCAGTAATTGATGGCGGCTTCTATATCGGTGATGTGAATGGCAGGCATAAAGGCAGGGCAAAGGGGCGGACATCTTAGCCATGCACAGGCCATACCACCGCGCATGGTTTAATCCGGGCTGAAGGGGAGTAACTCCCGCCAGCAGCACGCCCTCGCGGCATCGCTTTTTGCACCGACCTGCCGTCAATACGGAGCCCATGCTCCCGGTTCGTCGGGCCCCCACCACCTCGTGCGGGCCGAGTAAGACCTTCGATCGTGTGCCGCATGGCACGGTCGAGGCGTTGCCTACAACTCCCCGTCTGATGCACTGCGTTTTTTTGTACTGTGAACGAGAGACGTGTATGGAACTTTTTACTGCTCCCTGGTGGTCTGCGCTGCTGGCCATCATCCTCATCGATTTGGTATTGGCGGGTGACAACGCCATCGTTATCGCGCTGGCTGCGCGCAACCTGCCCCCGGCGCTGCAACGCAAAGCTATTGTCTGGGGTACCGTAGGTGCCATTGTGGTGCGCGCGGCGATGACCGTGGGCGTGGTCTGGCTGCTGCAAATACCCGGCCTCATGCTGGCCGGCGGCGTGGGTCTGCTGTGGATTGCCTACAAGCTGCTGGCCGATCAAGGTGGCGGTCATGACGACAACCCTGTGGTCACCACCTTTTGGGGTGCGATGCGAACCATCGTCGTTGCCGATGCCCTGATGGGTGTGGACAACGTGCTGGGTGTGGCGGGTGCCGCCCACGGACAGTTTGACCTGGTGCTTATCGGACTGCTCGCGAGTGTGCCAATCATGGTATTCGGCAGCAATGTGGTGCTGCGACTGGTAGACCGTTTTCCGGTCATCATCATGCTGGGCTCGGCCGTGCTGGCACTGACTGCAGCCCAGATGGTGCTCGGCGAACCCATGGTTGAGGAATACCTTGCTGGCGACGAATTGCTGCCGCTGCGGGTGGCCGTATATCTGGTCGCGGTAGTTGGCGTCTGCGGCGGTGGCTGGTTGGCCGCACGGCGCGCGGCACCCGAAAAAACCGACGACCCCACACTGACCTAAAGCAACCCGGTTGGCGCATGGGCTGCTATCCTGCAGCCCATGCGACTCCTACTGAAATGGCTGCTGGGCGCGTGCGCACTGTTGGCTATTGCACACGTTTACAACGGCGTGCAAATCGGCAATTTCCACGTTGCCTTGCTGGCGGCGGTATTGCTGGCGTTCCTCAACACCGTTCTTCGGCCACTACTGATTTTGCTGACCTTTCCGGTCACGGTGCTAACGCTGGGTTTGTTTTTGTTCGTCATCAATGCGCTGGTGTTCTGGCTGGCCGCCAATATGTTGAACGGCTTTGTGGTGCTCAGCTTCGGTGCGGCGCTGGTCGGCTCGCTGCTCTATACCGGACTCAATATGGTCATCAACTCAGCGCTCGAGCGCCTGCTGCCGCGCTAGGGTGGCCAGCGCCCGGGCCCGGCTATCCACGATAGCCGCTTCCACGTAATCCGGCCCCTTAGGTCCCCATTTACCCGCGCGTGCCAGGTCCTGGGCTGCCCGCATCCGGTCC
>CAMAQV010000040.1 GCA_945860595.1 Comamonas sp. lk
AAATCTGCCGGCCGTGCGTCGATGGTCACTTTGGGAGGCTCAAAAGCGATGTCGGCCACTTCAGGCATCGCCAGCGCATCGGCAATGTTGCGTCGCTGCCTGGTGAGCCGCTGGTACTCCTCGAAGCTGATCAGCACATGGGCTGGTCGGCCACGGTCTGTGATGAAAACCGGCCCCTTGTTTGCAGCCCGTTTTGCCTCGCTCCCGGCTTGGTTGAACTCGCGGCTTGATATGGTGGTAATGGTCACAGCACCTCCAAAGGATAAATTTGTAGAGATGTTACTACTTTAAGCCCCTACCTGCTTTCGGAGGCGGTGACTTCTCAAAAGGCAAGGTCACTCACAACGGGGACCATGGGGCATTTCGGCAGGCTTTTTAATCCGCCGTACTAAGGTCAGGACGGCAATAACGAAACGCGCGCCTGCAACTCGTCCCACGGCGCAGCCAGTTTTCGCCCGTCGCGAACCAGCAAACCCGTTGCCTCCAAAACGGCGACGTCCTGGTGCACATTTTTGTAGTCACGCCCCAGCGCTTGCGCCAACTCTCTGACACTGTTGGCCCCGTGCTGCCGCACATGGCGCAGCAAGTCCAGGCGCCGGGGAGAGAGCGTTTCGAGCATAGTCTGGATCGTGAGAAAGGTGACATGGGTTTCGTCCAGCGTTTCGCCCGCTGCCGCCCGATTCCAGGCCTGGGAAAACCGCTTGCCTATATCGGCCAAGCTGCCCACATTGACTTGAACTTTATGTGTTGCGGTCATTTTTCGCCCTTTCTACATCGGCCAGAAAATCAGCCACCAATTTTTTCACGCTGACAAATTTGTACGGGGTTTCAGAAGACCCCACGTGCTTATGGTCGCCCTTGCCGCGTTCGTTGTCATAGCCCACGATGCGCTCACCATCAAATCCGTAAAACAGGCTGTATTTCAGTCCATGCGAGCTTTCGGGGGAGGGCTCCGGAAGCTGCCAAATCGTCATTTCCACGGTCTCGCCGTCCGGCAAAACCGCTTTGTCATAGAAAACGCGCCTCGCCTTCATATGGTCAATCTAACCATAATTTATGGAGGTGTCAATGGTTCGGCTTGGTCCTTCAGCGCACCGTTGCGGCAGGCGGTTGAGCTTGGGGAAATATAGGCGGCGTATGCTTCTAGCAAAAATACCTTTCCAGCAATGACCGCGATCAAGCACAACAAACCTACAGCCGCAGCAGCGGCGGAAGAGTACCTTGCCGGTGGCAAGGCCGAGGTCAGGCCTGTTGCCGAGAACTTTTACACCCAGGTGATGCAACTACGAGCTGTTTTCCCGCCGGAAGACGACACGGGCATTGGCGAGCCCGGCATCCCAACACCCGCGAACTGGCGCATTTCAAAGGCCTGGTGAAGCGACCCCACGCCGCCTACCCCAAGGCCACTGCCATTGAACACCAACTGGTGCTGGCGACCCGCAATGTGCGCGACTTCATGGGCTGTGGGGTGCAGGTGGTGAATCCGTTTGATGGGGTTTGAGAAAAATTGACTAACCTACCAGTTGATTTGCACCTTGCGGTTATTGGCAAGGCAATCGCGCAGGTACAAATTGATGAGGCTTTGATAGGGAACGCCTGCTTCATCCGCCATGCTCTTAAAGTAGGTTACGACGTCCTCAGATAGGCGCATGGTCACAGGCCTCTTCAGCTTCGACGCATAGGGGTTTTTGCGCGCTTGGAGTTTTGAGAGATCGTATTCAGCTTTCATATTAGGTGCCTCGATAGAAAGCGCTTTCACGCTTGGTTGCCTTGCGGGCTGAAATGATTCGGATGACTTCACCGCCGTGCCGTTCGCAGTGGCAAACCAGCAGCAGTTTGGAATGAACGCTCATGCCCAGCAGCAGAAAGCGTTCCTCTTCTTCCGAATGCTCGTTATCGAAGAACTGAACTGCGAAGTCATCGTAAAAAACGCTTTGTGCTTCCTCAAACGAAACCTGATGCTTTTTCAGATTAGCGGCCGCCTTGCTTGGATGCCAGTCAAACTTGATCATATGTACATTGTATGTAAACATGCGGGATAGAGGCTCTACGAAGTCGGGGCCAAGGCTTCACCCACAGCGCCCCGACATGCTGATTGCCGCCACCGTCATCGAAGACCAGCTGGTGCTGGCGACCCGCAATGTGCGCGACTTCATGGGGTGCGGGGTGCAGGTGGTGAATCCGTTTGATGGGGTTTAAGGCTGGGTCTGCTCCGGGAAACGCCTAGGACCCTGCTCTTCCGAGCATTGGCGGAGAAAACTAAACCTAATAAATTCGCTATTCCTCCTGGTCCTATAGGTAAGGAACCGACTTTGCCGGCCACCAACCTGTTGTGCCTAACGGGATCTGACCGAGCGGCTTGCTCGGAACCCCAAACGCTAAACGACCGTCAATCCTGAGCACCGTATTGCCATCTTTGGCCGATAACTCTGCCGAGTGCAGTCGTGTACGCACGAACATCGCTAGTTGACGCGGCCCACGACCTAGCCCAACTTCATTTTTGGCGAGCGCCTTTCTCGGGAAAAATGGTTTTGGATCCGGCAAAGGGATCCGATATTCGACGACGAGCATGTTTATAACGATGAAGCTTTGTATAAATATTCGATTGGCAACTATAGTAAATTAAATGCACTATAAATTAATCTCTAACCGCCACCCTCAACAAATTTCACACCCCCACCCCTCCCCCACAAATTTCCTCACGCTCCGGGCGTTCCATCCCCGTTAGCATCAAAGCCCTAACCGGAGACACCCCCCATGCCCGTGATCACCACGATTGAAGACTTGCGCGTGTTGGCGAAAAAGCGCGTGCCGCGCATGTTTTATGACTACGCCGATTCGGGCAGTTGGACCGAGGGCACCTACCGCGCCAACGAGGCCGATTTCCAGAAAATCAAGCTCCGCCAGCGGGTGGCGGTGAACATGGAAAACCGCAGTACGGCGACCACCATGGTGGGCGTGCCGGCCAAGATGCCGGTGGCGATTGCGCCCGTGGGCCTGACCGGCATGCAAAGCGCGGACGGCGAGATCAAGGCGGCGCGCGCGGCCGAAAAGTTTGGCATTCCGTTCATCTTGTCCACCATGAGCATTTGCTCGATTGAGGATATTGCCGCCCACACCCGCGCGCCATTCATGTTCCAGCTCTACATGATGCGCGACCGCCAGGCCATGGTGAACATGATTGAGCGCGTGCGCAAAGCGGGTTGCAGCGCGCTGGTGCTGACGCTGGATTTGCAGGTGATCGGCCAGCGCCACAAAGATCTGAAAAACGGCCTGACCGCGCCACCCAAACCGACGCTGGGCACCATCCTCAACCTGCTGACCAAGCCGCGTTGGTGCCTCGGCATGGCGGGCACGCGCCGCCACACCTTTGGCAACCTGGTCGGCCATGTGCAAGCGGTGAGCGACATGAAGTCGCTGGCGGCCTGGACCAACGAGCAGTTTGATCCGCGCCTGTCCTGGGCCGACATCGCCTGGGTCAAAGAGCAATGGGGCGGCAAGCTGATTCTCAAAGGCATTCAAGACGTGGAGGACGCCCGCCTGGCCGTGGCCAGCGGGGCCGACGCGATTGTGGTGAGCAACCACGGCGGGCGGCAGTTGGACGGCGCGCAGTCCAGCATCGAGGCGCTACCGGCCATCGTGGCGGCGGTGGGCTCGGACATTGAGGTCTGGATGGACGGCGGCATCCGCAGCGGGCAGGACGTGCTCAAGGCCTGGGCGCTGGGCGCTCGCGGTACGCTGGTCGGCCGCGCCATGGTCTACGGCCTGGGTGCGATGGGCGAGGCGGGCGTGACCAAAGCGCTGCAGATCATCCACAAAGAACTGGACATCACCATGGCGTTTTGCGGGCATACCGATATCCAGAACGTGGGCCAATCGATCTTGCTCCCGGGGACTTTTCCGCAAGCCTGAGCTAGCCCCCACGCATCTGATGCGATTACATCAGATACACTAAGTCCATGCGCACCACTTTTGATCTGGATGACGACGTTTTGGCCGCCGCCAAAGCCCTGGCCAAGGTGCGCCAGACCACGGCCGGGCGCATCATTTCGGACACGATGCGCCGGGCTATCCAGCTGGGCCTGGCAGACGCGGGGCCCCAGCCCGATGCCGGCCCCAGCGCTACGCCAGCACCCCATGTTTTTGGCTTCCGCCCGCTGACCGCGCCGGGCCAGCACATCGTGACCGACGCCACGGTGCGCGCCCTGCGGGACGAAACCGGCGACTGACGCTCTAGCCCATGCGCGCCCTGCTCGACACCAGCGTGCTGATTGCATTACTGGATGCCAACCATATTCACCATAGCCTGTGCAACCGTTGGCTGGCTGGCACCCAGGACGGTTGGGCCAGTTGCCCGATCACCCTCAATGGCTGCGTGCGCATCTTGTCGCAGCCGAATTACCCCAACCGCCTGCCCATGCACACCGTGGTGCGCGGCTTGCATGCGGCAATGGCACATCCCATGCACGCCTTTTGGCCCGATGCGATCAACCCGCTGGCCACGCCCGGACCGAACTGGAATCTGTTGCTGCGCCCGGCGCACATCACCGACGCTTACCTGCTGGCACTCTCGGTGCGAAACCAAGGCTGTCTGGTCACACTCGACCAGGGCATTTCCCTGGGCTGGGTCCAGGGCGCTGACAGCACGCACCTGAAGGTCCTGGCGAGCAGCCCGTGACGCTGCGCCGTATCGCCCACCTCGACATGGACGCGTTTTACGCGTCGGTGGAGTTGCTGCGCTACCCGCAGCTCAAGGGTTTGCCGGTGGTGATTGGCGGCGGGCGACGCAAGGCCGACGAGGACCTGATTCAGAGCAACTATGGCCGGGCTTTGCACGCGATCCCGGTGGCTGAATTTCCGGTGCTGCGCGACTACACCGGGCGCGGCGTGATCACCACCGCCACCTACGCGGCGCGCCAGTTCGGCGTGGGTTCGGCCATGGGGCTGATGAAAGCCGCGCAACTGTGTCCGCAAGCGGTGCTGCTGCCGGTGGACTTTGCGCAGTACCGGCACTACTCGCAACGCTTCAAGGCCATCATCACCGAGATCGCACCGGTGATAGAAAACCGGGGTGTGGACGAGGTGTACATTGATTTCACCGAGGTGCCAGGCGGCCAGCGCGAGGGCGGGCGGGTGCTGGCGCGTCTGATCCAGAAGGCGATTTTTGAGGACACCGGCCTCACCTGTTCGGTGGGCGTGGCGCCCAACAAGCTGCTGGCCAAAATGGCCAGCGAATTCAACAAGCCCAATGGCATTTCGGTGGTGATGGAAGACGATGTGCAGACTGCCATCTGGCCGCTGGCCTGCCGCAAGATCAACGGCATAGGGCCCAAAGCTGACGCCCGCCTGCAAGCGCTGGACATACACACCATTGGCCAGCTCGCCAGCGCTGAGCCCGCCCTGCTCGCACAACATTTCGGGCCGCGCACCAGCGCCTGGCTGCACGCCGCCGCCCACGGGCGCGACAGCAGCGCGGTGCACACCAGCAGCGAACCGGTGAGCATGAGCCGCGAGACCACGTTTGAGCGCGACCTGCACGCGGTGCGCGACCGGGCCGCCCTCGGCGCGGTGTTCACCCGGCTGTGCGAACAGGTGGCGGCCGATTTGCAGCGCAAGGGCTTTGTGGGCCGCACCATTGGCGTGAAGCTGCGCTTTGCGGACTTTCGGATTGCCACGCGCGACCAAACCATTGCGGGTTACACCGACCAGGCCGTCGCCATCCGCCAGGCGGCCGGACAGGCGCTCAAGCGCGCGCCACTGGACCAGCGGCTGAGGCTGCTCGGTGTGCGGGTCGGAGGACTGCTGCCAGCCGCTGAGGCAGTGGCAGCCGGCACGCGCGCAGCGGGAAGCGCCGCAACGCAGGACGAGCAAAACAGTGACGCAGCCCAACAGGCGCTGCTTTTCTAGGATAGTTGAAGTGCATCCCGGCCAGTCTCAGCCCGATTGAATGGGCGTAGGCCGTAAATACAGCTCGGCCACCTACATGGTGGCGGCCGAGCCGGCCGCGCAGAGGCAAGCTAGCGGCCGAACAGGCCGCAAGTCAGCGCGCGGGCACAGCGGCCAGCGCCGCTTCGATGAGCGATGCCGAAGCGGTTTTTCCAAAACCTTGGGCAAAGTCCAGGGCTGTGAGGCCCTTGGCGTTTTTGAGCGTGGGGTCTGCACCGGCCTCGAGCAAGGCGCGGGTGGCCTCAAGACTGCCGTAGCCTGCGGCCATCATCAGCGGCGTGCTGCCGTTGGGTGATTCGGCATCGATGTAGGCGTAGTGTTCCAGCAGCAAGCTGATCAGTGCGACCTGGCCTTTTGAAGCCGCGTAATGCAGCGGCGTCCAGCCGGGTTTGTTGACATCGGCGTCGCGTGCAATCAAAGCCCGCGCCAGCGGCAGGTCGCCGCGCAGCGCGGCCAGCATCAAGGGACTCTCGTCCACGGCGTTGCGGAATTCCACATCGGTGTCCGGCGCGTCCAACAAGACCCGCGCAACCTTGGCGGAGCCCGCGCGCGCAGCCATGAACAAGCCGCTCAGGCCGTCGGACCCCAGGGTGTTGGGGTCGAAACCACGCACCAGCAAGGCGGCCACGGCGGGGCCATCATCCCTCTTGACAGCCTGGAAAAAGTCCTCGTAACTGCCTGCGTATACAAGGAAAAATCCTGTTAAAACATAGAGATAAATGGTTTTTCTAAACGTATTTATCACATTAAAACTCCGGCAAAAAGCGCGTCGAAATTGCGGCTGGTCTGCTCGCCTATGGCCTCGGGGCTGCAGCCCTTGAGTTCTGCCAGCTGCTTAGCCACCCAGGGCACGTAGGACGGGTTGTTGGTCTTTCCACGGAACGGAACCGGGGCCAGGTAGGGACTGTCGGTCTCGATCAGCAAACGGTCCATGGGTACCAGGGCCGCCACCTCACGCAAATCTTGGGCGGTCTTGAAGGTGACAATGCCCGAAAACGAGATGTAAAAACCCATGTCCAGCGCCGCCGTGGCAACTGCGCGGGTCTCGGTAAAGCAATGGAACACACCACCGGCCGCGCAGCCTGCACCCTCGCCCTCTTCCCGCAATATCGCCAAGGTGTCGTCGCTGGCGCTGCGGGTATGGATGACCAGGGGCTTGGAAGTCGCCTGCGCGGCGCGGATGTGCACCCGAAAGCGCTCGCGCTGCCATTCCATATCGGCCACACTGCGGCCGTTGAGCCGGTAGTAGTCCAGCCCGGTCTCGCCGATGGCCACCACCCGGGGCAGCGCAGCGCGCCGCACCAGGTCATCAAAGGTGGGCTCGGCCACGTCTTCGCTGTCGGGGTGAACCCCCACCGAGGCCCAGAAGTTCGGGTAATCCAGCGCCAAGCCGTGCACCTGCGGAAACGCTTCCAGCGTTGTGGCGATGCACAAGGCTCGCGTCACCTGGGCCTGCGCCATGGCGGCGCGGATGTCAGTAATCTGGCCCAGCAGTTCTGGGAAATTCAGGTGGCAGTGGGAGTCGGTGTACATGCGGAGGCGCTGCAGCGCTTAGAGGGTTTGGGTACCGCGCCCGGAGCGGAGCAAATCACCCAAAGCGGCCTCTATCGCGTCGCGCACGGCCTTGGACTTGTCGTCGTTTTCAAAAGCGATGCCCACGCCCTGGCTGCGGCCATGCGGGGCTTTGGCAGGCGTCACCCACGCCACCCTCCCCCCTAGCGCAAAACGCTCGGGGCGCTGGGGCAGGCTCAAAGCCACGATCACTTCAGCACCCATTTCAAAGTCGCGCGCGGTGGGCACAAAAATGCCACCATACGTAAACTTTTTGATGTAGTGGGCGTACAGCGTGTTGGCATCCTTGGGGCTGAATTGCAGCAAGCTGGCGCGCAAGGCACCCGCGTCAAGGGTGGAGGTCGTATCGGATTCGGCCATATTTTTTTCTTCCCTTCTCAAACCACCATCATCATGCCAACCGAGCCGCTGGCGCCCGCTGTGGCGGGCCGAGCCCGGCAGCCCGCATGGCCATTTTGGCAGCACCCACCAGCGCCTCGGTCATGAGGCCGGCGTTCCAGGGGTGATCCACCACCTGGCGGGTATGCCGCAGTTCCCGGTCCCAGCTACCAAGACCACGCAGTTCCGCCAGAGGCGCAGCGGCTGGCAAATCAGCAGGATCGAAATAACGCGGCGGCGCACCGACGGCCATGGCGCACAGGTCATGGCAAAGCTTTTGCAGGGCATCAACCAGTTGCGCCGCGCTCCAGTCTTTCACAAACAGGGCGTCACCCGCAGCCATGGCGCGTGGAAACCGGGCCCACACCGCAGCGTCCTGGCCCGCCTGCGCCATCTGCAGTGCCAAAGCGGGACGCCCGCCGCTGGCCCGCAACAGGCCCGCCGCCTGGCTGGCAGGCAGGCCGTGCGCGGACAACCACGTCGCAGACGCCTGCGCATCGGGCCAGGCCAGGGTATGCACCATGCAACGGCTGCGCACGGTGGGCAACAAGCGATGGGCCGCCTGGCTGGCCAGAATGAAGCGGGTATCTCCGGGCGGCTCCTCCAGCGTTTTGAGCAAGGCGTTGGCCGTGATCCGGTTCATGTCTTCCGCCGGAAAAACCAGCACCACTTTGCCCCGGTTACGCGCGTTGGTGCGCTGGCAGAACTCTACGGCCTCGCACACGGCATCAACGCGGATTTCGCGGCTGGGCTTGCGCGCTTTGTCGTCGATTTCCTGTTGGGCTTTCTCGCCCAGCGGCCAGCCCAGTTCCAGCAAATGCGTCTCGGGCATGAGCACCCGCAAATCAGCGTGGGTGCGCACGGCAATGCTGTGGCAACTCGGGCAATGGCCGCAGGCACCGTCGGCCGTGGGTGCCTCACACAACCAGGCGCTGGCCAGGGACAGGGCCAGCGGATAGTGCCCCAGCCCGGCCGGGCCTTGCAGCAGCCAGGCATGGCCGCGCTGGCGGATCAGCGTGCGAGTTTGGGCGGCAATCCACGGAGCCACGGGCGCGACGTCAGCGGGGTCACTCATACCGTCACCAGTCCGCGTGTGCGCAAAGCGGCCAGCACCTCGGCGCGTACGCCGTCAGGCGGCTGATCAGCGTGGATGCGTACAAAGCGCTGTGGCTCTAACCGGGCGCGGCGGGCATAGCCCGCAATGACGTTCTCAAAAAAAGCCTGCGGCTGCGCTTCAAATTTGTCGGGAATGCGGGCCCCGGACAGCCGCTGCGCCGCAACCTGCGCGGGCAAATCAAACCAGAGCGTGAGCGCCGGTTGCAGCAGCGCAGAGCCGGGCTGCACCTGAACCCATTGCTCCAGCCGGGACAACACCTCCAAATCAAAGCCGTGGCCACCGCCCTGGTACGCAAATGTTGCGTCGGTGAAGCGGTCACACACCACCACCGCACCGCGCGCCAGTGCGGGCTGTATGACCTGGCTTATGTGGTCGCGCCGGGCGGCAAAAATCAGCAGCGATTCAGTGAGCGCGTCCATGGGCGTGTGCAACACCATTTCGCGCAGCGCCTCGGCCAGGGGCGTGCCGCCGGGCTCACGGGTCTGGCAGACGGTATGGCCGCTGCCGCGCAAGGCCTCGACCATGGCTGCGATGTGGGTGGATTTGCCCGCGCCGTCAATGCCTTCCACACTGATAAAGAGTCGGTTCATGCCTGCTATTTTTTGCGCTGGTAGGTGTTCACGGCCTGGTTGTGTTCTTCCAGGGTCGCGCTGAACTGGCTGCTGCCGTCGCCCCGGGCCACAAAGTACAGCGCCTTGGATGCGGCCGGTTGCACCGCCGCCAGCAAGGCATCCCGTCCCGGCATGGCAATGGGGGTGGGCGGCAGCCCGGCGTGGGTGTAGGTGTTAAAGGGCGAGTCCTCTTGCAAATCGGCCTTGCGCAGATTGCCGTCGAAATGGGGACCCAGGCCATAAATCACGGTCGGGTCGGTCTGCAGCCGCATGCCCAGGGCCAGACGGTTATTGAACACGGCGGATATCAGGGGCTGGTCCGCGCGGCGTCCGGTTTCCTTCTCGATGATGCTGGCCAGAATCAAGGCTTCCTCTGGCGAGGCTAATGCGGCCTTCGGGCTGCGCTGCGCCCACGTGGTCTCTAAGCGCCGGTCCATGGCGCGCAGCGCGCGATGCAGTACTTTGATATCCGAGGTACCGCGCGGGTAGGTATAGGTGTCCGGGAAAAAGCGCCCCTCAGGTGCTAGGCCGGGACGCCCGAGCAAGGTCATCAACTCGGCATCACTCAGGGCTTTGATGGTCGGCTTGAGGCCCTCGGAGTTTGCCAGTGCCTGGCGCACCTGGCGGAAATTCCAGCCTTCCACCAGGGTCACTGTGCGCATGGACACATCAGAGCCGATCAGGCGTGCCAGCAACTGCCAGGGGGTTATCGTGTTCTCAAACCCGTAGCTACCCGCCAGAATCCTGCGCGACTGGCCCGAGATCCGGAACCATGCGTACAGCGCGTCGGGGTCCAGCGGCACACCCGATTGCGCCACCAGCGCCGCCACCTGCCGCGCGCCCATGCCGGGTTCCACTTCCATCTCGATGCCGCCGGGCGGAAGGTCCACCACCCGCCCAACCCACCACACGCCCACGCCGCCACCGGCCAGGACCAGGCAAAACAAAAGGGTCAAAGCCCGTAGGATCCATGTGCGCACCCGACGCCACTCCCATACAACGTGTGATGGGCCATCATAATTCCCCACATGATTGCATCTTCTTCCGTTCACGCTGCGGGCGCGGCACCCCTCACCCACCTGGGCGTGATCCGCATTGCGGGTGCCGATGCTGCATCCTTTATCCACAACCAGCTCACGCAAGACTTTCTACTCCTGCCCCCCAACCAGGCCCGGTTGGCTGCTTTTTGCTCAGCCAAAGGGCGCATGCAGGCCAGCTTTATCGGCTTCAAACCCGACGCAAACACGGTGCTGCTGGTCTGCAGCCGGGACCTGCTGGAGGCCACCCTCAAGCGACTGCGCATGTTTGTGCTGCGCGCCAAAGCGGTGCTGAATGACGCCAGCGCGGAATTTGCCCTGTACGGTTGCCTGGGCCCCGGCACCCCACCCGCAAGCCCGGCGGCCTGGAGCCTGGCTGCCGATGCCGGTGCTACACGCATCCAACTCTACCCGGGTGCGGGCTACAGCCGCGAACTGTGGCTGGGCCCGGCAGGCAAGCGCCCAGAGCTGCCGGAGATACCAACGGATCTCTGGCTGTATGCCGAGGTGATGTCCGGCCTTGCCACGATCAGCCAGGCGCTGTATGAGGCGCTGGTGCCGCAAATGCTCAATTACGAGTCCGTGGGCGGCGTGAACTTCAAGAAAGGCTGTTACCCCGGGCAGGAGGTGGTGGCGCGCAGCCAGTTCCGGGGGACTCTGAAGCGCCGCGCCTACATCCTGCGCGGCAAGGCGCCCATGCATGCGGGGCAGGAGATTTTCTCAGCGCTGGACGCCGACCAGGCCTGCGGTGTGGTGGTGCAGGCGGCTGCCGAACCCGACGGCAGCGCCTGGGTCGCAATTGCAGCCTTGCAGGTGAGCGCAGCACACGAGGCAGCGCTGGCCCTGGGCGACCCGCAAGGACCTGCACTGGCCTTGCTGCCCCTGCCCTACGCGCTATTGGATGACATCTGAAACCAGGCCTCTGGGAGCGGCCAGGTCGGGGGCTCTTTTGCACGGTTTTTGCAGAACGCGGGCTTATAGTGCGCCATGGCCAACATTCTGTATATCACCTCTATTCAAATCGATTTCGGCATTCTCCACACCCTGGCTGAAGAGTGCGGAAAAGCCAGGATTCAACGCCCGCTGATCGTCACCGACCAAGGCGTCAAAGCCGTAGGCATTGTGCAAAAAGCACTCGACGCGCTGCCCGGCCTGGAGGTGGCGGTGTTTGACCAGACGCCGTCCAATCCCACCGAGTCTGCCGTGCGCGCAGCGGTTGCGGTCTACCACGCCCACCAGTGCGACGGGCTGATTGCTGTGGGCGGCGGCTCATCGATCGACTGCGCCAAGGGTGTGGCGATTGCCGCCACACACCCCGGCCCGTTGACTACCTACGCCACCATTGAGGGCGGCTCGCCCAAAATCACGGCCGCTGTTGCCCCGCTAATCGCCGTACCCACCACCGCCGGAACCGGCAGCGAAGTCGCGCGCGGAGCCATCGTGATCGTGGACGATGGGCGCAAACTAGGCTTTCATTCCTGGCATCTGGTGCCCAAAGTCGCCCTGCTGGACCCGGAACTCACCCTGGGCCTGCCGCCCGGCCTGACCGCTGCCACCGGCATGGATGCGATTGCGCATTGCATGGAAACCTTTATGGCCGCGCCCTTCAATCCGCCGGCCGACGGCATCGCACTGGACGGGCTGACGCGCGGCTGGGCGCACATCGAACGCGCCACCACCAACGGGCAAGACCGGGACGCGCGCCTGAACATGATGAGCGCCTCGGCCCAGGGCGCGCTGGCGTTTCAAAAAGGCCTGGGCTGCGTGCATTCGCTCAGCCACAGCCTGGGCGGTGTCAACCCCCGCCTGCACCACGGCACCCTCAACGCCATGTTTTTACCGGCGGTGGTCCGCTTCAACGCGCACGCCGAATCGGTACAGCGTGAACGCCGCCTGGAGCGCATGGCTTACGCCATGGGACTGGGTGCCATTGAGGGCGCAGCACCCGCGGCCGAAGCCATTGCGCAGGCCATCGTCGCCATGAACGCGCGCCTGGGCCTGCCCACAGGCCTGGGGGCCATGGGCGTGGAGCGCGCCTGGTTCGACAAAATCATCGCAGGTGCATTGGCCGACCACTGCCACAAAACCAACCCCCTTATCGCAACCCCCGAGGATTACCGGGGGATGCTGGAGGCGGCGATGTAGGCATCGCACCGCGCTGAGCCGACGACATGCACCTCAAGGTGCATTTTTGGGCAACCAGATTAAAGGGCACCTTCAGCGCGCTACTTTCGGTGCAAACCGGACCAAACAGATTGAATAAAGGTTTTGAAAAATGAATCTCATACCAACAATACCAGCGGTCAAAAAATGCGTAGCGACATGGATCACAGCAGTAGCTATCGCGTTGGCCTTGACGCAGATGGCCCAAGCTGCCAACCCGCCACAGCCCAGCGCCAGGACGCAGCAACCAACCGAACAGGAAGCCAACGCGGTGTGCTTTGAAGAACCCGCTAAAGAAACCAGCGTGGACACGCCGCAATTGCTGGCGGCCAACGCCAACTGCGCATCCGATTGCGAGTCCCGCTTCAACCTGTGTTTAAAAGAGGCAAAAACCGATGCCATCCGGGATAAATGCAAGGTCTATTTCAAGGGATGCCTGAAGTCCTGCAGCCAGGGCAAATAGCCCGCGCCCCTCGATGTTCACCATCATTCCCCGTACCGCTGATTTCGCCTGGCACCGCGATGCGCTGCTGCGGGACCTGGTTGCGAGCCTGACGGTGGCAGTGAATCGGTGGTCGAGGGGTTCACGGTGGGTATCGCCTGCGTGATCGCGTTACAGCAGCTTCCGCTGGCACTGGGGATTGCCAAAGGCGATGGCGAGTAGACCGTGGTGGTGGCGTGGCATACCCTGTAAAACGCAGTATCCCAGGGCATAGCCTGGCAAACCCTGGCCATGGTGGCAGTCACACTGGGGGTGAAATTCGGCTACCCGCATCTGGCGCAGCGCCTGAAACTGTGGCTGCACGTTCCGCCCAGTTTTGTGGCGATTCTGGTGGTCTTGCTGGTGGCGCAGACCGGACTGCTACAGACGCACAGCATCGGCAACATACCGCGTGAAATTGGCCAGTGGCGCGGCGAAGATTTGGGCTTGGCTGACATCAGCCACTTGCTCTGGCCGGCATTCTTGATTGCGCTCCTGTGCGCGATCGAGTCCCTCTTAGCGGCCCGGGTGGCCGACAGCATGGTCGGTGCACCAGAAGGCGCGCTACGAGCCCAACCGCGAATTGTTCGGGCAGGGCCTGGCGACGGCGCTGGCCTCGATGTTTGGTGGCATGCCAGCGACCGGCGCGATTGCCCGCACCCGTGTCAATGTGCGCGCGCAGGCCCAGACACGGCTGTCAGCCATGTTGCATGCTGTGGTGCTGGTAGCCATTGCGTTGCTGGCCGGGCAATGGGTGGCTGAAATTCCGGGTGCGGCCATCGCCGGCGTGCTCTTAGGCACCAGTTACCGCATCCTGAACCCGCAGGCGCTGGCGCGCGCACTGCGCACCACCAAAAGCCAGGCGGCTGTTTTGCTTCTGACCGCGCTGGCCACCTTGGCCATCGATTTGATCTGGGGGATTGCTATCGGCATTACGCTGTATGCAGCGTTCGCATGGCAGCAAGCGGCACCGCCCAGTGCCGACCCGCCGCGGCACTGACCCGCTCAGCGGATCAATTGCTTGACTTTTTCTTCCACAGACTTGGCACACACCGCGGTGGCCGACATGAATACGCGCGAAATCTTGGTCTTGTCCGGGTCCTCACAGACATAGCGACAGGCCGTTAAGCCCATGCCAGATTCGCTGGTCTCACGGGTATCCAGATTGCATTTAGCGGAGACGACCCGGTAGTCCTTCTTGGCTTTATCTTTGTCAGCGGCCCAAGCCGTGCCCGCCAGCGCACAGCCAAGCACCCAACACCAAGCTGCCCTCGCCATAAAACCACCACGCATACGCTTTACGCCCTTTCCAAAACACCAACACTGCTAGCGCCAAACACCACGCCGACCGTAGGACTGGCCCTGCAGTTCACGATAGCACGGGTAGGACTGTCCAACCAGCCTTTCGCCAGCATCATGGCTCAGACGCCAACATGGCCCTGGAAATGATGCCTGGCAGGCGGGCATAGACGCGGCGCGTCATGCGCTGGATTTCCTCCTGGATCACGGCCTGCACAGCGCCGTTCACACGGGCCTCGAGACCCGATGCATCAGCTGCCACAGGGCGCAGGGCCGCCGGCGGACGTCGGCCTTGGCGAACAGCGCGCTTGAGCGTCGGTACCGCGTCCAGGGAGCGCAGCGCCGCAGGGTCCGCCGGTGCATCTTTCATGCTGCGCCCTCCTGGGTGCCACCCGCATCGTGCATGGCCACAGCACACCCGGCGGCGTCGTACGCACGCTTGCGCAAACGCCCTTGCTGGCGATCGGCCATGTCGGTACCGATGATTTCCAGAATCCGCTGAAGGCGCTGGGGGTTGGGGGGTAAGTCATTGCTCAGATTCAGCACAACCACACGCTCAGGGTCGTGCGCAGCATCCGGTTGCGCCAGTAGCACCGGACTGCGCCGCTGCACCGCAGCCGCTGCCCGGGCGTCGCAATGTGGCAGAAAGCCTGTCGGGGTCAGGGCCCAGAGCCGTGCGCTCAGCGTTGCCGCCTGCACGGGGTCCAGCACCACCTGTGCCCGCAGGCCGCTGCGCACGACCTTGCGCAGCAAACGGGCGGCGTAGTCCAGCTTGTCTGCCACGCCGTAATGAAAAACCACTTCGGTCATGGGTTTTCGCTGCGGCTGCAGACAAACTCCACCAGCGTGGGAACCGGCCGGCCGGTGGCGCCTTTTTGGGCACCTGACTTCCAGGCGGTTCCGGCTATATCCAGATGGGCCCAGGCAAACTTGTCGGCAAATCGCTGCAAAAACTTAGCCGCAGTGACCGCTCCAGCCATGCGGCCTGCGATGTTGGCAACGTCGGCAAAATTGCTCTTTAGACCTTCGGCATAGTCTTCATCCAGCGGCATGCGCCACACGGGGTCCTGGGCGCGCTCGGACGCATCGGCCAAGGCCTGCGCCAAGGCATCGTCGGGGGAAAAAAGGCCGGATCGCACACTGCCCAAAGCCACTACGCAGGCACCGGTCAGGGTGGCGATGTCCACCACCACCGCCGGTTTGAAGCGTTCAGCGTAGGTCAGCGCGTCGCACAGAATCAAGCGGCCCTCGGCGTCGGTGTTCAAAATTTCGATGGTCTGGCCGCTCATGCTGGTGACGACATCGCCGGGCTTAACCGCGTCGCCACTGATCAGGTTTTCGCAGCTGGGGATCAGGCCCACGACATTGATTTTGGGTTTGAGCAGCGCCAAGGCCTTGAAGGTGCCCAGCACGCTGGCAGCACCGCACATATCGAATTTCATCTCATCCATCTCACCGGAGGGCTTGATGGAGATACCGCCACTGTCAAAGGTAATACCCTTGCCCACCAAAACCGTCGGCGCCGCTGCTTTAGCCGCTCCGTTGTAGCGCAGCACGATAAAGCGCAAGGGCTGGCTGGAACCCTGTGCCACCGCCATGAATGCCCCCATGCCCAATTTAGCAACCTGAGCCGGCCCCAGTACCTCGCAGGAAAAACGCGTCGAGCTGGCCGCCTTCACCAGGTCGCGTGCCGCTTTGGCCAGGTGGGTTGGGGTGGCGTGGTTGGCGGGGCGGTTGGCCCACTCCTTGGCAAACTCCATTCCAACCACGGTGGCTTCCACCCGGCGCTGAATGTCGGTGCGGCCCTGTACGGCAAATACGGTTGAGTCCGGCGCACACAGGCGCACCGTTGCCAACGTGCGTGGAGTGGGCTTGGACTTGGTGTGGGTGAACACGTAACTCCCGTCCGCCACGGCCACCGCCGCCGCGCGCAGGGCTGCATCCTGTGCAGGGGCGGCGAATGCGACCACCAGGCGTTTGAGCTTGGGCGACTTGATCTGTGCCAGCCCGGCTGCAACCGCCGCCCGCACCTGGGAGGCACTGCCCCCGGATATGCCCACCAGAACCAATCTGTCGGCTTTGACTTGGCCAGCGCGGTACGCACCCAGGGGCTTGGCGGCTTTGGTGTCGAGGTCACCGTCCTTAATGGCTTGGGCCACCAGAAGCTCCAGGGAGCTGCGACCGGCCCGATAGCCATCAGGAACCAGCACGACCAAGGCGTCGCACTTTTCTTGGGCAGCAGTCGCCAAATCCTGGGATTGAAAGTCATAGTTCATAGATCAGCCCTTATATTCAGGAGATGTTATTCGATTCCTCTCTGCGCCGAGAACTGGCGGGCAGCTTCAGCGCAACGCTGGTGGCACTGGTTACGGTGGTGGTGACCATCACCCTGATCCGGGTGGTGGGCGACGCATCACGCAATGTGTTCAGCCCGGCCGACGTCCTGGTCATCATGGCCTTTACCGTACTGGCAGATGCCCCAACTATTCTGTCGCTGAGCATGTTCATTGCTGTGACAGCGGTGATCACCCGCATGTACCGCGACAGCGAAATGGTGATCTGGCTGGGCACTGGCAAAAGCCCTCTGGGCCTGCTGCTCCCGGTGCTGCGTTTTGCCTGGCCGGTTTTGCTCGCCATACTTGTTTTGGCAAGTCTGGTTTTGCCCTGGGCCTATGGCCGCATTGAAGACCTGCGCGACAGTTTTGAGAAACGCGGGGAAATCGCCCGTTTCGAGCCCGGCAAGTTCCAGGAGTCACCCAACGAAGACCAGGTTTTTTTCATCGAGACCGATGGGCGCAAAGATGCCTCCGGGCGCAATGTGTTCCTGTTCAGCCGCAAGGACGACATGGAAACCGTGGCCGCCGCGCAGTCCGGCCGCGTCGAAGTGATCGAAGACACCAAGTACCTGGTACTGGACAAGGGCCAGCGCTTACAGAGCTCGGCGTCCGCCCTGTCCATTGCCAGCTTTGAGCGCATGGGCATACGCCTGAGCGGAGGCGATACCTCGGCCCGGGGTTACACACCGACCAATGCCTTGTCGACCGCCAAGCTGTTGGCAAAGCCCAGTCCGCGCAACAACGCCGAACTGATCTGGCGCGCCGGCATGCTGATTGCCGCGGTCAATCTGCTGCTGGTTGCCCTGGCTGCCGCCGGCGCCAACCCGCGCGTGGGCAACTCGGCGAATTACGGCTTCGCCCTTCTGGCTTTCGTTGTCTACTTCAACGCGCTGATCCTGGCTAAAAATGCGGTAGAAAACGGCGGCTATTCGGTGTTGCAGGTGATGGCGGGGCTGCACGGAAGCGTTTTCGCCCTGTCCCTGCTGTGGCTGCTGCTGCGCTCCGGATACGGCAGTGGCACGCGATGGAGCCAGAGCCGATGAAAACCGTCCGGCGCCTGATTTACGCTGAAACCATCCGGGCGATTGGCTTTGTCAGCCTGGGCTTTATTGCCTTGTTTTTCTTTTTTGACTTCGTTGAGGAACTCAAAGCGGTCAACCAGATCCGGGCATTGGGCTACCAGATTCCGCAGGCGTTGTTGTTTGTGGGCCTGATGATTCCGACCCACGTATACGAGTTGCTCCCCATCACCGTGCTCATCGGAACGGTTTTCGTGATGGCGCGTTTTGCGAAGAGTTCCGAGTTCACGATATTGCGCACCAGCGGCCTGGGCCCGTGGCTGGCCTTGAAAACCCTGCTGATCTTGGGCCTCGGGTTTGTGTTGCTGACCTTTGTGGTGGGCGACTATGTGTCGCCGCTGGCGGACCGGTCCGCGCAATTTTTGAAGTCGACATTCAAAGGCAAGTTAGCCCACGGAAAAACCGGTACGTGGCTGAAAGAAAAGCAGGCTGGACGCCACTTTGCCGTGAACGTTGGATCGGTTGCGCAGGACGGGAGCCTGCGGGAGGTGCGGATTTTTGAATTCGATGACAACAGCCGCTTTGTGTCCGTCACCAACAGCCAATGGGCCAGCGCGCAGGAGAATGCGCAGTGGATCTTGCACAATGTGAAAAAAATGACCTTCTTGCCGGATAGCCAATCGGGCGCACAAACCGTGACCCACAGCCAAGCTGCGACCCTGTCCTGGCCCAATTCCATCAGTGCCGATATGGTGGCCGCCGCCATTTTGCGACCGGAGAACATGGGTACAGTGGACTTGTTCCGCTACGTGCAGCACCTTGCCTTGAACAGCCAATCGGTACAGAAATATGAACTGCAGTTCTGGAAAAAGGTGTTTTACCCCCTGAGCTGCCTGGTGATGGTGGTGCTGGCTCTGCCTTTTGCCTACCTGCATTTCCGCAGCGGCGGCATTTCGGTGTATGTATTTGGTGGCGTGATGGCGGGCATCAGCTTTTTGCTGCTCAACAACGTGCTGAGCGACATGGCAATTTTGCAAGGCTGGCAGCCCTGGCTGGCGGCGGCGCTGCCAGGCTTGATTTACAGCATGGTGTCGCTGTCGGCATTCAGCTGGCTGGTTCTCCGACGTTGATGGCCGCCTCCAATTCACCTGCAGTACATGGTGCCGCTGCGCAGGCCTTGGTGTTGTTCGCCCACGGATCGCGCGATCCGCTCTGGCACCGTCCGATTCAGGCCGTTGCACAGGCGATCGGTACCCGCTCACCCTCCACCCGCGTTGCGTGCGCTTATCTGGAGCTGAGCCAACCCGACCTTGCGCAGGTCACAGCCGAGCTTGTGCGGCAGGGGGTGCGGCACATCACGGTAGTCCCCATGTTTTTGGGGGTCGGCAAGCATGCGCGCGAAGACCTGCCCGTGCTGGTAGCGCAGCTAAGGGCCGACTATCCCGAATTGGTATTCCGGCTGATGCCGGCCGTAGGGGAGGATGCGGAGGTCATCGATATCCTGGCGTCGGTGGCTCTGAGAACCTTATCAACCATCTGATATTGCATAATAATCAGCTTCTATAGCTGAATTTGTTATGAATCTCCACCAATTCCGCTTTGTGCAGGAAGCCGTCAGGCGCAATTTGAACCTGACTGAAGCCGCCAAAGTCCTCAATACCTCGCAGCCCGGCGTGTCCAAAGCGATTTTGGAGTTGGAGGCCGAACTGGGAATTGAGATTTTTTCCCGCCACGGCAAACGGCTCAAACGGGTGACCGAGCCGGGGCAGCATGTGCTCAAAAGCATCGACGTGATCCTGCGTGAGGTCGGCAACTTGCGCCGCATCGGCGCGCAATTCAGCCAGCAGGACAGTGGCACCCTGTCGATTGCCACCACGCACACCCAGGCGCGCTACGTTCTGCCGCCCGTGGTGGCGGCGCTGCGGCAGCAGTTTCCCAAAGTCAATGTCAGCCTGCACCAGGCGGCACCGGAGCAGGTGGCGCGGATGCTGATTGACGAGGTTGCAGAAATCGGCATTGCCACCGAATCTCTGGCCGATTTTGACCAGTTGGTGACCCTGCCCTGCTACACCTGGCAGCACACGCTGGTTCTGCCCACTGATCATCCGCTGGCCAATCAAACAAACATCACCCTGGAAGACGTTGCCCGGGAGCCCTTGATCACCTACCACCCCTCGTTTACCGGTCGCACCAAAATTGACGCTGCATTCGCCGCAGCCAAACTCACGCCGCGCATCGCCTTGGAGGCGATCGACTCGGACGTCATCAAGACCTATACCAAACTGGGCCTGGGTATCGGCATTGCGGCGGAAATGGCCGTGCGCGATATCGTCAGCGAAGGCCCATCCAGCGGCCTGGTGGTGCGTCCGGCAGGCTATTTGTTTGGCACCAACGCCGCCCGCGTGGCCTTCAAACGCAGCGCGTATCTGCGCAATTTTGTCTACACCTTCACCGAACTACTCAGCCCTCGGTTGACGCGGGCGGTGGTGGAACGGTCCATGACCAGTTATGTGCGGGACGATGATGTCTAGGGTTATGCGCAGCAAGCTTCCCCAGGTGGGTACCACCATCTTTACGGTGATGTCGGCCTTGGCCGCCGAGCACCAGGCGGTGAATCTGGGCCAGGGCTTCCCCGATTTTCCCTGCGACCCCGGGCTGCTGGACGCCGTCACCCGCGCCATGCAGGCCGGCCACAACCAGTACCCGCCCATGAGCGGCATTGCAAGCCTGCGCGAGGCAGTTGCGCGCAAAGTGGCCACACTCTATGGCCGCAGCTATGACCCTGGCACAGAGATCACGATCACAGCCGGGGCAACGCAGGCCATACTCACCGCATTGCTTGCGGTGGTCCATCCTGGCGATGAAGTGATCGTTCTGGAACCCTGCTACGACAGCTATCTGCCGGGTATCGCGCTGGCGGGCGGCGTACCAGACCTGGTGCCGCTAACGCCGGGCACCTTCCGACCCGATTTCGCCCGGATTGCCGCAGCCATCACCCCGCGCACCCGGGCCCTGCTGATCAACAGCCCACACAACCCCAGCGCAACGGTCTGGAGTGACGCTGATATGCTGGCCCTGCAGGACTTGCTCGCACCGACCGACATCTATCTGATCAGCGATGAGGTCTATGAGCACATGACCTTCGCCGGCCACACCCATTGCAGCGCGGCGGCGTACCCCGGTTTGGCCGAGCGGGCGTTTATCGTCTCCAGCTTTGGCAAAACCTACCATGTGACCGGCTGGAAAGTAGGCTACGTGGCTGCACCGGCGGATTTGACGGCCGAGTTCCGCAAAGTGCATCAGTTCAATGTTTTCACGGTGAATACGCCGATGCAGTATGGCCTGGCCGCCTTCATGGAGCGGCCAGAGCCTTACCTGGGCCTGCCCGCGTTCTACCAGCGCAAACGTGATCTGTTCCGCGCGGGTCTGGAGCAGACCCGCTTCACGCTGCTGCCTAGCGAAGGCAGCTTCTTCCAATGTGTGGAAATCGGCAGCGTCAGCACACTAGGCGACGCCGATTTTTGCCGCTGGCTGACCACCGACATCGGGGTCACGGCAATTCCGCTGTCCGCTTTTTACGCCGATGGCTTTGACCAGGGCATCGTGCGCTTTTGCTTTGCCAAGCAGGACGAAACCCTGTACAGAGCCTTGGAGCGGCTGCGCACGCTGCCGTCCCTCTGAGTCATTCCGCCCACTACAAGGATTGAGCCCATGTCCCTTTCAGTTACCCAGCACACCCCCGACTTCTGCACGGCGGGCCAACTCGCTCCCGAAGACATGGCTGCTTTGGCCGCACACGGCATCCGCACGGTCATCAACAACCGCCCGGACGGGGAAGGCGGCCCGGGCCAGCCACCATCCGACGCCATCGAACACGCCGCGCGGGCGGCCGGCATGGACTACCACTACATCCCCGTCATCAGCGGCCAGGTCACCCAAGCACAGGTCGATGCGATGGCAAGCACTGTGGCCTCTGCCAGTGCGCCGGTTCTTGCATTCTGTCGCAGCGGCGCACGCTCGACAAGCCTGTGGGCGATGGGACTGCAAACCTAGTCAGGTGTCAGTAAGTTGCGCATAAACCTAGGGTAAACCCCCAATCCTGGCGATTGCCCGGGAAGACAGGCCTACCTATACTCAGCCCTTCACTTTCGTTGGACACGTTGTCCGAAACTTTTTCTGTCATTTGAGGAACCCGCATGACCATCTCTTCTCGTCGCACAGCACTGAAATCGATCACCGGCATGATGGCCAGCGCAAGTGCGCCGGCTTTCTACATGAAGAACGCATCTGCTGCGGCATTTCGCAACGATCCGGGTGACAGCAAGACCGTCACCATCGGCCTGACGCTTCCCTTGACCGGCGCTTATGCCGACGAGGGTAAAGACGAATTGCGCGCCTATGAACTGGCCGTTAAGCACATCAATGGCGAAGGCGACGGTGGCATGCTTAAAACCATGAAGCCGCTGGCGCTCAAAGGCAACGGCATTTTGGGCAAAAAACTGACATTCGTGCAGGGCGATACCCAAACCAAGGCCGACGTTGCACGCGGCGTGGCCCGTCGCATGATGGAAAAAGACGGCGCGATCATGTGCTCCGGCGGCTCCTCCTCCGCTGAGGCGATTGCCATGCAATCCCTGGCGCAGGAAATGGGCGTGATTTTCATGAACTGCCTGACGCACTCCAATGACACCACCGGCAAAGACAAGCGCCGCTACGGTTTCCGCCACTTCTTCAACGCATATATGTCCGGCAAGGCGCTCGGCCCCGTTCTGGGCAAAGAGTACGGCAAAGAGCGTGTCGCTTACCACCTGACCGCTGACTACACCTGGGGCTGGACCCAGGAAGAGTCGATGAAAAGCTCCACCGAGGCGTTGGGTTGGAAAACAGCCAATGCGGTCAAAACCCCCCTCGGCCTGGCTGACTTCTCTCAGTACATCACCCCGGTGCTGAACTCGGGCGCTGACGTGCTGATCCTGAACCATTACGGCAAGGACATGATTAACTCGCTGACGCAGGCCGTGCAGTTTGGTCTGCGCGACAAGATGGCCAACGGCAAGCGCTTTGAAGTGGTGGTGCCTTTGTTCTCGGAGCTGATGGCCCAAGGCGCCGGCTCTGCGATCAAGGGGATTTTCGGTACCTCCAACTGGGATTGGGACTTGAAAGACGAGGGCTCCAAGAACTTCACCAAGTCCTTTGTTGCCGCGTACAAAGAGCCACCCTCGCAGGCAGCGCACACCGCCTACGTGCAAACCATGCTGTGGGCCAATGCCTGCGAGACCGCTGGCACATTCAACCCCGAGCAAGTGATCAAGACCCTGGAAGGCTTCAAGTTCGACGGCATGGGCAACGGCCCGACCGAGTACCGCGCTGC
>CAMAQV010000041.1 GCA_945860595.1 Comamonas sp. lk
ACATTACAAGCGCAATAGGGCGATTATTTTGTTGACACACTACGCAATGTTGCGAGTGGGTGAGGTGGCAGCATTACGCTACTGCGACGTAGTTGACACAGACGGAGAGATTAAAGCGGAGACAACGCTAAGTGCGGCACAAACGAAGTGCAACAAAGCACGTAAGGTTTGGTTTGCTGAAAAGATACGTGTTGAACTTGCCGCTTATGTGGCAGCACACAAACCCAAGCAACTTACACAGCCATTGTTTTACACGCAACGCAGCGTTGGGTTTACTGCTAACACGCTGACGCACATTGTGAATGGCATTGACAAAAACGCAGGCATTAGTGGCGCAACATCGCATAGTGGCAGACGCACAGGACTTACAAACTTAGCAGAACGCGGCGTTGGAGTGCGTGTGCTAATGGCATTGGCAGGACACAGCAATATGGCGACTACACAACGCTACATTGACTTGCGTCCTGCTATGTTAAAAGCTGCTGTGGAGTTGGTTTAGGTGGTTGCGATTGCTACGATTGTATCTGTAGCGTCTATACGTGCTAAAGCCTTCTCGTAAGCTGCTACGAGTTCTGGCGTTTGAAGTGCGGATAGTAATGACTTATGTCCGCCTGGTTTCTTGTTTGATAACCAATGTAAGTGATTGGCGAGACTATATCTTTGAACGCCTTCGATTATTATATTTTTGAATCCTGCGTCAGCAAGAAGTAGCCGTAAAGATTCTCTTGTATGTAATACAAGATGTTGCGACCAAAGTGTAAAGTCAATAAAGTCTTTTAGTTTTAAGTTATCTATTAAAAAGTCACGTGCGTGTGGGACTTCTATTATTAAAGTTCCATCCCCATTTTTCTTTAGGCTATCGCGTAAACTTTTTAATATAGATGTTGGATTTGGTAAGTGTTCTAAGCAATGGAATAGCGAAATAACATCTAATGGCTTTTCAATATTTTGAAGCGAGGAATGGCAAGCGATTCCAATATTATTGAGCTCTTCTGCGAAGTTTTGTTGTAGTTCTATTCCGTTTACACTCTTAGCAACAGATTGTGAGAGTTTTAGAAAACTACCCGCACCGCACCCAAAATCAAGAATGTCTTTAGCTGTTATAAACTGACGATACGCTTTGAATCTACGTTCACTATCCGTTATATCTTCGTAGTCTCTTCCAAGTGTTTTTGTAAGTGGTTTAGGTTGTTTTCTGTATTCTCCGCTAACGTATTCGTCATCACCAACGTAGTAGTCATCTATAAAGATGACATTTGAAACAGAATCTCTGTAAACATTTAACTTTGGGTTATCTCTCGTTTTACTTGATAGCAACTCAACACGTTTATCGCTAATCGCGCCAATGCGATTTAGAGTGTCGCGTATGGAAGATTGGCTTACTTCTTGCTGTGTGTCTTTTTCCATTGCTGTTCTCTTGTGTGCTAACGTTTAGCTGTCGATTTTACGTGTTGCAAGCGCGTGTGGGAAGCGAAAAAGCAGCCCAAAAAGTTGTTTCAGTCCCCTAACAACTTTTAAGAATGAACTACGCAGCACATTGCGTAGGTTGCTGTGTGTAAAATGTAACAAAATCAACAGCTTACACTTTTTTGTGTTGCGCTGATTTGCTTTATAAGTTACGCAAAAGTTACACACTCACTTTTTGGAGACGTAAGTGCTTGAAAATAAACAAGAAATAACCTACGTTGTTATTGAGTGGGAATAAACCGGTTCCGTGAGCCGGAGCGATCCAAACGCACCAGGGGCATTTGCTGCGTCAGCCCAACACTGCATGTGCTCTGGCAGCAAACCCGACTGAAATCGTGCGTACATCGTTCTATAGGCAGACTCCAGCCCCTGCGTAAACAACCCTGCGTTGAACAACGGACTGGTTCCCCGGTGTGCCTGCAATTTGGATGTGATTACGTGCAGGGCTACCCGGTCATGCGCCAGTTCGATTGCCCGCGCTTCGAACTCCGTTTGGGCATGGGTGATCAATTCCTGTAGATCCATGGCCGACAGCAAACTCCCTGCCACCCGCGCGGCAAAAGATTGACCCATGCATGTCAGCACCGGCAAACCTACCCACAAGGCGTCGCTGGCTGTCGTATGCGCGTTGTAGGGCAGGGTGTCGATGAACAAATCGGCCAACCGATGCCGCGCCAAGTGGTCCGCAAGCGGCATGCGGGGAGCAAAAATCAGGCGATGGGGGTCGACTCCGCGCGTTTGTGCTTCCCGTTGCAAGTTGCGAGTAGCCACAGGGCTATGGTCTAACAACCATAAAACACTACCTTCCACGGCCTGCAGGATGCGCATCCAGCCGTCAAAGGTCTCGGGCAGGATTTTGTAGCTATTGTTGAAACAGCAAAAAACAAATCCGTCCTCGGGTAAGCCCAGCTCGCTGCGCAAAAAAATGCGCTCTGAGATTCGGCGCTGGGAATCATTGGGCTGGTAGCAGTAGGGTAAGTAAGCCACCTTCTCCACATAGTGCCTGCGCTGGTCCTCAGGAATCACCGTTGCATCCGCCAGGATGTAGTCGTAATACGGCGCACCCAGGGTTCCGGGGAATCCGAGGTAATTGACCTGCACCGGGGCGCAGCGCTGGGCAAAAATGCCGGTCCGGGAATTCACCGTATGCCCTCCCAAATCGACGGCGATGTCAATATGCAGAGCTCTTGAAAGTTGAGCGGCGCTTCTGTCGCTCTTGTCGCTCAACTCAATGACCTGATTGACCGCGGCGAATATGCGTGCGCTGCTCGCATCGGGTGGCGCGGGGTTGAGGTTGAAAGCGTAAATTTCGAAAGCGGTGTGATCATGCTTTTCGAGCATCTCAGCAATGAGATATGTAATTGCATGGTCGCGAAAATCAGCCGAGTAATACCCGATACGGATCTTGCCACTGTGTGCGCGGTGCGGGATGGCTCCCAGCCCGTCTTGTGCAGGGAAGCGTGTCTGGATATAGGTTCGGGCAACCTGTAGGTGCAACGCCGGATCGTCCACCCATCCGGTCACCACAAACGGACTGGCCACAGCACGGGCCTGATCGACTGCTTCTCGTAAAGCGACCAGCTTGCGCTCTGCGTCGCGCCAGTCGCACAACTGCATGGCTGTGTGTGCGTAGGTACCCAACAGAAATGGATACGCAGGATTGATCGCCATGGCATTTGCAAAACTGGTCAGCGCCGACGCAAGGTCTTTTGATTCGCACAAGGCCAAACCCCGGTTGTAGTGGGCTTCCACGTAGGTGGGTTGGAGGTGGATGGCCTGGTCGTGGTCAGCTACTGCTTTGGCGTGCTGGCCCAACTCCTTCCAGGCAATGCCACGGTTGTCGAACGCCTGGTGGTAATCGGGCTTCAAGGCGATCGCCTTGTCATAACTGGTAATCGCCGCACGGAACTTCCGAATTTGGAAAAGGGTATTGCCGCGGTTGTAATGCGGCGATGCGTAATCCGGTTTGAGACGAATCGCCTTGTCATAACTGGCAATCGCATCCTGGGCCCGATGCATTGCGGCGTAGACAATGCCCTGGTTGTTGTAGGTTTCCGCAACATCCGGCCGGATGAGCAGCGATTTTTCGTAGCTCGCAAGCGCCGACGCGAACTGCCCCAGTTCACGCAACACCAGGCCAAGATTAGAGTGGTAACCAGCCATGTTCGGCTTGATGGCAATCGCCTTGTTGATCAGATCCGACGCGAGGGGGTAGTCTTTTTCCTGGTAGGCGACCATGCCCAGCAAATGCCAGGCATCGGCGTTTCCTTGGTCTTCAGTCAGCAGGCTTGCATAAATGGATTTCGCCTGCGCGAGCTGGCCCTGTTGATGGAGCGCCACAGCTTGGGTCAATCGGGATCGGGGTGTCACAGCAGGATTTTCCAGCATTTGCTTTGCGTGTTGGCGTAGCCGCGTACGTTGGTGTATGGGATACCATGGAGTGGCCCTCGGCTTTTGGTTTCGCTTCCATGTACCTCCCCGCCCAATTCGAGTCCCACGATCCGCACATGGCGCGGCAGATTATGCGCGACCACCCCTTTGCCAGCCTGATTTCTGTCGACGACGTCGCCTGCCCGTTTGTGACCCATCTCCCTCTGCACTGGGAGCCGGGGGAGGGCGATCACGGTGTGTTACTCGGGCATTGCGCGATGGGTAATCCACACTGGAAATTTTTGCGCGAACGGCCCCAGGCGGTGGTCACTTTTATGGGGCCGCATGCCTACATGTCGCCCAAGGTCTACCCCGATCTGGCCCGGGTTCCGACCTGGAATTACATTGCCGTCCATTGCACGGTAGACGCACAGGTTTTGGACGGCGAGCCGGCCAAAGACGCCTTGCTCAAGCAGCTGATCGAAGACCATGAGCCCGCGTACGCAGCGCAATGGCGCGGCTTGAGCGCGGACTACACCGCAAGAATGCTGCGTGGAATCGTTGCTTTCTCATTAAAAATCAAAGTTTTGAAGTGCAAACTTAAAGTTAATCAGTATCGTCTGGAGGCCCACCAGCGCATGCTCGAGGTCTACGACGCGGGGGACCCGAACGCCCAGGCGCTTGCTGCTTGGATGCGCCAACTCGGCTTGGGATTGGCTTCGGCGTGAGCGATATCGGCTACGCCGATGCGCACTGGATGCGGCTGGCGCTAGAAGAGGCGCGGCTGGCCGCCCAAGAGGGGGAAGTTCCGGTGGGTGCCGTGGTGGTAAGAGACGGTCAGCTGATCGCCAGCGGCCGCAACGCGTCCATTTCCACCCATGACCCGAGCGCCCACGCTGAGATCGTCGCGCTGCGCGCGGCGGCTGCCGTGCTCGGCAACTACCGTTTGGATGACTGTTCGCTCTTTGTCAGCCTGGAGCCCTGTGCCATGTGCAGCGGTGCGATGCTGCATGCACGACTCAAGCGGGTGGTGTTCGGGGCGGCAGATTCCAGAACCGGAGCGGCAGGCTCGGTTGTCGATCTGTTTGCCGACCCCCGGCTCAACCACCAGACCGAGGTGCGGGGCGGGGTTCTGGCAGCCGAGGCGACGCTGGCGCTGCAATCGTTTTTCAAACCCCGGCGGGTGAACGCCCAACCTGTGCGCGAGGATGCGCTGCGCACGCCGGAATCCTGCTTTTCCTCGCTTCCCGACTACCCATGGCCTGCGCAGTACCTGGATGCGCTTCCCGCTTTGAACGGCCTGCGCCTGCATTACCTGGATATTCCTCCTGATAGCGGCGTGCCGGTATCGGGCACCACGGTGCTCTGCCTGCATGGCGATGCAGCCTGGAGTTACGCATTTCGCCACCATATCTCCGCTTGGACCAGGGCAGGGCACCGCGTGGTAGCGCCTGATTTGATCGGCTTTGGCAAGAGCGATAAGCCCAAAAAACAGGCCGTACACACGCTTGATTTCCACCGCCGCGTGCTGGTGGAGTTCGTAGAACACCTCGACCTGCACTCTGTCGAACTGGCGGTGCCGGACCGGGCCACCATCCTGGCGCTTGCTATGCCCATGGAAGCGCCGCAACGTTACAGTGGCTTACGGGTGATCCGCACCGCGGAAGACGTCGATTCGCTGGCTGCCTATGATGCGCCGTACCCCGACCGCGGTCACCAGGCGGCGCTGCGCGAGTTTGCCAAGCTGTCTTTGCGTGACAGCGGCTTGGCCACAGCGGCGCTCATGGCCCAAGTTCGTGATTTTTGGACCGGGCGCTGGAGCGGGGTACCGCAGGTGGCAGACGAGGCGATCCGCTGGATAAAGCAGCTGGAACGCGACCCGAAATTGGAATCTGACCCCGATTAATGCCGATTAATGTATGCACCATATTTATATTTTTTCCCCCTCCAGCGCCGTGCGCGACAAGGCAGCGTTCCGGCGTGGCATTCAGCGGTTGCGGGGCTTGGATTGCACGGTGGCGATTGACGAGGCGGCGTTTTCCAGCCATATGCGCTTCGCCGGGGATGACGCCACGCGGCTGGCGGCGATTGGCCGAGCGGCGGCCGCTGGCGCCGACATAGCCATGATTTCTCGCGGGGGCTACGGCCTGACCCGTTTGCTGGCCGATTTGCCGTACGCGGCGATTGCCGAATCCGCCTCCCATGGAACGCGCTGGGTGGGCCTGAGCGACTTCACCGCTTTCCAGGCAGCGGTTTATGCCAAGACTGGGACGGTAACCTGGCAGGGTCCGGACGTGGTCGCAGATTTTGGCGCTGCTGACGGCCCGGACGACATCATGCAGGCCTGCTTTGAAGATTTGCTCCTGGGGCAGGGCGAGGGCACAGGCTGGCGTCTGCCCGCCGCCGAGGCACGTTCGGACGGTTGGAGCAGCTCGGGACGCATCTGGGGTGGCAACCTGTCGGTGCTGTGCAATCTGATGGGCACACCGTATTTCCCGGCCATCAAAGGCGGTATTTTGTTTTTGGAAGATGTGGGCGAACACCCATACCGGATTGAACGCATGTTGACCCAACTCCTGCACGCAGGCGTTTTGGGCCGGCAAAAGGCGCTTGTGCTCGGCCAGTTCACCAACTTCAAGCTGGTTAGTGGCCATGACAAAGGCTTCAAGCTCGCCACCGTGTTCGATTGGTTGCGCAGTCAGTTGGCGATCCCGGTGTTTACTGGCCTGCCTTTCGGCCACGTGGCGACCAAGGTTTTGCTGCCGTTCGGCGCGCAGGTTGATTTTTCGGTTCAAGGCCGCGATGCAATGGTTCTGTGGGGACCGCTGGACGGGCATACCCACTGAGAGGCCTAAAGGCCGAGGGGTTAGCTGCCGCTGGCGGCATGGCCTGACTATATTGATTGCATCGATATTATAGTTCACATAATATACATCGTATAAACTAGAAATCCGTTGCTGCATTGCTGCCCCGCGGCACTCCTTGATCTGAAGCATGGTCGGCACAGAGGCCGCGCCGCTACACTTTCCCCGTGTCGGCACATGGGCTGCCGGGCGCGCTATACGAAATAAGGGTACTTCAGATGAAGAAGACAAACGCGTTGGTCATGGTGGTTTTGACCTGCCTGCTGTTGCCCATGGCGGCGTTGGCCGAGCACCGCCACAGCATGCAGATCTGGCCTACGATTCCCTTTGTTCGCGGCAAGGATCTGTGCCAGTACCAAGACGCCTACAGTAAAAGCAAAAACGCCCATTCACAAACCTTGCTCAGCAATGTGATTGCATTGATGCGAGAAGGCGCCCAAGACGTTTTCGCCATGGGCATTGTCCAAGCCATCGATGAGATGGAAAACCTCAACCGTGCGCGCGCGGCGTCTGGCCAGGGCATGGACGTACTGCTCGAAGGCAGTTTCAAGGCGACCTTGGATACCTATTACCGCGATGTCCAGCCAACCCAGCGCCAGCTCAGCTTTTTCAACCCGATGCAGTTGACTCAGCTGGTTCGAACCGTCCGGGACCAAAAGCGGCAGGGCTACCTTGATGAAAAGCTGGTCAAAGACTTGCAGGGTGTTTTTTGGGGCACCTATTCCTTTGGACCGGGTTGCACCGGTAACGTGCTAGTTACCCTGCACCTGGAAGACAAAGACGGCGAAACCTACAGCTTCCAAGGCCAAGGGCTGCCCCAGTCGGTCATGCAGTCGCTGGCCGGACAGGTATTTGAGTACTTTCAGCGCACCAAATTCCCATCCCGTATCGCTATCAACAAAGGGGCGTTGGACGTCTTGGGAGCCCCGGGTGCCGCGTTTGCCCACACGCCGGATGCACCCGCTGCCGAGCGCGTGTGCAAACAAATGTCGGGGCGACTCCCCACAGCTGAGGAGCTCGAATACGTGAACGCACTGGGCGACTGGAATGGCGGGATCACGTTGCGCAATGACATCTGGGCGTTGGCGAACAACATGGTCTACGCGCCGGACTTGCGCAACCCCTCCCCCGTTCGCACTGCCGACGAGGTCCGCGGGCAGCCTATCCATTTTTATTGCGTCCGTTGAAATCGGGCTGGGGTAATCCCCCAGCAAAACCCCGGGAAAAGGCGATTGACCGGCGCGCTTTGATGCTACATTGCAAATATGTTCGAAAAATATTAAGCCCTCCGGGCTGGCCTGTTGAAGAGGATTTTGACCATGAACAACCCCCGCTGGAAAGGTATTTTTCCCGCCGTCACCACCAAGTTCCACGCCGACGAGAGCCTGGATTTAGAGGGCACCGCCAAGCATCTGGACTTTCAGATCCGCAACGGCATCCACGGCATGGTGACCTGTGGCTCGCTGGGTGAAGCCAGTACGCTCACGCTGGAGGAAAAGCTGCTGGTCGCCAAGACCGCGCTTGAAGTCAGCGCGGGCCGGGTACCTGTGCTGGCCAATATCTCAGAGACCAGCACCCGCGAGGCGCTGCGCTATGTCGAAGGTGCCAACAAACTGGGCGTGGACGGCTATATGGTCATGCCTTCGGTGATTTATGTCGCTGACGCGCGTGAGGCCATGCACAACCTGCGCACCATCGCCGCGGTGGCCCAAAAGCCGATGATGGTCTACAACAACCCGGTGGCCTACCGGGTGGACCTCAAGCCCGAGCACATGCTGGAGCTGGCCGATTGCGAGTGGCTGGCCGCGATCAAAGAGAGCAGCGACAACATCCGCCGCATCACCGATTTGCGCAATACCGTGGGTGACCGCTACCAGCTGTTTTTGGGCGTGGACGACTTGGCCTACGAGGGTCTGGCGCTGGGCTGCGACGGGCTGCTGGCGGGCGTGGGCTGCACCTTCCCGCGCGAGACCGTAGCCCTGTACGACCTGATGCAGGCCGGCAAATTTGCCGAAGCGCTCAAGATTTACCAATGGATGACGCCCATGCTGCATCTGGACGTTTCCACCAAGCTGGTGCAAAACCTCAAACTGATCGATGTCGTGGCCGGCATGGGCTCCGAACACACGCGCCGCCCCCGCTTGCCGCTGGTCGGCGCAGAACGCGAATTTGTCGTGAACGTAGTGCAAAAAGCCCTGGCTACCCGGCCCGCGCAGTACCAGTCCACACCCTGAGCACCGCGCGCCCGACATCTATAGCGGGCGCGTTTTTGCAAGTCCCCCGTCCCTTTCCGTTCCACAAACTATTGAGGTGTTGATATGAAGATGAAAACTCTGGCTGCGGTTGCCGTTGCTACCGCTCTTTTGTGTGCAGGCCAAATCGCCAGCGCCAAGGACAAACTCGACAGCATCATCGAGTCCGGCAAACTGCGCTGCGCCGTGGTGCTGGACTTCCCGCCCATGGGTTCGCGTGACGCCAGCAACAACCCCGTTGGCTTTGACGTGGACTACTGCGGCGACCTGGCCAAAGTCCTGGGCGTGAAACCCGAAATCGTGGAAACCCCGTTTGCCGACCGCATTCCCGCGCTGGTCTCGAACCGCGTCGACATCGTGGTGGGCTCCACCTCCGACACGCTGGAGCGCGCCAAAACGGTGGGCATGTCCATCCCCTACTTCGCATTCACCATGGTCGTGTTGACCCGTGACGACAAGAAGATCACCAACTACGCTGACCTCAAAGGCCACCCTGTCGGCAACACCGTCAGCACCTACGAGGCGCTCGCGCTGGAAAAAGACGTGAAAGCCTGGAACGATAAAAAAGGCAGCTTCCTCGCCTTCCCCACCCAGGCTGACACCATTCTGGCTGTGAGCCAAGGCAAAATTGACGCCACTGTTGCCACCTCCACCGTGGCATTTGCGTCCATCCAGTCCGGCAAGTACGACAAGCGCCTCAAAGTCGGCGGCAATGCGCCCTACCCGATTGACTACGTGTCGCTGGTCGCTCCGCGTGGCGAGTTCGGCCTGATCAACTACCTCAACCTTTTTGTGAACCAGCAGGTCCGTACCGGACGCTATGCCGAGCTCTACAAAAAATGGGTGGGTGACGGTAAGGCACCGGACCTGATGGTTCCTGGCGTTTACTATTAATCACGACGCGTAAAACGTCTCTGCACGGCCCCTGCGCGGTCCGTGCCCGAGGAATTGACAGATGCCAACGCATGCAATCACAGGCAAGGCCCTGACCTCGGGCACGGCGCAGGCGCCGGTCCTATTCGGTGACACGCCCCTGAGTTTTTGGGGCGGTGTCCAACCCACCAGCGGCGAAATCATCGACCGCCACCATCCGCTCAGCGGAAAAATCATCACCGGCCAGGTCCTGGCGCTACCCAGCGGGCGCGGCTCGTGCACCGGCAGCAGCGTGATGATGGAAGTGATCCTCAACGGCCGCGGTCCGGCCGCGCTCATCTTGGAGCAGCCCGACGAAATTCTGGCCCTCGGTGCCATCGTCGCCGAACTGGTTTTTGGCAAAGGCCTGCCCGTGGTAGTCGTGGGCAGCGCCGGTTTTGCAGCGCTGCGCGAGGCAGGCTTTGCTGCCGTCAACGCGGACGGCAGCGTCACCCTGAGCGATACCCCGTTGCCCGCCCCGGTACACAACGCCGCCGCAGCCCCCGTGGCGATAGACAGCGCCATGCAACTCAGCGCGCTCGACCGCGAAATTCTGGCTGGCGCGCAAGGCAAAGCACGCCAGGTCGCTATGCAAGTGGTTCTGCGCATGGCCCAGTTGCAAGGTGCCACCGCGCTTATTGACGTGGTGCAAGCCCATATTGATGGTTGTATCTACACCGGCTCGGCCAGCCTGCGCTTTGCCGAACAACTGCGTGACTGGGGCGGCATCGTCACAGTGCCGACCACGCTCAATGCCATTTCCGTAGACCAGCGGCGCTGGCGCGCCTTGGGGATCGACGCCGCCTTTGGCGAACCGGCCAGCGCACTGGCCCAGGCCTATGTCGATATGGGTGCACAAGCCAGCTTCACCTGCGCGCCCTATTTGCTGGACACCGCCCCCCAAGCGGGCGAAAACATCGTCTGGGCGGAGTCCAACGCCGTCGTCTACGCCAACAGCGTGTTGGGTGCCTACACCGCCAAATACGCCGATTACCTGGACATCTGCATCGCCCTCATCGGCCGCGCGCCCAAAGCCGGATGCCACCTGCCTGGCAACCGCCACGCCAATCTGGTTTTGCGCGTGCCTGCGCCAACTGACGCAGACGACGCCTATTACCCGCTGCTGGGCTACCACCTGGGGCTTTTGTGCGGTGCCCGTATTCCGGCGGTCTGCGGACTGGAAGACGCGCACCCCACCTTGGACGACCTCAAAGCATTCGGCGCGGCCTTTGCCACCAGCAGCGCAGCGCCCATGTTCCACATCGTCGGCGTCACCCCGGAAGCACCCACGCTACAAGCTGCCCTGGGCGGCAAGCAAGCCGACGGCGACACCACCGTCACCTTGCACGAACTGGAGAACAGCTGGCGCGAGCTCGACAGCGCGCCGCAGAGCCAGTGCGATCTGGTCGCGCTGGGCAACCCGCATTTTTCGGCCACCGAGTGCGAAGCCTTGGCGCAGCTGCTGCGTGGACGCACCCGCCACCCGGCAACCGCCACCGTGCTGACCCTGGGCCGGGCGGTGCATGAAAAAGCCCGCGCCAGCGGTGCGATGGCGGTGCTGGAAGACTTTGGCGTCACCGTCATCACCGACACCTGTTGGTGCATGCTGGAAGAACCCGTGGTTCCAATCAAAGCCAAAGTCATCATGACCAATTCCGGCAAATACGCCCACTACGCCCCAGGCCTGACCGGGCGCGCTGTCCATTTTGGCTCCCTGGCCGACTGCGCCGAAGTGGCTTGCACCGGCCACGCCAAAGGTGTGGTGCCCGCGTGGTTACACAGCCAGGCTGCCTGATCAGAACCCGTACCGTACGCATTTCCACGCACCATGGATTTCGACTACTCCTTCCGCTGGAACGTCGCCTTCAAAGCCCTGCCCGACATGCTGGCCGGCAGTTGGACCACCATCGAGACAGCGGTCTTGTCCATGGTGTTGGGCGTGTTGATTGCGCTGGCGCTCACCGCCATGCAAAGCGCGCCGCAGGCTGTGCTGCGTGGGGTTGCGGCGACCTGGGTTTCGGTGGCGCGCAACACACCGGCGCTGTTCCAGATTTACATGCTGTACTTCGGTCTGGGCGCTTTGGACATTCACCTCAGCTCCTGGTTTGCGCTGGTAGCGGGCATCACATTTAACAACGCGGGCTACCTCGCAGAAAATTTCCGGGGCGGGCTTAAAGCTATTCCGCACACGCAGGTGCGTGCTGCGCGTTCGCTGGGCTTGAGCAGCTTTCAGGCCTACCGGCTGATCGTCGTGCCGCAGTTGCTGCGCATTGTTTTTTATCCCATGACCAACCAGATGGTCTGGGCCATCCTCATGACCTCGCTGGGCGTGGTGGTGGGTTTGAATGACGACCTCACCGGCGTCACGCAGGCGTACAACGTGCTGACCTTCCGCACCTTTGAGTTTTTCGCCATTGCCGCAGTCTTGTATTACCTGATTGCAAAGGGCGTGATTTTGCTGGCGCGTCTGCTGGCCTGGCGCCTGTTCCGTTACTGAGCCGCAGCATGTTCAGCACCGACTTTTCCGCGTCCGACCTGCAGTTCATGCTGGCCGGTGCCTGGGTCACTTTGCGCCTGACGCTGTGGGCCATGCTGATCGGCACGCTCAGCGGTGCGCTTTTTGGTCTGCTGCGTGCCACCTTGCCGCGTGCCACGCTGCCACTGGGCTGGCTGCTGGATGTGTTCCGCAGCGTGCCGCTATTGATTCAGTTTGTGCTCTTCAACTCGTTCAATAGCATTGCCGGCATCAACTGGACGCCGTTTGCCATTGGCTGCCTGGTGCTGGGGATTTACTGCGCATCCTATTGCACCGAGGTGATTCGCGGCGGTGTGCTGGCGGTGCCCCTGAACGTGATCCGCGCCGCGCGCTCCCTGGGTTTGAGTTATCTGCAAACCCTGCGCTATATCGTGTTACCCATGGCGGCGCGGGTGAGTTTTCCGGGCTGGGTGAATGTGAGCCTGGGCGTACTCAAAGACACCTCGCTGGTACTCTGGATAGGCATCATCGAACTGCTGCGCGCGTCGCAGTCCATCGTGACGCGCATCCAGGAACCGATACTGGTGCTGTGCATCGCCGGTGCGATGTACTACGTGATGAGCTGGGGCATGGCCGCGCTGGGCCGCCGGGTTGAACAAGGATGGCAGGAACATGATTGAAATCGACAAGGTGCACAAATCCTTCGCCAAGCTGGACGTGCTCAAGGGCGTAAGCATGACCGTCAGCAAGGGCGAGGTGATCTCGGTCATCGGCGGCTCGGGCTCTGGCAAGTCCACGTTGCTGATGTGCATCAACGGGCTGGAGCCCATCCAGAGTGGTGTGATCCGCGTGGATGGCACCGATGTGCATGCGCCGCAGACCAATATCAACCAGCTGCGCCAGCGCATCGGTATCGTGTTCCAGCAGTGGAACGCCTTTCCGCACCTTACTGTTTTAGAGAACGTGATGCTGGCACCCCGCAAGGTACGCGGTATGTCCGCCGCGCAAGCCGAAGAAGTGGCGGTTGCGCAACTCAGCCACGTCGGGCTGCGGGACAAGCTCACGGTCTTCCCTGGCAAGCTTTCCGGCGGGCAGTTGCAGCGCATGGCGATTGCGCGCGCCCTGGCTATGTCGCCCGACTACATGCTGTTTGACGAGGTCACCTCCGCGCTGGACCCGCAGCTGGTCGGCGAGGTGCTGGACACCCTGCGTATGCTGTCCGACGAGGGCATGACCATGATTCTGGTCACCCATGAAATCCGTTTCGCCCGCGATGTGTCGGACCGCGTAGCCTTTTTCCGCGACGGTGTGATCTACGAAATCGGCAGCCCGCAGCAGGTCATCGACAACCCGCAGCGGCCCGAGACGGCAGCGTTCCTCAAGTCCTCGCACTGACCGCGTCCACGCCACACACCCTATGCAAAAAATCCACGTCATCGATTCCCACACCGGCGGTGAACCGACCCGCCTGGTGCTTGACGGCTTTCCCGATCTGGGCAGCGGCAGCATGGCGCAGCGCCTGGAAATTTTGCGCACCCAACACGAAGCCTGGCGTGCCACCACCATCCTGGAGCCGCGCGGCAGCGACGTCGTAGTCGGTGCGCTGCTGTGCAAACCCGTAGACCCGGCCAGCGCGGCGGGCGTGATCTTTTTCAACAACACCGGCTACCTCGGCATGTGCGGCCACGGCACGATTGGCGTGGTCGCCTCGCTGGCCTATTTGGGGCGCATCGGGGTGGGCACCCATGCCATCGAGACCCCGGTCGGCACCGTGCATGCCACGCTGCATGCGGACGGTTCGGTCGGCGTGCGCAACGTTCCGGCCCGGCGGCATCTGCGCCAGGTCGCAGTCAATGTGCCGGGCTACGGCGTGGCGCATGGCGACGTGGCCTGGGGCGGCAACTGGTTTTTCTTGTGCAGCGACCACGGCCTGCGCGTAGCCAGCGACAACCTGGGTGCGCTGACCGCCTACACCGTGGCCATGCGCAAAGCCCTGGCCGCGCAAGGCATCACCGGAGACAAGGGCGCGGAGATTGACCACATCGAACTCTTCGGCCCCGACGACCAGGGCGCTGACAGCCGCAACTTCGTACTCTGCCCCGGCGACGCCTACGACCGCTCGCCCTGCGGCACCGGCAGCTGCGCCAAGATCGCCTGCCTGGCCGCCGACGGGCATCTGGCCCCGGGCGCCATCTGGCAACAAGCCAGCGTCATCGGCAGCCGCTTCCAAGTCAGCTACGAAATGGTGAACGGCCAGATCATCCCCACCGTGCGCGGTCGCGCTTACGTGAGCGCCGAATCGCACCTGGTGCTTGATCCGCAAGACCCTTTCTGCTGGGGCATACGTCTGTAGCCGCCCCTGCCATGAGCGACGCCACCATCCCCAAGGACGCTGACACCGTCACCCTCTCGCTGGCGGAACTGCAGACCCTGGCGCTGGACGTCCTGCGGCACCACGGCGTATCCGATCCGCACGCCCAGGCCATGGCCCGCGTCATGGTGGCCGGGCAGCGCGATGCCTGCCATTCCCATGGCCTGTTCCGCCTGTTGATGTGTGTGCAGTCGCTGCGCGACGGCCGCGTCAGCCGCGACGCCGAACCCCTGGTGACCCAGCGTTCGCCCGTTGTGGTGGCGGTGGATGCGCAGGCGGCTTTTTCGCCCCTGGCTTTTGAGGTCGGCAGCCGCCACCTGGTGGAAAAAGTCCGCGCCTGCGGTATGGGCGCGCTGGTCATCAACAACTGCTTCCATTTTTCAGCGCTCTGGCCCGAGGTCGAACAACTCACCGAACACGGCCTGTGCGCGCTGGCCATGACGCCCGCCCACGCCTGCGTGGCCCCGGCGGGCGGGCGCAGCGCCGTGTTTGGCACCAACCCACTGGCCTTCGGCTGGCCGCGCGCGGGTGCGCACCCGTATGTATTTGACTTTGCCACCAGCGCCGTGGCGCGTGGCGAGATCGAGCTGTACCGCCGCAGCGGCCGCGCCCTGCCCCCGGGCTGGGGGCTGGATGAAGACGGCGAGCCTTGCGCCGACGCCGCCACGGTTCTGCAGCGCGGCGCGATGCAGACCTTTGGCGGCTACAAGGGCTCGGCCCTGGCCAGCATGATTGAGCTCATGGCTGGGCCACTGATCGGCGACCTCACCAGCGCGCAGTCGCTTGCCTTGGACGGACGCCTGGGCGGCGCGCCGCACCACGGCGAGCTGATTCTGGCTTTCGATCCGCGCTTTTTTTCCGGCCGTGACCCGGCGCTGGACCAGGCCGCGGCCGAAGCATTGTTCGCCGCCATCACCGGCCAGGGGGCGCGCCTGCCGTCCCAACGCCGGTTTGAAGCCCGCGCCCACAGCCAGATCCACGGCGTTCAGATGGCGCGCGCGCTGCATACGGACATTCTGGCTTTGATGCAATGAGGCTTGCTTATTTTTCGACTATTTGATGTACCACTTTAACTTCTAAGGGACATGGCATGAACCTCAAAAACATTGTCACCGTGATCGGCGTACACGCCGAGGGCGAGGTCGGGCGGGTCATCACCGGCGGCGTCATCGCCCCGCGCGCTGACTCCATGTTCGAGCGCCAGCAGCTCATCCAAGAGAAGCAGGACTGGCTGCGCACCATGCTGCTGTCCGACCCGCGCGGCAGTGTGAATGCCGCCGTCAATCTGGTCACCCCGCCGATTGACCGCGAGGCCGACTTCGGCATGATCGTGATCGAGTCCGACTACTACCCGCCCATGTCCGGCTCTAACCTCATGTGTACAGTCACGGCGGTGCTCGAGACCGGCATGGTCCCCATGCAAACCCCCATCACCGAGCTGGTGGTTGACACCCCAGCCGGTCTGGTGCGCGTGCGCGCCGAGTGTGAAGACGGCAAATGCCGCCGCGTCACCTTCCACAACGTACCCGCATTCGTGATGCACCGCAGCCAAGCGATCGAAGTCCCGGGCCTGGGCACGCTGACACTGGACGTGTCCTACGGCGGCATGATTTACGCCATCGTCGACGCTGCCGCCTTGGGTTTTGCGCTGGAGCGAAGCGAGGCGCGTTCACTGGTCGAGATGGGTGAGCGCATCAAGCTCGCCGCCGCTGAGCAACTGCCCAGCGCGCACCCGCTCAACCCCGGCATTCACACCATCAATATGACCCTGTTTGCCGGTCCGCTGGAGCAACGCGACGGCATCAAAACGTCGAAGAACGCCGTGGTCGTATCCCCCGGCCGTTTGGACCGCAGCCCCTGCGGCACCGGCAGCTCGGCGCGCATGGCGCTCATGCACGCGCGCGGCGAACTCGCCGTGGGCGAACGCTTCACCCACCGCTCGGTGCTCGAGACCGAATTCCATTGCCAAATCACCGGTACGGCGCAGGTCGGCAGCACGCCCGCTGTCATTCCGCAAATCAGCGGGCGCGCCTGGATCACCGGCCTGTCGTATTACGGCGCCGACCCGCAAGACCCCTTTCCCGAGGGCTACCGCCTTAACGACACCTGGTTCGCCTGCTGAAGGGCGGCATGGACGCAGATGCCATCGTGATCGGCGCCGGCATTGTGGGTGCCGCCTGCGCCTATGAACTGGCGCAGAACGGACTCAATGTGCTGGTGATTGACGCCGCCCAAGGCGCAGCCACCGCAGCTGGTATGGGCCATGTGGTGGTGATGGACGACAACCCGGCCGAACTGGCGCTCAGCAGCGCCTCGGTCGCCTTGTGGGCTGAACTGGTGCCACGCATGGATGCCGGCTGCGGCTACAACCACTGCGGCACCTTGTGGATTGCCGCGGACGACGAAGAAATGCAGGCCGCCCACGAAAAACAACTGCGCCTGCGCGCCGCCGGTGTCCACAGCGAACTGCTGGACGCCGCCGCACTGGCCCATGCTGAACCCGCACTGCGCCCCGGCCTGCGCGGCGCGCTGCGCGTGGCCAATGACGGCGTGGTCTATGCCCCCAACGCCGCACGCTGGCTGCTTGCCCACGGACGCGTGCCCATCCGCACCGAGCATGCCCGCGTACGCGCGATAGACGACGGCGTAGTCCATCTGCAAGGCGGTGGGCGGCGCAGCGCCGCTTCCGTGGTGCTTGCCGGGGGCATGCAGTCCAGCACCCTGTGCCCCGAGCTGCCGCTGCAACCGAAAAAAGGCCACCTGGCGATCACCGACCGCTACCCCGGCACCGTGCACCACCAGTTGGTCGAGTTGGGCTACGTCAAAAGTGCGCATCTGGCCAGCGGCGCGTCGGTGGCCTTCAACGTGCAGCCGCGCCCCAGCGGGCAGTTGCTGATCGGCTCCTCGCGCCAGTTCGACAGCGCCGACCCGGCGGTGGAACCAGCCATGCTGGCGCGTATGCTAGCCTGTGCGCTGGAATACATGCCCGCGCTGGAGGGTCTGCAGATCACACGGACCTGGGCCGGTTTTCGGGCTGCCACGCCCGATGGTTTGCCGCTGATCGGACCGCACCCCGACCGCGAGAAACTCTGGCTTGCCGTGGGCCACGAGGGACTGGGCGTGACCACCGCCCCTGCCACCGCGCAGCTGATCGCCGCGCAGATCACCGGCGCAGCCTGCGCCTTGAATGCCCGGCCTTATCTGGCCAGTCGCTTTCTGGTGACCGCATGAGAACCCCCCGAACTGCCACGGACTGGGTGCACTGCAGCGTAGATGGGCGCAACGTTCGGGTGGCTGCGGGCAGCAGCGTGGCAGCGGCCTTGGCCTGCGGGGGCGACGGACTGGCCCGCACCTCGGTCAGCGGCCAGCCGCGTGCCCCGCTGTGCGGCATGGGCATCTGCCAGGAATGCCGCTTGAGCGTCAACGGGCAGATGCGCCTGGCCTGCCAGATCGTGTGCGAAAACGGCATGCACATCCAGACCGGCATCGCAGCCCCCACACCATGACACGGGACCCGATACAGCGCGTGGCGCAGACCACACGCCCAGGCCACAAGCGCGCACTGTTGATCATCGGCGCGGGCCCGGCCGGCTTAAGCGCGGCACGGGCGGCTGCCCAGGCTGGCTGGCAGATCACGGTGGTAGACGACAACCCCGCACCCGGAGGTCAGATCTGGCGCAGTGGCCCGGGCGCTGCGCCGCAGCCAGCGTCGCGCAGCCTGCAAACGGCGCTGGCCGCCCTGCCCCATGTGCGCCTGCTGTGCGGCACGCGGGTGGTGGCCGCGCAGGGTACGGGCGCGCTGCTGCTGGAAAACGCCGAACAGGCCTGGGTACAGGCCTATGGCGCGCTGATCCTCTGCACCGGCGCACGCGAACTGATGCTGCCCTTTCCCGGCTGGACCCTGCCCGGCATCACCGGTGCGGGCGCGCTGCAGGCGCTCATCAAAAGCGGTTTGCCCGTGCGTGGTCAGCGCATCGTGCTGGCGGGCAGCGGGCCTTTGCTGCTGGCGGCAGCGGCCAGTGCCCGCCGTGCCGGAGCCCATGTGCTGCGCGTGGCCGAACAGGCCAGCGCGGCCCAGATTGCCCGGTTTACCGCCGGTCTGTGGCGCTGGCCGGGCAAGGCTGTTCAGGCGCTGGGTTTGCTGAGCACGCAGTACCGCAGTGCCACACATGCAACGGCTGCACTGGGCGCGCAGCGGGTGGAGGCGGTGCAACTGCGCCACGGCGAGCGCGACTACACCCTGGCCTGCGACCGGCTGGCGGTGGGTTTCGGGCTGGTTCCTAATGCCGAGCTGGGCCGCTTGCTGGGCTGCGCCAGCGCGCAGGATGCCGATGGCAAAGCCGTGGTGGCAGTGGATGCGCGGCAAGCCACATCGCTACCGGGTGTTTTTGCTGCGGGCGAATGCACAGGTGCAGGTGGCGTGGAGCGGTCCATGGCCGAGGGGCGCATTGCCGGATTGGCCGCCACCGGGCAGGCCGTGCCACAGCAAGCCCTCGCCGAACGCACCCACTGGGCCGCATTTGGGAAGCATGTGGCAGAGCACTTTGTTCTGGCCCCTGCCCTGCGCGGGCTGGCGCGGCCGGAAACTATTTTTTGCCGCTGCGAGGACGTGGTGTTTGCCGACGTAGCCGCTTGCAGCGGCTGGACGGAAGCCAAACTGGCCACCCGCTGCGGCATGGGTGCCTGCCAGGGCCGGGTCTGCGGGGCGGCCGCGCAGCACCTGTGGGGCTGGCAAGCGCCCTCCCCGCGTCCGCCGCTCGTCCCCGCGCGTGTGGGCACGCTTGGCCTGATGGCTAAGAAGCCATCATTTACTATTGCGCCAACCATTGACCCGACCCACCCATGAGCACCCGCCCGACCGTTAAGGCCAGAAAGCCCCTAGCGCCCAAGCGACGCGCTGCTGATATGGCCTATGACCGCATCGAGGCCATGATTTCCAAGCTGGAAATTGCCCCCGGTTCGACGGTGGTCGAGGCCGAACTCGCCGAGATGACCCAACTCGGCCGCACCCCCGTGCGCGAGGCGCTGATGCGCATGGTCTCTATCGGCCTGATCGTGCAGCAGCCCCGTCGGGGGCTGACGGTCTCCACCATCGACGTGGTGGACCACCTCGATGTGATCGAAACCCGCCGCGTGCTCGAGCAACTCATCGCCACCTGCTCCGCGCGCCGGGCCAGCCCGGAGCAGCGCAAAAACCTGGTGCTGTGCGCCGAAAAAATGATTACCTCCAGCCAGGGCGGCAACCTGGACGAATACATGGCCGCAGACCAGGCGCTGGACCACGTGAACCACGCTGCCTGCGGCAACTTCGCCGCCGTCAAAGCCGTGGTCCCGCTGGTGGTGCAGTGCCGCCGCTTCTGGTACCGCTACCAGAACGCCGGCGAAATCACCGAAGGCGCCCGCCGCCACATGGTCCTGGCCCAGGCCATCTACTCCGGCAACGAAGCCCAGGCCGCCGCTGGTGCGAGCCAGCTAATGGACTACCTGGAACAGTTCACGCGCAGGGTGATTGATGCGTGAGCTGACCAGCCCCTCAGACCACGGCCGGCTTTTTCGGTCGCCCGCCCCGTGCGCCATTGCTGCGCGCGGCCTGCGCTTTAGCCTCGCTTTGGGCCTTGCCGCCCGCGCGGCCGTTTTGTACGGCTATCCAGCGGCGGGAACCGAATAGGCCTTCCAATAGCGTGGGCAGGTACAGGTCGGCGTTAAGCGCCGGGAAATGCAAGCCCAAGCCTGAAGGGCTGATTTGCGCATCGGCCAAATCGGCGGTGCATGCACCCTCCAAGCCATGAGCCAGGTGCGGCGCAAACACCAGCTCCACGCCCGAATCCAAGCGCAAGACGATGCGCTTGCGCCCCCCGTCGTAGCGCACTGCAGTTGCCACCGCATGCGTGGCCTGGGTCTGTACGGCGCGGCGGTTGGCGGCGTCTACATCTTCGTTAGTAATTGCCATGTATATCCTTCCATTGCTGGCACAGAAACCAAGCTTGCGCGTCCAAGTGCACCGCTATTCGGTTTAACTCTTTGAGCAAAAAACCATAGTTCTCTCGCAACGCGGTCGGTCCGATGGGGCAGTTGAGTTTGAACACCGCCTCGCAATCACGACCCATCACGTGCACATGTGCCGGTCGGTGGTCATTCGGGTAGACCACCACCCGCAAGCCATAGAGCGACAACACGGTAGGCATTCTTACACAAACCTAAACTGCTTGGGTTATTATTCGGTTCAACTGGTCATGGGTAGTCATCCGCATCAGGTGGGTCTGCCTCACAGAACCCCACCAATCATCCGTACGTGTATGCCGAACAAAAACGCTGCCCGTCTAGCTTTCTCACCCGGTTTTCAAAGCTGACCAGGCGCTTGCTTGAGAAGCCGAAGACGTCGCACAGCCCGCGTATGAAGTTCTGCGCCTCGCCCATTTCGTAGTGCGCGTCGGTAAACTCCTTGGCAAATTGGTTGGCACGGCTGAGGATTTCAGCCCGCTTGTGTGTGACGGTCATGGCATTGCGTGGCAGGTGCGGCAGCTTGGAAAGTAGCTGCTCTGTATGCCAGAAATATATGCTAACTATTGTCAGTTTCTGCGCATGCCACGCGACGAGCGGATAGAAAAAGCCCGCCGGCGCGGGCTTTCAACGTGGGGCGAAAAACTTAGAAGTTCAGCGTCCGCTTATCCACCGCCAGCGCCGCCTCTTTCGTCGCCTCGGACAACGAAGGATGCGCGTGGCAGATGCGTGCGATGTCTTCGCTGCTGGCACGGAACTCCATGGCGACCACGGCTTCGGCGATCAGCTCGCTGGCCTGGGGGCCGACGATGTGCACGCCCAAAATCTCGTCGGTCACCGCGTCCGCCAGGAACTTGACCATGCCGGTGGTGTCGCCCAAAGCGCGGGCGCGGCCATTGGCCAGGAAGGGGAAGGTACCGGCTTTGTAGGCCACGCCGTCGGCTTTGAGCTGCTCCTCGGTGCGACCGACCCACGAGATCTCTGGGCTGGTGTAGATGACCCAGGGGACGGTGTTGAAGTTGACGTGCGCGTGCTGCCCGGCAATGCGCTCGGCCACGGCCACACCCTCTTCTTCTGCTTTGTGCGCCAGCATCGGGCCGCGCACTACGTCGCCCACGGCCCAGATGCCGGGAACGTTGGTTTTGCAATCGGCATCGACCACCACCGCGCCGCGCTCGTCCAGCGCCAGGCCCACAGACTCGGCGTTCAAGCCGGCGGTGTGGGGCACGCGGCCAATCGAAACGATGAGTTTGTCGGCATCTAAAGTCTGCGCCTCGCCTTTCGCGTTGGTGTAGGCCACCGATACGCCCTTCTTAGCGACTTTGATCTCGCCGACTTTCACGCCCAGCTCGATCTTCAGGCCCTGCTTGTCAAAAGCCTTCTTGGCTTCTTTGGCGATTTGCTGGTCCACCGCACCCAGGAAGGTCGGCAGGCCTTCCAGAATGGTGACCTCTGCGCCCAGGCGACGCCAGACCGAGCCCATCTCCAGGCCGATCACGCCCGAGCCGATAAGCACCAGCTTTTTTGGCACCGCGACCACGCGCAGCGCGCCGTCGTTGGACAGTACGTTGACCTCGTCAAACGGCGTGCCGGGCAGCGCGCGGGCGCTGGAGCCGGTGGCGATGATGATCTGCGGGGCGCTCAGCGCCGCCTCGGTGCTGCCGCTGACCGTGACGTGGTGCACACCGTCCACCGGCGCGGCCAAGGCACCGTGGCCGTGGAAGAAGCTGATCTTGTTTTTCTTGAACAGGTACAAGATGCCGTCGTTGTTCTGCTGCACCACGCTGTCTTTGCGGGCCAGCATCTGCGCCACATCCATCTTCACGCCAGTAGCGGTGATGCCGTGTTCGTCAAAGTGGTTGCGGGCCTGGTCGTAGTGTTCGCTGGACTGCAGCAGCGCCTTGGACGGGATGCAGCCCACGTTGGTGCAGGTGCCGCCCGGGGCCGGGCCGCCGTTGGCGTTTTTCCAGGCGTCCACACACGCGACCTTGAAGCCGAGCTGCGCCGCCCGGATGGCCGCGATATAGCCGCCAGGGCCGGCGCCGATGACGATGACGTCGAATGCTTGGGTCATGGGCTGGTCCATCAAATATCAAACAACAAGCGCGATGGATCTTCCAGCGCTTCTTTCATGGCGACCAGACCCAGGACGGCTTCGCGGCCGTCGATGATGCGGTGGTCGTAGCTCATGGCGAAGTAGTTCATTGGGCGCACCACGACCTGGCCGTTTTCGACCACGGCGCGGTCTTTGGTGGCGTGCACGCCCAGGATGGCGCTTTGCGGCGGGTTGATGATGGGGGTGGACATCATGGAGCCGAAGGTGCCGCCGTTGCTGATGGAGAAGGTGCCGCCGGTCATCTCTTCCATGCCCAGCTTGCCTTG
>CAMAQV010000042.1 GCA_945860595.1 Comamonas sp. lk
ATCCGACTCCTTAGGCCGCGCTCGCCGCCACGGCAGGGTGTGGATGGTGTGCGAATGACAAGGCCGCACTCGCCTCCCGCAAGCAGGCGCGTACCGCCGCCAGATCCGGCCCCACATGGCGGTCGATCCGGCGGATGTAGGGGCAGGTCAGGGTTGCCAGGGCGGTGTTGTCGGGTGCGAGGATGGGGAAGGAGATATCGACTACGCCATAGGACTGGGCGCTGTCGCGCTCCACATAGCCTTGCGCGCGGATGGCGGCCAGCGTCTGCGCCAAGCCGTCGTCGGTGACGGGCACCTCGCCGTCCAAGGGGCGGTGCTCGGCCAGCATGCGTTGGCGGCTGTCCGCGTCTGCGTAGGCCAGCAGCATGTGGCCGGACGCGGTGTCGAGCAAGCCGACGCGCGCGCCGCGCTGCACCGAAAAACTCCAGCCGCGCGGGCTGTTGATTTGCGCGGCGATCAGCACGTTCCCCCGGTCGTACACACCCATGTGGCAGGACTGTTCGGCGCGGCAGGCGAAGTCGTCCATGACCGGCAGCGCTTGGTTCACCAGGCGGTTGAGGGGCGGGTGCGCGTGGGCCATGGCAAACAGCTTCAGGCTGAGTGCGTAGCGGTCGCCGCTGGCGCTGCGGGTCACGTATTGACGCGCCACCAACCGCTCCAGCATGCGGTAAATCTCATTGGGGCTGCGCGCCATGTCCTTGACGATTTGCGATCGGGTCAGTCCCTGGGGCTGGGTGGCCAGCAATTCCAGAATATCCAAGCCTTTGTCCAATGCGGGTGCACGGTAAACCACCTGCGCGGCAGACTGCGCAGCGGCTGCCTTGCGTGGGCGACCTCGGGGCTTCTGGGGGCTTTCGGGCGGCATGGTCGGATGGGCTTAGAATCGACTAAATAAACTAAACTGAATTAGGGAAAGCACTAGGTAGGAAGCGCATATTCCTCATTATGATGCCCATTCAGTGATGAATCAATTATTCATATTTGAATTTTAATAGCGGGGTCGAGACCATGGCGCAAGGACGTTTACACGGCAAGACCGTACTGATCACGGCCGCTGCCCAGGGCATTGGCCGCGCCAGCGCCCTGGCTTGCGCCGCCGAAGGTGCCCGGGTCATCGCCACCGACATCAATGCCGCCTTGCTGGCGACGCTGGCCCAAACCGCCCCCTCCATACAAACCGAACACCTCGACGTGCGCGACGGCGCTGCCGTGTTGGCACTCGCCGCGCGACTGGGCCCGCTGGATGCGCTTTTCAACTGCGCGGGCATGGTGGCCCACGGCAGCCTGCTGGAGTGCAGCGAGGACGACTGGGACCTCAGTTTTGACCTGAACGTCAAGAGCATGTACCGCATGACCCGCGCCTTTTTGCCCGGCATGCTGCGCCACGCCCAAGACACCGGGGTCAGTGTCTCCATCATCAATATGGCTTCCATGGCGTCCAGCATCAAAGGCTTTGTCAACCGCTGCGCCTATGGTGCAACCAAGGCCGCGGTGATTGGCCTGACCAAATCGCTGGCGGCCGACTTTGTGAAACAGGGTGTCCGCGCCAATTCACTGTGCCCCGGTACCGTGGATACGCCTTCGCTGCGCGGGCGCATCGCCGCCGCTGCCGACCCGGTGCAGGCCGAAAAAGACTTCATCGCCCGCCAGCCGGTGGGCCGCTTGGCCACGGTGGACGACATCACGCCGCTGGTGGTCTTCTTGGCCAGCGACGAATCGCGCTTTGTCACCGGGCAGAACCTCTTGGTCGACGGCGGCGTGACCATCTGATACAGCAGCCTGCGATGCCTTCCCTGATCGCCGTTCACAAGCTGTGCAAGTCATTCCCTGGCGTGCGCGCGCTGCACGAAGCCCAGTTTGAGCTGCAAGCTGGCGAGGTGCACGCACTCATGGGCGAGAACGGCGCGGGCAAATCCACGCTGATGAAAATTCTGGCAGGGGTCTACCGCAAAGACAGTGGCCAGATCCTGCTCGACGGCAAACCGGTGGACATCGAAAGCCCGGCCCACGCCCAGTCGCTGGCCATTGGCATCGTGCACCAGGAATTGCACCTGATGAGCCACTTGACGGCCGCGCAGAATATTTTTCTTGGACGCGAGCCCAGCAAACTCGGCGGCCTGTTGCTGGACGAAGCGCAGCTCAATGCCGACACCGCAGCGCTGTTCAAACGCCTCAAGCTCGCGCTGGAGCCGACCAGCCGCATCAGCGAGTTGACCGTGGCACGCCAGCAGATGGTGGAAATTGCCAAAGCCCTGTCGCACCAAAGCCGCGTGCTGATCATGGACGAGCCCACGGCGGCGCTCAACAATGCCGAGATCGAAGAGCTGTTTCGCATCATCCGCGCGCTCAAGGACCAGGGCGTGGGCGTGGTCTATATCTCGCACAAGATGGATGAAATCCAGCGCATTGCCGACCGCATCACCGTGCTGCGCGATGGTTGCTACATCGATACCGTGCCGGCCAGCACGCCCATGCCGCAGGTCATCGCCATGATGGTTGGACGCACCCTGGAACAAAGCGCCAAACACATTCCGGATACATCGGACCAACCCGTGGTGCTGGAGGTCAAAGGCCTGCGGCGCGGGCGGTTGATCCGCGACGTGAGCTTCTCGCTGCGCCGGGGGGAGATTCTGGGTTTTGCCGGCCTGATGGGCGCGGGCCGAACCGAAGTGGCACGGGCCATTTTCGGGGCCGATCCGCTAGAAGCGGGTGAAGTCCGTGTACATGGCCAGCGCATACGCCTGCGCGCGCCGCGCGACGCGGTGCAGGCAGGCATTGGCTACTTATCCGAAGACCGTAAGCATTTCGGTCTGGCCACGGGCATGGATGTGCAAGCCAATATCACCCTCCCCAGCCTGAGCCGGTTTTTGCGCATGCACATGTTTTTGGAGAAAGCCGGCATCACCCGCGTCTCTCAGAAAATGGTCGACACGCTGCGCATCAAGACACCCTCGCTGACCCAGACCGCGCGCCTGCTGTCCGGCGGGAACCAGCAAAAGGTGGTGGTGGCCAAGTGGCTGGTGCGCGACTGCGACATCCTGATTTTTGACGAGCCCACGCGCGGCATCGACGTGGGCGCGAAAAGCGAAATCTACAAACTTCTCAACGAACTGGCAGCCCAGGGCAAAGCCATCATCGTCATCTCTTCCGAGTTACCCGAGGTGCTCTTGCTCAGCCACCGGGTGCTGGTGATGTGCGAAGGCCGCATCACTGGCGAGGTGGCGGGCGACCGCGCCACCCAGGAAGGTTTGATGCAACTGGCCACCCAACGCGATACCGAGACAGCATGACCACCCACACCCCCGCCCCCAACCCGGCAGTAGCGGCTCCCGCCGCCGCAGCGGACAACCAGGCCAAGCAAAAGCTGCTGGCTTTTGCCAGTCTGATCGTCCTGATGGTGATCTTTAGCGTACTCAAGCCCGATGCGTTTTTCACCACCGACAACATCATCGGCATCCTGCAGTCGACCACGGTGATTGGCGTGCTGGCAATTGCCAGCACCTTCATCATCATCACCTCGGGCATTGATTTGTCGGTCGGCGTGCTGATGACTTTTTGCGCCGTGATGGCCGGGGTGTTCATGGTCAACCTGGGGCTGCCGATGTGGATAGGCGCGCCAGGTGCCATCCTCGTCGGCGCGCTCTGCGGCACGGTGTCAGGCCTGGCGATTACCAAGCTGCGCGTCCCGCCGTTCATTGCGACTCTGGGCATGATGATGCTGCTCAAAGGAGCCTCGCTCATCATCACCAAAACCCGGCCCATCTATTTCAACGACGTTGAGGGTTTTGACGCGATATCGCTCGGCTCGGCACTGAGCGATCTGTTTCCGGGCTTGCCCATTCCAAACGGCGTGCTGATCATGTTCCTCGTGGCCGTGCTGTGCGCGGTGATTTTGAACAAGACTGCGCTGGGGCGCTACACCTTTGCCCTGGGCAGCAACGAAGAGGCGGTGCGCCTGTCCGGCGTCAACGTAGACCGCTGGAAAGTGATTATTTATGCCTTCAGCGGCGGTATCTGCGGCATTGCCGGCTTGCTGATCGCCTCGCGCCTCAATTCTGCCCAACCCGCTTTAGGCCAAGGCTACGAGCTGGACGCGATTGCAGCGGTGGTGATCGGCGGAACCTCGCTCAGCGGAGGGGTTGGCACGATTCTGGGCACCATCATCGGGGCCTTCATCATGAGCGTGCTGATCAACGGTCTGCGCATCATGTCGGTCGCACAAGAATGGCAAATGGTGCTGACCGGCGTGATCATCATTCTGGCGGTTTACACCGACAATCTGCGGCGCAAGAAGCAGTGAATGAAAACCCTTGCGATTTTTCCACCTGTTCCACCCGCCTAAAGGAGACGCACCCACACCCTGTGCTTTTGGTTCCCGTGTTTTTTGATTCCCTTTTTCTTTCCCCGTCAATTTGACATTTTTATCTGGAGACAAGTATGAACGCAAAGAGAAAACTGCTGGCCCTGACCGCCGGCCTGGTACTCGCCGGCATGAGCACCATCAGCATGGCCGCCGACGAGATTTACATCCCCCTGATTTCCAAGGGTTTCCAGCACCAGTTCTGGCTGGCCGTGAAGTCCGGCGCTGACCAGGCTGCCAAAGAATTCAACGTCAAGGTGACCTTTGAAGGCCCTGAGACCGAGCAAATGGTCGACAAGCAAATCGATATGCTGACCGCTGCCCTGGCCAAAAACCCCAAGGCCATCGGCTTTGCGGCACTGGACAGCAAAGCGGCCATCCCACTGCTGAAAAAAGCCCAGGCTGCCAAGATCCCCGTGATCGCGTTTGACTCCGGCGTGGACAGCGACATCGTCCTGACCACCGCGCAAACCAACAGCAAAGCCGCTGCATCGCTGGCTGCCGACATGATGGCCAAAATCATCGGCGGCGAAGGCGAAGTGGCAGTCATTGGCCATGACCAGACCAGCACCACCGGCGTGGACCGTCGCGACGGATTTGTGAACCAGATCAAAGCCAAGTACCCCAAGATCAAAATTGTGGACATCCAGTACGGCGGCGGCGACCACCTGAAGTCGGCTGAGATTGCCAAGACCCTGATGCAAGCACATCCCAAGCTCAAGGGCATCTTCGGCACCAACGAAGGTTCTGCCATCGGCGCGGGCAAGGGCATGAAAGAAGCCAAGAAGACTGGCGTCACCATCATTGGTTTTGACTCCGGCAAGGCACAGAAAGAAATGATCATGGACGGCACCATGGCCGGCGCGATCACCCAGAACCCCGTGGGCATCGGTTACCAGACCGTCAAAGCCGCTGTGATGGCGCTCAAGGGCGAGAAATTGCCCAAAATCATCGACACCGGCTTCTATTACTACGACAAGAGCAACATGAGCGACCCCAAAATCGCCGCCGTTCTCTACGATTGATCTAAGCTAGTGGCCAGCCCGCGCCAGCCGGTGCGGGCTGGCTTTTTTTATTGTTGAAAGGATGAGGCTGTGAAACTGCTACGCTACGGATTGCCCGGTCAAGAAAAACCCGGTGTGTTGGACGCCCAAGGCCGCGTGCGCGACCTCTCCGGCCACATTGCCGACGTGGGCGGCACCGCCCTGCGACCCCAGCAGCTGCAGGTGCTGCGCGCCCTCAACCTGGAAAGCCTGCCGCTGGTTGCGGGCATGCCCCAAGCGGATCTGCGTCTGGGTCCGTGTGTGGCCGACGTAGGCAAATTTATCTGTATCGGACTGAATTACTCCGACCACGCAGCGGAGAGCGGCATGCAGGTGCCACCCGAACCCGTGGTCTTCAACAAATGGACCAGCGCCATGTGTGGCCCCGACGACGCGGTTGAGATCCCGCGCGGCTCGCTCAAAACCGACTGGGAAGTCGAACTCGGTGTGGTCATCGGCCAGGGCGGGCGCTACATCAGCGAAGCCGACGCACTCTCGCATGTGGCGGGCTACTGCGTGATCAACGATGTATCTGAGCGCGAATACCAACTCGAGCGCAGCGGCACCTGGGACAAGGGCAAGGGCTGCGACACCTTCGGCCCCATCGGCCCCTGGCTGGTCACCGCCGATGAGATCCCCGACCCGCAAGCCTTGGCCATGTGGCTGGACGTGGACGGTAGGCGTTTTCAAAACGGCAGCACCTCCACCATGGTCTACGGGGTGGCCCATTTGGTGAGCTACCTCAGCCGCTTCATGAGCCTGCAAAGCGGGGACGTGATCTCGACCGGCACGCCCCCCGGCGTGGGCATGGGCCAGAAACCGCCGGTGTATTTGCGCGCCGGACAAACCATGCGCCTGGGCATTCAAGGCCTGGGCGTGCAAACCCAAACCACCGTACAAGCCTGACCATGGCCACCATCCGTGCCATGCGCGTCCTGGACGTGCGCTTCCCAACCTCGCAGCAGCTCGACGGCTCGGACGCCATGAACCCGGATCCGGACTACTCGGCCGCTTATGTGATTGTGGAGACCGATCAGCCCGGCCTGGAAGGCCATGGCCTGACCTTCACCATAGGGCGCGGGAACGAAGTCTGCTGCGCCGCCATCGAAGCCATGCGGCATCTGGTGATCGGACTGGACATGGCCTGGGTGGCTGAGGACATGGGGCGCTTCTGGCGCTACATCACCTCGGACAGCCAGCTGCGCTGGATCGGTCCGGACAAAGGCGCCATCCACCTGGCCACCGGTGCCGTGGTCAACGCGGTATGGGACTTGTGGGCCAAGATGGAGGGCGTGCCGGTGTGGAAGCTGGTAGCGCGCATGAGCCCGCAAGAGATCGTCAAGCTCATCGACTTCCGCTACATCACCGATTGCATCACGCCAGAAGAAGCCCTGGCGCTGCTGCAGGCGCAGGAGGCGGGCAAGCAGGAACGCCTGGCCACGCTGGAGCGTGAGGGCTACCCCTGCTACACCACCTCGGCGGGCTGGTTGGGCTACGACGACGAGAAGCTGCGCCGTTTGTGCCAAGAGGCGATTGACGCGGGCTTTAACCATGTGAAGATGAAAGTCGGACGTGACCTGGAAGACGACATCCGCCGCCTGACCATTGCCCGCGACGTGCTGGGGCCGGAGCGGCACCTGATGATTGACGCCAACCAGGTCTGGGAAGTGAACCAGGCCGTGGAATGGGTGCGCAAGCTGGCATTTGTGAAGCTCTGGTTTATTGAAGAACCCACCAGCCCGGACGACATCGAAGGCCACCGCGTGATCCGCGAGGGCGTGCACCCGGTCAAGGTCGCCACGGGCGAGATGTGCCAAAACCGCATCATCTTCAAGCAACTCATCATGCGCGGCGCGATTGACGTGGTGCAGGTTGACGCCTGCCGCCTGGGCGGTTTGAACGAGCTGCTGGCGGTGCTGCTGATGGCGGCTAAGTACCAGCTGCCGGTCTGCCCGCACGCCGGAGGCGTGGGCTTGTGCGAATACGTGCAGCACGCGTCCATGGTTGATTACCTGTGTATATCCGGCACCCGCGAAGGCCGGGTGATCGAATACGTGGACCATTTGCACGAACATTTTGAAGACCCCTGCGTGATCCACAACGCCGCCTACATGCCGCCGCAAGCGCCGGGCTTTTCCATCGAGATGAAAGCCGCGTCGCTGGCGCAGTACCAGTTCAAACCCCGATGAAAATCGATACGCACCAGCATTACTGGCGCTACCAGCCGCGGGATTTCGGCTGGATTAGCGACAGCATGCCAGTGCTGCAACGCGACTACGCGCCCGCTGACTGCCAGGCCGCCATGCAGGCGGCAGGCATCACGGCCAGCATTGCGGTGCAAGCCCGCAGCATGGAGCAGGAAACCGATTTTTTGCTGCAGCTCGCCAGCCAGAACCCCAGCGTGCTGGGGGTTGTGGGCTGGACCGATTTGCGCGCCGCGCAGCTTGAAGAACGGCTGGAACGCTGGACGCAGCACCCGGCGCTGCGCGGCTTTCGCCACATCGTGCAAGACGAACCTGATGTACCCGGCCTGCTGAACGACTTGGCGTTTCAACGCGGTGTGACGCAATTGCAGCGCCGGGCGCTCAGCTACGACGTGCTGCTCTTTGGCCACCAGCTACCCGACGCCCAGGCCTTTTGCGCCCGCCACGACAGGCACTGGCTGGTGCTGGACCATGTGGGCAAACCCGCGCTGCGCGACTGGGCGCAGCCCGACCTAGCCAGCCGTTGGCGCAAACACCTGCGCGCGCTGGCGCAGCTCCCGCACCTGATGTGCAAGCTCTCCGGCCTGGTCACCGAAACCGCCTGGAGCACTGCAGGCGCGTTGTCTGCCAAAGACCTCAGCGCGATCGACCAATGTTTTGACCAAGCGCTGGAGGCCTTTGGTCCGCAGCGCCTGATGTTCGGCTCGGACTGGCCGGTCTGCCAACTCGCAGCGCCCTACGCGCAGGTGGCGGACAGCGCCTTGCAATGGGTAGCGTCGCGCCTCTCATCCTCCGAACAGGACGCTTTTTGGAGCGGGAATGCCGTGCGCGCCTATGGTTTGACCTTCCCCCATTCCCCCTCCCCCTAACCCAAAGCACACCGCGCACCATGGACCTGCAACTCAGCAATAAAGTCATTCTCATCACGGGCGGCGCCAGCGGCATTGGCGCGGCTATTTCGTTGGGGCTGGCCGCCGAGGGCGCAATTCCCGTCATCCTGGGCAAGAGCGCTATGGGCGAAGAATTTGCCAACGCTCTGTACGCCAGCCAACCGCGCGCCCTGTTCCACCAAATCGAGCTGTCCGATGAAGCCGCCTGCCGCGACGCGGTGGCCGATACCGTGGCGCGCCTGGGTGGCATCGACGGCTTGGTCAACAACGCAGGCATCAACGACAACATCGGCCTGGACGCCGGACGCGATGCCTTTATGGGCTCGCTGGAACGCAACCTAATCCACTACTACGTGATGGCGCATTACTGCGTGCCCCACCTCAAAGCCAGCCGGGGCGCTATCGTCAACATCTCGTCCAAAACCGCCATCACCGGCCAGGGCAATACCAGCGGCTACTGCGCCGCCAAGGGCGCGCAACTGGCACTCACCCGCGAATGGGCCGCTGCCTTGCGCGAGGACGGCGTGCGCGTCAACGCCGTGATCCCCGCCGAGGTGATGACGCCGCTGTACGCCCGCTGGATCAACAGCTTTGACAAGCCCGAGGCCAAGCTGGCCGCCATCACCGCCAAAATTCCACTGGGCCAGCGCATGACAACGGCCGAGGAAATCGCCGCCATGGTCGTGTTTTTGCTGTCCGCGCAGTCCAGCCACACCACCGGGCAGTGGGTTTTTGTGGACGGCGGTTACACGCATCTGGACCGGGCTTTGTCCTGAAATCGGCCCGCCCGGCGGCGCCACCGAGAGTTGGATGCGCAGCATCCGACAATAGTGGCTTATGAAACGCTGCTTACGCTGGATATTGCTCTTGCTGTGCGCCTGCTACGGCACGGCCTTCGCCCTGCCGCCCTGCCCGGCTGCAGGCTATTACCACCTGTGCGCGGGCAAAGAAAGCTGGCCCAACGGCAACCGCTATGTGGGCGAGTACAAGAGCAACAAAAAACACGGCCAAGGCGTTTACACCGCCGCCAACGGTGACAGCTACAGCGGCGAGTTCAAAGACGGTACCTACAACGGCATCGGCACCTACCGTTTTGCCAACGGCAGCATCTACAGCGGCGAATTCAAAGACGGCAAGCGCACCGGACAGGGCGTATTCACGCGGGCGGACGGCAGCACGGTCGTGGGAGAGTGGCTGGGCGATCTGGCACAGGGCCGCGTGATGGAATTCGCCAGAGACGCCACATTGCTGCGAAGTGGTCTGTACGACAAAGGCCGTCTGGTCAGCCCCTACGCTTTGACGCTGAGCATGTTCCCGCGTCTGGCGGAGAACCCGGTTGTTCAGGCCATCCTGGGGGCGCAAGCCGCACGCCAGGCCGCTGAGGCGGCCCGGGTAGCTGCTGCAGAGGCTGAGAAGCTGGCGCAGCAACGCGCCCTGGCAGAAGCCCAGCAGCGGGCCGAGGCCGCACGCCTGGCCGCTGAAGCCGCCGAACAACGCGCAGCCGAAGAAGCCCGCCTGACCCGGGAGCGGCAAGCCGAGGAAGCTCGGCAGGCGCGGGCCCAGGCAGAAGCCGAAATGCAGCGGCAAGCCGAACTGCTCCGCCAAGCCCAAGCCGCCGCCGACTTGCTGGCGGCGCAACAGGCGCAGGCCGAAGCAGAGGTGCAGGCGGCCGATGCCCAACCGGCTGCGCACACCGAAGACAAGAAAACGGAAGACCTGCAGGCCGCAGAACAGCAAAAGGCAGAAAAGCCAGATACCGAACGCGGCCCAACCCAGGTGAAGCCAATCCCGCCGCGCCAGGTCACACCCCGCAGCAGCGGCACCTCAGGCGCCACCCTCCCCATCAAAGACTGCGCAGAATGCCCTGACATGGTGCTGCTGCCAAGCGGCAGCCTGCTGATGAAGCTGGACAAATCCGCCGACCCGAAAACCGCTGTCGCCGTCGAGGTGCGCAGCTTTGCCATCGGCAAAACCGAAGTGACCCAGCGCCAGTGGAAAGCCATCATGGGCGACAACCCCAGCCGCTTTGTCGCCTGCGGCCCGGACTGCCCGGTCGAGAACGTGAGCTGGAAAGACGTGGCCCAGTTCATCCGCAAACTCAACCAGAAAACCGGCCAGAACTACCGGCTTCCGTCCGAGTCGGAATGGGAATATGCCGCGCGGGCTGGCGGTTCCGAGACCTTGTTTGGCGAGGGCAATCCGGCATTGGAAGACCACGCCTGGTACATCGCCAACAGCCAGAAAACATCCCATCAGGTGGCGGGCAAAAAAGCCAACCCATTCGGTTTGCATGACCTGTACGGAAACGTCTGGGAATGGGTGGAAGACTGCTACCACGACAGCTACGCTGGCCTGCCCACCGATGGCAGTGCATGGGCCAGCGCCTGCCCCAGCCCGCAGCGGGTGCTGCGTGGCGGCTCCTGGAGTGACGAGGCGGGCAGCATGCGCAACCGGGGCCGCTACGCACCCGAGGTCCGCAACCTCATTACCGGATTCCGCCTGGCACGAAGCCCCAGCCCGCCCTGAAATGGGCCGGCCCACGCTGCCGCAAACCCGTCACACTTTCCCACCGTCCCCGTCCTATTTGCATCGCCCTTGTATGACATCCTCCACCAATCCCCTGCTCACTCCCAGCCACCTGCCCGCGTTTGACCGCATCGCCCCCGAACATGTGGAACCGGCGCTGGACGCTTTGCTGGCCGATGCCGAGCAGGCGCTGCGCACCGTGACCGCCACGGACTTTCCCGCCGACTGGACGGCCATCAGCCGGGTTTTGGACGTGGCGGGCGAGCGCCTGGGCTGCGCCTGGGGGGCTGTCGGCCATCTGAACGCCGTGGCCGACACGCCCGCCTTGCGCGCCGCCTACAACGCGGCCCTGCCGCGCGTTACCGAGTTCTGGACCCGTCTCGGTGCCGACGAACGGCTCTACGCCCAGTACAAAGCGATCGATGTGGCCACCCTGAAGCCCGAGCAACTACGCGCCCGTACGCTGGCGCTGCGCAACTTTGTGCTCTCCGGTGCAGAACTCACGGGTACGGCCAAAGAACGCTTTGCCGCCATCCAGGAACGACAGGCCGAGCTGAGCCAGAAGTTCAGCGAAAACGTGCTGGATGCCACCGACCAATGGTCTTTGCTGGTCAGCAGCGAGGAACTGGCCGGCGTCCCGCAGGACGTGCTCGACGCCACCCGCGCTGCGGCGCAGGCCGATGGCGCCGAGAGCCACAAACTCAGTCTGAAGATGCCCTGTTATCTGCCGGTCATGCAGTACGCCCGCAGCAGCGCGCTGCGCCAGCAGGTCTACCGGGCGTATGCCACCAGGGCCTCAGACCAGGGCGCTCACGCCGAGCAAGACAACAGTGCACTGGTGCAAGAGATCCTGGCCCTGCGCGGGGAAGAGGCAGCTTTGCTGGGCTACCCGCACTTTGCCGCCGTCTCGCTGGCGGCCAAGATGGCGCAGTCCAGCGACGAAGTCACAGAATTTTTGCGCGATCTGGCGGCCCGCGCCCGCCCCTTCGCCGAGAAAGACGTCGCCGAAATGCGCGCCTTCGCCGCCGAGCACCTGAACCTGCCGGATCCACAGGCCTGGGACTGGCCCTTTGTGGGAGAAAAACTCAAAGAGGCGCGCTACGCCTTCAGCGAGCAGGAGGTCAAGAACTACTTCCCCGCGCCCCAGGTGCTGGCAGGCCTATTCAAGATTGTGGAGACCTTGTTTGAAGTCAGCATCCGCCGCGACACTGCTCCAGTTTGGCACCCAGCCGTCGAGTTCTACCGCATTGAGCGTGCCGGCAGTTTGGTGGGGCAGTTTTACCTCGACCCCGGTGCCCGCTCAGGCAAACGCGGCGGCGCCTGGATGGACGATGTGCGCGGCCGATGGCTGCGCCCCGACACCCAGAAACTGCAAACCCCCGTGGCGCACTTGGTGTGCAACTTTGCAGAGGGCGTGGGCGGTAAGCCGCCACTGCTGACGCACGACGATGTCATCACGCTGTTCCACGAATGCGGGCACGGCTTGCACCACTTGCTGACCCAGGTCAATGAGCGCGATGTGTCCGGCATCAGCGGTGTGGAGTGGGACGCGGTTGAGCTGCCCAGCCAGTTCATGGAAAACTTTTGCTGGGAATGGAGCGTGCTGCGCCACATGACGGCGCATGTGGACACGGGCGAGCCCTTGCCGCGTGCGCTGTTCGACAAAATGCTGGCCGCCAAGAATTTCCAGAGCGGTTTGCAAACCCTGCGTCAAATCGAGTTCGCCCTGTTTGACATGCGCCTGCACAGTGAGCCCGCCGCGGGCGCCGATTTCATGCGCGTGCTGATGCAGGTGCGCGACGAAGTGGCGGTATTGCAAGCCCCGCCCTGGAGCCGCACGGCGCACAGCTTCAGCCACATCTTTGCTGGCGGTTACGCAGCCGGGTACTACAGCTACAAGTGGGCTGAAGTACTCAGCGCGGATGCCTACGCGGCCTTCGAAGAAACCGCTTTGCCCGGCGGCGAGGCGAGCCCCGAAACCGGGCGCCGCTACCGCCAGGCCATTTTGGAAAAAGGCGGCAGCCGCCCGGCCATGGAATCGTTTACAGCCTTTCGGGGGCGCGCTCCGCGCCTGGACGCCTTGCTGCGCCACCAGGGGATGGGACCCGGCGCCGCGGCCTGAGGGCGCCACCGCATCCGCAGCGCTTTTGATACAGGTCAATGACAGGGCGGCTGCACCGGCTCACAGTCGAACCCGTGGAATAACCCCGGTGAAAGGCCCGCTATGAAACCCAATCTTGGAACCCTGGACCGCCTTGCGCGCATCGCGCTTGGTGTCGCCCTCATCTACCTAGCAGTGAGCGACCCCACGATCAGCCCGTGGGCCTGGCTGGGTGTGCCACTGTTGCTCACCGGCTTGCTGCGCTTTTGCGCGCTGTACAGTGTGTTCCATTTCAGTACCTGCCCGACCGAGGAGACCACACCATGAGCACGCAAGACATGCATATTGAAATCGACAACCTCAAGTGCGGGGGTTGCGAGAAAACCATTCTAAAAGGTCTGGGTACGCTTCACGGCGTGACCGACGTATCGGTCGACCATGAACTGCAAATGGTCAGTCTGCATGCAGACCCGGCGCTGCGCGGCAGTATTCTGGAGAAACTGCAAGACCTGGGCTACCCCGAAAAAGGCAGCGTCGAAGGCTTTGAGGCCGGTGTCTCCAACATCAAAAGCTACGTGAGCTGCGCCATCGGAAAAATGTCCTGAACCGGCCCCTACCGGCGCCGATCGGCGCGGGCTTCAGGTGCCTATCACCGCAGCACCAGAACCGGCACCTTGCAGTGGTTGAACACCTCCTGGGTCTCGCTGCCGTGCAGCAGGCGGTCAAAACCCCGGCGGCCATGCGAGGCCATCACAATCAAATCGGCGTCCAGCGTATGGGCTGCGGTAATTAAAGCGTCGGCGACATCATTGGCCGTTAAAACCTGGGTCTTGATCTGCACGCCTTTGGAGGCCGCGCTGAAGATTGCGGTGTCCAACAATTTCTGCGCCTTGTCCACCCAGTAGGACTCCACCGTCTTCACATCTTCCTTGCTCAGGGGATAGGCCCCCTCAAAATAATCGTAGCTGTAGGCCTGCACCACCGACACTGCTGTCACCTGCGCTTTGAACGCGGCTGCCAGCCCCAGCGCGGAGTCCACCGCTTTTTGGGACAGGGGCGAGCCATCGGTTGCAACCATGATTCTTTGGTACATACATCACCTCGTAAATAGTATTTCCGGTAATCCGGTCAACCAATGTAGGCGGCCATCGGGCGCGGGGTTTTGACGTGTGTCAAGCTTTTCTGATTCATGCGCAATTGAATATTCATTGACGTATGTCAAACGGATTTTCACCCTGACGTCCATACCATGCAGAGTCATTTTTTGCACACCACAAGGCTCTACCCGCATCATGCAAAACTCGTTTACCGGCCACGTTCTGCTGAGTTCTGCAGACCACTTGTCCATGGGAGAATTTGCCGGAATTTGTGGGCTGAGCGAGGCTGAGTTCGCGGAACTACTGGAATACGGCGTACTACCCGCCGATACACTGGCAGATGAACAAATATGTTTTTCGCGGGAATATATTGAGCCCGTGCAAACCGCATACCGCAAAGCCAAAGACTTTGATTTGGATGTATGTGCTGCGGCCATATTCATGGAATATCTGATTGAAATCCATCAGCTGCGCAATGAGCTGGCCGCCCTGAAAGCCCGTATCACCGGACAATAGGTAGATTTCAAGCAGGTTTCTCATGGAACGTAAGAACTGGTACGCGCGGGTTGCCAAACAGACCGCGCACATCTGTGGCAAGTCATTTGTATTTTCGGGCGCAGTCGGCATCATCGTGGTCTGGCTGGTCACCGGTCCGCTATTCGGCTTCAGCGACACCTGGCAGCTGGTCATCAACACCGGTACCACCATCATCACGTTTCTGATGGTGTTTCTGATCCAGAACACCCAGAACCGCGACACCGAAGCCATTCAACTCAAACTCGACGAACTCATCCGCGCCACCAACGGCGCACACAACGCTCTGCTCGACCTCGAAGAACTGGAGCAGGAAAGCCTGGAAGCCTTCAAGCTCAAGTACCAGGCCTTGGCCCAACAAGCCCGCACGCGATTGCGCCGCGGGCAACTGGACACGGACACGCCGGAAGTGTAGGGCGCCCTAGCGCCCCGCCTCCACCAACCGCACACCCCAGGGCTGGGCGGCGCGGGTGTCGACGCTGACCTGCACCGCGCGCATGTCGTTGGCACCGGGCACTTCCAGGCGGGTCAGGTTGGTGACAGGAGTTTTGTTCAAGCTGAAGGGCTGGTCAAAGCGGAACACGTGGCTGTCGCCGTGGATCAGCAGCACGGGAATGCGCGCGGCGGCGGCCAGGGGCAAAAGGGTCTCACCGATACTGGTGCGAAAGCCCGAATGCGCCGGAAAGTCTTCCCAGATCGACTTGGAGTCAAACACATCGGCCTGCATGGCAAACACCAAAGCCTTGGCGCCGCTGTGCTGGGCCTGGGCAAAGGTGTCCTGAATCCAGGCCACGTTGGCGCGGTCGCGCTCCATGAACTCGGCAACGGCACGGGCGTCACGCACTTCGAAGTTGTTGTTGCTGCCCACGATGTGCAGCGTGGCAAACAGCACGGCCTGGTGCTGCCAGCGCAGGTTTTCCACAAATTTTGCGTGCGCCGGAAACAGCGCGGCCTGGCTCTGCAGGGCCAGGGGCACTTGGCCCAGGGACTGCCCAGCAGGGAAGAACATGCTGCGCAAAACCGCCAAGCGCTCCATGGGGTCGTAAGCCCCGTTGTTGGCGCGGTGGCAGTCGGTCCACTCGTTATCGCCGGGCGTGAAGACCAGCGCCGCCTCAAACAAGCCGAAGTGCTGGATCTGGGCCTGGAACTCCTCGTTGCTGCAGCGGGTGGAGCCGGATTTGAAGTCCCCGATGTGGATGGAAAAAGCCGGTTGCAGGCGGTTGATGCTGGTAATCAGCGCCCGGTATGGCGCAGCGACTTTGGCCGGGTCGCCATAAGGCAGATCACCCAGCGCCACAAATTGAAATATCTGAGCCTGTGCTGCCAAGGCGGCGGTGGCCCAAGCCAGGCCAGCACAACGGCGGAAGTAAAGCGACAAACGGGAGGTCGAAAGGTTCATGGCAAGCCTCGGAGTGGGTGAAGGGAAACTCAACATAACCGCCCTTTTTGACAGATGCTTGAGGCCGGGTGCACAAGTTAGCTAATTGACTCTTTTGTACATGATAGTAATATACATAAATGGTAGACTTCACCCAGACAATCGGCTTTGAATGGGATGCAGGGAACGAGCGGAAGAACGAGAAGCATGGCGTGACCATGATGGAAACAGAACAGGTTTTCTTCAATGCGCCGCTGCTGCTGCTTGAAGACGCTGCCCACAGCCAGAATGAGCTTCGGATTCATGCCTTAGGGTTAAGCGATGCGGCACGAGCCCTACACATCACTTTCACGCTGCGTCAGTCAGGCCAGTTGATACGGGTAATTTCAGCCAGAGACATGCACCGCAAGGAGCGCGCGATTTATGACCAAGCCAACAAGTAAAGCGGTTCCAAAATTTGCCAACGAGGCGGCCGAGCGAGCCTATTGGGAGTCGCACGACTCTTCCGATCATCTGGACTGGTCCAAAGCGCAGGTGGTATCGCTGCCGAATTTGAAACCCACCACCAAAACCATTTCGCTGCGGCTGCCACAGCATTTGCTGGAGTCGATCAAGGTGGCTGCTAATGCCCGGGATGTGCCTTACCAATCGCTCATTAAGGTATGGCTGCAGGAAAAGCTGCGTCAGTGAAAGTACCCGAAGACTTCTGGATACCCCATGTTCACCGCCCGCGTACTACCCGCCGATCTCCAATGCGATGTGGAGGACGGCATGACCTTGCTGCAAGCCTTGGAGGCGGGGCGTATTGAGATGCCCAGTTCCTGCCGCAACGGCACCTGCCGCACGTGCGTGTGCCAAATGCTGCGGGGTAGCGTGCGCTATGAGGTGGAATGGCCAGGTTTGAGTACCGAAGAAATGGATGAGGGCTATGTGCTGCCCTGCGTGGCCTTTGCGACCAGCGATGTGGTGTTGCAGCAGGAGGCGGCGCGGGGGACTTAAGCGCTTGCTCGCCCCGCCCGGCGATTTAACAGAGTTGTCCGGATAACTCGCGGATGGCGTTCTCCAGATCCAACTCGGCCACGTCGAGTTCATTGACCGCGCGGCGGACTTTCAAATTGGCACCGGCTTCTTTGGCAAAACATTCCAAATCCGCCTTGGCGTCCAGGATGGCGTTGATCGCGCGGTTGAGTTTTTGTTCAATCGACATGGCTTATTCCTATTCGGTTGATGAGATCCAGTTGCCCGGTAGGGCCTGGTGGTCACAATCCGACTAGATTTTTTCCGCCGAGGGAGAAGATGAACATCCCCCAGCCGGGGGGATTTCCTGCTTTATTGCACCCATTCGCAGGCACTGCCCGTAGCCCGGCCCTTCGAGAGGCCACTGGTGCGCGTACGTCAGCGTGCGTACACCGTCAGCCAGCAAACGCGCGGCGCGGGCAACGCCAGCGTGCGTAATCCAAACCGTATCGGGGTCGCCATGGACTTCGTCCCATGCGCGGCCGACACGCATCAGAACCTCATTGGAACTTTCCGCGCCGCCAAAGCGGTGCTGGCCGAAATCATCGGTCCAAGCTTGTAGCGCCGCCTGCGGAATTGCATCCCAGGCCACCCCTTCCCAGCAGCCAAAGTCCATTTCGCGCAAGCGCGGGTCGGTGCGGGCTTGCAAGTCGGCGCGCAAGGTGCAAAGCGCCCCTGCCATTTGTTGGCAGCGCGTCAGCGGCGAGACGCGCAGTACCGCGCCTGTTGGCAAGGTATCGGCCAATTCGCGGACAGCCTGGTCTGTCGCGCTTGCATCGGCCTGCACATCCAAAACGCCGTAGCAAATTCCCGCCGCAATCAGCGGCCGGGCGTGGCGCACGATCCACAAGGCCATGCGTGTTAGGTGCCTGCGGCTGCGCCCAGACCCATGGCAAGACCGAGATAAAAAGCCAGTTCGCACACCTGCTGCGTCGTACCCAGGCAGTCTCCGGTAAAGCCTTGCAGGCGGCGCTCAAACAGCGCGTATACCCGCCAGAACGCCAGCGCGGAGCCAATCAGCCCGCCGCCCCAGGCCAACGCCATGCGGGCGTCCGGCTGCAGCGCGGACTGCAGCAGCATTGTCAGCACCAACGCGCCCACACACCAGGCCAGCACCACCACCAGGCTGGGCAGCGTAATCTGATCAGCCAGCGGTTTGGATTTGGAGCCATCCTCGTCACCCACGTGGGGTAACAAGCGGATCAGCAACAGCGGCCAGGTCCGCGAGACCACGTGCGCACCCATGATGGCCGCGCACATCCACACCACGCCCACCGACCCGATCAGGGCCAGCAGCGCCACCTTGGCCAGCAAGGCCAGCACCACCGCAATCGCGCCGAAGGCGCCCACGCGGGAGTCTTTCATGATGGTGAGTGCGCGGGCACGGTCATAGCTACCCCCCAAGCCGTCGGCGACGTCCGCAAGGCCGTCTTCATGGAAAGCGCCAGTGATCCAGACGCTCCACGCGGTGCCCACAATCGCTGCAACCAGCGGAGCGAAAGCGCCGGGCAAAGTCTGCAACAGCAAGACCGTCAAACATGCCACCAAAGCGCCCACGACTATGCCCACGGCAGGAAAATGCGCCGCGCTGGCCCGCAACATTGCCGGGCTGTAACCCACCCAGTCAGCCAGACGCCCCGTCACGGGGATGCGGGTGAAAAACTGGATGGCCAGCAAAAAGTGCCGGGTGAATCGCAGCAGATGGTTCATGGCGAAAGCGAAGGACTTTTCTCCGACACACCAGCGTCGGCAAAGCTGGCCATCTCGCGCAGGATGGCGCAGGCCGATTGCAAGAGCGGCCAGGCCAGTGCGGCGCCCGAGCCCTCACCCAGGCGCAGCCCCAGATCCAACAGCGGCTGCACGCCCAGGTGCTGCAACATGGCAGCATGGCCGCGCTCGCCGGAGCGGTGGGCGAATACGCAGCGCTGCAGCACCAGCGGCTCCAGGGCATGGGCCACCAGCACCGCCGCGCTGGCAATAAAACCATCCACCACGATCACCCGCCGCTCGGCAGCGGCTTGCATGACCGCGCCAACCATGGTGGCAATCTCAAAACCACCCATGGCCGCCAACACATCCAGCGGCGCGCGCGCGTCTGCATGGCGTGCCAGCACGGCGCGCAGCACCTGGGTTTTGTGGGCTATTGCTGTGTCGTCCAGGCCGGTACCGGCCCCTGTGCAATCGGCAATATCCAAACCGGTCAAGCGCACCAGCAGCAGCGCAGCCGCCGAGGTATTACCAATGCCCATTTCACCCAGCAGCAGCGCATTGCCGGGCAGACCTTGCACCAGCGCCACGCCGTGGCGCAGGGCCTGCGCGCACTGCGAAGGGTTCATGGCGGGATGCTGCGAGCAATCAGCAGTCCCCAGATGCGCCCCATCGGCTTTGCGCACCAGGAGGCCGGCACGCTGTGCGCCCGCAGGCAAACCGGCCAGAAAGTCGTGCTTGACGCCGCAGTCCACCACCGTCAATGCCAGCCCGTGCTGGCGCGCCAACACGCTGACAGCCGCGCCGCCAGCCAGAAAATTCTCGACCATCTGCCAGCTCACCTCGCTGGGAAATGCGGAGACGCCCTGCGCGGTAATACCGTGGTCACCGGCAAAAACCACCAACTGTGGCTGTTCCAGAACCGGGCTCTGGTTGCCCAAAATTTCACCGAGTTGCAGGGCCAGTGATTCCAGGCGGCCCAGCGAGCCCAGCGGCTTGGTCTTGTTATCCAAGGCGGCGCGTACAGCCTGGGTCAGGGCCGGATCGCGCAGGTCATTCAAAGTGGGTAAAAGATGCTTCATAGCGGCGCCTGAGGCGGGGGTGAGATGGGAGATGGAGAGGATGTAGGCCTGGGCGATGGCGTGGGGATTACGACCCACTGCCCCTGCACCGCATGGACGGCGATGCGCTGGTCAAAAACCTGCTCCAGCGCGCGGTGGCTTTGGGGGTCTGCACACGCGCCGTGGTGCGTGATGCGGCCCTGGGCCATCACCACCAGCGCCTCGGCTTGCAGGGCCATGGACACTTCATGCAGCACGCTGACCACCGTGGTGCCCTGCGCGCGCAGGCCACGCACGATCTCCAGCCAGTCCGCCTGGTGCGGCGGATCCAGGTTGGTCAGCGGTTCGTCCATGAGCAGGATGTCGGCCTCGACACTGAGCGCGCGCGCCAGCAGCACGCGCTGCCGTTCACCGCCGGAGAGCGCACCCAGGCTGCGGTGCCGCCAGTCCCAGGCCTGGGTCATCCGCAGGTACTTCTCGACCACGGCCAAGTCCTGCGCATCGGGCTTGCCCAGCCAGGGTTGGTGCGGCAAGCGGCCCAGCAAAGCCACATCCAGCACGCTTAAGTCGTCCACCACCTGTTCGCTCTGCCCCAACCATGCCAGCGCGCAAGCCCGCGCCCGCCCGGGCCACTCTGACACCAGGCGCTCACCCAGCCAGACGCTGCCCTGGTGCGGCAACAGACCGGCCAGGACTTTCAACAAGGTGGACTTGCCCGCCCCGTTGGGGCCGACGATGCTGGTCCAGCCGCCGGGTGCGAACTGCACGTCCAGCGAATGCAAGACCTGCACCCCACCCAGCCGCGCGCCCACTGCCTGGGCCCGCAGCATGGGCGGCGTGCGCTTAGGGGTGTGGCCTGTGCTCATGGCGCGTCTCCTGCCAGTGCGGCGCTGTGGCGGTGCATCAGCCACAGCAAATAACCGCCGCCCAGCACCGCCGTCAACACGCCCACCGGCAGTTCTTGCGGCGCCATCACGCTACGCGCCAGCAGATCCGCCGCCAGCAGCAAGGCGCCCCCCATCAGGCTGGACAAAAGCAAGAGCCAAGCATGCGCCGCGCGCACCAGGCTGCGCACCAGATGCGGCGCGGCCAGCCCCACAAAGGCAACCAGCCCGGTCTGCGCCACCGCCGTGCCGCTGGCCAGGGCCAGCACCAGAATCAGCCCCAGGCGCATCGGTGCCAGCGGCAAGCCCAGACTCCGCGCTGTGGACTCGCCCAGCGCCAAACCATCGAGCACGGGACTGAACAACCAGGCGGCAAGCATGCACAGGCCCCACACCACGGCCATCAGCACACAGCCACTCCAGCCCACAAAGGCGGTGCTGCCGAGTAAAAAGCCTTGCATGGCCTGTAGCAGCTGCGGTTGCAGCAACAAAATCAGCGAGCTGGCCGCACCCAGCACCACGCCCACCACCACCCCGGCCAGCAGCAAGCGCAGGGTGTGCTGCACGCCGCGGGCCAGCACCAGCGTCAAAAACACCGCACCGGTCGCGCCTGCAAAGGCCGCACCCGTCAGGCCTATCTGGGCCAGCCACGCCAACGAGGCCGGGGACACACCCAGCAGCGCCAGCGCCACGCACACGCCCAGCGACGCACCCGCGGCGCTGCCCAGCAAATACGGATCGGCCAAGGGGTTGCGGAACAAGCCCTGGGCCACCGCGCCCGACAGACCCAGCAAAGCCCCCGCGCTCCAGGCTCCGGCGCTGCGTGGCAGGCGGATATCCCACACAATTTGCCCAGCCACAGGGTCGTTTTGCATATCAGCCCAGGCCTGCCAGCCGGTGCTGCCAATGCAGACCCCCAGCAGCAAAAAGGCCAGCGTCAAGGTGAGCAAGCCCAGCGCCAACACAAGCGGAGCGCGGCGGACACGCTGCGTCATGGCGACACCGGGTAGAGGCGCTGCAGGCATTGGGCGACCCGCATCGCGCCAGTTGCCATGCGCGGGCCGGGGCGTACCAGGGTGTCGGAGTCCTGCTTGTCGAAAACGCACATGCGCTGCGCGCGGATGGCGGTCAGCGCAGCCCATCCCGGGCGTTTGGACAGGTCGTCGACCTCGTTGTCGCCCACCAGAATCACATCCGGTTGGGCGCGCACCACCATCTCAGGGTTGATTTTGGGAAAGGCGCCGAGGCTGGCGGGCACGATGTTTTTCATGCCCAGCTGGGCCAATGTCTCGCCGATAAAAGAGGACGCGCTGGCCGCATACGGGCCGGGGTTGACTTCAAAGTACACGCTTTTGCCCCGGGCCTGCGGGGGCACGGCTTGCACGGCGGCGCGCATATCGCGCTCCATGGCCTGCACCACGCCCGGCGCGGTGTCCACGGCCAGCACCTGCGCCAACACCCGCACCACACGCGCGGCGTCCGCAAAATTGCGCGGCTCCAGCGCCAGCAGTGTGAGTCCCAGGCCGCGCATGCGCTGCGCACCGGGAGCGGTGTTGGACACCAGCACCAGATCCGGCTTGAGGGCCACGATGGCCTCGATCTGCGGGTCCAGCCCGCCACCAACCTGGGGCAACGCGCGCACGCTGTCGGGGAAATTCGAATACCGGTCTACGCCCACCAACTTGGCGCACTGGCCCAGGGCACACACCGTCTCGGTGAGCGAGGGCAAGAGGCTGACGATGCGCTGCGGTACACCCGTAAAGCGCACGGTCTGGCCGCTGTCGTCGCGCAGCTCCCAGGCGCTGGCCAGGCTGCAGCCCATGGTCAGCACGCACACGAGAAGTAGGCGACCCCAGTTCATGCACGCGCCCGTGCAGGTGCGATCGACCGCTCCATCCAGCCCGCGCAGATGCGGTGCAAAACCGCCAGGCCGTCGGTCAGGGCGGCCGGGCCGGGCTGCAGAATCAAGGGCGATTTGATCTCGTACAGATCGCCAGTGCGCACAGCGGGTAGCACGTCCCAACCTGGGCGGGCCGCGACGTTTTCGGGCCGGAATTTTTTGCCACACCAGGAGCCGATGATGATGTCGGGTGCGTGGCGCAAGACCGCATCAGCATCTGCCAGGATACGGTTTTT
>CAMAQV010000043.1 GCA_945860595.1 Comamonas sp. lk
GTAGACCTTATCGAGGGATTTAGCACCGGTCACGCGCAGTTTGGCTGCGTTGACGACTACGATGTAGTCTCCGGTATCGACGTGAGGTGTGTAAATGGCCTTGTGTTTGCCGCGCAAACGGAGAGCAACTTCGCTGGCTACTCTACCGAGGACCTTATCGGTCGCGTCAAGCACAAACCACTCGTGCACGACCTCAGCGGGTTTGGCGCTGAAAGTTGACATGAGTTTCTCTCTTTTTAAAGGAGGGGTTTGCCGGGCTCTTTTCCACGGTCGGCGCTCCACTAGCGGGAGCCTCTTAGGTGGGGACTGGAACTTCGCCGCGGAGCCACAAAAGCGCTGCGAAGCCAAGGATTATACAAAGAGACCAGCGAAAGGCCGCTCAGGAGGTATCTGAGGCACTGGTTTGCGTTGGCGCAACACGGAAAAACCCGGAAAAACCCCGCAACAGGGCAAGCGCTATGGCCGCCAAACCCGCTGCCAACGCCAAGGCCAGGCTGTAGCTGCCCGTCTGGTCGTATAGCACTCCACCAACGAAGGGCCCTAGTAATCCCGCGCTACCCCAGGCGGTGAAAACCAGACCGAAGGCCTGATTGAATCGAGCCACTCCGAAACGCGCCCTGAGCACCAACGGAATGACGGCAATCAAGGCTCCGTAGGCCACACCGCAGGCGCACAGACCGGCGAGCGCCGCCGCCGGATCCACTGTGTGTGCGACCACAAGCAGCGACACGGTCAGCACCGCGACGGGCACTGCGAGTGCCAGCCGCAAACCCAGGCGGCCCACCAGCACGCCCCCCACAAGGCTGCCAAGCACATTGCCAAGCGCGTTCAGAGTGGGTGCTAAAGGCGCCCAGTCGGCCCCTCCCCCCAGCGCGGCTACGATCGGAACGGCATGGGCTATCGCCATCAGACCGCCGGCGGCAGACAAAAAATAAACCGCCCAGAAAAAGCCCAGATCCATCCCGGGCACCGTGGAGATCGCAAATCCAGGGCTAGCTTGGCTCCTAGCGCCAGGTGCGTCGGGCACGAAGCACGCAGCCGCTACGAGGGAGGCGGCAAAAAGCGCCACGGCAAGCCATTGCAAAACCTGTTCAGCCGAGCTGCCTTGCAGCATCCAGGCCTCCCATTGCGCGCAAGTCGCAGCACCGGCACCATATATGGCGGTAACCAGCCCGATAGCGAAGCCCGGGCTTGCAGGCAGCGCACTGGCGGCACGGTTCAGGAACAGGCTGTAGGCCACACCGTTGACACCACCGAACACCAAGCCATAGCCCAGCCACAGGACCGCGAGGGCATTGCCGCGCGCAACCCCGATCAAGCCGACCGCCCCCAGCAAGCCACAGAGCAAGGCGGTAGCACGCGCCCCCAAAGCCGGGAGAATCCAGCGACTCACAAACACGCCGCCTGTCAGGCAAAGAATGGCCAATGCGTAGGCCAAACTGACGCTGGCGCGGTCGGATTGGTACTGCAGTTGCAAGGGCAGCATGAGCGCACTGAATGCGTGCAAGGAACCAAATACAAAACTGAGCAAAAGGGCGCCCGCCAAAACAAATGGCTTTGCTAGCGGCTCAGAATCCTGGTTGACTAGCGCGGTGGGTGCCATGCGGGCATTGTCAAAGGTCAAAAGGCCCTGATTGCCGGGCAGCAATCAGGGCCCTTTTTTGAATAACCGGATACTGGTGGACCTGGCCTAGTCAATGTACTCCTTGGCTGCGGCAATCACAGGGCCCCATTTGGCGATCTCGGATGCCACAAACTTTTTGTGGTCAGCCGGATCGGTGCGATGGTCGGTGATGATCACCGCGCCAAGCGCCTCTTGCTTGGCCATGAAATCAGGGTCCTTCAAAGCAGCCTTGAGCGCGCTGTTGATTTTGGCCATGACATCAGCCGGTGTGCCCTTGGGCGCATACAGGCCGTGCCAAATAGAGACATCAAAACCCTTCAGACCGACTTCCTGCATCGTCGGCAAATCTTTCAGCGCTGCAGTGGTGAGGCGCTTGGACGTGGTCACCGCGTAGGCATTGACCTTCTTGGCGTCGATCTGCTGCGTCGTGTTGGTGGTTTGATCGCACATCAGGTCAATCTGTCCGCCAATCAAATCGGTCATGGCCGGGGCCGTGCCCTTGTACGGGATCGATGTCATATCCGTCTGCAAGGCGTTCTGCACCATCAGGCCGCACAGGTGAGAAGCCGAGCCAATACCGGCGTTGCCCAGATTGATCTTGCCCTTGTTTTGGCCGATCCACGCCACCAGCTCTTTGAAGTTTTTGGCAGGCAGGGTGGGGCGGGAAATAAAGGTCATAGGGACCTCGTTGATCATGCCCAGGTACTCGAAGTCACTTTCGACTTTGAAGGGCATGTTGCGCAGCTGATTGGGCATTGAAGCCATTGCGATGTGGTTCAGCAAGATGGTGTAGCCGTCAGGCGCTGCCTTAGCGACCTTATTGGAGCCGATGGAACTGCCGGCACCAACGGTGTTGTCCACCACAATGGTCGCGCCGCCCAGGGGCTTGCGCATGGCCTCGGCGAGGTCTCGTGCCACCCTGTCGGTGGGTCCGCCGGCAGAAAACGGCACCACGATCGTGATCGTTTTCGCGGGGTAGCTTTGCGCAAAAGCGACGAAAGAAACCAGTCCGAGCGTCAAAGCGATGAAGCGCTTATGCATAGTGTGTCTCCAAATTTGCGGTGAATAGAGTGTAGCTTTATCGTGCGGACCCCTCTGCGCTGGATCGCCCGCACGTCCCAGTGATGTAAGCAGCGGCATGCTAAACACCCCACACAATGGGCTCCTGGGCCTGCATGCATCGACGCAGCATAGCCAAAAAGGGCACGAGTCTATGGCGCAAGCTCACCCCCCCACTGGGCGGGCCCCCGGGTGCACCAGCCTGGGTCGCCTCAGCCCGCACCCGATCTTCCGCCGCGATGGCGTCCTCGATCGCCTGCACGGCTCGGGGCATTTGGTCCACTGTGAGAATGCCCTGGACTTGCTGTTCAGGGAAATTCTTTTCGAGAATTTTGAGCAACTGGCGGCCATTGGCCTCGAGCATGATCAGGTCGCCCGCTGCCTTGGACTTGAATTTGTAAATCATGATCAGGCGTAGCCGCGCGCGTCTTCGATGACTTTGCCGTCATTGGGCAGGCTGCCGCTAGCGCACAGCTCGATGTCGCCACGCAGTTTGGTGACATCGCGCACCGCCTGCGCGATCTGCGACTTGAGTGCCTGCGCGGCCAGAGTGTCGTGAACCTCCACCTTGAGCGTCATCACATCATTGGCCATTTCGCCCTGCACCACCAAGCGGGCCCGCAAGACTTCGGGGAAGCGCTTGGCAATATCGTCCACCTGTTTGGGGTGCACAAACATGCCGCGGATCTTGGTGGTCTGGTCCGCCCGGCCCAGCCAGCCCCGGATACGTGTGTTAGTACGCCCGCTGGGGCAGATACCGGGAAGCACAGCCGAGAGGTCCCCCGTGCCAAAGCGGATCAGCGGATAGTCCGGGTTGAGGGACGTAATCACCACCTCGCCCACCTCACCCTCGGGCACGGTATCGCCGGTGCCGGGGCGGACAATTTCGAGAATCACGTGCTCGTCCAGCACCAGTCCTTCCCGTGCCGGGGTCTCGTAGGCAATCAGGCCGACATCGGCCGTCGCATAACACTGATACGCGGCCACGCCACGCCCGCCCAGCCAGTCGCGCAGCGATGGCGGGCAGGCCTCGCCGGTCACCAAAGCCTTTGTCACGCTTGGAAAAGTCACACCCAAGTCAGCCGCTTTCTCCAAAATAATTTTCAAAAAACTCGGCGTTCCGATGTAGCCCGCAGGCTGCAAATCCTGCAAAGCGGCCACCTGCTGCTCGGTCTGCCCCACGCCAGCGGCAAAGACACTGCACCCGACGGCGTGGGCACCCGACTCCATCATCGAGCCCGCCGGGGTGAAGTGGTAGCTGAAGCTGTTGTGAATCAAGTCACCGGCCCGAAACCCGGCGGCAAAAATAGCCCGCGCCATGCGCCAGTAGTCAGGCGCCCTGCCCTCGGGTTCGTAAATCGGTCCGGGGCTGGCAAAAATACGCGGCATCGCGCTACCGTAGGCCAGCGTGCTGTAGCCACCAAACGCATCGCCACCGGCTGCCCGCACCGCCTTTTGTCGCTCAAACAGCTCCTGCTTGCGGGTTACCGGCAGGCGCGCCAGATCGGCCCGGGTGCGCACGGCACGGCCGTCAACGCCGTGCAATGCCTGCGCCATGGCTGCGGAGTGGGTCTGCGCGTGCACCACCTGCACGGGCACGGCAGCCAGCAGCGCAGCTTCGCGCAGGGCCGGGTCGCGCGTTTCGAGCTCGTCGTAATGCGGATTCATGGTCACTTCCCAGACACAGGCAGCGCCGCCCGCTCAGGCCAGCCAGCGCTTGCGGCGCTTGTAGCTTTTTACATCTTTGAAACTCTTGCGTTCACCGCCGCCCATACCGAGGTAGAACTCTTTGACATCCTCGTTGCTGCGCAAGTCGGCCGCAAGCCCATCCATCACGACGCGGCCGGATTCCATGATGTAGCCATAGTCGGCATAGCGCAGCGCAATGTTGGTGTTTTGCTCGGCCAGCAAGAAGGTGACCGCTTCCTTCGTGTTCAGGTCTTTGACGATTTCAAAAACCTCTTCGACGATTTGCGGGGCCAGGCCCATGGACGGCTCATCGAGCAAGACCATCGTGGGGCTGGCCATCAAGGCCCGCCCGATCGCACACATCTGCTGTTCACCACCCGAGGTGTACGCAGCCTGTGAGGTGCGGCGGGTCTTCAAGCGCGGAAAATAGGTGTACACCTTGTCCAGCGTGGCGGCAATTTCGCCCTTGTCCTTTCGGGTGTAGCTGCCCGTCAGCAGGTTTTCTTCTATGGTGAGGTGGGCAAAACAATGGCGACCCTCCATCACCTGCACCACGCCGCGCTGGACCAGATCCGCTGGCGAGAGGTTTTCGATCCGCTCGCCGCGCAACTCGATGCTGCCTTTGGTCACTGCGCCACGCTCGCCTTTGAGCAGGTTGGAGACCGCGCGCAGGGTCGTGGTCTTGCCCGCGCCGTTTCCCCCCAGCAGCGCCACGATGCCGCCTTGCGGTACCTGCAGGGACACGCCCTTGAGCACCAGGATGACGTGGTTGTAAATGACTTCAATGCCGTTGACGTTCAGAACGATGGAGGGCGTACTCATAAAAATCCTTTGCTGCCGCTTCAGAACCAGCAGCACCCGCCCGGCTGGGCAGACGCTGCCGGCCGAAGCAGTATCAGGACTGGCAATCCGCAGGGGTGCGGCGGGTCAGCTTCTTGTCGCTGGCGTATTTGTCAGCGTACTGACGCACCATGGGCTTGATGATGGATTCGTCGGCGTCAATCCAGTCGGTGACCACGTTCCATTTCTTGCCGTCCCAGGTGTGGACGCGGGCACTGCGCGAACCTTCGTGGTCAAAACAGGACGTGCTCAGGGGCTTCATGATGGTGTCCAGTTTGAGCGCACTCAGGCGCTTCTGGTCCATGTTCAGATTTTCCAGACCCCAACGGATTTGTTCGCCATCCATGACCTTGCCCTTGCCGAAACGCTGCTGCGCTGAACGCACGGCTTCGACGGCCAGCGCCGCGCTAACCAGACCCCGGTTGTAGAGCGAAGTGTTGAGCTCTTCAATCGGCCCGGTGCCCTGGTTTTTGTCATGCACAAATTTCTTGACGTCATCCAACACCTTGCCGCCCTCGCCGGTCGCGACAAGTCCGCTGTAGCCTTTAGCGGCATCACCCAGGTCTTTGACGTCCGGTTCCCCCGCAGACCACCACACGCCAAACATTTTTTCGCGCGGATAGCCCGTCGCCACCGCTTCCTTCAGCGCAGCGGAATTCATCACGCCCCAACCCCACAGCAGAACGTAATCGGGCTTGTTCTGGCGCACCTGCAGCCAGGTAGCTTTTTGCTCAATGCCAGGGGCGGTCACTGGCAGCAGAGTCAACTCAAAGCCCTGCAAGGTAGCGCGCTTTTGCAGCAGCGGAATAGGCTCTTTCCCATAGGGGCTGTCGTGGTAGATCAGCGTGATCTTTTTGCCCGTGAGGTTGCCACCTTCCTTCTTGGAGATGTGCTGCATCAGAATGTCCGCGCCGGACCAGTAGGTGCCCATCAGCGGAAAATTCCACTTGAACACGCCGCCATCGCTGGACTCTGATCGGCCCAGACCGGCGGTAATCAGCGAGTTTTTGTCGGCCGGAACTTTTTCCGTCAACGCAAAGGTGATGCCGGTCGAGAGCGGCTGGAAGATTGCGCCGTTGGCCTTGCCCTTGAGACGCTCATAGCACTCCACGCCGCGGTCGGTCGCATACGCGGTGTCGCATTCTTCGGTGGTGATCTTCACGCCGTTGATACCGCCATCGCGGGCATTGATCAGCTTGAAATAATCGGCGTAACCGTTAGCCCAGGGTATACCGTTGGGCGCATAGGCACCCGATCGGTAAGGCAACGCGGGGAAAAATTGCTCTTTGGCCTGTGCCCAGGCCGAGCTTGCAAAACCGGCACCCAGAACCGCAGCCATCCACGCGCTAGACAGCGCCCATTTCGTCATCTTCATACTCGTCTCCTTCGTTTGAAACAACACACCAGTCAAAAAGCGAAACCCGACAAAAATCAATGAGGGAAAGGCCAGATCCGCATCTTTTGCTTCCCCACGCTCCACAAACGCGCAAGGCCGTGCGGCTCCACGATCAGGAACCAGACGATCAGCGCGCCAAAAATAATGAACTCTGCGTGGGTCAGCGCCGCCGTGCTGATCCCGATGCCAAAAAGACCACCGAGAAGCGGCAGAAAAATATTGATGGCAATCGGCAGCATGACAATGAACGCAGCACCAAAAAAACTGCCAGAAATAGCACCCATGCCACCCAAAATCACCATGAACAGCAGCTGAAAGGAACGGTCCACCGAGAACGCCGCCGGCTCCCAGGAGCCCAGGTAGACAAAACCCCATAAGCCACCGGCCACGCCAATAATGAAAGAGCTCACCGCAAAAGCGCTGAGCTTGGCGTAGACCGGGCGGATACCGATCACCGCCGCCGCCACGTCCATATCCCGAATCGCCATCCACTCGCGCCCGATGGCGCTGCGGACCAGGTTTTTGGCCAGCAGCGCGAACACCACCAGGAAACTCAGACAAAACCAGTACTTGGCCACCGGTGAGGTAATGGGTAGGCCGAAGGCCACGAGATCCGACACCGACACGCTGCCCGATGCGCTGTCGTTGGTGAACCACTTCACCCGCAAAAATGCCCAATCACAGAAAAACTGTGCGGCCAGTGTCGCCACCGCCAGATACAAGCCCTTGACGCGCAAACTCGGGATACCGAAAAACATCCCGACCAGGGTCGCAAAAGCACCCCCCAGCAAAATCGCCGCCACCAGCGGCATGCCCTCTATGCGGACCATGCAGTTGTAGGCCGCGTAGGCCCCCACCGCCATAAAAGCACCCGAGCCCAAGGAAATTTGGCCGCAGTAACCCACCAGAATATTCACGCCCAGTGCTGCCAGCGACAAAATCAAAAACGGGACCAGAATGGCGCGGAAAAGGTACTCGTTGGCCAGCAGCGGCACGCCGACAAAGGCAAACGCCAGCAAGAGCCAGATGCCGACACGGTCTTGGGTGATCGGGAAGATCTGCTGATCGGCCCGGTAGCTGGACTTGAACTGGCCGTTTTCGCGGTAGAACATGCTTACACCCTGTCGATGATTTTTTCGCCGAACAAGCCTTGCGGGCGGAACAGCAGAAAGATGAGCGCCAGCACGTAGGCAAACCAGATCTCGATGCCGCCACCCACATAGGGACCGAGGAACACCTCCGACAGCTTCTCACCGACGCCGATGATCAGGCCGCCGATGATGGCCCCCGGCACCGACGTCAGTCCGCCCAGAATGACCACCGGCAACGCCCGCATGGCCACGGTCGACAGCGTGAACTGAACCCCCAGCTTAGAGCCCCAGATGATGCCGGCAACCAGGGCAACCACTCCGGCCACGCACCACACGATGACCCAAATGCGATCCAAGGGAATACCGATCGACTGCGCTGCCTGGTGGTCGTCAGCCACCGCACGCAGGGCCCGGCCCGTGGAGGTCTTCTGGAAAAACAAGGTCAGCATGGCGACCAGCGCAGCGGCGATGGCTGCAGCAATCAGATCTTCTTTGCTGATCATGATGCCGCCCGGAAAAACCGACTCGAATAGCAGAAGCGGATCTTTGGGCATGCCAATATCGATTTTGTAGATGTCGTTGCCGAAAATGCTTTGGCCCACACCATCTAAAAAGTAGGCCACGCCCAGCGTGGCCATCAGCAGTGTGGTGCCCTCCTGGTTCACCAGTTTGGACAAAACCAGTCGCTCAATCAGCCAGGCCACGGCAAACATGACCACGGCAGCGGCTGCAAAAGCCAGCAAGGCCGTACCGACAAAGCTGTTCAGGCCGGTCCACAGCGGAATCCACTCGGCGAACCGGGCCATGGCCAGCGCCGCAAATAGCACCATTGCGCCCTGGGCGAAATTGAACACCCCCGAGGCCTTGTAAATCAGCACAAAGCCCAGCGCCACCAGCGAATACAGCATGCCGGCCATCAGGCCGCCGAACAGGGTTTCCAGAAAAAATCCCATGGTGCAGTCCTTCTCAGTGCGAGGTGCCGAGGTAGGCGCGGATGACCTCCTCGTTCTGGCGGACTTCGTCGGGCGCGCCATCGCCGATTTTTTTGCCGTAGTCCAGCACCACGACCCGGTCGCTGATGTCCATGACCACGCTCATATCGTGCTCAATCAAGACCACCGTGGTGCCGAACTCGTCGTTCACGTCCAGCACAAAGCGGCACATGTCCTGCTTTTCTTCCACGTTCATGCCGGCCATGGGCTCGTCGAGCAGCAGCATCTGCGGCTCGAGTGCCAGCGCGCGCCCCAAGTCGACCCGCTTTTGCAGGCCGTAGGGCAGCTGCCCCACGGGGGTTTTGCGGTAGGCCTGGATTTCTAAAAAGTCAATGATCTGCTCGACCCGGGCACGGTGCATTTCCTCTTCGCGCTCGGCAGGTCCGATGCGCAGCGCTTGCAGAAACAAATTGCTCTTCATGCGCAAATTGCGCCCGGTCATGATGTTGTCGAGCACGCTCATGCCCTTGAACAAGGCCAGGTTCTGGAAGGTGCGGGCAATGCCCATGGTCGCCACCTCATGGCTTTCCATGTGGTCAAAGGTGCGGCCACGGAAACTGATGCTGCCCTGCTGCGGGGTATAGACACCGTTGATGCAATTGAGCATGGAGCTTTTGCCCGCGCCGTTGGGGCCGATGATGGCGCGGATTTCATGCTCTTTGACGTTGAAGGAGATGTCGCTCAAGGCCTTGACCCCGCCGAAACTCAGCGAGATGTTTTTCACCTCGAGGATGACGTCGCCGATTTTTTTGCTCATGCTGCTACCCCCAGGGGCGCAAAAACCCGCGCGTCGTCGATGCGCAAGGTGGCGCTGACGCTGCCAACCCGACCGTCCTCGAACTTCACCTGGGTCTCGATGTACTGGCTGCTGCGGCCCTCATACAGGGCGTCCACCAGAGCCTGGTACTTCTCGGCAATGTAGCCGCGCCGGACCTTGTTGGTCCGGGTCAACTCGCCGTCGTCCGCATCCAGCTCTTTGTGCAGCACCAGAAAGCGGCTGACCTGACTGCCCGCCAGCAACGCGTCGGCGCTGAGGTCGGCGTTGACCTTCTCCACGCACTCCTTGATCAAGGCATAGACCTCGGATTTTTGTGCCAGATCGGTGTAACCGGCATATGGCAGGTTCCGCCGCTCAGCCCAATTGCCGACGGCGTCGAAGTCGATGTTGATGAACACGCAGACTTTTTCACGACCGTCGCCGTAGGCCACGACTTCTTTGATGTGCTGGAAAAACTTCAGCTTGTTCTCCACGTACTTGGGCGCAAACATCGCTCCATCGAAAGCCCCGCCCTGGATGCGTCCCACGTCTTTGACCCGGTCGATGATCTTGAGATGGCCTTTGGCGTCGATAAAGCCCGCATCGCTGGTGTGGTACCAGCCGTCGGCGCCCAGCACTTCGGCAGTGGCGGCAGGGTTCTTGTAATAGCCCTTGAGCAAACCGGGTGACTTCACCAAAATTTCCCCGTTATCGGCTACCCGCAACTCCACGCCTTTGCAGGGCACGCCCACCGTGTCGGCGCGGGCCTCGTTGTCCGGTTGCAGGCAGACGAAAACCGCAGTTTCGGTGGAACCGTAGAGCTGCTTGAGGTTCACGCCAATGGCGCGATAAAAGCTGAACAAGTCAGGGCCAATCGCTTCGCCCGCCGTGTAAGCGACGCGCACCCGGCTCATGCCCAGGCTGTTGCGCAGAGGGCCGTACATCAGCACATCGCCCAGGGCGTACATCAGGCGGTCCCAAACCGATACGGCCGATCCATCCATGCGGGCCGGACCGACGCGGCGCGCCAACTCCATGAAAAAACGGAACAGCCAGCGCTTAGGGGCGCTGGCGTCTTCCATGCGTATCATGACGCTGGTGAGCAGGCCTTCAAAAACGCGCGGCGGCGCAAAGTAGTAGGTCGGGCCGATTTCCTTGAGGTCGATGGTGGTGGTGGCGACCGATTCCGGGCAGTTCACCACATAGCCGCACACCAGCCACTGCGCATAGCTGAAGATGTTCTGACCAATCCAGGCCACCGGCAAATACGCCAGCACCTCTTCGGCACTGGTCAAGTGGTCAAACTCGGCACCGGCCTGCGCGCGGTTGAGCAGGCTGTCGTGGGTGTGGACCACCCCCTTGGGGTTGCCGGTAGTTCCCGAAGTAAAAAACATAGCGGCTACGTCATCCGGCTCGACCCGTGCGACCGCTTCTTCCAGAAAGCGCGGCTGCGACTGCAGCAGTCGGGAACCTTCAGCGACCAGGGCGTCTACCGACTCCAAGCCCGGTTCGTCATATTTGCGCAGGCCGCGCGGGTCGTCGTAAAAAATATGCTGCAGCGCGGGACAGGCGGCGCGGGCTTCCAGGAGTTTGTCGACCTGCTCCTGGTCTTCCGCGTAGGCCAGGCGGACCTCAGCATTGGTGATGGGGAACACATATTCGGCAACGGCAGCGTCCTGGTAAAGCGGCACCGGCACCGCGCCCAGCGACTGCGCCGCCAGCATCGCCGCGTACAGGCGGGGCCGGTTGGCACCGACCACCACCATGTGGTCACCGGCGCGCAGGCCACGCTGCGACAAACCGGCCGCCAGTTGAGCCACCAGGTGCGCCAGATCGCCCCAGCTGAGGGTCTGCCAGATACCGTATTCCTTCTCGCGCATAGCCGCAGCCTGCGGCCTGCGCGCCGCGTGGTGCAACAACAATTCAGGAAACGTGGTCTGCATACCTGGTCCTTGAGTCCTCTGCCATAGCTCTGCGCACGGTGCAACGAAGCGCAGCACCGCATGCTAGAGCGAACTTTGACGCTAATTTGTCACTTCGGCGACAATTCAGCCGATTCCTCCTAGGTGTTTTCCCTTTCCCGGACCGGGCTGCCGCCCTACCATGACCACCGAAAACCCCCTCTACCAACGCCGCCGGCTGCCTACAGCCACAGAGTTGCAAGCGATTCCGTGGCTGCAAGCGCTGTCTGCGGATGAGCGGGACCGGGCCGCAGCTGACATACGGATTGCCTTGGCCCACACGGGCGAAACCGTGTGCCGCTCCGGGAGGCCCGTCACCTACTGGTTCGGCGTGGTCGACGGCCTGCTCAAAATGAGCATCGACAACGACTTGGGCCAGACCACGACGCTGATCGGCATACCACCCGGCGGTTGGTTTGGCGAGGGCACGGCACTCAAGCGCGAGGCCTACCGCTACAACATCCACGCCCTGCGCAAAACCGTGGTGGCCGGACTGCATGTCGATACCTTCCATTGGCTGCTGGACCATTCCATCGGCTTTAACCGCTTCATCATGAACCAGCTCAACGAGCGCCTGGGCCAGTTCATCGCCGCGCGCGAGTCGGACCGGCTGAACAACCCGGAACTGCGGGTGGCACGCAGCCTGGCCGCCCTCTGTAACCCGGTGCTCTACCCTGGCGTGGGCGACGTGCTGCGCATTACCCAGCAGGAATTGGCCTACATCGTTGGGCTGTCACGCCAGCGCGCCAACGTCGCCTTGCAACTCCTGCAGGAGCGCGGGCTGATACGGGTGGAGTACGGGGGCCTGCGGGTGCTGGACCTGGCGGGATTGCAGTCCCGGACCTAATCCCGCTCCCCGCTCCCCGCTCCCCGCTCCCCGCTCCCCGCGATGCGCCACGCTGCGGCCTGACCCCACAGCTGCAACACCCCTCCAACATAATCCGCCCGACCATGACCGATTCCAAACCCACCTTCCGCCGCGCCGCACCCCCGCCGCGCAGCAGCACCAGCGCACCGATTCCCGCCGGCCAAACCGACACCGCCGCCCAGGGCCCCAACGGCACGGTGCGCCTGAACAAACGCATGGCCGAGCTCGGCCTGGCGTCTCGCCGTGAAGCCGACGATTGGATTGCCAAAGGCTGGGTCAAAGTCAACGGCTCATTCGCCGAAATGGGCATGCAGGTTGCACCCGATGTGCAGATTGAGATCGACAAACTCGCCAAAGGCCAGCAAGCCAAGCAGGTGACGGTACTGATCAACAAGCCGCTGGGACTGGTCAGCGGCCAGGCCGAGGACGGGCATGAGCCCGCTATCACTTTGGTGCAGCCACAGAACCGCTGGGACCAGGACAACGCCCGCTTTTTCTTCCACCCCAGCCAACTCAAAAGCCTGGTGCCGGCCGGGCGGCTGGACATTGACTCCACCGGCCTGCTGGTGCTCACCCAGGACGGACGGGTCGCACGCCAGTTGATCGGCGAAGACGGTGTGCTGGAAAAGGAATACCTGGTGCGCGTGGTCTACACCGGCGTCGAGAACGCCGCCGCGGCCACCAGCGCCGCCGCGACCTACGCAGCCCCGGTGCGACCCACGCAGCTCAGCCGGATTGACGATGACGACCCGGTGACGGAAGATGTGCAGTCGCAGTTTCCGCCGGACAAGCTGGCGCTCTTGCGACACGGCCTGTCGCTGGACGGGCAGGCGCTCAAGCACGCCAAGGTCGAGTGGCAAAACCCACAGCAGCTGCGCTTTGTGCTGCACGAGGGCAAAAAGCGGCAGATCCGGCGCATGTGCGAGCAGGTCGGCCTTAAGGTGGTGGGCCTGAAAAGGGTGCGCATCGGCCAGGTCATGCTGGGGCATTTGCCGGTGGGACAATGGCGCTATCTGGCACCGCACGAGCGTTTTTGATGGCTGGCACGGCGCCCTGAAGCCACCCAGCCTTGAAAATCGCATCCCCGTCCTTATCTCCCGGCAAGCCTTCACCGGCCTCCACACGGTAACTTCTTTCTCTGTTCGCAAAGACCATGACAAAACAAACCCTGAATTTCCAAGCCGAAGTTGCGCAGCTGCTGCACCTGGTAACCCACTCCTTGTATTCCAACAAAGAGATTTTTCTGCGCGAGCTGGTCTCCAATGCCTCCGACGCCTGCGACAAATTGCGCTTTGAGGCACTCAACAACAGCGCGCTCTTGGATGGCGACACCGACTTGCAGATCAAGGTGACGCTGGACAAAGAAGCCAAAACCCTGACCATTACCGACAACGGTATCGGCATGTCGCAGCAAGAGGCCATCGACAACCTGGGCACCATCGCCAAGAGCGGAACCAAAGACTTTGTCAGCAAATTAAGCGGTGACCAGAAAGCAGACTCGCAGCTGATCGGCCAGTTCGGTGTGGGCTTTTATTCGGGCTTTATCGTGGCCGACAAGATCACCGTGGAATCGCGCCGTGCCGGCCTGGCCACCAACGAAGCCGTGCGCTGGATCAGCGACGGCGGTGCCAGTGGCGGCGGCGCTTTCGAGGTCGAGTCCATCACCCGCGCGGCGCGCGGCACCAGCGTCACCCTGCACCTGCGCGACGACGCAAGCGACTACGCCCAACCCTGGAAAGTCAAGGGCATCATTGGCAAATATTCCGACCACATCAGCCTGCCCATCCTCATGGAAAAAGAGGAATGGAAAGACGGCGAGCCCATCGACCCCAAGGACGAAAAAGGCGGCCGCCAGCCCGGTGGCATGGTCAAGACCGGCGAATGGGAAACCGTCAACAAGGCCAACGCCATCTGGGCCCGTGCCAAGAAGGACATCAGCCAGGAACAGTACGACGACTTCTACAAACAGATCAGCCACGACTCCGAGCCACCCCTATCGCACACCCACAACCGCGTCGAAGGCAGCACCGAATACACGCAACTGCTCTACCTGCCGGGCAAAGCGCCCATGGACTTGTACAACCGCGACAAGACCGCCGGGATTAAGCTGTATGTCAAACGCGTCTTCATCATGGACGACGCCGAGGCACTGATGCCAACCTACCTGCGCTTTGTTAAAGGCGTGGTGGACTCGGCCGACCTGCCCTTGAATGTCAGCCGCGAATTGCTCCAGGAAAGCCGCGATGTCAAAGCCATCCGCGAAGGCTGTACCAAGCGCGTGCTGGGCATGCTCGAAGACTTGGCCAAACATGACAAGGCACCTGAGGCGTCGACGGAGGGCGTGACCGATGTGCTTAGCGAAGACGACAAAGCACTGGTCGGCAAGTACACCCGCTTCTACAACGAATTCGGCGCCGTGCTCAAGGAAGGTCTGGGCGAGGACTTTGCCAACAAAGACCGCCTGGCCAAACTGCTGCGTTTTGCCTCGACCCGCAGCGACACGGCAAGCGTCTCATTTGCCGACTACAAAGCCCGCATGAAGGAAGGCCAAGAGGCGATTTACTACATCACCGCCGACACCCTGGCTGCCGCCAAAAACAGCCCGCAGCTGGAAGTCTTCAAGAAAAAAGGCATTGAGGTGGTGCTCATGACCGACCGCGTGGACGAGTGGGCGCTGAACTACGTGAATGAGTTTGACGACACCCCGCTGCAAAGCGTGGCCAAAGGCGCAGTAGACCTGGGCACGCTGCAGGACGAAGCCGAGAAAAAAGCTGCTGAAGATGCGGCCGAAGTCTTCAAACCCACCCTGGCGAAACTCAAGGAAGCGCTGAAAGACAAGGCCGAAGATGTCCGCGTGACCACCCGTTTGGTCGACAGCCCCGCCTGCCTGGTGGTGCAAGACCACGGCATGAGCACCCAGCTGGCGCGCATGCTCAAACAAGCCGGACAGCAGGCACCGGATGTCAAGCCGGTGCTCGAGGTGAACGCCGACCACCCGCTGGTGAAGAAGCTCGACGGCTCGGTGCACTTCCACGACCTGGCGCACATTTTGTTTGACCAGGCCTTGCTGGCCGAAGGTGGCATGCCGGACGATCCGGCGGCCTACGTGAAACGGGTCAACGCGCTGTTGGTCTGAGGCGGGGGCTTTACCGCCCTCCCCAGCGCGGGGGGCGCTTTTCCAGGAAGGCGGCAAAGCCTTCGCGGGCGTCGTCCGAGGTTCTGGCGTGGCTGATGGTCTGGGCGCTGAGTTCGCGCGCCTCTTCGCCAACCGGCCCTACGCTGAGCTGCCCGAAAAAACTCTTGATGGCGCGCTGCGCCTGGGGACTACCCTTGCGCAGCGCCTCCAACGAGACGTCCACCGCCGCGTCCAGGCCGTGGGACGGCACCACCTGGTGCACTAAACCGATGGCCAGCGCCCGCTGCGCATCGATGCGCTCGGCCATCAAGGCCAGCGCCCTCGCCTGGCGTGGTCCCACGGCGTTGACCAGGTAGGGGCCAATGACGGCGGGCAAGATGCCCAACCGCGCCTCGCTCAGGGCAAAACAGGCGTCCTCACTGGCAATGGCGATGTCACACGCGCACACCAAACCGACGCCGCCACCCAATGCCGCACCCTGAATGCGCGCCACCGTCGGTTGCGGGAGTTGCGCGATGCGCGACAGCATGGCGGCGAAGCGCCGCGCGTCGGCCAGGTTGTCGGCCGCGCTGGCCTGGCTGGCGCGCTGCATCCATCCCAGATCAGCCCCGGCGCTGAAATGCCTGCCCTGCGCCGCCAGCACCACCACGCGCACCTCCGGATTCGCCCCCAAGGCCGCAAAAGCGGCGTCGAGCGCCTCAATCATCTGTTCGTCAAAGGCGTTCGATACCGCAGGTCGGGCCACTTCTACCCAGGCCACGCCGCTGCTGCGCAGTTCCACGCGCACACTGGAAAATGAATCGCTCATGCTGAAGACTCCAAACTGAGGACAAGTCGGCCAACTGTAGAGCACGGGCTGCGCCGCTGGCTACACTGGCGGCTTTCTTACTCCGCATATGGCCATGACATCTACGACCCACCCCGGCATCCGAACACATACCCGCGTTCTATGGGCAGCAGCTGCCCTGTCCTTGGCGCACACCGTTTGGGCGGAAGACGCCGTCCTGGCTGCCGCCGCCAAGGAACCCGGCGCCACCCAAACGACCAGCGGCCTGGTCTACCGTGCGCTCAAGGACGGCACCGGCGCAGGGCCCAAGGCCACCGACATGGTCAAGGTGCATTACCGTGGCACATTTCCCGACGGGCGCGAGTTCGACAGCTCATACAAACGCAACGAACCGACTGAGTTCCCCTTGAACCAGGTGATTCCCTGCTGGACCGAGGGCGTTCAGCGCATGAAGGTCGGCGGCAAAGCCAAACTGACCTGCCCCCCGGCAATTGCTTACGGCGCGCGCGGCGCAGGCAGCGTAATTCCGCCCAATGCCACCCTGGTGTTTGAGGTCGAACTTCTGGGTATCAACGGCAAATAAAGAATCCCGAGCGCGGTGCGCCCGGTGGGTCGCTCCAGAGTGGTACCGGCTAAGGCGCTCGGCCCTCGCGTGCCGCGCTAGGCGCGGGCGCTTTCCCGCATAGCCATGCGCTCGCGCCAAGCCTGTAAGGCGGGCATACCGTGTCCCTGGGGATGGAACTTCAGCAGGCCCCGAGCGAATTCCAGCGCGCAAAAGGCGGTGATATCGGCAATGCTGAAGCGTTCGCCCGCCATAAAGTCCTGCCGCTGCAGCACGTCGTCAAAACTGCGGGCCGATTCAATGGCTTTTTCCCGCTGTGCGGCGCCGAAGTCCGCAAACTGCGGATGCTCCAAGGATGCCAGCCCGGGATGCGTATGGCGAATGGCATTGGCAAACGGGAGTAGGAGCGCCCATTCCGCATGGCGATCAGCCATCTCCACAAAAGCCCGTTCCTCATAGCCATTGCCCATCAGGTTCGGCAGGGGATAGATGCCTTCAAGGTAGCTGCAAATGGCACGGGTTTCGCTCAGGTACCGTCCGTTGTCGAGTTCCAACACCGGCACCCGCGCAATCGGATTACGCGCACGGTGCGCAGCGCTTCGGTGTTCGCCCTTATTGATATCCACGGGGACCAGCTCGATGCCCGCTATACCCTTTTCGGCCATGAACATCTGAACCCGGCGCGGGTTCGGAGCACGGGGCGCAATAAAAAGCTTCATAGATACAAACCGCCTTGTGCTGTGGCCTGATCCCGGGCAGCCGGGCGCATCAGGCGCTGGCGGCTTGCAAGAGCAGCCGGGTGCCTTGCGCCTCAGCGCGCGCAGCCAGAGCGAAATCACTGCCGCTGCTGGCATACAGCACACTGCGCGAGCAATTCACCACGATGGGGCCGGTCGGTTCGCCACCGGCACTGCGGTAACCGGCTTGCACAGTGGCATGCGCATCGCCACCTTGCGCGCCCACGCCGGGAATCAGCAAAGGCAGCGTGGGTGCCAGTGCCCGCACCCGGGCGATCTCGGCCGGATAGGTCGCACCCACGACCAAGCCGAGCTGTCCGTTGCGATTCCAGTCCGTCGCGGCCAGGTGGGCGATGTGCTCAAACAGCAGGGGCCGTCCGGCAATGTCGGCCAAAGGCCGGTTCTGAAAATCGTCGCCGCCAGGGTTGGATGTACGGCACAGCAAAAACGCGCCTTTACCGGGGTAGCGCAGGTAGGGCTCAACCGAATCAAATCCCATGTAAGGGGACAGCGTGACCGCGTCGGCGCCATAGCGTACAAAAGCTTCAGCAGCGTATTGCTCGGCTGTGCTGCCGATGTCGCCACGCTTGGCGTCCAGAATCACAGGAACTTGGGGCGCGGCATCGCGGATGAGGGCGATCAGCCGCTCCAATTGCGCCTCGGCGCGGTGCGCGGCGAAATACGCAATCTGCGGCTTGAAGGCCAGCACCTGGTCGGAGGTGGCTTCGACGATGGCGGCACAAAAGTCGTAGATGCGATCCGCGTCGCCCCGCCAGTGGAGCGGGAATTTCGCCGGGTCCGGGTCCAGCCCGACGCATAGTAGCGACTGGTTGCGGTTTTGCGCCTCGCGCAACTGCTCGGTAAATGCGGGGCGGGGCGCGCTCATGCGGGCATTCTAGGACGCGGCATCAGTGCTGGTGGCCGTGGGCACCGTGCACATGGCCGTGCGCGATTTCTTCTTCGGAAGCGCTGCGCACATCGACCACCTCGCAAGTGAAGCGCAATTCCTGCCCGGCCAGGGGGTGGTTGCCATCCAGATGCACCTCCGAGCCCTTGATTTTCACCACCGTAAACGCGCGGGCATGGCCCTACTCGTCCTGCCCCTCGAGTTGCCCGCCGACTTTCACGCCGGGTGGAAACTGGGTTTTGGGGATGGTTTGCTGTAAAGCCGGATCAAAGGCGCCAAAAGCGTCCTCGGGGTTCAGATCGACCGTGACGCGGTACCCGGCAGCCTGCCCTTCTAGCGCCGCCTCGATTTTGGGGAAAATATTGCCGTAGCCGCCGTGCAAATAGGCCAGGGGTTGTTGGCTTTTTTCCAACACTTTGCCCTGCGTATTGGCGAGCTGGAAGTGGATGGTGACGGCACTGTCTTTGGCAATGAGCATGAATAGCCTCCGGATTTCGAGGGCTTGATTATCAGGACTCCAAGCGCATTCCCGGATAATCTCCTCTACGGTCACCATTTTTTCGCTTAGGAGCTCTCCATGTCCGACACCCAGCAACGCATAGCCAGCCTGGTCCAATCCAATGATGTTGTCCTGTTCATGAAAGGCACTGCCAGTTTTCCGCAGTGCGGCTTTTCCGGTCGCGCGATCCAGATTCTCAAAGGTTGCGGTCTAGACGGCAAAACCATCGCCACCGTCAACGTGCTGGAAGACCAGGAAGTACGCCAGGGCATCAAGGAATACAGCAACTGGCCGACCATTCCACAGCTCTACGTCAAGGGTGAATTCATCGGCGGCTCAGACATCATGACCGAGATGTACGAATCCGGTGAACTGCAAAAAGTCATCGCTGGCGAGGCCAGCTGATACCCCGTGGCGCGGCTGCGCGCTGCCGCACCACGACTGCACATATCGAGCGCATCAATCCCAGCCGCTTCGGGCAGCCAACACCGCATCCGGGTACTGCGGCTGACCGCGAGAACCGTTGTATCGGCCCAGCGCCATAAACAAGTCACCCGACTCCCGGTCCAGGTAGTGGCGCAGGATGACGCAGCCGAAACGCAAATTCGCCTGGGTGTGAAACAGCACGCCCGGGTCACCATCCCCGATAAGGCGCGCCCAAAAGGGCATCACCTGCATAAAACCGCGCGCGCCCACGCGGCTCAAGGCAAATTTGCGAAAAGCGCTCTCCACCTGCACCACCGCTAGCACCAGGGCCGCGTCCAGACCGGCGCGCTTGGCCTCGTACCAGAGCGTCGCCAAGAACTCCTCCCGCACGCTGGCTTCGGGCATGCGCGACGCCAGGCGTTTGCCGGTGTCAGCCAGCCAGGCTTGGTAATGCACGCGCGCGGACGGATCAGAAAATTCAGGGACGGGGGGCGCACTGTTGTGCACCGCAGCGCTCAGGGCAGACCGCACGGAATCCGCCAGGGGTTCTTCCAGTTGGGCACCGGCCCGTAGCTGCACCAGCGGCGCCCAGGCGGCCAGCGCCAGCAGGCTGCGTCGACGCAAGCCTGCCGCTGCGCTCACACCAGCAGCCGCGCCTTTACATGGGCCGCAATATCCGCCAGCGCAATGTTCTGGGATGCACTGTCGCGCCGGTGCTGGTACTCCACCACGCCTTCTTTGATGCCCCGGTCACCCAGGGTCACCCGGTGCGGCACGCCAATCAATTCCCAGTCCGCAAACATGGCACCCGGACGCTCGCCGCGGTCGTCCAGGATGACGTCAACGCCAGCGGCCAGCAAATCGGCATGCAAACGCTCGGCTGCGGTTTTGACTTCAGGGAACCGATCCGGGCTGATGGGGCACAGCACCACCGTGAATGGGGCAAGCGCATCGGGCCATATGATGCCGCGCTCATCGTGATTTTGCTCAATCGCTGCAGCCGGCAGGCGGGTGATACCGATGCCATAGCAACCCATTTCCATGTGCTGGGGTTTACCGTTGACATCCAGAAAAGTGGCATCCATGGCCCGGCTGTACTTGGTACCCAGGTAAAAAATATGGCCGATCTCAATACCGCGCTCAACAGCAAGCAGACCGCCACCATCAGGTGCCGGATCACCGGCCACCACATTGCGCAGATCCGCCACCATCTCGGGCTCGGGCACATCACGGCCCCAGTTCACGCCGGTGATGTGCACATCTTCCTCGTTGCCCCCGCAAATCCAGTCGCCCATGACGGCGACCTCGCGGTCCACGAGCAGCTTGACCGGCTTGCGCAAGCCAATCGGCCCCAAGTAGCCCGGCTTGCAGCCGAAGTGTTCTTCGATCTCCGGCACAGTGGCAAAGCGGAAACCGGCCATGCCGGGGAGCTTGCCGACCTTGACCTCGTTCATCTCGTGGTCGCCACGCAGCAGCAAGAGCCAAACCTGGGCCGGCAGCGGTTGACCGGCCTCGTCAGAACCGTCCGTTGCCAAAACCAATGATTTGACGGTGGCAGCCAGCGGCAAGCCCAGCATCTCGGCCACCGCCGCACACGTGCTTTTCCCTGGCGTGGGCAGGCGCGTCATGGCCTGGGCAGCTGCGGGCCTGGGTTTCGCGGGGGGGGCAGCTTCCGCCTTCTCCATATTGGCCGCATAGGCGCTGCCGGTGGCGTAGACGATGGCGTCTTCGCCCGTGGCGGCAATGACCTGGAATTCTTCGCTGAGGTCACCGCCGATGGCACCGCTGTCGGCAGCCACGGCGCGGTAGCGCAATCCAAAACGGTCAAAAATCCGGCGGTAGGCCTGCGCCATGATCTGGTAACTCACCTTGGCGGCGTCGGCATCCCGATCAAAGCTGTAAGCGTCCTTCATGGTGAATTCGCGCCCGCGCATCAGGCCAAAACGGGGACGCCGCTCGTCGCGAAATTTGGTCTGGATCTGGTAGAGGTTTTTGGGCAGCTGTTTGTAGCTCTTGACCTCCTGGCGCATGATGTCGGTCACCACTTCTTCGCTGGTGGGCTGTACCACGTAATCCCGCTCGTGCCGGTCTTTGATACGCAGAAGCTCGGGGCCCATCTTCTCAAAGCGCCCGGTCTCATGCCACAGTTCGGCGGGCTGCACCACGGGCATGGTGATCTCGATGGCCCCGGCGCGGTTCATCTCTTCGCGCACGATAGCCTCCACCTTGCGAATCACCCGCAGCCCCATGGGCATGTAGCTGTAAATACCGGCACCCAGCTTTTTCACCATGCCGGCGCGCATCATGAGCTTATGGCTGGCCACTTCGGCGTCGGCGGGCGCCTCTTTGAGGGTGGAGATCAGGAACTGGGAGGCTTTCATCGGGAAGGTTTTCCAGCAGCGGGCGGCTTGATATTTCAAAGAAATGCGCCCGTGCATAATGGTGCAAGTTTAGAAATTGGGGTTTGATTATGCTTGACCGGGACGGTTTTCGGCCCAATGTCGGCATCATCCTGCTCAACCAGAGAAACCAGGTTTTTTGGGGCAAACGGATACGGACGCATTCGTGGCA
>CAMAQV010000044.1 GCA_945860595.1 Comamonas sp. lk
ACCCCGAGTAGCAGCCGGTTCACGATCAACTTAGCCATGGAATGCCATCAGTCATAAAAAAGTTCGGGACGGGATTCGCGCCACGCCTAGCATAACGCCATGACACGGCCACCACAGTGTGCCCAAAAAAAAGGGCTGGGCGCAAGCCCAACCCTTTTTTCGTGCCCGAAAAACGACGCCGCCTGTTACCAGAGCAGCATCGCAAACGGTTTACGCGAACCAGCCTTTTTCAGGAATGCGGTCGTCGCCCATGTCGTAGCGGCCCGATGGTGTCAGACCCATCAGTTTGGTGCTGTGGGCATCCAAATAGTCTTGAACCGCGTAGTTCACCATGCCGGCGTTTTGCGACACCAGCGATTGGCAGCGCGAATACAGGTCTTGGCGCTTCTTGGCATCGATTTCGATACGCGCAGCTTCCAGTGCTTTGGTGAAATCGGCGTTCTCGAAGTGGCTGTCGTTCCAAGGATTGGTCTTTCCACCGTAAAAGATGGAGGTGAGCTGGTTATCGATGGTGGGGCGGTTGCCCCAGTACACCGCGCAGAAAGGCACTTTGAGCCAGACGTTGTCCCAGTAGCCGTCGCCGGATACGCGTTTCAAATCCAGGTTGATGCCGGCTTTGGACAGCGACTCTTGGAAGATCTGGCCCGCGTCGGTTGCGCCAGAGAATGCGCCTTCGGAGACTTGCAGTTCGATAGCGCCCGAATGGTTGGCCTTCTTCATGTGGAATTTGGCTTTCTCCGGGTCGTAGCGGTTCAGCGGCTGCTTGGAGTCGAAGAACTTCATCTTCGGTCCCACGCAGTTGTCGTTGCCGATCGATGCGTATCCGCTGTAGACGTTGTCCACAATTTTCTGGCGGTCGATACCGTACTTGAGTGCCAGCATCACGTCACGGTTGGTGAACGGATCTTTGTCGGAGTGGGCCACAAAGCAGAAGCGGTTGCCCATGCCTGGGGTGCGGGAGACGACCAGATTCTTGTTCTTGGCCAGCAGCGCAGCGGTCTTGGGGTTCACGCGGTTGATGATGTCCACGGTGCCGGTTTGCAGCGCGGTAGTGCGCTGGTTGGCGTCCTGGATGTAAATCAGTTCCACGCGGTCAAAGTAGCCGCGGTTGGGTTTCCAGTAGTTGCCTGGCTTGCGCTTGAAGGTGGCACGCACGCCGGGTTGGAATTCGTCCAGCGTGAACGCGCCGGTTCCATCGGGTTTGCTGAAGTCCTTATAGCCATTGGGCACGACGATGATGTGGTAGTCGCTGAGGTTGTACGGCAGATCCACATTGCCTTTGGTCATGGTGATCTGCACTTGCGTGGCAGACAGCTTCTTGATTTCTTTGATGTCCGCCAGCAGCGCCTTGGCGGGCGACTTGGTCTCGCCGCGGTGCATGTTCAAAGAGTAGATGACGTCATCCGCATCTAGAGTTTTGCCGGAGGTGAAGGTAATGCCTTTGCGCACATTGAAAGTCCAGTCGGCCGCGCCGGGCTTGACGTCCCAACTCTCGAACAGCTCGCCGGTGGCGTCGCCGTTGTCGGCCACTTCAATCAGGTTGTTCCAGAGCATCAGGCTCATGGTGATCGGGATCGAGTCCGCGTAGGTCAGCGGATCCAGGCTGTCGGAGGGCGAGCCGCCTTCCATACCCATGCGCAAGGTTCCACCCTTTTTGGGAGCGCCGGCACCCATCAGGGTTTGCGCGGACGCGGGGACCGCACCCATCAAACCTAGCGCAGCAGCGCCGGTGAGAATTTGGCGGCGATCCAGGATGATTCCCGATTCAGTTTGGTTTTCGAGGTGTGCCATGTGTCTAAATTTCCTGTAAGTTCTATCAACAATGTTCCGAACGTTTCTCAAAGTGGTGAACCGTTGGTACTGCTCGAGGCAAGGAAGTTTGCGCTCCGAGAGGCATCTTACGTTATGGAACCCCCCTTATGACCCTCAGGTAATCCCTAGGTACGGGGGTTTTTGCCTATTTTTTTCCGAGGCATGGGCAATTGTTCAGATTGACTGCATGGCCCCGGTTTACACCGTCATGTGCTTGTCATACGCCGCGCCAGATGGGGGGGCGTTTTTCGCCGAAGGCGCGTGGTCCTTCGTTAGCGTCCTCGCTGCGCAGCATGGCGCGATAGGTTGGTAGATCATGGTGGCGCAGCACCTGGTAAGCCTGCTCTGTGGGAAGCCCCTGGGTGCGTCGCAGCACTTCTTTGATAGCCGCCTGTGCCAGCGGCGCATTCGCCACCAGGGTTTGGGCTAAAGCGACAGCCGCAGGCAGTAGTCCGTCGGCGGGCGCGACCTGGTTAACCAGGCCCCAGCGCAGTGCCTCTGCTGCGCCCATGCGCCGCCCGGTGAGCAGCAACTCGGTGGCAATGGCCCGTGGCAGGCGCTGCGGTAGCCGCAGAACGCCGCCCGAGTCGGCCATCAGCCCGAGTTTGACTTCGGGCAGGGCGAATTCGGCGGTCTCCGAGGCGACGATCAGGTCAGCCGCCAGCGCCAGCTCAAAACCGCCGCCCATGGCCAGACCGTTGACGGCGGCGATCACCGGTTTGCTCAAGCTGAAAAATTCAGTCAGCCCGGCGAAGCCGCCCGGTCCGTGGTCGGCGTCCACTGCTTCGCCTTCGTTGGCGCCTGCAAGGTCCCAGCCCGCCGAGAAAAAGCGCCCGGTTCCGGTGATGATGCCCACGCGCAGGGCGGGGTCGTCTTGCAATCGCGCAAACGCGGCGTACAGCGCCAGGCTGGTCGGCACGTTGATGGCGTTGGCCTTGGGCCGGTTCAGGGTGATGGTCAACACGCCTGCTTCGGCGTGGCATTGGACGGCGTCGACGACCGGATCGTTTGCTTGCATAGCGGCTTCCTTCACAAGGTTTTCAAACGGATCAGGGCGTCCACGGCCAACACGCCGCGCCCCTGCTGCAGCACCAGCACGGGATTGACGTCCAGCTCGACCAGCTGCGCTGCGTGCGCCTGCGCATAAGCTGCCACCGCCAACACCGCGTCCACCAGCGCGTCCACGTCCCCTGCAGGCTTGCCGCGAAAGCCGGTGAGCAGCGGCCAGACCTTGAGCGATTGCAGCGCAGCCAGAACGTCCTGCCGCGCCACCGGGAACAACAGCGTGGCGGCATCTTGCAGCAGCTCCACCAGGATCCCGCCCGCGCCCAGAGTGAGCGTCAGGCCGAATTGCGCGTCGCGTTGCACGCCCACAATCAGCTCCAGCACCACGTCGCGGGCCATGTCTTCCACCAAAAAGCGCTCCGACAAATGGGCCATGCGGGCCAGCGCCTCGGATAGTGCCGTCGCATCGCGCAGATTCAAGGCCACGCCCCCGGCTTCGGTTTTGTGCGCCAGCTGGTCTGAGACCGCCTTCAGCACGACCGGGAAACCCAGATCTATGGCGCAGGCCAGCACGCCGTCCGCCGCAACCACCCGTCCGCGCGGAACCGGCAATCCGAATGCGCGGAGTGCGGCTTTCCCCGCTGCTTCGTCTAGCGTGCGCACCGGCCCCGCGTCGGGCTGAGGCACCAGCACAGCCAGTGGCGTGGTCCGGGCCAGTCGCGCGTGGGCTGCGCCCATATCCGCCGCATGGGCGATGGCGGCGATGCAGTCGGCCAGGCCCTGCATCGGCGCCACGCCGCGTGCCAGCAAGGCGTGGGCAATATCCTCGGGCAAATCTTCGGGCAAAGAGGCGACCATGGTCGCACCCGTGCCCGGCCCCGCTTGCGCCGCCGCATCGGCAAAGGCATCCACCGCCGCGCCCCAGCTGTCGGCGCTGCAACGGTCCAGGCGGGGGTAGTCCAGCACCAGAATGTGGGCGTCGAAGCGGCAGTCCATCAGCCCGGCAAAGCATTCCTCTAAGGCGGCGCGGTCGCCCCAGATATAGGTGTGGTAATCCAGCGGATTGGCGACCGTGACCTTCTCGCCCAGGACCGCGTGCATGCGCTGGTAGGCGGCAGGGGGCAGGGCTGGCATTTCCAACCCGCGCGCCTGCGCGAGATCCGCCATGAGCGAGGCCTCGCCGCCTGAGCAGCTCGCGCTGATGATGCGCCGCCCGAGCAGCGCCCCGTGCACATGCAAAAACTTCAGGGTCTCCAGCATCTCGACGGGCTCGCGCACCCGCGCCACGCCGCAGCGCGCAAACAGCGCGTCGTATAGCGCGTCGGGTCCGGCCAGCGAGCTGGTGTGGCTCATGGCGGTTTGCGCCCCCAGCGCGGAAGAACCGGCTTTGAGCGCCACCAGCGGCACGCCCTGCGCCAATGCCTGCAAGGCCACGTTGCTGAAAGCGGCCACGTCATCCAGGCCCTCGATGTGCAGGCCGATGGCGCTGACTCGCGCGTCGGAAAGCAGTGCCTGCACGATGGCCTCTATGCTGTCACCCGCCTTGTTCCCCACCGTAATCAAATACGCTAACGGCAGGCCGCGCCGCTGCATGGTCAGGTTCAGGCCGATATTGCCGCTTTGGGTGACGATGGCCACCCCGCGCGGCACCCGCTGCCCGCCGTGCTGGTCCGGCCACAGCGCCACACCGTCCAGGTAATTCAGCATGCCGTAGCAGTTGGGGCCGACCAGCGCCATGTCACCGGCTGCCTCCACCAAGGCCTTTTGCAAGGCGATGCCCTCACCGCCCACTTCGGCAAAACCGGATGCGTAACAAATTGCGCCCCCTGAACCCCGCTGTGCCAGCGCCCGCACCACCTCCACGGTGGCTGCGGCGGGCACGGCAACAAAGCTCGCGTCGGGCGCATCCGGCAAGGCCGCCACATTCGGATAGTAGGCCAGGCCTTCCACGCTGCTGCGCGTCGGATGCACCGGCCAGATCTGCCCGGCAAAGCCCAGTGCGCGGCATTGGCGGATGGCCTCAGCGGCAGACGCGCCGCCGAACACGGCGATGTGGCGCGGTGAAAACAGGCGTTGCAAGCGTGTGCTCCGGCTGCCGTGGTGGGCGCCAGCGTGCGTGGCGCCTTCCGTTGCTGCGGCGGGGCTTGCAGGTGTGTTCACGCGCCGTGCACGCGCAACATGGCGCGGGAGATGATGTGGCGCTGGATTTCGCTGGTGCCGTCCCAGATGCGTTCCACCCGGGCGTCACGCCAGAAGCGCTCAATGGGCAGTTGGTTCATCAGCCCCATGCCGCCAAAAATTTGCAGCGCGTTGTCGGTCACCCGCGCCAGCGCCTCCGAGGCAAACAGCTTGGCCATGGCGGCGTCGGAATCGCTCATGCTGCCCTGGTCGCATTTCCAGGCCGCTTGCAGCGTGAGCAATTCCGCGGCCGCCAGTTCAGTGGCCATGTCGGCGAGCTTGAAGCCCGTGCCCTGGAACTTGCCAATGGACTGGCCGAATTGCTTGCGCGTGGCGGCCCACTGCGTGGCCATTTCCATCACCCGCTGGCCGCGTCCCACGCTGGTTGCGGCCACGGTCAGGCGGGTGGCACCCAGCCACTGGCCCATCAAATCAAAACCGGTGCCTTCCTCGCCCAGGCGCTTGTAAGCGGGCACCCGGCAGTCGGTGAAAAACAGCTCGCACTGGTGGTAGCCCCGGTGTGACACGCAGGCCGGGCCCCGGCGCACGGTCAGTCCCGGCGAGTTCAAGTCCACCAAAAATCCGGTGATTTTTTTCTTGGGGCCATGCTTGGTTTCTTCCACACCGGTGGCGGCGAACAGGACTACAAAGTCGCTCATGTCGGCGTGGCTGATGAAGTGCTTGGTGCCATTGATGATGTAGTCGGCGCTGTCGCCATTGCCGCCGCTGCCGTCACGCGTGGCCCGGGTTTGCATGCCGCGCACGTCCGAGCCGGCGTTGGGCTCCGTCATCGCCAGGCAGTCATGGCGTTCGCCGCGGATGGTGGGCAGCAAATACTCTTCAATCTGCGCGCCTTGGCAGGCCCGCAGGATGTTGCTGGGGCGGGCAATCAGCATCTGCAGCCCATAGGACGCGCGCCCGAGTTCGCGCTCCATCAAGGCCAGGGTGAAGTTGTCCAGCCCGCCGCCGCCCAGTTCGGCCGGCATATTGGCGGCGTACAGGCCCACTTCGATGGCCTTGGCCTGGATGGCCTGCGCCAGCTCGGGGGGGATGGCATCGGTGCGTTCCACCTCGTCTTCATGCGGGTAGAGCTCTTTTTCGACAAAGACGCGCACCGTGTCGACGACCATGGACTGTTCGCTGCTCAGTTGGAAATGCATAGTGGGCCTAGTAAAAATCAGGTGCTGCGGCGTATGCCCATGGGGCGGCCGACTTGCGCGGGAATGGGGAGTGTGGCGTGTGCTTGCAGAATGGTTTGCAGGCGCGCATACAAAAAATCCGGCATGGCGGCGGCACGGCCTTTGGCCATGTCCACGTGCACCAGCATCTGTTCCCCCGTGCACAGCAGATCGCCGCTGCCCGCGTGGTACATGCAGTGGATGAGGTGGATGCGCCGGGGGTCCAGGTCCAGTAGTTGCAAAGTGAGGCGAAGCGGTTCGCCCTGCGCAACTTCTTTCACATAGTGGATATGGGTTTGCGCGGTGTACAGCGAATGCCCATCCTGGTCGCGGTAGGACTCGTCGATTCCGATGTAGCGGAAGAATGCGTCTGAGTTGTCGCCAAACACCAGCAGGTAGCAGGACTCGCTCATGTGTCCGTTGTAGTCCACCCAGTCCCACAGCACATGGGGGTGGTGCAGGCACAGCGGAGCGTCTATGGGGGCGGCCGGGTCCCAAGCCCGTGCGGGCGTGTTTTCCAGTGGCGTGCGCACGCCGTGGCGAGCGGGTGGGTGGGCTTCAGACATGGTGAGGCGAGTGGGTAGTCAGGGCGGCGGGATGAGCGCGAGTTTGCCCAGAAACTGCTTGGCCGAAAAATCGGCCTGGGCCTGCGCAATATCCGCCAGGGCATAGGTCTGCGCCAGCAATGGGCGCAGCTCGCGGCGTTCGATATAGCCGACCAGGTTCTCAAAAATCGCGTCCTCCTGAAAGGTGCAGCCCAACAGCGAGAGGTCTTTGAGGTAGAGCGTGCGCAAGTCCAGCGGCACCACTGGGCCAGCTATGGCGCCGGCGCTGGCGTAGCGCCCGCCGGTGCGCAGCACGTCGAGCAGCAGCGGCCACTGCGCGCCGCCCACCAAATCGATCACCACGCTGACCGCGTTGCGCCCTAGGCTGCGCAGCGCTTCCACTCCCCGGTCGATGGCTGCTTCGGCACCGAGTTCTAGCAAGGCGGCGTGTTTGGTTGCTGCAGCCTGCACCACCACCTGCGCGCCCCGGCGCAAAGCCAATTGGACCGCGGCGCTGCCGACACCGCCCGATGCCCCGGTTACCAGCACCCGGTCGCCCGCGTGCACGCCGCTGCGGGTGAGCAGGTTCTCCGCCGTGGAGTAGGCGCAGGGGAAGATAGCCAATTCCGCATCGGACAAATTGCTGCGGATGGGAAGTGCTGCATCTGCTGGCACCTTGACGAACTGGGCAAATGCGCCATCGCATTCCGAGCCCAGGTACCAACAGGCGAACAGCGCATAGCCTGCATACATGCGCAAAACGGGCCGCACCAGCACACGCTCACCCGTGCGCTGCGCGTCCACGCCAGGCCCCACGCCAACGATGGTGCCGCAGCAGTCGGCGCCCTGGATGCGCGGGAACTGCATGGCCGCGCCGCCCCAGCCGGGCGTGGCATCGGCGTTGGCGTCAAAGCCCACGCCCTCCAAAGCGCTGGAGGCATCCACCGTTTTGGAATACCAGCCGACGCGGGTGTTGATGTCGGTGTTATTTACTGCCGAAGCCCCGACCCGAATCAGCACCTCCCCGGTCTGCGGGACTGGCAGCGGAACGTCGCTGCGGTAGAGCAGCTTCTCCGGCCCGCCAAAGCCGGTCAGCACGGCGGCGTGCATGGTGGCAGGCAGTGCGGCGGGCATGGCGTGGTGTGCGTTTATTTCTTGACGGGCAGGCCGATCACGCTGCCCAGCCGGGCAGGGCGCGGCAGCGTCGCGTGCTGCGCCGCCAAGGGCTGCAAGTGCAACAGCACCTCCGGCGCAAAAGGCGCGCTGCGGGGGCCGCGCATGTCCATGTTCAAGAGCATTTGCTCGCCCAGCGCCGCCGCGCCATTCACCCCGGGCACGTGCAGCGCGAGCGCCACATGCAAGCGTTTGGCATCGATGGCCACTACCTGCGTACGCACTTCCAGCGCCGCGCCCAGCTTGACTTCGCGCAGGTAGTGGATGTGCGCCTCTAGCGTGAACAGCGAATGCGACAGGGCGTCGCGCCCCGCGGCGTCCAGCCCTATGCGGTCCATCAAGCCGTCCATGCCGTAGCTGAAGAGCAGGGAATAAAAGGCGTCGCGCAAATGGCCGTTGTAGTCCACCCATTCGGGCAGCACCGCGCCCTGGTAGGTGACCAGGGGCAGGCTCAGGGCGCTAGTGGCTTCAGGCATCCGGTGCGATCCCGTGTTTCAGTTTGGTTGCCTTGATGGCGGCCTGTACAGCCATCAGACAGTCGTCGCGGTAACGCTCCCAATCGGCAATGCTGCGACCGGCCAGCTGCTCCTCGCTGCCTTCGGCCACGGCGTCGAGCAGGGCGTCGGTGAGTTCGGGAGCTTCCAGCTTGGTCCACGGCAGCTTGAGCGCAGGGCCGAACTGCGCCATGAAGTGGCGCATACCGGCATCGCCACCTGCCAGGGTGTAGATCAAAAAGCTGCCCATAAAGGACCAGCGCATGCCCGCGCCGAAGCGGATGGCGTCGTCAATCTCGCCGGTGGTGGCGACGCCATCATTGACCAGGTGAAGGGACTCGCGCCACATGGCCTCCAACAGCCGGTCGGCGATAAAGCCGGGTACCTCTTTGCGCACATGCAGCGGGCGCATGCCCAAACTGCGGTAGACCTGCATGGCCGCTTGCACCGCCTCGGGCGCTGTGTTCACGCCACCAACGACCTCCACCAGCGGCAGCAAGTACACCGGGTTGAACGGATGGCCGACCACACAGCGCTCGGGATGCCGGGCATGGGCATAAAAGTCGGTGGGCAAGAGGCCCGAGGTGCTGGAGCCAATCAACACATCTGGCCGCGCGGCTGCGGTGATTTGTGCGTGCAGTGCCAGTTTCAAGTCTTGTCGCTCGGGCGCACTTTCCTGGATGAAGTCGGCCTGCGCTACGCATTCTTCGACGGTGGCAACGAATCGCATACGGTCTTGCGATGCGCCGGGCGCCAGGCCCTGCGCGGTCAGCGCGCCCCAGGCTTTGGCCGTGCGTTCGCGCAAAGCGGCCTCGGCGCCCGTTGCCGGGTCCCAGGCAATCACGTCCAGCCCGTGGGCCAGAGCGCGGGCGACCCAGCCGCTGCCGATCACGCCGGTGCCCAGGGCCGCAAAGGTTTTGATGTCGGTGTTGAAGTTCATGGTGTCCTGGCTATTTCGTTGGATACAGCGGATCAGCCGCGCTTCTTGAGGCCCATTTTTTCGCGACCCTGAGCTGGGGTCATGGGCGTGCCGCCCAGGCGGGTGATGATTTCGACCACGCGCTCGGTGAGCGAACCGTTGGTCGCCAGCACGCCTTTGTCCAACCAGAGGTTGTCTTCCAGACCCACCCGCACATTGCCGCCCAGCAGCATGGCCTGCGCGGCCATGGGCATTTGCGTGCGGCCAATGCCAAAGCCCGACCACACCACACCCGGCGGCAGGTTATCGACCATGGCTTTCATGGTGGTGGTGTCGGCCGGTGCGCCCCAAGGAATACCCAGGCAAAGCTGGAACAAGGGGTCATGCAGCAACCCTTCCTTGATCATTTGCTTTGCAAACCACAGGTGGCCTGTGTCAAAAATCTCCAGCTCGGCTTTCACACCCAGCTCGGTGATGCGCTTGGCTCCGGCGCGCAGCGCCACCGGGGTGGAGACATAAATCGTGTCGCCGTCGCCAAAGTTCAGCGTGCCGCAATCCAGGGTGCAGATTTCGGGCAGCAACTGCTCGACATGGATCAGCCGCGCCAAGGGCCCAATCAGGTCGGTGTTGGGGCCGAACTTTGTGGGTGTTTCGCCAGGTCCGATTTCCAGGTCGCCGCCCATGCCGGCGGTCAGGTTGACGATGATGTCCACGCCCGAATCACGGATGCGGTCCATCACCTCGGCGTACAAGGCCGGGTCGCGGCTGAATTGGCCCGTCTCGGGGTTGCGCACATGGCAATGGACGACCGTGGCCCCGGCCTTGGCCGCCTCCACCGCTGCTGCGGCGATTTGGGTGGGCGTGACAGGCACGTGCGGGCTTTTGCCAGCGGTGTCGCCAGCGCCGGTCAGGGCGCAGGTAATGATGACGTTGGGGTTCACAACTATCTCCTTGCTGGTTGGTGTCTTTTCCCGCACCCGCGGGGCGGGGAAGCGCAGGCGAGTGTAGGCGCTGACACCCACTGTAGAAGCGCCCGCTGGCGCGGGCGAGCCTGGGGGCGACACCGGTGCAAGCCGGTGCGACCGTTCCAGGCTCAGCGGGTGTCGCGCCCCGCCGCACACGGGTCGCGCAGTGCACAGGCCGGTACCGGCCCGCATGGCACCATGCGAGTCCGCATGGCGTTACGGCATATGGACCCTGGCGGACGATTGCCCAACCTGCCCCGTGCCGACACTTACCCGGATCTTCTTGTGAACCCCTTGTTCTGGCCTTTGGCCTCTTTGTTCAGCGGCGTGGCGATGCTGGTGGTGGGCATCGCCCTGCTGAGCGTGGCTATCAGCTCGCAGGCCAGTACCGCGCAGTTCTCCGGCCTGGTCACCGGCATGGTGATGTCGGCTTATTTCGCCGGTTTTGTGTACGGCACCTATGCCTGTCCACGGCTGATTAAGCGGGTGGGCTATATCCGCGCCTTTGCCGTTTTAGCTTCCGTGGCGTCGGCGCTGCCCATGCTGCACGCGCTGTGGACCAACCCCTGGTTCTGGGGCGGTCTGCGGTTTACCACCGGGCTGTGCATCGTGGGTTTGTATATGGTGATCGAGAGCTGGCTCAATGTCGTGGCCGGCAGCGAAGACCGGGGCAAGGTGTTTGCCGCGTACATGACGGTCAGCTGCGTATCGATGGCGCTGGGCCAGTGGCTGATTTTGGCGGGTGACCGCTTTGGTTTTGTGCCCTTTGCTTTCGCGTCGATTTTGTTTTCGTTTGCCCTGGTCCCCACTACCATGACCACCATTGCCGAACCGGTGCAAACCGATACCCCCGCGCTGAGCATGCGCCGCCTGTTTGCGGTCTCGCCCATTGGCGCGCTGGCGTCCATGGGCTCGGGGCTGATCAACGGCACCTTCTTCAGTCTGGGCAACGTTTTCGGGCACGGCGTGGGTTTCAGTGACGGACGTACCGCGACCTTCATGGCCATCACGATTTTGAGTGGCGCCGTTTTCCAGTGGCCGATTGGCCATTTGTCAGACCGCTACGACCGGCGTTGGGTTTTGTTCTGGGTGTGTGTGGGTGCCTGTGCCTTCGCGTTTTTGGGCTTCTATCTGGCGCGAGAGTTTGAAAACCTCTTGCTCGTGCTGGGCGTGGCCTTTGGCGCGCTGGTGTTTGCGGTCTACGGCCTGAGCGTGGCGCATACCAATGACCTGATTGACCCGTCCGAGGTGCTGGAGACCACCGGCGGCTTGTTGCTGCTTTATGGCATCGGCGCCACCATCGGGCCGACACTAGCCGGTGGTTTGATGGATGTGCTGGGGCCCGAGAGCCTGATGCTCTACTTTGCCTTGATGCTGGGCTTGCTGGCGCTGGCGGTCTGGTTTTTCGCCACCCGCAAAGGCCGCACCTTCAGCAACCCGGGCCATAGCAGCGACTATGTGCGCATGGAGGCCAGCTCGCTGGTGGTCTTGCAGCTCGACCCGCGTGCTGCCAAACGGCAAGCCACAATCGAGGCACAGGAAGTTCATCCCTGAAGCTCCGCATCTACCGCTATCGCCCCACATCCGCAGGAGACCGCCATGGAACATGTTGCTTTCACCGCCATGCAAGACGGCACTCAGGCTGACTATGCATTTCTGCACGCCTTGGAAGCGGATTACATGCGCGACTTGCCCCAGCGCATCCTGGCTTCTTTGGAGCGTACCGCCGATACGCTGCCCGGCTATAAGGTCAACCGCCTGACCCACGCGCTGCAAAGTGCGGCGCGGGCCGAGGCAGACGGTGCTGATGTGGACATGGTGGTCGGCGCCTTGGTGCACGACATGGGGGACGAGCTGGCACCGGCCAACCACGCCGCTTTTGCCGCGGCGCTGCTGCGGCCCTATGTGCGCGCTGAAGTCACCTGGGTGGTGGAGAAGCATGCGCTGTTTCAAATGCAGTACTACGCGCACCACCTCGGGCAGGAGCGCGATGGCCGATTGCGCTACCAGGACCACCCCTGGTTTGACAGCTGCCAGCATTTTTGCCAGGCCTACGACCAGAATTCTTTCGACCCCGATTACCCGACGCCCCCTCTGGCCCACTTTGCGCCGATGGTGCATGCCGTGTTCAGCCGCGCGCCCTTTGACCCGGCGGTCTTGCAAGAGCCTGCGCGCGCTTGAGCGGCCTGTCCACTTCACTGCGCGCCATTCTGGCGATGCTGGCCGCGGTCGGCTGCTTCTCATTGATGGACGCTGCCCTCAAGGGACTCACCGGCTCCTACCCGCCTTTGCAGGTTGCAGCGCTGCGCGGTTTGGCGGCATTTCCGCTGGTGTGCGCCTACATTGCCTGGCAGGTTCCGCTGCGCACCCTGGTGCAGGTGCGCTGGCCCATGCACCTGCTGCGCGGGGTGCTCAATGTGGGCATGTTGTGCAGTTTTTCCTTGGGAATCGGCCACCTGGCCATTGCCGAGGCCTATACGGTGTTTTTTATTTCGCCTTTAGTGGTCACGGCATTGGCGGTGCCTTTGCTCAAAGAGCCGGCCCGCAGGGCGCACTGGATTGCGATCGGCATCGGCCTGTGTGGCGTGCTGATCGCCATGCGCCCGGGCGGCGACAGCATGGCGTCCTGGGGCGCACTGGCGATTCTGGTGTCATCCCTGTGCTACAGCGGAACGGTGCTGACCGCCCGCATCATCACCCGCACCGAAGGCACCGCCAGCGTGGTGTTTTGGACTACGTTTTTCATGGCCGCCGGGGCCAGCGCATTGGCGCTACCCGATTGGCAACCGGTTCAACCGGTTCACTGGCCCTTGATCGCGATGATGGGTATCACCGGCTTTGGCGGCACGGTCGCGATCACCTACGCCTTCAAGCACGGCAAGACTGCCAGCGTTGCGCCCTTTGAGTACAGCGCCCTGGCCTGGGCGATCGCCATCGACTTCCTGATCTGGAACACCACGCCGGATGCCTACACGCTGGGAGGCGGTTGCATCGTCATCTTGAGTGGCCTGTATTTGATCCGCGATGAGCGCGGCCAGGCGGCGGATGCGGCCAAGCTGGCGCAGCATCCTTAGGCGGCTGCCTCCAGCCCGCCACTGAAATGCTCCCGCATGCGCTGGGTAGCCAGAGGCACGTCCCGCGCCAACAGCGCATCCATGATGGCCTGGTGTTCGCGAAACGACTCCTGGATACGACCGGCCTTCAGTAGCGAGTTGTGGCGGTTGAGTTTCATCACCTTGCGCAGGTCCGCGCAAAGCTGGTCGCGCCAGCGGTTGTCGGCGACCTCCAGCAGGCGCATATGGAAGCGCTCGTTCACGGCAAAAAACGTACTGGTGTCGCCCATAGCGGCGGCCAGCTCGGCGTGTATGGCCTGCAAATCCTGTAGTTCACGCTCGCTGGCGCGGCTGGCGACTACGCCTGCCGCGTCGGACTCCAACAAAGACAACAGGTGGTAGACGTCGGCCTGGTCTTTGGCATTGACCTCGGTGACATAGGCGCCGCGCCGCATCTTCATGGTCACCAGCCCTTCGGTGGCCAGCACTTTGAGCGCTTCGCGCAGCGGGGTGCGGCTGATGCCGTATTCCTCGGCCAGCCGGGTCTCGTCAATCCAACTGCCTGGAGCGAGCTGGCTGGTGAAAATGCGCTCACGCAGCAGCTCCGCTACTTCTTCGTAGAGGGCGCGGGGGGCCAGAGACAACGACGGCATGGCGCAGATTGTAAGGCAAAATAAGGTTTTGAATTCATAATTATGAAGGGTATACTGGCTATCATCTTCCGATATCGCCGATCCGAAAGCATTTGCCATGAGTTCCAAGCCACCCACATCGCCATCCACGCCCACCGCCTGGCCAGCATTCGAGCAGGGCGACCACGCTGCTTGGCTGCGCGCCGCCGCCAAATCCGCGCCCGGTGCCGATGTGTCGGCCTTGAACTGGACGACGCCGGACGGCATCGTCGTCAAACCGCTGTACACCGCTGCCGACACAGCCGACTTGCCGTACACCAACACGCTACCCGGTTTTGCGCCCTACGTGCGCGGGCCGCAAGCCACGATGTATGCGGTGCGCCCCTGGACCATCCGCCAATACGCGGGCTTCTCAACTGCGGAAGAATCCAACGCCTTCTACCGCAAGGCGCTGGCCGCCGGAGGGCAGGGCGTGTCGGTCGCATTTGACCTGGCGACCCACCGTGGCTATGACTCCGACCACCCGCGCGTAACTGGCGATGTGGGCAAGGCCGGTGTGGCCATTGACTCGGTCGAGGACATGAAGATTCTGTTTGACCAGATACCGCTCGACAAGGTAAGCGTGTCCATGACCATGAACGGTGCGGTGCTGCCGGTACTGGCGGGCTACATCGTGGCAGCGGAAGAGCAGGGCGTGCGCCAAGACCAACTATCGGGAACGATTCAGAACGACATTCTGAAAGAGTTCATGGTGCGCAACACCTACATCTACCCGCCGGCGCCCAGCATGCGCATCATTGGCGACATCATTGGCTACACGGCCAAAAACATGCCCAAGTTCAACTCGATTTCGATCTCGGGTTACCACATGCAAGAAGCCGGGGCCAACCAGGCCCTGGAACTGGCTTTTACGCTGGCCGACGGCAAGGAATACGTGAAGACCGCGATTGACACCGGGCTGGACGTGGATGAATTTGCCGGCCGCCTGAGTTTTTTCTGGGCCATCGGCATGAACTTCTATTTAGAGGTTGCCAAGATGCGTGCGGCGCGCCTGTTGTGGTGCCGCATCATGCAAGCCTCTGGGGCCAAATCGCCGAAAAGCCTGATGCTGCGCACCCACAGCCAAACCAGCGGCTGGAGCCTGACCGAACAAGACCCCTACAACAACGTGGTGCGCACCACCATCGAGGCCATGGCAGCGGTGTTTGGCGGCACGCAAAGCCTGCACACCAACAGCTTTGACGAGGCCATTGCGCTGCCCACCGAGTTCAGCTCGCGCATTGCGCGCAACACGCAGCTCATCATCCAGGAAGAAACCCACATCACCAGCGTGATCGACCCGTGGGCCGGCAGCTACATGATGGAAAAGCTGACGCAGGACATGGCGGACGCCGCCTGGAAAATCATCGAAGAAGTCGACGCCATGGGCGGTATGGTCAAGGCCGTGGACAGCGGCTGGGCCAAGCTGAAGATTGAGGCTGCCGCAGCGGAAAAACAGGCCCGTATCGACAGTGGCAAAGACGTGATTGTGGGCGTCAACAAATACAAGCTCACAAGCGAGGACGCTATCGAGGCGCGCGATATCGACAACGTGGCGGTACGCGAGGGCCAGATTGCCCGCCTGAAAACCATACGCGCCAGCCGCGACAGCGCCGCCGTTAAAGCTGCCCTGGACGCGCTGACCTACGCCGCCGGCCACAACGAAGGCAATTTGCTCGACTTGTCGATCAAAGCCATGCGCTTGCGGGCTACGGTGGGCGAGGTGAGTGATGCGCTGGAAGCAGCCTTTGACCGCCACCGCGCCGACACGCACAAAGTGTCGGGTGTGTATGCCGCTGCCTTTGATACCGACACCACCAACGGGGACACCATGGAGTACTGGAACGCGCTCAAAGCCGACATCGCCGCCTTTGCCGATGCCCAGGGTCGCCGCCCCCGCGTGATGATTTCCAAATTGGGCCAGGACGGCCACGACCGGGGTGCCAAGGTGGTGGCTACCGCCTTTGCCGATCTGGGTTTTGACGTGGACATGGGGCCGCTGTTCCAGACGCCCGAAGAATGCGCGCGCCAGGCCATCGAAAACGACGTGCACGCGGTCGGCGTATCCACCCTTGCGGCGGGTCACAAAACGCTGGTGCCTGCCATCATTGCCGAGCTCAAAAAACAGGGCGCCGACGACATCATCGTCTTCGTGGGCGGTGTGATTCCGCGCCAGGATTACGACTTTCTGTATGCGGCCGGCGTCAAAGGCATTTACGGCCCGGGCACGCCGATTCCGGTCAGTGCCAAGGACGTGCTGGCGCAGATCAGCAAGGCACTGGCCGCCTGAAACCCTGTTCGTTATACTGTAATACCGTATTTCAACTGGAGTGCACCATGGCTGTTTCCGTTCGCATGGACCCTTTGCTGGAAAAGCAGCTGGAGCAGGCTGCCAAGCGCCAAGGCGTGACCAAATCCCAGTTCATCATCGACGCGGTGGAGCGCGCGCTGGGGCGCAAAAATCCGTATGAATTGATGCTTGCTTTGAAGGCGGAAGAGAATCGCCCTGAATATGCAGCTGTCGCCAAAGCCTATGAGGGCTGGGAGCAGCCTTACGAAACCGACGCTTCGCGGGCGCTGCTCCTAGAGCGTCTTAGGGCCAAACATGGCAGCAGCGCTGATTGACGCGAGCGCCATGGTGGCGGCGTTCAGCGGCAAGCAGTCCGGGTCTGTGCACTACCAAAAGCTCTTGCGCCAAGGTGCGCAGGAGCATTGGTCGTTGTCGACGACTTGGCCGTGCGTGACGGAAGCCAGCTATATGGTGCCACCCCCGCAGCGCTACACCTTGCTGCGCTGGCTGGGAGCAGGGGCCATCGCGGTGTATCCATTCGCCCAAGATGAGCTGAGTGACTTCGCTGACCTGATGCACCGCTACACGCAAGCGCCGCGCTCGGAGATGGATTTGGCCGATGCCTCGCTGGTCTGGCTGGCGGAGCAGACCGGCGTGACCCGCATCATGACCTTGGACGTGCGTGACTTTTCCCGCTACCGTTTGGCTGATGGCCGGGCGTTTGAAATCTTGTGATGGCAAGCGGAACCATCGATTTGTTGCCAGACCTGCGGGGTACAGACCTGATTGCGCAGCGCCGTGCCATGGCCAAAGCCATCACCCTGCTCGAATCCACCCGCGCCGACCACCGCGCGCAGGCCGACGCTTTGCTCACCGCGCTGCTTCCGTTTACCGGTGGTTCATTCCGTCTGGGCATCAGTGGCGTGCCGGGGGTGGGGAAAAGCACGTTTATTGAAACCTTGGGGCTGTACCTGATCGGCCAAGGCCACCGCGTGGCGGTGCTGGCGGTGGACCCGTCGAGCAGCGTCTCAGGCGGCTCCATCTTGGGGGATAAAACCCGCATGGAACGTCTGAGTGTGGCGCCGCAGGCCTATATCCGCCCCAGCCCGGCCAGCGGCACGCTGGGTGGCGTAGCCGAAAAAACCCGCGAAGCCATGCTGGTGGTCGAAGCCGCCGGGTTTGATGTGGTGATCGTGGAAACCGTGGGGGTGGGCCAGTCGGAGACCGCCGTGGCGCACATGACGGACATGTTTGTTCTGCTGCAACTGCCCAACGCGGGCGACGATTTGCAGGCCATCAAAAAAGGCGTGATGGAACTGGCCGATCTGGTGGTGATCAACAAAGCCGATCTCGATCCGGACGCAGCCACCCGTGCCCAGGCGCAGATCAGCAGCGCCTTGCGCCTGTTGGGCTTGCACGGCAACCCGTCCCATATGCACCACGTGGACAGCCAGTGGCATCCCCGGGTGATTCAGATCAGCGCGCTGCTGGAGCAGGGTGTGGACGGATTCTGGACGGCTGTTCAGGAATTCAAGTCCCTGCAAACGGCGAATGGCCGCTTTGCCAGCCGTCGCCAGAGCCAGGCCCTGGCCTGGATGTGGGAGCGGATTGACGCCGGCCTCAAGCAGCGCTTCAAGTCCCAGCCTGTGGTCGCTGCCTTGTTGCCCCGGCTCAGCGACGAGGTCCGCGCCGGGCAGCTGCCCGCGTCTACCGCAGCCCGCATGCTGCTGGAGGCCGGGCAGTGATGTATTTATTTTTGACAGAAAGGCACCCCCATGCACGACATTCTTGAACAACTGGAGGCCAAGCGCGAGCTGGCCCGCCAAGGCGGCGGTCAGCGCCGGATTGATGCCCAGCATGCCAAAGGCAAGCTGACCGCGCGCGAGCGTATCGAGGTGCTGCTGGATGAGGGCACCTTCGAAGAGTGGGATATGTTTGTGGAGCACCGCTGCACCGATTTCGGCATGGCGGACAACAAGATTCCTGGCGACGGTGTGGTGACCGGCTACGGCATGATCAACGGCCGCCTGGTTTTTGTGTTCAGCCAGGATTTCACTGTCTACGGCGGTGCGCTCTCAGAAACACACGCCGAAAAAATCTGCAAGATCATGGACCAGGCCATGAAGGTCGGCGCACCGGTGATCGGTCTGAACGACTCGGGCGGCGCGCGCATCCAAGAGGGTGTGGCCTCACTGGGCGGTTATGCCGAAGTGTTCCAGCGCAATATGTTGGCCAGCGGCGTGGTGCCGCAAATCAGCGTGGTCATGGGGCCGTCGGCGGGCGGTGCGGTGTATTCCCCGGCGCTGACCGATTTCATCTTCATGGTCAAAGACAGTTCTTACATGTTCGTGACCGGGCCCGAGGTGGTCAAGACGGTGACGCATGAAGAGGTGAGTGCCGAAGAATTGGGCGGCGCGGTGACCCACACAGCCAAGAGCGGCGTGGCCGATATGGCTTTTGAAAACGATGTCGAGGCGCTGTTGATGGTGCGCCGCCTCTACAACTACCTGCCTTTGTCCAACCGCGAAAAATCTCCCCTGCGCCACAGCGGTGATCCGGCGCACCGCATGGATGCCAGCCTCAATACCCTGGTGCCCGACAACCCCAACAAGGCCTACGACATGAAGGAGCTGATCGTCAAAACCGTGGACGACGGCGACTTCTTTGAGCTGCAACCCGACTACGCCAAAAATATCCTGATCGGTTTTGCCCGCATGGACGGCCAGACGGTAGGCGTCGTCGCCAACCAACCGCTGGTGCTGGCCGGTTGCCTGGACATCAAGAGCGCGATCAAGGCGGCGCGCTTTGTGCGTTTTTGCGATGCCTTCAATATCCCGGTGATCACTTTTGTGGACGTGCCCGGCTTCATGCCCGGCACCGCGCAGGAATACGGCGGCATCATCAAACATGGCGCCAAATTGTTATACGCCTATGCGGAATGCACGGTGCCCAAAATCACCGTCATTACGCGCAAGGCTTATGGCGGTGCGTATGACGTGATGGCCTCCAAGCATCTGCGCGGCGATGTCAACTTCGCTTGGCCGCATGCGGAGATTGCGGTGATGGGCGCCAAGGGCGCGGTGGAGATCATCTTCCGTGAAGACAAGGGCGATCCGGAGAAGTTAGCTGCCAAAGAGGCTGAATATAAAGCGCGCTTTGCCAACCCTTTTGTGGCCGGTGCGCGTGGTTTTATTGACGACGTGATCCTGCCTGCCGAAACCCGTAAACGTATTTGTCGGTCGCTCGTCATGTTGAAAGACAAGAAGTTAGAAAACCCATGGCGTAAGCATGGGAACATTCCGTTATGAGTTGTGCAGAATTCTTAAAGGCCCCTGCCGTTGCAGGATCGGGCTGCCTGAGCGTTTTGCTCCGTGTCCCCCGGCCTTCGGCCTCCTCCTTTACCTACGCAAAACGCCCAGGCATCCCGATCCAGGGGCATGTTGAGGCCTCGCGGATAAGAAACGTCCTTTCGCAGCTGGGGACACGGTGTGTCCGTCGCAGCGTGGACTTGGGGTTTTGCCAAATTAAGGGGGAGCCTGCAAAGCAGGCGGAGGACATTCGCGGAGACGGATACGCCGTGGCCCCAGCGGGCTCAGCAAAGTTAAGAGGCGGCTTTCAAAGCTGCTAGCCAAGTAACGTGAGAAAACAATAATGTTTACAAAAATTCTGATTGCCAACCGCGGCGAAATCGCCTGCCGCGTCATCACTACCGCCCGCAAAATGGGTATTAAAACGGTGGCGGTGTATTCCGATGCGGACAAAGACGCGCGCCATGTGGCGCTGGCCGACGAGGCCGTGCGCATTGGCACGCCGCCCAGCCGCGAGAGTTATTTGCTGGCCGATGTGATCATCGCCGCCGCCACATCTACCGGCGCGCAGGCCATCCATCCGGGGTACGGATTTCTGAGCGAGAACGCGGAGTTCTCCAAGCGCTGCGAGGAAGCGGGTATTGTGTTCATCGGCCCCAAACACCATTCGATTGCCGCCATGGGCGACAAGATCGAGTCCAAAAAGCTGGCGGGCAAAGCGGGTGTGAATTGCATTCCCGGCGTCAACGATGCGATTGAACTGCCCGAGCGCGCAGTCGAGATTGCCAAAGGTATCGGTTACCCCGTCATGATCAAGGCCAGCGCGGGCGGCGGTGGTAAGGGGCTGCGCGTGGCCTACAACGACAAAGAGGCTTTCCAAGGCTTCACCAGCTGCCGCAACGAGGCGCGCAACAGCTTTGGTAACGACCGCGTATTCATCGAAAAATTTGTCGAAGAGCCGCGCCACATCGAGATCCAGCTGATCGGTGACGCCCACGGTAACGTGCTGTACCTGAATGAGCGCGAATGCTCGATCCAGCGCCGCCATCAGAAAGTGATTGAAGAGGCACCGTCGCCCTTTATCAGCGACGCCACGCGCAAAGCCATGGGCGAGCAGGCGGTTGCGCTGGCCAAGGCGGTGGACTACCAAAGTGCAGGTACCGTGGAATTTGTGGTCGGCAAAGACCAGAGCTTTTACTTTTTGGAGATGAACACCCGTCTGCAAGTGGAGCACCCGGT
>CAMAQV010000045.1 GCA_945860595.1 Comamonas sp. lk
GCACGCTACCAGCGCAGTACTATCTGCGCCAGTGCGCCGCCATCGCGGATCAACTCGATCCGGCGCTGCACGCATTTGTGTCGCGCATGCCAACAGCCGACTTGCTCGCTGCGCCCTGCACCGGCCCCTGGGCGGGCATCCCGGTGGCCGTCAAGGACTTGATCGACACCGCCCAATTTGTCACCACCTACGGCTCACCGATCTACGCCGCCCACAGACCCGCGCAGGATGCCGCCATCGTCAGCACCCTGCGGCAACTCGGCGCGGTGGTATGCGGCAAAACCGTCACCACCGAATTCGCCTGGCGCAAGAACGGCCCTACCGTCAACCCCTTCCACCCGGAACACACACCGGGCGGGTCGTCCAGCGGCTCGGCGGCGGCCGTGGCCACGGGCATGGTGCCCCTGGCTGTGGGCACACAGACCTATGGCTCGGTCATCCGCCCGGCAGCGTATTGCGGCGTGGTGGGCTTCAAAGCCAGTTTCGGCGCGGTGCCGCGCCAGGGTGCGTTCCCGGTCTCCGGAGCGCTAGACCATGTGGGCTTTCTGGCCCGCTGTGTCAACGATGTCGCCCTGGCCTTCAACCTGCTGCGCAACCAGAGCGCTGCCGAACCCGACAGCACGGTCGTCCCCGCAGTTCCGATGGACAGCCAAACCGGTCTACCCACCCGAAGCGCACCGCGGCTGGCTTGGTTGCAAACGCCTTTTGATGACAGGGTCAGCGCCGAGCAAAACCAGGCCATGCAGCAGGCGGTGGACCAACTGCGTGCTGCGGGCGCCGTGGTGCAAACCCATACCCTGCCCCAGGCCTACTGGGATGCGCTGCAGGCCATGGACTGTCTGGTCCAGTGCGAGGGCGGACACGTGCACCAGCAGCATGTCGCCCAGCACCCCGATTTGTGCAGTGTGCACATCCATGAGATGGTGGCGAAAGGCAGCACCCGCTCGGCGTTTGAGTACATCGGCGCGCGTGCGCTGCAGCACCAATTGCGCGCAGATGCGTCCGTCCAACTGCAAGGGTTCGACGCGGTGCTGACGGTGCCCGCCACCGGAGAAGCGCCGCACGGCCTGGGCTTCACGGGCGACCCGCTGTTTTGCGCGCTGTGGAGCTTTCTGGGCCTGCCCGCCATCACGCTGCCGGTGGCCCGTTCGCACGCAGGCCTTCCCGTGGGCTTGCAGTTGGTAGCGCCCTTCGGCCAGGACGGGCCGCTGCTGGGCACGGCGCGCTGGGTCGAACACACGCTGGCGTCCGCCACGCCATCGCTGCGGTAAAAAAGGCGGAGAATCCGCCGGCGCTTGCTCGGCGCTCCCATAACCGTTGGATACCGACCGGGGAATGAACACCCCGGCTATCACTGCATGCACGACATCGCGAATATCGCCTGCGCCGTATACCGGCACAGCCTGAGTCAGCCCGAAGCCCCCGCCCTGGTTTTCCAGGGAGAAAGCACCAGCTATGCGGGCTTGGCGCAGGCGGCAGCGGGCCTGGCCCAGGGTTTGCGGACCGCACCCGCGTGGCGATCCCCGTCGGGCCGACCACCGCGTGTGGGCATTCTGGGTTCGCGCAGCCGGGACGCCCTGACGGCCATGCTCGGCGCGTGCTGGGCGGGTGCGACCTATGTCCCCATCGGCCTGAAGCTACCCCAGGACCGCATGCTGGCCATCCTGGCGCAGTGCCAACTCGATGCGCTGATCGTGGCGGGCGATGCCGCCAAACTCCTCAGCCCTGAACTGCTGCGCGCCTGCCCACCGCTGGTGGTGTGCCAGGGCGCTGCACACGCGTCGGGCACACTGCATGAACACCCCGAAGGACAGATCCTGCAAGCCTGCAAGCTGCCCGCAGTCGAGATCACCGCACCCCCTGCCATGGCCGCGGACGATCCGGCCTACATCATCTTCACCTCTGGCACCACCGGCCTGCCCAAAGGCGTGATGGTTTCGGTGGCATCGGCGCGGCACTACGCCGCATCGATCACGCGCACACTGGAGTTGCGCGCCAGCGACCGCGCGCTGGAGACCTGCGAGCTGGGCTTTGATTTTTCAGTACACAACATGTATGCGACCTGGGAGGCAGGCGCCGCTCTCTACCTGCTACCAGCCACACAGGTGATGAACGCCGTGAAGTTCGCGCGCGCCAACGCCTTGACGGTTTGGAATTCGGTTCCATCGCTGGCCGGGATGCTGGCGCAGCTCAAGACCCTGGCACCGGGCAGCCTGCCATCGCTGCGCCTGACGGTTTTCGGCGGCGAACAGTTACCCGAGAGCACGGTACAGACGTGGCACAGCGCAGCGCCGCACAGCACCATCGTCAACCTCTACGGGCCCACCGAAGCCACGGTGTTTTGCATGATCCAGCGCGAGCCCTTTGTGGTCACCGAGGGGCGCGGTGTGGTCGCGATCGGCCAGGTTCTGCCGGGTTGCACTGCCGCCGTAGTCGATGAACAGGGGCAGCCTGTCCCCGACGGACACACCGGTGAGCTCGCGATTGGCGGAGTGCAGCTGGCGCTGGGATACCTGGACGCGCCGGAACTGACCGCTCAGCGCTTTCCGGTGCGCGAGGGCGCCCGCTGGTACCGCAGCGGTGACCTGGCCATGCGCGATGCGGCCGGCGTATTTCACTGCCTGGGGCGGATCGACAACCAGGTCAAGATCATGGGCTACCGGGTGGAGCTGGAGGAAATCGAAACGCATTTGCGCAGCGCCAGCGGCGTGGATCTGGTGGCCGCAGTGGCCTGGCCGGTGGTCGACGGCATCGCCAGAGGCAGCGTCGGTTTTGTGGCGCGCACCGGCGTGCACGCCCTGGACCCGGCCGCTGTGATCACGCGCATGAAGCGCAGCCTGCCCGCCTACATGGTGCCCAACCGCATCCTGTCGCTGGATACGGTGCCCCTGAACACCAGCGGCAAAGTGGACCGGCGCGCGCTGCTGGCCGCGCTGCAAGCCGAAACCGTATGAGCACTGTGGCCGCGGCACACCCGGCACCGGTCGGCCGCCCCGCGCAGGGCGACTCACTGCGCCGGTGGCTTGGCGTGGAACAGTCGCCGCGCGTGGTGGCATTTGCCCAAACCCATACCGGCAGGGCCTGCCTGTATGCCCTTGCTTTTATCGCCACCCTGCCGCTGCTCAGCGTGTGGGCTGCGGCGCTTTCGGTGGCAGCGGCCTGGGCGGCGACGCAATTTGCCGATCAGCGGGTCCGGATCCTGTTGGCCGCCAGTTGGGGCTTGACCTTGTTCGAAGCAGTACGGGACGACAACGACTTCGCCGAAAAAATCGGCTACGTGATCGAGCAGGAACATTGGACGCAGCTGAGCGCCGAAACACTGGCCGTCGGCGCGCTGCTGGTTCTGATGGCCGGGCTGTGGCTAGCCATGCAATTCGTGATCCGCCATCCTGCCTGCCTGCTGGCACGGCGGCCGTTTGTCTGCATGCTCGGCGCGGAGGCGGCTTTGCTGGTGCTTTCTGCGCCACAGGTGGACCACGGCCTGCTGCGCGTGTTGGTGTGGTCTCTTCTGGTGGTGTTCACACCCTTTGTCTGGTTTTTTCCGCTGGCCATTGCCGACCTGCGCGGCCGTGCCGCTGACCCGCCTGCCATGCAATTGGCGGTTCAACGGCCATTTTGGAGCCACTACTACCTGCCCTTTGGTAAAGGGACGGCTTACCTGCGCAAGCATTACTCTGCACTGCCACGGGAACAAGCGATCACGCAGATCAAAGGCGTCAAACTGCTTCTGTGGGCCAACGTGTTGCTATTGATCAGCCAGGCGCTGACCTGGTTTTTCAGCGACTATTTGACGCTGCCTCGCCTGATCCATGCCATCGACGCGTTTGTCGCGGGTCAGCCGCTGCCGATTGCTACGGGCTGGGCGGTTCTGATTTACGGAAGCTTCCGTTATGCCTTGCAAATTGCGATCTGGGCCCATCTGTTTATCGGCTTGGCGCGCATGACCGGTTACCGCTTGCCACGCGGATCGTGGCGGCCGCTGGAATCGCGCACGCTGATGGAGTACTTCAACCGTTTCCATTTTTATTTCAAGGAAATCCTGGTTGATCTGTTTTTCATCCCCACTTTTTTCAAGGTATTCAAGCAACACCCCCGCCTGCGCATGTTCACGGCCACCTTCATGGCGGCGGGTGTGGGCAATGCGCTGTGGCATTTCATGGCCGACATCCAGCTGATCGCCGTGGACGGTTTGTGGAGTGCAGTCAGCAGCTTTAGCAGCTACCTGTTTTACAGCTTTGTCCTGGCAGTCGGTGTGGGACTGTCACAGGTGCGCGCCTCTATGGGCTACCGGCCCTCGTCCACACTGGCCGGGCGCATCTACGCATTCTTGTTTGTCTGGTCTTTCGTCGTCTTGCTGCGTGTATTCTCAGACGGGACGCGCGACCATAGCTTTGAGCAGCGGCTGCAATTTTTGCTTTCGCTGTTCGGTCTCCCCACCGGAATACCTCTATGAACCCCGAAGTTTGTGACACCTTGCGCCACTACCTGCTAGATGCGCTGCGCCAACATGGCGACACCCAGGACATGACCGATAGCGACTCGCTGTTTTTGAGCGGCAGGCTGGATTCCTTTTCCATGATGAACCTGATTCTGTTTTTGGAAAGCCGCTTCCAGCTCAGTTTTTCAGACCTGGAATTCGATGTGGAAAAAGTGGACTCGCTCGACGCCATAGCGGCGCTGGTGCAGGCCAAGTCCTGACGCTTAGCGCAAGGCAATGTCGCCGTACCAGGCTTGCGCGGTGGACCGGGTGTTGTCGCTGTCCGTCATCACGGCTATGCCCAGCAAGGCTCCGGGTGCCTCGCCAAAGGCCAGCTCAAAATCAGCCCGGATATCGCGCCGGAAGTGCAGCCACTGGTTGAGCTGCTGCGGCCCCGAGGCCACGACCAGTTTGCGGATGCGGTCGGTGCGCGGGTTGTGCACCACGGTACCAACCGGGCGGGTGTTGCACCAGATGTACATCAGCGTTGCATAGGGCAAGGGCTCACCCGTGATCGCATGCGACAGCTCACTCAGCATCGCGTTCTTGGCAGAAAAAGTGCTGCGGTCGCCATCAAAGGCCAGCACCAAGCGGGCCGGGGAGTCGTCGCTGTGGCGCTGGCCGACATCGGCTCCGTCCAGCAAGGCGGGTACCTGCCACGCAAATTCCACAACCCCTAGGTTCTGGGGCTCGACCCGCAGCGGCTGTCGCAGCATGCTGACCGCGGATTCCGCTTTGGCGTGCACCGCTGAGCGCCCATCCCGCTGCTGCAGCCCGTACGCAGTCGGGTTTTTGCCCGGCAGCTTCACCGGCTGCCAGCTGGCGATGTGCTGCGCTGTCCACACCCTGGTGTCGGAGGGCCGTTGCGCAGAGGCAGGCGGCGCACGGTGGGCACACGCCGCCAGGGACACCGCCAGACAGATTGCGACAAGCCGAGTCCAGGGCGCTATGGCAAGACGCGGCATAGCGCAGCGGCGCGTATGCGCAAGAGAAGGCTTTGCGGGCAACACAGCCTAGCCCCGCGCCCGTGCGAAGGCCGCCATATGGAACGCCGCTTGCGATGGCGAATAGCGCAAACCGGCGGCTACCGGGCAGGCATTGCGGGCCCTGCATCCACCCTGCATGCAGGACTGTCCAGCAGGGGTGTGCAGGTGGCTGGCACAGGCCGCGACCGCAAAAGACTGTCCGTCGAAGGCATCAGCCGGACAGCTTGTCAAGCACGGTTGCTCCACACAACGCAGACAAGGGCTTTCCTGCTGCGGACTCTGCTGCTGGTCCTGTTGGGCGCGCAAGTCAGCTCGGTCCGCGTCGTCTAGCGCCGAAAAAATCAGGGCGAAGCGGTAGGCATGCCACAGACCGTGTTGCGGGTGTATGCGCAGCATGAGCGGGCTGTGGTGCACCGCTTCGCTGCGCGCTGCCCATTTTTGAAACGGGTGGTAAGCCGGCTGCTCCGGCGGCCCGCTGAAGGGATACAGCGCCCGCCCGCCCCATTGCTGCGCCAGCGCAGCGCCGACCTGGCGGCTCCAGCGGTCCAGCGGGTCGGGCAGCCCGTCGCGCGCAAACGATGAGGCCGCAAAAGCGTCCCACAAAGAGCCGCCCACATTGCCCACCAGCCACAGCACAAGCGCCGGACTGCCATCGGCCAGCCGCAGGCCGTCGGAGGGTTCCGGGCGAAAGCCACCGCGCACATGCAGACCGTGGGGAAGCAAGGCCGCTGCCAGTGCTGCACGGGTCGGCATTTACGGGGACACCTTTTTGCGCAGCGGTGGGCCGAAGGCCGTCACGCTGACTGTGGACTCGAAAAACACGTCACCGTCGATCTCGTTTTCGACCCGGTTATCCATCTGCCCGAAGGACAGCTCTACAGTCGCAGCACCTGCGGCCAGGGCGCGCGCGCGCGCCTCGTCAGCGGCCAAAGTGCGGGCGTGGGCTAGCGCCTCGTCGAGCACGCGGAAATCCAGGGGGCCGTCGGGCGTGAACACCTTGAAAGTGCCGCGCACCGGTTGGGTCACCGTCATGTGCACCCGCTGCGCCACCTGCCCCAGCACGGCACCCACCGCGTTGGCCACGTGCGCATGCGGCGGCACCACCAGCTGCACACCCAGGCCACGGGCCACTGCCGGGTAGTAACTGCCTGCCGGAGCACCCACGCCCACCAAAGGCAGATCGGGCGAGAACTGCAAGGCAAATACCGGCTGCTGCACACCAGCTGCGCCGGGCGTATGCGCGGCAGCGGCAGCGGCAGCGTTGGCATTGGCATTGGCATTGGCATTGGCAGCAGGGCCGTTACGGCCCAGCGCCATCGCAGTCAAAAGCGCGGCGACCTTGCCGGCATTGGCCTCGTTCATCTGGCCCGCATCGTTGAGCCCGGCCTCAATCAGCTTCTGGCAAATCGTGTCGGTGACTTTGGCCACCACATCGCGCGCGGGCGCCACCGCGTCGCCCAGCGGCCACTTGCCCAGGCCGTACATATGCCGCATCTGGCGCGCCCAAATGCGCGCGGCGCACACGGCGGCCGGAGCGCTCCAGTGCGCGGACATACCCAGCACATGGGCGGCGTCGCTGGGTGTGAACCCGGTGTAAATCGCCAGGCCTTTGCGCTCCAGCCGCGCCACGGCGCGGGCCAGGTCGCGGTCGTGCATATTGGCGGCCTCCAGGTCCACGGGGCCTTGGCACAGGCGTTCCCAGGCGCGCATCTCAGAATCATTGAGCCGCCCCAGGTGCGCAGGATCGGCCGACAAGGCCTGGGCAAAACGCATCTGGCTGGCGTGCGGTATTTCGCTCTGCTGGCGCTCCAGCACCGCCAGAAACTGCGGATGCTGGTGGACCAGCAGGCTCAAGGGCAGCACACGGCGCGGGCCAATCGTCAGACCCTCGCCGCCTTGCAGGCGCACCTCGCTGTCGCCGCCCAGGCCGATGGCATAGACCTTGACCGCCTCAATCATGGGCCGCCAGTTGCCAACCATGGCTCCGTCAAAACTCAATGCTGGCAGGCCACCGCGCACCACGGCGATATCGGTGGTGGTGCCACCCATATCGGCGACGATGGCGTTGTCCAGTCCGCTGAGCGCACACGCGCCCAACACGCTGGCTGCCGGGCCCGACAACACCGTGCTGACCGGGCGCTGCAAGGCACTGGCCACATTGATCAGCGAACCATCGCCTTTGACAATCATCAGCGGCGCATCAATCTGGCGCTGTGCCAGGGTGCGCTGCACCGAGTCAATCAGGGTTTTGACGTGCGAAATCATGCGCGCGTTCAGCGCAGCCGTGAGCGCGCGGCGCGGTGCGCCCAGGCTGGAGGCCAGCTCGTGGCCGCAGGTCACGGGCACATCGCAGAGTTCCTGCACCCAGGCGCGCAGCTGCATTTCATGGGCGGGGTTGCGCACCGCGAAGGTCGCAGAAATCGCAAAAGCCGAAACCCGTGGCGCATGCTTGGCAATTGCGGCGCGGCAGGCGGCTTCGTCCAGCGCAGCCAGCGCCACGCCACCGGCATCATGGCCGCCGGGCAGGCTCTCGATTGCGTCGTGGCCCAGCAAGTCCACCAGCCCGCTGGTCTTGATTTGATGCGCGTCATAGCCCAACAGCAATGCGCACACCGGCGAGCCTTTGCCCTCCACCACCGAGTTGGTCGTGAGCGTGGTGGACAGGGAGACCAGCTCCACCTGCGCCAGCCATTCAGCCGGCAAGCCGTCCAGCGAGGCAGCAATGCCCTGCGCCAAATCGAAACGGGTGGTCAGGCTTTTGGAGGCGGCGACCACTTCGCGCGCCGCATTGAGCAGCACCGCGTCGGTGAAAGTGCCGCCGGTATCGATGCCGAGCGCGTACGCCATGGCGCGCCCTGCCCTAAGGCCGCAGGCTCATGCGCCCGCCGCTGCGCTGAGCCAGCGGAACAGGTAGTCCGCAAAGCTGCGCCGCACGGTCAGGGCGTAGTCCGTGCCGGTCTGCCGGCACAGCACCATGGCATTGGTGCGCGCGATATGGGTTTGCGCCACCTGCCCGGCCTGGAAGGCGCGGGGATGGAAGTCCAGGGGGCAGCCGCGCGCCAAGAGCGCACCCGCACCGGGGCCTTGCACGCTCAGCGTCGTGAAACCATGCCCGACTTCAACCACCGACACATGCTGCCCGGCCAACGCGGCGCGCAAGGCCTGTTCCAGCGCCGCAGCCTGACCGGCCTCGCATTGCAGCATCCATTCATCCGGCCCCAGCCACAACAGCGCGCGGCCCGGCCCCAGTGTGGCGGTATTGGCCTGCAGCGGCAGGGCCAGACCCGTGACAGAAGCCACCGCCTGGGTGAAAGCTGCATCCTGCGGGTTGCCACGCAGATTGAGCATGTCCATGAGCGGGAGTTCGCCCAGCGCCACCGCGTGGCCGTCCACCTGCAGGGCACGCGGGCCTGCGCCCAGGATAGGAGCCAGAGGGCTTTGCAAAGTCATCTCAGACATGGTGGCGCTTTCCTTCGGGGTCATAGAACACGGGGCTCACAACAGTGGCGCTGACCACCCGGCCGTCGACCAGCGGCAGCTGCACTTTTTGGTCCATGCGCTGGTGGCCGTTGCGCACCAGCGCCATGGCGATAGAGCGCTTGAGCGTGGGGCTGAAATAACTGGAGGTCACGTGGCCCAACATGGGCACCGGCGTGACCGCACCTGCACCCACTTCGGTGATTTGCGCACCCTCAGGCAGTACGGTGGCCGGTTCGTCGGTGAGCAGGCCGACCAGCTGCTTGCGGTTGGGGCCTGCGGTGTGGCTGCGGCTGAGCGAGCGGCGGCCCAAAAAGTCCTTGGTAGTCGAGACCATGCCGCCCATGCCCAGGTCGTGCGGCGTGACCGAACCGTCGGTGTCCTGGCCCACGATGATGTAGCCCTTCTCGGCACGCAGCACGTGCATGGTCTCGGTACCGTAGGGCGTGATGTTGAACTCCGCACCGGCAGCCATCAGCGCAGCCCAGACCGCAGCGCCATAGTGCGACGGCACATTGACCTCAAACGACAACTCACCGGAAAAGCTGATGCGCATGATGCGCGCCGCCACACCGCAGACCGTGCCTTCGCGGTAGGCCATGAAGGGGAAAGCCGCCAGCGACAAATCCACGTCTTTGCAGACCTTCTCCAGCACCGCGCGGGCCTTGGGGCCGACCAGGCCGAAGGTGCTCCACTGCTCGGTCACGCTGGTCATGTAGACGCGCATATCGGGCCACTCGGTTTGCACCCAGCGCTCCATCCAACCCAGCACGCGGGCTGCGCCGCCGCTGGTCGTGGTCATCAAAAAGCGCTCTTCGCCCAAGCGCACGGTGACGCCGTCGTCAAACACCATGCCGTTCTCGTCGAGCATCAGGCCGTAGCGGGCCTTGCCGACTTCGAGCTTGAGCCAGGGGTTGGTGTACATCCAGTTCAGGAGCTTGGCGGCGTCCGGGCCCTGGATATCGATCTTGCCCAGCGTGGACGCGTCCATGATGCCCACGCCTTCACGCACGGCCATGACTTCGCGGTGCACCGCCTGGTGGATGTCTTCACCGGGCTTGGGGAAGTACCACGGGCGCTTCCACTGGCCCACGTCTTCAAAGGGCGCGCCACTGGCGACATGGTGGGGGTGCGGGCTGGTGTGGCGCGCAGGATCAAACAAATCGCCCCGGTCCACGCCCGCAAACGTACCGAAGGTGATCGGAACGTAGTTGGGGCGGAACGTGGTGGTGCCGACCTGGCCGATGGGCTTTTTCAGCGCACGTGCCGCCAGCGCCATGCCGTTGATATTGCCCAGCTTGCCCTGGTCGGTGCCAAAGCCCATGGCGGTGTAGCGCTTGATGTGCTCAATCGACTCAAAGCCCTCGCGCACGGCCAGCTCAATATCAGCCGCGCCCACATCGTTCTGGTAGTCGATAAAGGCCTTGGCACGGCGCGAAACCGGCTCGCCAGTCTCAGCAATCCAAAACGCGGTAATCGGCTCGGCCACGGGCTCGGTCACCGCGTAGCTGCTGGACTGCACCGCAAAACCGGCGGCGCTGACGGCCTGGGCACCGGCCTGGCTGGCCGCTTGAAAGCTGCTGGCCACGCCAAAGTCGGCAGCGCCCGCGCCGACAATGGTTTGGTCGGCGATGCGGCTGCCGGGCTCGAAGCAGCATTGCGCCTCATTCCACTGCGCTTTGCCGCCGGAGTGTGAATACAAATGGATGGCCGGGTTCCAACCGCCAGCCATGCCCAGCGCGTCGCAGGGCAGCGTGCGGCGCGGATCGCCCGCCGTGCCCGCGTTCACGGGGGCAACAACGACCTCGGTCACCGCCAAGCCCCCACCCGCGTGCACCGGCACATGGCCGCGCAACACGGCCACACCGGCATTCGCTGCCTGTTCGGCCAAGCCGCCCGCTGGCGCCTTGCCGGCGCGCGCATCGACCACGCTGACCCGGGCACCCGCCTGGCGCAAGACCATGGCATCGGCGTAGGCGCTGTCGTTGTTGGTCAGCAGCACAATCTCGCGCCCGACCAGCACGCCGTACAGCGTGGCGTAGTCGGCCATGGCGGATGACAGCATCACGCCGGGCAGATCGTTGTTGCCGAACACCATGGGGCGCTCGTGCGCACCGGTGGCCAGAATCACGTGCTTGGCGCGCACGCGCCACAAGCGTTCGCGAAAACCACTGCGAGCGGCCAGGGGCAAGTGGTCGGTGAGCGCCTCACGAACGGTCAGAAAGTTGTGGTCGTGGTACCCGAAGACCACACCGCGGCGGATGATGCGCACCTCAGGCATGGTGGCCAGTTCGGCTTCGGCGGCACGCACCCAGGCGCGGGCGGATTGGCCGTCTATGGTGGCGGTCTGGCGGTGCGCCGCGCCACCCAGCTGCGGCTGCAACTCGGCCAGAATCACCCGCGCGCCGCTGCGGCCTGCGGACAAGGCTGCGGCCAAACCGGCCACGCCGCCACCGGCGATGAACACATCGCAATGGATGTTCTGGTGCACATACGTCGCCTCATCTTCGACCTGCGGCGATTCCCCCAGGCCGCCGGCCTTGCGGATAAAGCGCTCGTAAAACATCCAGGCCTTGGCCGGCCACATAAAGGTCTTGTAATAAAAGCCCGCCGGGAACAGCGGCGTGCCCCAGCGGTTGATGCTGAACAAGCGCGCCAATGCATTGGGCCAGCCGTTGACGCTCTCCGCCACGAGTTGGTCGTACAGCTCGACCTCGGGCATCTTGGCGTTGGGAATGGTGTGTGCGCCGCGCTCCAGCTGCACCAGTGCAGACGGCTCTTCAATGCCGGAGGTGACGATGCCGCGCGGACGGTGGTATTTCCAGGAGCGCGAAAACAGCAGCTCGCCTGCAGCCAGCAGGGCTGAGGCCAACGTGTCACCGGCAAAGCCCTGGTAGCTGCGGCCGTTGAAGCTGAAGCGCACGCTGCGGCTGCGGTCCAGGCGCTCACCCAGACCGTTGATGCGTTGACCGCTCATGCTGCACCCCCGGCGCTGTGGGAGGCATCCGGGTTTTCACCGGGCTTGTAAAACTTGGTGAACTGGTAGCTCACGGTGTTGCGCTCGGCGTTAAACCAGCGGCGGCAACCTGCCGCATGCAACCACTGTTCGCGGTGCAGGCCTTTGGGGTTTTTGCGCATGAACAAATAGTCGCCCCACTGTTCATCGGTCAGGGCGTCGGTATCGAGCGGACGGGCGATGTGCGCCTCGCCGCCGCAGCTGAATTCGCTTTCGGCACGGGGGCCGCACCAGGGACAGGTAATGAGTAGCATCGTTGTGGTTCTCTTGAATCGGGTTCAGTGCGCAACGCCTGCGGCACCGTGTTCGTCAATCAAATGGCCGGTGTTGAAACGGTTGAGCTCAAACGCCGCGTTCAGCGCATGCGGCCGGTCTTGGGCAATCGTGTGCGCCATGACCCAGCCCGAACCGGGCGTGGCCTTGAAGCCGCCAGTGCCCCAGCCGCAGTTGAAGTACAGGCCCTTGATATGGGTCTTGGAGATGATGGGGCAGGCGTCGGGCGCGACGTCCACAATGCCGCCCCACTGCCGGTTCATGCGCACCCGGCGGAAGATGGGGAAGAGCTCGCAAATCGCTTGCAGCGTGTGTTCGATGATGGGGAAACTGCCGCGCTGGCCATAGCCCACATAGGCATCGATGCCCGCACCAATCACCAAATCGCCTTTGTCCGATTGGCTGGCATAGGCATGGATGGCGTTGGACATGACCACGGTATGCAGCACCGGTTTCATGGGCTCGGACACCAGAGCCTGCAGCGGGTGGCTCTCCAGCGGCAGGCGGATACCGGCCATGCTGGCGACCACGCTGCTGTGACCGGCGGCGACCACGCCGATTTTTTTGCTCTTGATCACGCCGCGCGTGGTTTCAATGCCCACCACCTGATCGCCCTCGCGCTGTACGCCGACGACTTCGCAGTTCTGGATGATGTCCACGCCCAGCCGGTCGGCGGCGCGGGCAAAGCCCCAGGCGATGGCGTCGTGGCGGGCCACACCGGCGCGCGGCTGAAACGATGCGCCCATGACGGGGTAGCGCAGGCTGGCGCTGGTGTTCATGATGGGCACCATGGCCTTGATTTGCGCGGGTGTGAGCACCACACCGTCTACGCCATTCAATCGGTTGGCATTGACGCGGCGCTCGATGTCGCGCATGTCTTGCAAAGAGTGGCCCACGTTCATCACGCCGCGCTGGCTGAACATGGTGTTGTAGTTCAGGTCCTGCGACAGGCCTTCCCACAGTTGCAGGGCCTTTTCGTACAGATGGGTGGCGTCGTCCCACAGGTAGTTTGAGCGCACGATGGTGGTGTTGCGCGCCGTGTTACCGCCGCCCAGCCAACCGCGCTCCACGACCGCAATATTGCGCATGCCGTGCTCTTTGGCCAGGTAATACGCAGTGGCCAGACCGTGGCCACCACCGCCCACGATGATGGCGTCGTAACTGGCTTTGGGCGCGGGGCTGCGCCACTGCTTTTGCCAGTTCTCGTGGTACGACATGGCGTTGCGCGCCAGGGCGAAGATGGAAAAGTTGCTCATAGGTACTCAGTCGCTCCGTATGCCAAAAAAAACGCCGCGCAAGAAAACGTCCAAGCTAGAGATGCCGTGGAACCGGCTCCGCCGGGCCACTGGCATCGCCCCGTGCAAGGAGGGAGGCGCTACACGCAGTGGGCGTCCGTCGGGGGTATTCAACATCTCAGCACTCGATCACATTCACCGCCAAGCCACCCCGGCTGGTCTCTTTGTATTTCGTCATCATGTCGCGCCCGGTGTCGCGCATGGTTTTGATCACCTGGTCCAGCGACACAAAGTGCGTGCCGTCCCCGCGCATGGCCATGCGGGCGGCGTTCAGCGCCTTCACCGAGCCCATGGCATTGCGCTCGATGCACGGAATTTGCACCCGCCCACCCACCGGGTCGCAGGTCAGGCCCAGGTTGTGCTCCATGCCGATTTCTGCCGCGTTTTCCACCTGCGCCGGTGTGCCGCCCATTACCGCGGCCAGACCAGCCGCTGCCATCGAGCAGGCCACGCCGACCTCGCCCTGGCAGCCGACCTCGGCGCCGCTGATCGAGGCATTTTCTTTGTAGAGCAAGCCAATGGCACCGGCGGTCAGCAAAAAGTCGCGGATGCCGTTTTGGTTCGCGCCGGAGATAAAGCGTTCGTAGTAGTGCATCACAGCCGGGACGATGCCCGCTGCGCCGTTGGTGGGCGCAGTCACCACCCGCCCGCCTGCGGCGTTCTCCTCGTTGACCGCCATGGCGTACACATTCACAAAATCGAGGATGGTCAGCTGGTCGCGCAGCGCCTCTTCGGGGTGGCTGCTCAAGGCGCGGTGCAGTTCGGCAGCGCGGCGCTTGACCAGCAGATTGCCCGGCAGGTGGCCGTCGGTGCGGATGCCGCGCGCCACGCAGGCTTTCATGGCGTCCCAGATCGCGTCCAGCCCGGCATTCAGCTCGGCGTCGGTGCGCCAAGCATGTTCGTTGGCACGCATGACCTGCGCGATGCTCATGCCGGTGTTGGCCGCAATCGCCAGCAACTCGTCACCGCTGTGGAAGGGGTGCGGCAACACGGTCGAGTCGGCCACGATGCGCGGGGCTTGCTGGGTGGCGGCATGGTCGGCGTCGGCATCTTCCTGCGAGACCACAAAGCCGCCGCCCACCGAAAAATAGCGGCGCTCGTCCAGCTGCACACCTTCCGCATCAAAGGCGAGGAATTTCACGCCGTTGGGGTGGAAGGACAGGGTTTCGCGGCGCAGAAACAGCAGATCGGTTTTTTCGGTGAACGCGATGCGCGTATGACCGTTGATCATCACTGCTTTGTCCTTGCGTATGGTTTTCAGGCGCGCGGCGATGGTTTCGGGGTCAATCGTGTCGGGCATCAGGCCTTCCAGCCCTAGCAACACGGCAGTGTCAGTGCCGTGGCCCTTGCCGGTGGCGCCCAGCGAACCGTACAGCCGCACCTCGACCCGTACCGTACGCGCCAGCAGGCCGCTGGCTGAAAGCGAGCGCACAAACATGGCGGCGGCCTTCATAGGTCCGACCGTGTGCGAGGACGACGGACCGATACCGATTTTGAAGAGGTCGAAAACGCTCAAAGACATGCGCAAAGCCTTACAGATACGAGCACGCGCTCCCAGAGAATTGTGGGAGCCGGGGCTAGCGTTCTATTGTCGATCACACGACGCACCCCGATGCCGGGGCGACAGGCCAATTGGCGTTTAGATGAAAGTGCGCGTCGCACAGTGACCGTCGCGCAAGCGGTGGCCTGCCGATACTCGCTCCACACACCCCGCACAGCCCGTATTGGAGAACGCCATGAGCGACACCCTGACCCTGCCAGAAGCCGACGCCGCCCCGCGCACCCGCCGCAGCACCGGAGGCCGCGAAGCCAAACGGGCTGCGCGCTCGGCCCGCAGCGCCCAATCCGTACCCTACATCACGCGCAAAATTCCCTACTTTGAGGTGCTCGACGAGGAAGGCCTGGCCACCATCGAGCGCAATGCCAACACCATCCTGGAAGAAATTGGCATCGATTTCCGCGATGACGCCGAAGCCCTGGACATCTGGCGCAAAGCCGGTGCCGAGATCACCGGCGAGCGCGTGCGCTTTCCCGGCGGCATGTGCCGCGCCATCGTGCAAGCCAGCGCCCCGCGTGAATTCACCCAGTACGCCCGCAACCCGGCGCACAACGTGGTGATCGGCGGCAAAAACACGGTGTTTGCGCCGTCCTACGGCTCGCCCTTCGTGCGCGATCTGGATAAAGGCCGCCGCTACGCCACTCTGCACGACTTCCAAAATTTTGTGAAGCTGGCCTACATGGCCAACGCCATCCACCACAGCGGCGGCACGATTTGCGAGCCGGTGGATCTGCCGGTGAACAAGCGCCATTTCGACATGGTGTACGCGCACATGAAGTACAGCGACAAGCCCTTCATGGGCTCGGTCACCAAGCCCGAGCGCGCGCAGGACACGGTCGAGATGGCCGCGCGCCTGTTCGGCGAAAACTTTGTCGACCCCGCTACCGGCAAAAACCGCACGGTCTGCATCAGCCTGATCAACGCCAATTCGCCTATGACCTTTGACGACACCATGCTCGGTGCCGCCAAGGTCTACGCCCGCGCCAACCAGGCCACCATCATCACGCCCTTCATCCTGGCCGGCGCTATGTCGCCTGTGACGGTAGCCGGCACCTGCGCCCAGACCCTGGCTGAGGCACTGGCTGGCATGGCTTTTGTGCAAATGGTCAACCCCGGTGCGCCGGTGGTGCTGGGCAGCTTTGCGTCCTCGGTGTCCATGCAATCGGGCGCGCCCACCTTCGGCACGCCGGAACCGGCGCTGGTGCTGTACGTGATGGCGGCGCTCGCACGGCGCCTGGGCGTGCCCTTCCGCTCGGGCGGCGGCCTGTGCGGCTCCAAAATTGCCGACGCGCAAGCGGCTTCGGAATCGGCCAACACCATGCTGCCCACCTGCCTGGGCGGCGTGAACTTTGTGCTGCACACCGCCGGTTGGTTGGAAGGCGGCCTGTCCATGGGCTACGAGAAATTCATCATGGACTGCGACCAGGCCGGCATGATGCACACCCTTCTGGCTGGCGTGGACATGAGCGAGAACGGCCAGGCCATGGACGCGATCCGCGAAGTCGGACCCGGCAAGCACTTTCTGGGCTGCGCCCACACCCAGGCCAATTTCGAAACCGCCTTTTACCGCTCGCCCATCACCGACAACAACAGCTTCGAACAATGGGAAGCCGAAGGCGGCCTGGACCTGTCCGCCCGCGCCAATGCGCTGTGGAAAAAACAACTTGCAGAATACGAAGTACCTCCTTTGGACCCCGCTGCGGACGAGGCGGTGCTGGACTACGTGAACCGGCGCAAGGCTTCGTTTGCGGATTCGAACGTTTGATGAGCTGAAGCATTGGAGGGTCAGCTTCGAGCCAGCGCTGCTGGGCCGTTTCAGTGCTGGTTGGCAACAGAGGATAGAAAGTATTCACTTATCCGAACACTTGCCCGCGCCTAAAGCCATCTTTCCCAAAAACCTCGCGCAGGAAACTTCAGAACCGTAGTCAGCGGGTCTATACAAAGCTGTCGCGTCACTTGGTGTTCGTATCCCAAATGTTACACTTGATGATGCGGACGATCTACACAACCGGCGGTCGATAGGTGGTTTGACTCCCTGCGGGACAAACAAGCCGCCCGACGGATTCAGGTGCGTATTGACCGGGCGCAAGACGGGAATTTCGGAGACCACAAGCCGGTGGGCGAAGGCGTTTCCGAAATGCGTATTCACCACGGGCCCGGTTTGAGGGTGTACTTCACGGTACGCGGCACAGAGATCATCATCCTCCTGGCCGGGGGCGACAAGGCCACACAGGCCAAGGATATTCACATTGCGCAGGACTTAGCGCGTCAATTGAAGGAGTAAGCGATGACAGCTCTCACGCTACGAAAATGGGACAGCGCAGAACACCTCAAAACTGATGAGGACATGGCGCTGTATTTAGAGGCCTGCCTGCAAGAGGCAGGGGATGACGCAGCTTTCATCGCCAAGGCGCTGGGCACGATTGCGCGTGCCAAGGGAATGTCGCAGCTTGCACGCGATACAGGCCTGGGCAGGGAAAGTCTCTACAAAGCGCTGTCGGGAGAAGGGAATCCGAGCTTTGCGACTATTCTGAAAGTGACCACTGCATTGGGCATTAAGCTGCATGCTCAGACTTTGCAACCGGGTTAAGCGGATCGCGCGCAAGGCACACGTCGATCCGCACTACCGTCGCAAAAAGTAAAGCGGCTAGGGGATCCGGTGCCGGCGCGGGGCTTAGGGTCGCTACACTGACAAGACCATGCGTTCTCATCCCCGCCACCCGCGAACCCCATAAAGGAAGCCCACATGGGACACCTCAGCACCCACGTGCTCGACACCATGCACGGCTGCCCTGCTGCCGGGATGGGCGTGGTCTTGCAACGCATCGAAAACGGCCAACCCGTCACCTTGCGCACCCTCACACTGAACCACGACGGCCGTTGCGATGGCGGGCCACTGTTGGATGCGGCCGCCATGGCCGCCGGCCCGTACCGGCTGCTGTTTGCGGTGGCGCCCTACTTCCGCGCGCGCGGCGTGGTGCTGCCAGACCCGGCTTTTCTGGACACGGTACAGATTGATTTCGGCATCGCCGACGCGCAGGCGCACTACCACGTGCCGCTGCTGGTCTCGCCCTGGTCTTACTCCACCTACCGAGGCTCCTAAAGCGTGGAAGCCTATCTGCTGGAATGGGCGGCGCTGCTCTTGCGCTGGACCCATGTGGTGGTGGCGATTGCCTGGATCGGCGCGTCGTTTTACTTTGTGTTTCTGGACAACAACCTCACGCCGCCGATGGACGAGGCCTTGAAAGCCAAGGGCGTCACCGGCGAACTCTGGGCGGTACACGGCGGCGGTTTTTACAACCCGCAAAAATACCTGCCCGCGCCCCCCACACTGCCCGCGCACATGCATTGGTTTTATTGGGAAAGCTATGCCACCTGGCTCTCCGGCTTTGCGCTGTATGGGGTGGTCTATCTGCTCAACGCCAGTACCTATTTGGTTGATAAGCGGGTGTACGAATGGTCCTCGGGCGGCGCGGCGGCTTTTGCCTCGATCGGCTTTTTGCTGGCCTTTTGGTTTGTCTATGACGCGCTGTGCCGCACCTTGGGGCAGAAGAGAAATGGCGACGCGCTGGTGGGCGCAGGCGTGCTGGCGGCGGTGGTTCTGGGCAGCGCGCTGGCCTGCCATTTGTTTGCCGGTCGAGCGGCTTTCGTGCTGGTGGGCGCGATGATGGCCACGGCCATGAGCGCCAATGTGCTGGTCTGGATCATTCCGGGTCAGCGCACGGTGATTGCGCAGCACAAAGCCGGGCAGCCGGTCGACCCGATCCACGGCTGGCGCGGCAAGCAGCGCAGCGTGCACAACACCTATTTCACCCTGCCGGTGCTGGTCGCCATGCTCTCCAACCACTACGGCTGGCTCAGCGGCGCGCCACACAACTGGGCGCTCTTGGTGGCGCTGATGCTGGCGGGCGCGCTGGTGCGCCACAGCTTTGTGGCACGCCACCAGGCGCTCCTCAAGGGGCGGCGCGTGCCCTGGGAATTTGCCGCACTCGGCGTGGTCTTGATTGCGGCGGTGGTGGTGGCATTGGCTCCCGCGCCGCAAGCCCCGGCTTCTGCTACCGAAGCGCCCCCCAGCTTCGCGCAGGTGCAAGCCGTGGTCACCCAGCGCTGCGTGATGTGCCACAACGCGCAGCTCGCCAACAAGGGCGTGATGCTGCATACCCCGCAGGACATCGTCCAGCATGCGCAGGCCATCTACCAACAGGCCGTGGTCTTGCAGGTCATGCCCATGAACAACGCCACCGGCATCACGCCGGAAGAACGGGCGCTGTTAGGCCGCTGGTTTGCAGACGGGGCCAAGGGCCCTTAATTGCCCGTCAGACCAGCCGCCGCTTGACCGACTCGTCCCACTCGCGTACCAGCACCTGCTTGCCGTTCTCATAGGCCTCCAGCCGCCCGGTGATGCGGAAATGCGTGGCGCTGGCGGTCATGCTGGAGTAGGTCTCGGTGCGCGTGACCCAATCGCCGCGCGCGGTTTCCATGGACCAGTGGCATTCCTGGCGGGCTGAGAGCGGATCGTGCGGGAGGATGCGGTAGTACTCGCGCCCACAGCCCCAGGTGGTCAGACCGTGCTCGGCAATCGTGGAGCGGCCGAAGTCGTCGATGATGGTCATGCGCCGCTCGCCGGTGGCCTGGTCGATTTGCACCTCGCGCTTGTGCCAGGGCGCGTCCAGCTCGATCAACTCCACCGCTTTTGCCGCCTGCGGCGGTGCGAATTCGGGGGCTTTCTCACCCCGGCGGCGTTTGCGCAGCGGCAGGTCGATATGGCTCTTGCCGGTGTGCACCGTGAGCGTGACCGGTTTGGGCGCGGGCCAGATCAGCGGCCAGTAGCTGGTGGACAGCGACACCCGCAGGCGGTGGCCTTTGGGCAAGCGCCAGGCGGTGTCGTCGAGCTGGATGCGTACCGTATAGGTTTTGCCCGGCTCCAGCGCCTGCGGTTTTTCATGCGTGCCACCGGCTGCCAGATGGCCCAGATTGGCCACGGCGTAGGTCAGGCGCGAGACCGCGCCGTCGGGCCAGATGCTGTTGAGCCGCACCGCCACATGCGCCACTGGCTGGTCCACGCTGAAAGTCAGCGTTAAGACCGGCGCGCCC
>CAMAQV010000046.1 GCA_945860595.1 Comamonas sp. lk
TGTCTTGACTCCTCGCACCGCCTCAAGACCTACCTTGGCTTTGAATTCCGGCAGGTGTGTGTTGCGCTTCTTGGTTTCATTCATGGTTTACCCGTTTCTATGGACAGTGTCCCACTTAAACACTTGTCTCAAATTCGGGGTCCACTTCATACCGACCAGGAACCGGACAACTTCTCAGCCCGCCTGGGCCTGTATTGCTTTGACTCAGGTACACCGCTGACCGCAGGCACCTGGCATGCGGCGCGCAGCGGTGCCGATTGCGCGCTCAGTGCAGCGGCAGCGGTGCTGGCAGGCGATCGGGTGGCATTTGCGCTGACGCGCCCACCCGGACACCACGCAGGTGCGGGCTATTTCGGCGGCTACTGCTTTGTCAATAACGCAGCGGTAGCGGCGCAGCATCTGCGCGACCAGGGTCTGGACCGGGTGGCGGTGCTGGACGTGGATTACCACCACGGCAATGGCACGCAATCCATTTTTTATGACCGGGCAGACGTGTTTTTTGCCAGCATCCACGGCGACCCGCGCACCGAATATCCCTTCTATCTCGGCCACGCGGATGAGCGCGGCGCGGGCGCGGGCCTGGGTGCCAACCTGAACCTACCGCTGGCGCGCGGCACGGACTATGCGGCTTGGTCACAGGCGTTGGAGGAAGGCCTGCGTGCCGTCACCGACTACGGCGCGCAGGCGCTCGTTCTCTCGCTGGGGGTGGACACGTTCGCGCAGGATCCGATCAGCGGCTTCAAGCTGCACAGCGAAGATTTCCTGCGTATGGGCGAACGCATCGCCAAGGCAGGACTCCCCACCGCCATCGTGTTCGAAGGCGGTTATGCAGTGGAGGCGGTCGGAGTGAACGTAGCCAACGTGTTGCAAGCCTTCGCCTGAGGTGCTGCAGCAGCACGATCAGGGCAAAAACAGACTATGCAAATCGTTCAAAAAATCAAATCCGCGCGGCGTGGGCCGCACGTGCACCAGGTCCGCCTCTAGCAGGCCACGTTCCTGCCCTGCACGCAAACCGGCTGCAATGGCGCTCACTGGCAAACCGGTGCGCTCGCCGAATAAAGCCAGCGCAAACCCATCCTTCAAGCGCAGCGCATTGAGCATGAATTCAAAGGGCAAATCCGCACGGCTCACCTCGCGGCTTTGCGTCACCGTGGCGCTTCCACCGCCCGCTTGCGCGCGCTGCATGTAGAGCGTCGGATCGCGGGCGCGGCCCTGGCGTATCACGCGGTGGGGGAAGCTGAGTTTGCTGTGCGCCCCGGCACCCACGCCGAGGTAATCACCAAACTCCCAATAGTTGCGGTTGTGCCAGCAGGCGTGATGTGGGCGCGCGTAGGCCGAGACCTCATAACGCTCCAAGCCCGCAGTCTGCGCAGCCGCGCTGATGTGGTCCAGCATGTCGTAGGCCGTATCATCGCTGGGCAAAAAAGGTGGGTGGGTGGCGAAATAGGTGTTGGGCTCCAGCGTGAGCTGGTAAATCGACAGGTGCGGCGGCGCAAATGCGAGCGCGGTGGCCAGATCGGCCTGCAAGTCGTCCAGCGTCTGGCCGGGCAATGCGTACATCAGGTCCAGGTTGAATGTGGCGAAAGCCTGCGCCGCCTCCTCCACCGCCGCCAGAGATTGGGCCCGGTCATGGACGCGGCCCAGGGCCTGCAAATGCCCGTCGTGAAAGCTCTGCACACCAATCGACAAGCGGGTCACCCCGGCCCCGGAAAAGTCGCGGAAACGCTCCTTTTCAAAGGTGCCTGGGTTGGCCTCCATGGTGATTTCGCAGTCCGGCGCCAAGCGCAGGCGGGCGCGGATGTCGCCAATGAGCGTAGCAATCGTGGAGGGGTCAAACAGGCTGGGCGTACCACCGCCAATGAACACGCTGTGGATCACCCGGCCCCAGACCAGCGGCAGCGCGGCTTCCAGGTCGGCCAGCAGCGCCTGCATGTAAGCAGCTTGCGGCAGCGTGCCAGGCGCGTGGGCATGCGAGTTGAAATCGCAATAAGGGCATTTGCGCAAACACCAGGGAATGTGCACGTACAAAGAGAGTGGCGGCAAACCCTGCAATTGCAGGGTGCCGGGCCGCATCAGCGCGGCCAGGTCTTGCACCGGTGCCTGCGCATCGGCATCAGCAGCCTGCGCCAGGATGGGAATCATGCGAACCAGCGCTCGCGCATCATGGCCAACATCAGCTGCGCAGCCTGCCCCCGGTGGCTGTTGGCGTTCTTGACGGCGGGGTCGAGTTGCGCAAAGGTCTTGCCAAATGCGGGAACCCACATCACCGGGTCAAAACCAAAACCGTTCTGGCCTATCCGTTCCCGGGTGATTTCACCAGCAGCGCGGCCTACCGCAATCAGCGGCTCGGGGTCGTCGGCGCTGCGCAGCGCCACCAGCGTGCTGACCAGCGCGGCGCGGCGATCGGTCTGGTGTTCCATCTGCTCTAGCAGGGCGCGCACGTTGTTGTCGTCGCCCTTGGGGTAGCCGAATTGGGTGGCGTAAAAAGCCGTGTCCACGCCGGGCAGACCACCGAACGCGTTGACGCACAAGCCTGCATCGTCGGCCAGCGCCGGCAAGCCGGTGTGCTGCGCCGCATTGCGCGCCTTGGCCAGCGCGTTTTCCACAAAAGTGCGGTAGGGCTCGGGGGACTCGGGTACGCCCAAGCTACCTTGCGCGATGAGCTGCACACCCAGCGGCGCGAACAAGTCCTGCAACTCGTCGAGCTTGCCCCGGTTGTTGGACGCCAGAACCAGTTGCATGCATTCAATCTTTTGAATCAGTGGCCCGGAAGCGGCTGCGCCAGCGCGGCTTGTTGCAAGGCCAGCAATTCGCCAATGCCTTTATCAGCCAAATCCAGCAGCGCCTGCATCTCAGAACGTGTGAAGGCCGCGCCCTCGGCCGTGCCCTGCACTTCCACAAAATGGCCCGCACCCGTCATCACCACGTTCATGTCAGTGTCGCAGGCGGAGTCCTCGGTGTATTCCAGATCCAGCAGCGGCACGCCCTTAACAATGCCCACCGAAATCGCCGCCACCGCCTCCTTGATGGGCGACTGCGTGATCTTGCCCTGGCGCAGCAGCCAACTCACCGCGTCCTGGGCAGCGACAAAAGCGCCGGTGATGGCTGCGGTGCGGGTTCCGCCGTCGGCCTGGATCACGTCGCAGTCCAACGCAATCGTGCGCTCGCCGAGTACCTGCAAATCAAAAACCGCGCGCATGGAGCGGCCGATCAGGCGCTGGATTTCCTGCGTGCGTCCGCTTTGCTTGCCTTTGGCTGCTTCGCGGTCGCTGCGGGTGTGGGTCGAGCGCGGGAGCATGCCGTATTCCGCGGTCACCCAGCCCTCACCGCTGCCGCGCTTGTGGGGCGGAACGCGCTCTTCCACCGAGGCGGTGCACAGGACTTTGGTGCCGCCAAAAGCAATCAGTACCGACCCTTCAGCATGGGCGGTATAGCCGCGGGCGATGGTGACCGGACGCAAGGCGTCGGGGGCGCGGTGGAGGCGGGAGGCAAGTGTCATGGGTGAACTCGTTTACATAAAAATTATTCAACTGTCGCCAGGGGAGACCGGGGAACAGGTGGACCGAAGCTGTCGCGCAACACGGTGATGGCCGCAATCAACTCGTCGGTGTCCAAGTCGGTCGGGGGCTCCGACACGGCGGGCGCAGAGCTTTCGCAGACCCAGCCGGTCGCGTCGTCGAGGTCGGTACGCGCATCGTCAATCGACTTTTGCAGTGGTTGCCATTCCAGCGCCAACGCGGTGAGATTGTCACTGCGCGCACCGGCCTGGCGGTGGGCGCGGCGCACCAACGTTTCGGTGGCCGCGTGGGGCGGTAAGTGGGCGATGGCGCGGGCGATCTCGGAGTCTTTCAGGGGGCCCCACAAACCATCGCTGCACAACAGCAGTTTGTCGCCCTGCTCCAGCGCCACAGGCTCGGTCACATCAACGCGCGGCAGGGACGGCGCCCCGATGCAGCTATACAAAACCTGGCGCACCGGCCCATCGACCAGCTCAGCATGGCGCCGCTCAGGACCGGCATGGTCGACCGTGCGTGCCAAGACCGCATCGCCCCGCACCCAGTACAAGCGGCTGTCGCCGCAATGCGCCCATTGCACCTGCCCATCTTGCACCAGCGCCGCGACCAGCGTGGTGCGCGGGGGCGTGGCCATGGACCGCACCACGGCGTAGCGCAGGACTTCGTAATGCGCGGTCAGGAACGCACGCATGAAAAACGCCTTGCTGTCGTCCACCCGGGGCCAGGCATGCCGCTGAAAACACGCGATCATGGAATCCACCGCCATCTGCGCCGCCACCTCGCCCAAGGGGTAACCGCCTAGCCCGTCGGCCACCAGCAGCAGCACGGATTGCGATGTGTAGCAATAGGCACTGCGGTCCTCGTTGCGCGCACGTCCACCGATGGTGCTGGTCTGTGCCACCGAGAATGTCATATCCGCTCCAACGATCCAGTATCCGAATGCATGGACTATTGTGACCGCGCAAAACTGGCTGGCAAAGATTTCTGCACCTCCAGCACCGATTGCGGCCGCAGGTCGGGTTGCAAAGACAAGCAGCGGCCCACCACGGCCAGCAAACCATCCGAGTACACCCCCCGCAACCGGTGCAGATGTGCACCCAGGTTATCGGTTCTGCGCCGGGTCGGCACATCCATGGGCGGGTAGCCACGCATGCAGGAGTACAGGCATGCGCCCAGAGAATACACATCGGTCCATGGCCCCAATGGCGTGCCACGCACATACAGTTCTGGCGCAGCAAAACCCGGCGTGTACATCGGACGCAGCGCCATGGCCTCCGGCTGAAGCGCATGGCGGGCTGCACCGAAGTCAATCAGCACCACGTGGTCGTCGTCGGTGACAAAGATATTGCCGGGCTTGAGGTCCAGATGCAGCAATTTGCGCTGATGCACCACCCGCACGGCCCCCATAAACTCCTGGAACAGTGAACAAATCGTGGCTTCCTGCAAGTTGCCGGGCCCGTTCTGCCGCCGGGCACTGACGATGAAGTCCTGCAGGCTGCTGCCCTGCAACAAGTTCATCACCATGTACACCGTGCCATTGGCCGCAAAGAAGTCCAACACGCTGCTGACCCCAGGGTGGGAGATTTCTGCCAGCGCCCGGCCTTCGTGGAAAAAACTTTGCAGCCCCAAACGGTACAGGCGCAATTTGTCCGGGCTGGTTTGGGTTTGGGTTGTTCCCTTGACGCGGCTAGACAAGGTGGCGGGCAGGTATTCCTTGATAGCCACCTGCTGCCCGCGCGCATTCGTAGCCAGATACACGATGCTGAAGCCGCCAACTGCGAGGTTGCGCACGATCCGGTATCCCTGCACAAGCGTGCCGGGCGCGAGAGGTGCGGGCTGGTGCATGACGGGGACGGCGTGCCGAAGCGGGAGGGTGGCCGGGAAAGCAAGGTATTCTCGGCCTTGGACACCCTTTGGGGAAGGAAAACTACGTGCCAGTTTACAGTATGACCGGATACGCAAGCGCGCAGCGCGGCGTGGACACGCGGGCTGATTCAGCGGGTTCCGCACCCCCCGTATCCGCGCAACTTGGACTCGAAATCCGCTGCGTCAACAGCCGCTTTTTGGACCTATCGCTGCGCCTACCGGAAGACCTGCGTCAACTGGAGCCGGCGCTGCGGGACGCTATCGGTGCCCAGCTCAAACGCGGGAAAGTCGAGCTCCGGGTTTCGCTGGATTCGGCCCACGCGGGCGGTGTGGCCGACCCCTCCGAAGCGCTGCTCAAACGCCTGGTACAGGTGCAGGCCCGCACCACCAAATGGCTACCGCAAGCGACGCCTCTTGGTGTGACCGATGTGATTCGCATGGCGGCTAACGAGCAGTCCGGCCACCGCGATTGGAGCGCTGACGTTCTCAGCCTGGCGCACGAAGTGCTGGCAGCTCTGGCGCAGGCGCGGGCGCGCGAAGGCGGCCGCCTGGCGGAAATGCTGCACAACCGGGTGCAGGAGTTGCGCGCACTGGCGGCGCAGGCCGAACCGCTGGTGCCGCAACTCGTGGAACAGCAGCGGCGTCGCTTTCTGGAACGCTGGAAAGATGCTATAGCCCTGGGCGAAGGCGGTGTCGCACCCGAGGCTGCGCAGGACCGGGCATTGGCCGAAGCCACCGCTTTCGCGATACGCATTGACGTGGCCGAAGAAATCACCCGACTGAACTCGCACCTGGAGGAAATTGCCCGACTGCTCACACGCGGGGGCGAAGTGGGCAAACGGCTGGAGTTCCTGATCCAGGAACTGCACCGGGAAGCCAACACCTTGGGCTCCAAATCGGCGGCCTTGGAGCTCACGCGCATTGCGGTGGACATGAAAGTCCTCATTGAACAAATGCGCGAACAGGTGCAAAACATTGAATAGGGCACGGCCTTGAGGACCCCCAGCATGGACTACCCCGGAAATCTCTTTGTCGTCGCAGCGCCCAGCGGAGCGGGCAAGTCCAGCCTGGTGCGCGCCTTGCAAGAGCTGGACGCGCAAGTACACCCTTCGGTCTCACACACCACACGCGCACCCCGGGGACAGGAAAAAAACGGACGGGAATACTTCTTCGTCGACGAAGCGGAGTTCGATGCCATGGTGCGAGCTGACGCCTTTGTGGAGTGGGCCCATGTGCACCAGCACCGCTACGGCACCTCCAAGGCCGCCATCGCCCAGCGCATGCAAGAAGGCCAGGACGTTGTACTGGAGATTGACTACCAGGGCGCCACACAGATCAAAAAAACCTTTGCCAACGCGGTCAGCATCTTCATCCTGCCCCCAAGCTGGGATGAACTGCGCGCCCGGCTGGAGCGGCGCGGTGAGGACGCGGCACAGACCATCGAAGTCCGCATGCACAACGCGGCCATCGAGGTAGCGCACGTCCAAGAATTTGACTTCGTTATAATCAATGAGTTATTTGACGGCGCATTATTCGATCTGAAATCGATTGTGCACGCGCAAAGACTGCGGTTTGAAGCCCAACGGCGCGCCAAAGCGACGACCTTCTCGGCACTCAATATCCCCTGACGAAAGAACCCCATGGCCCGTATTACTGTCGAAGATTGCCTCGAAAAAATCCCCAACCGCTTCCAACTCGTGCTCGCCGCCACCTACCGCGCGCGCATGCTCAGCCAGGGCCACACGCCCAAAATTGAGAGCAAGAACAAACCGGCGGTCACCGCACTGCGCGAAATCGCAGCTGGAAAAATCGGCATTGAAATGCTGAAAAAAGTCCCGCTCTAAGGCATTCCACCCCTACCAAAAGCACCGGTTTCGGTGCTTTTTTTTCGCCTGTTGATGGCCCGGCGTAGGCACAGGCATTCACGCTACAGTAGGTGCATGGGCAAACCGAACACTCCCGACCAGCTTGCCAGCGCTGCCACCAACGCGGTCGCGGCCAGTTTCAGTGGGCTGATGTCGGCGCTTGGCTACCTGTCTGCAAGCGATCTAGAGCAGGTTCGCCTGGCCTACCGCTTCGCCGACGAGGCCCACCTGGGACAGTTGCGCAAAGACGGCACCCCCTACATCACGCACCCGATTGCCGTTGCTACCCAGTGCGCCGACTGGAACCTGGACGCCCAGGCGCTCATGGCGGCGCTGCTGCACGACGCCATGGAAGACTGCGGCATCAGCAAATCGGAGTTGATCGAACGCTTCGGCTCGCCCGTGGCCGAACTGGTGGACGGCCTGACCAAGCTGGACCGCCTGCAATTCAATAGCCGCGAAGAGACGCAGGCCGAGTCCTTCCGCAAAATGCTGCTGGCCATGGCGCGCGATGTGCGGGTGATTCTGATCAAACTGGCCGACCGCTCCCACAATATGCGCACCATGGCCGAGATGCCGCGCTCCAAGTGGCAGCGCATTGCACAAGAGACGCTCGACATTTATGCCCCCATCGCCCACCGCCTGGGCCTGAACAAGACCTACCGCGAACTCGAAGAACTGTGCTTCCGTTACCTGCTGCCCTGGCGGCACGCGGTCATCAGTAAAGCCGTTACCCGGGCCCGCAGCCGCCGCCGCGACCTGGTGCACAAAGTGCAAAGCGAAGTTGAGGCCGTGTTCCAGCGCGCGGGCATGAAAGTGCGCATTGCCGGGCGGGAGAAATCTCTGTATTCCATCTACCGCAAAATGGACAACAAGCACCTGAGCTTTGCGCAGGTGACCGATATTTACGGTTTCCGGGTCATTGTGGACGACACCGTGGCCTGCTACACCGCCATGGGTTTGCTGCACCAGTTGTTCAAGCCCGTACCCGGCAAGTTCAAGGACTACATCGCTATTCCCAAAGTCAACGGCTACCAATCGCTGCACACCACGCTGGTGGGGCCGTCCAGCCTGAACGTGGAGTTCCAATTGCGCACCGATGCCATGCATCTGGTAGCCGAGTCCGGGGTTGCCGCCCACTGGCTCTACAAAAGCAGCAACCCCCAGCCGGCGGCCAACGAGCGCCTGGGCACGCAGTGGCTGCAGTCGCTGCTCGATATCCAGGACGAGACCCGCGACGCGGCGGAATTCTGGGACCATGTGAAAGGCGATTTGTTCCCCGATGCGGTCTACGTCTTCACCCCCAAAGGACAAATCCTGGCGCTGCCGCGTGGCGCCACGGTGGTGGATTTTGCGTACGCCATCCACAGCCGGGTCGGCGAACGGGTGGTGTCGGCGCGCATCAACAACGAAGCCAAACCGCTGCGTACCGAGCTCAAGAACGGTGATGTGGTGGAAGTCGGCACCGAACCCGATGCGCAGCCAGACCCGGCTTGGCTGGGCTTTGTGCGCACCGGGCGCGCCCGCTCCAAAATCCGCCAGCATCTGAAAACACTGGCGCAGTCCGAATCGCAGGCGCTTGGCGAGCAGTTGCTTACCCAGGCCCTGCGCAGCGAAGGCTTCGAGGCCCTGCCGTCGGGCACACCGAGTCGGCAGCTATGGGACAAGCTCCTGCGCTTCTCGGGTAACAAATCGCGCGCAGAGTTGTTAACCGATATCGGTATCGGCAAACGCCTGGCAACCATGGTGGCCAAACGCTTTGTACCCATATTGGTGGAGTCCGGCCAAAGGCCTGACGCGCTGCTGCTCAGCCGCGAACGCTTTGCCCAGGGCAGCGGAGGGGCTTTGGGCATGATCACTCTGGATGGCGGTGAGAACGCTTCGGTGCAATTTGCGACCTGCTGCCGCCCAATTCCGGGCGATGCCATCACCGGCTATATGGGCCGCGGTGAAGGCCTGATCATCCACACCCGTGGCTGTGCGGTCAGCCGCAAGCTCGCGCAGAAAGACGGCGAACGCTTTAGCGAAGTCGAATGGGCCGATGAACCGGTGCGCCAGTTCGAAATTGGCTTGGGCTTGACCATCAACAACGTCAGCGGCGTCCTGGGTAAAGTGGCTGCAGCCCTGACCGCCGCAGGTGCCGACATCGTCCACATCGACATGGGTGAAAACAGCGCACTGGACGCCAAAGACATGCGCTTGGTGATTGCGGTGCGGGACACCGGCCACTGGGACGCCGTATTGCGCAGCCTGCGCCGCGCACCCTGGGTCATGCACGCCCGCAGGTTGGGCCACGCCGAGGCCTAGGCGCACACCGAGGCCTTACTGCCTCGGCTCATGCGCACGCGCGCCCGTGCTACCCCGGTCTATGCCACAGCAGGCGGCGGATAGGCTACCTGCAGCACTTCGATCAGCAGCGGCCCATGGGGGGTCATCAAGGTCAGCTCGTCGCCCACGCGGGCCTTGAGTAGGGTGCGGGCGATGGGTGACACCCAACTGACCTCGCCGCGCGCCGAATCCGCCTCATCGATTCCCATGATGCGTATGCTGCGCTGGGCTCCCGCTGGGTCGGCATAGGTGACGGTTGCGCCGAAAAATACCTGGTCGCTGCCGAAATGCAGACTGGGCTCGGTGACCTCGGCGATCTCCAGGCGCTTGGTCAGAAACCGGATGCGCCGGTCGATTTCGCGCAGCCGCTTTTTGCCGTAGAGGTAGTCACCATTTTCGGAGCGGTCGCCGTTGCTGGCAGCCCAATGCACCACGTCCACGATGGTGGGCCGCTCGTTGTCCATCAAATCCAGCAGCTCGGCCCGCAAAACTGCGTACCCCGCCGGTGTCATGTAGTTCTTGCCGCCCGCGGACAGCGCCGGAAGTTGCACGTCTTCGTCGTCATCGGCGTCGCTCTCTTTGGTGAAGGCTTTGCTCATGGGGTAGACCGGGGTTTCATAGAATAAACCCATTCTACGAACGCCCGCATGTTCCGCTTCTTCAAGAAATCATCCCCCGCAAACCCTGCGCCTGGCGCGGCCAGTCCCGAAACGGCGGCTCCACCAGCAGCTCCCCGCCAGGGCTGGCTATCCCGGCTCAAAGCCGGTCTGGGCAAAACGGCCTCGGGTATCGCCTCCGTTTTTGGCGGCGCACGGATTGACGAGGCCTTGTTCGAAGACCTGGAAAACGCCCTGCTGATGGCCGACACCGGCGTCTCTGCCACCGCCCACCTGATTGCCCAATTGCGCCAGCGGGCCAAAGCAGCCCAGGCGCAAACACCCGACGAACTGCGCGCCTTGCTTGCCGAGGTGCTTACCGAGCTGCTGCTGCCGCTGGAGAAAACCCTGGCAGTCGGTCCGGCCCAGCCCACCGTGATGATGGTCGCTGGGGTGAATGGCGCGGGTAAAACCACCTCCATCGGCAAGCTCACCGCCCACCTCGCGGGCAACGGGGCCAGCGTGCTGCTGGCCGCAGCAGACACCTTCCGCGCTGCCGCACGCGAGCAGCTCGCGGTCTGGGCGGATCGCAACACAGTCGACATCGTGACCCAGGCCGGAGGCGATCCGGCTGCCGTGAGTTTTGATGCCGTCACTGCCGGCAAGGCGCGCGGCAAAGACGTGGTGCTGATCGACACCGCCGGACGCTTACCAACCCAGCTGCATCTCATGGAAGAGCTGCGCAAGATGAAACGGGTCGTACAAAAAGCCGGTGACGCGGCCGGCCTGGGAACCTGCCCGCACGAGGTGCTATTGGTGATCGATGGCAACACGGGCCAGAACGCGCTGGCCCAGGTCCGCGCATTTGACGATGCCCTGGGTCTCACGGGCCTGATCGTGACCAAGCTCGACGGCACGGCCAAGGGTGGTGTGATTGCCGCCATCGCCCGGGAGCGGCCCATCCCCATCTACTTCATCGGCGTGGGCGAAAAACTCGAGGAACTCGAGACCTTCCGCGCCCACGAATTCGCCCAGGCACTTCTGCAGTAACAGTCCATGCCGCCCAGCCACGCTCCCGAGCAAACCCGTGCCCTGCCCTTGGGCAGCCTGGCCACCACCGGCCGACCGCAGGAAATTGTCCTTCTGGGTGCCAGCCTGTCGCACCTGGAGTTTCTGGCGCAGCTGCGCGCCAGGCCGCTGCCACAAGCCCGTGTGACCCTGGTCAGCACCGACACGCACTTGCTGCCGCACGACCGCTTGGCCGAAGTCGTGAGCGCGGACGCTGCACTGGCTGCCTGCCAGATTGGGCTCGAGGCACTGGCGCTGGCTTGCGGCGCGCGCTGGCGCCAGGGCAAGATTGCCCATCTGAATCTGTCGGCCCAGACCATCACGCTGATGGACGGATCGGCCTTGCGCTTTGATTGGCTGTCGCTGAGCCCGCGCTGCTGGGACAACCGCGAAGGCGTATGCGGCCGGATCCCCGGAGCGCTGGACCACAGTCTGTTCAGCCACCCAGTCGAACGCTTCATGGCCTTGTGGCCGCGGGTTCTGGACCTGCATGCCAAACGCACGCTGCGCATCACGGTGCTGGGCGGCAGCATCAGTGGCGCAGAGCTGGCCTTCGCCATCAAACGCCGCCTGCCGCAAGCCGCGCTGACCTGGCTGACGCTGGGCGCGGCGCCTGCAGACTCTGACCTGGAAAGCAAGGCCCTGGAGCAGGCGCTACAAGCCGGGGATATCACGGTGCTGCATGACCGCGCGCTGTCGATTGCCCAGGGCAGCGTGCAACTGGCCTGCGGCGCAACGCTGGCGTCCGATGTACCCATCGTCGCCGAAGCGCTGGACGCGCCGGCCTGGTTACGCAGCAGCGGCTTGATGCCGATAGGGTCGGTTGACGCCATGACTCTGCCTATGGCGCCGCTGGTTGACACCTGGGCGCGCTGCACCGGCCACCCCCAGGTCTTTCTGGCCCCGGAAACCGATGCCGCGCTGGGGCACAACCTGGCTGCCAGCGTACTCGGCGAGTCCTTGCGCAGCACCCCCAGCCAGCGGGCCAAGGGCTTGCGCTGGTTTTGGCGCAAGCAGGGGATCGCCTTGCAATGGGCACCATTTCCCTTGCGCGGACCCTTCAGTAACTGGGCCAAGTCGGTACACGACGGCGGTTTGCATGGCCGCTACCAGGTTCCCGTGGAAAAGCCGTCTGTGCCGGATGCCCAGCCTTGAGAAGCGCCACGCCACGCGGAAACACGAAGCGCGAGCACTGAGATGAATGCTGTGCACCTAAGCGGCCCTGTTCGATGGCATGCGGCCACGCTGCTAGCCGCAGTGCTGATGGCGAGCACCAGTGCGGCCTGGGGCTGGAACCCTTTTGAGGTCACAAAATCCCTATTCGAAGAGGTCGCGCTGACCCCGGCTGAGTGGTCGCAGGTGCACATCAAGGCCGGATGGGCAACCGGCTATCCCGACGACCTGCTGTTCGAGGTCAGTAACCAGCTCCCCGGACCCATGGCCTGCCATGGGGCCAGCATCCAGTTGGCGGGCGGCAAGCGGATCGACAAAGGCTTCAACCCCCGTCTCTACGTGCCATCCGCTAGCACCAAGCAGGTCGAGGTGCGCGGAATATCCAAAGGGCAGATGAAGGACTTCACCCTCGCCTGCGGCTGCTGGAAGAAACCCGGAGATACACGCTGCGGCAACCCGGCACGGCAGTGAGCGCCGGAATCAGCCCAGTCCCAAGGCCGTCTTGCGTTTGTGCGCCCAGGCGCTGATCAAACGGTCGGCCACGATGCCAATAAAGGCAATCCCCAAACCAGCCAGCAGACCGCGTCCCGTGTCCGCGCCGGGCAATGCCTTGTAAATCTCCTGACCCAAATCGCGCGAACCGATCAGCGCGGTGATAGCCACCATGGCCAGCGACATCATGATGGTCTGGTTAATGCCCAGCAGAATCTCCGGGAAAGCCAGCGGCAACTCCACCTTGAACAGCCTTTGCCGGGGCGTGGCCCCGCAGGCGATGGCTGCATCGACCACTGTGGACGGTACCCGCATCAGTCCGAGGTAGGTGTAGCGCACGGCAGGCACCGTGGCGTAGCACAACATGGCCAACACATTGGATACATCGCTGGTCTGGAACAGCATGATTACCGGGATCAGGTAAATGAAACTCGGGAAGGTCTGCAACAAATCGCACAGGGTCAATATGACCCGACTCGCCGTGGCATTTTTAGCGGCCCAGATGCCCAATGGAATCCCGATCACCGTGCACAGAATCGCACAACTCGTCACCAGGTAAATGGTCAACATCAAGGGCGTCCAGAAGCCGGCCGCCAGCAAAAACCCGAACAGCAAGACCGGCACCCAGGTCAGACGCCAGCCACCCAGATACCAGCCCAGGGCGGCCGGTACCCCAATCACCACGCTCCAGGGCAGCCACAGGTAGAAGTCACGGATTGGCAGCAGCAGATAAATCGTGACCGCATTGCGAAACGGCTTGATGTACGCGTACAGATTTTTCGATACCCAGCGCACGCCTTCGTCAATGGGCGCGCCGTAGGAAAAAGTCATCTCGGAGGGCATCAGCGCCAACCAGGGCAGCAACCGTGAGGACACGAAGAGCAGCACCGCGGCCACCACAAAAGCGGCTATGTGCCGGTGCCGGTACCACCAGCTTCCCTGCACCAGGTGCAAGGCCGCAGACCGGGCCATTTGTGCAACGGTCAGCCGATCCAGCATCAGCGCAATCAGGGTAATGGCCAGGCCCTGCTCCACCGCCTTGCCAATGCGCAGTTGCTGCAAAGAAAAAAGCAGTTTCTGACCCAGCCCCGAGGCCCCCACCAGCGAGGCAATCACCGCCATGGCAAGGGTCTGCATCACCACCTGGTTGAGGCCGAGCAACAGCGTTTGCTGGGCAGCCGGTAGCTCCACCTTCCACAGGCGCTGCCCGGGCGTACAACCGGCCATGACCCCCGCCTCGATGATCTCGGGCGAAACCGTGCGGATCCCCAGAATCGTGCAGCGCGCCATGGGCGGCAGGGCGAAGATCAAGGTTGCCAGCATGGCCGGCACCTGGCCAAAGCCAAACAGCACCACCACCGGGCCCAAATAGGCCATGTGCGGGGTGGCTTGCATCACGTCAAAAACGGTGTTGAGCACACGCTCGACGGCCCGTCGGCGCGTAGCCCACACGCCCAAGACTAAGCCCAGACCGGCGGCCAGCGGAACGGTGACCAGCACCAGCGCCAGGGTCTGCATGGAATCGGACCACAAATCAAACAGCGCCAGATAGGCCATGCACGCGGCACAAAACAGCGCCAGTCGCAGCCCGCTTTGCCAATGCGCAAAAACCACCACCCCCAGCGCAATGATCACCCATGGAAGCGGGCCGGTCTCCCAATCTGGCACGCCCCGGAACAGCAGCGCCTCCACCAGGCTCAAGGGCTGTAGCAGGACCCAAGAGAGCGCACGCGTTAGGGGTTTTGCCAGTGCGCTGAACCACACAAAAAAATCTGTCACCCAGGTGCGAAACGGCAGGATCCAATCCTCTGGCCAGCTCGACAAAGCCTCAACCGCACCGGTAGCGAGTACACCGACCAGCAATGCCAGAAACAACAGCGGTGCGGCGGCACGCATGGCCGCTACCGCCACCGTACCGGCTGCTACTGGAGGAGCCGCACGCGCCATCAGTGCGTACCTTCGGGGAAAAGGGCTGTGATCAGATCCGCCCGGCGCACCTCGCCCAGGCTGAGGCCCGCATCGTCGACGATATGGAAAGCCGCCTCACTGCCCAAAATACGGGCTGCCGCGTCGGCCAGCTTGGTCGCACCGGGCAGTACCTGCTCCGGGGCATCGCCGCTGAGCGGACGCGCAATTGCAGCCAGCGAGAGAATTTTGTCGCGCGGCGCGATCTTCACGAACTCACGCACATAGTCGTTGGCAGGGTGCAAGATCATCTCTTCCGGCCGCGAGAGTTGCACCAAGTAGCCGTCTTTCATGATGCCGATGCGGTCGGCCAGTCGGATGGCCTCATCAAAGTCATGCGTGATAAACAAAATCGTTTTGCGCAGCAGTTTTTGCAGGCGTAAAAACTCATCCTGCATTTCGCGCCGGATCAAAGGGTCTAGCGCCGAAAAAGGCTCATCAAGAAACCAAATTTCCGGGCCTACCGCCAGCGAACGGGCAATGCCCACGCGCTGCTGCTGACCGCCTGACAGCTCGCGCGGAAAGTAGCCCTCACGGCCCTCCAGCCCCACCAGCTTGAGCATCTCGCGGGCTTTGGCTTCACGGGTAGCGCGGTCGCTGCCGCTGACCTCCAGCGGAAAGGCCACGTTATCCAGCACATTGCGGTGCGGCAACAAGCCGAAATTCTGAAACACCATGCCCATTTTGTGGCGCCGGATTTCAATCAGTTCATCGGCCGAGGCGGCCAGCAAATTGCGGCCATCCATCAGCACCTCACCGGAAGTCGGGTCATTCAAGCGGGTGATGGCGCGGATCAGGGTGGACTTACCCGACCCCGACAAACCCATGATGACCAGGATCTCGTTTTCCATCACGTCAAAGGACACATCGCGCACTGCACCGATGTACTGCTCAGCAGCAAAGGCCGCAGCGTCGGGCTGCATCTGGTGCTTCTTCAAAAAACCCACGGGGTCTGGACCGAACACTTTCCACAGTTTGCGACAGGCAATTTTCGGCTCGGCTTTCGGCATTCACCATCCTTCACATACGGGGAATTTAAAAACACAGTGGGCCGCACAAGGCGGCCCACTGGTGCGAACGAATATTAGTTCGTCCAGGCCTTGACGCTGGCCTGGTTGCTCGCAATCCACTTCTTGGCTGCATCTTCAGGCTTCATACCATCCACATCGACCATCGCAGCAGCAGCGGCAATCTGGTCATTGGTGAAGTTGACCTTTTTGAGGATCTTGTCCGCAGTCGGCCACTTGGTCGCGACTTGCTTAGAGCCGACCTTCTTCAGGTAACCCTTGGCAGCCGCGCCGCAGTCGTACAAGGCGTCAGGGTTAATGCCCCAGCTCTTGTCGGTATGGCACTTGGGGTCATAGGTGGGGAATTCGACAAACTGGCCCTTGAACTTCGCTTCAATGAAGTTGGGCGTCCAGTTGAAGATCACCACCGGCTCCTTGCGGTCATAGGCGGCTTGCAACTCAGCCCACAGCGTGGCAGCCTGGCCCACGGCAACTTCCTGGAAGTTCATTTTCAAGGCAGTGATGCGCTCGGAATAATGCTTGCCCCAATCAGCCGGTGGTCCGACAAAGCGGCCCTTTTTGCCAGTCTCTGCAGTCGCGAGTTTGGCAGCACACTTGTCCAGCGCCTTCCAATCCGGCAAGCCAGGGCACATCTCGTTCATGTAGCTGGGATACCACCAGTCCTCACGGGTCACCGCGTTGTGGGAGCCGTAGTCCACCGCACCGGATTTGAGCGACTTCTGGAAGGAATCATTCATGGAACCTTCCCAGACTTCGACCTGGAAATCCATGTCACCCGACGCAATCGCAGTGAACTGCAACTGGGTGTCGGAGGACTTGTATTCCACATTCAAACCCTGCGCCTTGAGCACATCACCCACCACGTAGGACAGTACGACCTGGCTGGTCCAGTTGTTGGTGACGATCTTGATGGGGGACTTGTCATCTGCGGCAAGCGCAGACCCCACAGAGAATGCAGCCAGGACGCTACCCAGCACCAGTGTCTTCTTCAAAAAATTCATATCAGTACCTCATATTGAATGCGATGCACCAGGAATACAGGATCGGATGACCCACGAATAGGAAACAATGTTGCCCCCAGGGAAATAGTGGCAGTATTTTTGACTTATGTCAAAGGATTTGTGCCACCATGGGACTCAGGATTTACCCTTGGAGCCCAGCATGCCCACAGCACCTTTTTTGTACGCAGACTTCCCTACCCAGTCTGCAATAGACCAGCAATACAACCCCTCGCTGGGCCTGGCCGACACCACCGCACCGGCCCGGCACTTTGCCGAGGTCAGCGCGCTAGCGCGGGCCCAACTCCCGGGGCATATCGATGTCCCCTTCGGCGCGACGCGGGCCGAAACACTGGATATGTTCCCGGCCACTTCGGCAGGCGCAGCCGGCTCACCGGTTTTCGTTTTTATCCACGGGGGCTATTGGCGGGCGTTCTCCAGCAAGGATTTCCACGGCGTGGCGCTGGGCCTGCACGCGCGGGGCATCACCACAGTGGTGCTGAATTACGCGCTGTGCCCCTTTGTCACCATCGACGAAATCGTGCGCCAGGTGCGCGCTGCCGTGGCCTGGACGGTGCGCCATATTGCCGACTTCGGCGGCGACCCCACCCGCATCGGCGTAGGCGGGCACTCGGCAGGCGGCCACCTCACGGCCATGTGCATGCAAACCGAATGGGCGCGTGATTACGGGCTGGCGCAAGACCCGATCAAGGCCGCCCTGATGGTCAGCGGCATTTACGACATCGCGCCCCTGCGCTACAGCTATTTGCAGCCCATGATCCAGCTCGACGAGGGCTGCATAGGCCGCAACTCCCCCGCCTTCAGCGCCCGCCCCTGCACTGCACCCGCCTGGATCACCTGGGGCGGAAATGAAACGTCTGAATTCGCCCGCCAAAGCGCGCTCATGCACGCGGCCTGGGGGGCGCAGGGCAACCGCAGCGAACTGCGCCCCATCGACGGGGCTGACCACTTCAGCGTCATCAGCGGGTTTGAGTCGCCGCGCAGCGCGCTGTGCGATTGGCTGGCGGCCACGCTATAGCCGGTTCTTTGCACAGTCACTGCGCGGTCGCGCGGCCAAGCGCAAGGGCCTGCGCACACGCCCTTATTTGGGGACGGTAAAGGCGGCCAGGTTCTCGGGACTCAGGGCGGCAATCCGCTGCTGCGCGTCCGCGCTGCTCAGCGGCGCCATGCCTACCGAGGCAAGGCCCGTGATCGGCGCGGTTTGCAGCCCCAGGCTGCGGGAATCCAGCGCCGCGGCCTGCAGATCAAAACTGCGCATGGCGTTGACCATATCGCCCACCGCCAGCGTTCCCGAGGCAGACGCAGCAGCCGGCATCACAGGCAAACTCGGTAGCGCGCTGGCCTGCGACGCTGCTGCATCAAAACTGCCAATCGCCTGCGCCAAGCCGCTCACACGGCTCGCCATGACGCTGTCCACGCTAGCGTCCGGCGGCGCCAGGGCATTGGCCGCCTGCTGGATGCGGAACCACACGTCAGCAGCATCGTGCGTCGCACCGTCGGCGGTCTGGTAGGTAGAAGTCAGGCCCAGCAGGTTGCCGTTATCTGTTGCAGCCCCGGCACTGGTGTGCAGATCCAGCTGGGTGATCCCGAGCGAGGCCAGACTGCGGATTTCGCCGGTCTCACTGATGCCGTCGGAGTCGCTGTCGACCCAGACACCCAGCTCTGCGAACGACGCATCTGCCACGTTGATGACGCCATCCTGGTTGCTGTCCAGCGCACCCAAAGCCTGGTAGCCGTCCAGCGCGCGCTGGCCATCCGCCAGCAACGTGGATGAGCCGAACAGTTCGCCACCGTCGTTAATGGTTCCGTCGTGGTTCACGTCGCGCACCAGCAAGCCGTCCTGCGGACTAACCCAGCCGGTCTGCACCGCCTGGCCGTTGGCCAGCAGGTCAAAGGTCACGCCCGCATCCATGGCCAGGGTATGGATGCCGTCGCCATTGAGGTCGAGCACGATAGGCGTTGCGTAAACCAGTGTCTGTGGCGCGGTCAGGGCGGCAATTTGCGTGGCTGTGAGCGCGCAGGTGGTAAACGCACTGATCTGCTGCGTGCTCATGGCCCGCAAATCCACTGTGGTGATCGCGACCATCTCAGCCGTTGTCAGGGCTCGTACCTGCAAAGTAGTCAGACTGAATATCTGCGAGGTTGACAGCGCCGCGATGGCAGAGGTCGCCAAACCGGCCACGCTGGCCGTGGCCAATACAGCCAGGTCACGCGTCTCCATATAGAAGACCTGGGTCGTCGCCAGAGCCGCTGCCTGCGCCGCCGTGATCACTGCCGCCTGCCCGGTCGTCATGTTCACCACCTGCGCCGTGGTCAATGCCGCCACGCTGGAGGTCGCCAGCGCCGCCACATCAAAGGTCTCCAAGGCAGCAAACTGCCAGGTGTTCATGTTGCTGACCTGCGAGCTGGTCAGCGCGGCAACTTGGGTTGATGTCAAGGCCGCCACCGACCAGGTGGTCAAGCCCACCACCTGCAAGGTCGTCAGCGCTTGCACGCTGGCAGTTGCCAAGGATGCCAAGTCAGCCGTCTGCATGGCAAATACCTGCAGCGTGTTCATGCCCACCACCTGCGCCGCAGTCAAGACCGCAGCCTGCGCCGTGGTCAGGCCCACCACCGCGTTCGTGGACAAGCCCACCACCTGCAAGGTCGTCAGTGCGGCCACACTGGCCGTGGCCATGGCCGCCAGGTCACGCGTCTCCATGTAGAAGATCTGGGTGGTGGCAATCGCCGCTGCCTGCGCTGCCGTGATCACTGCCGCCTGCGCGGTCGTCATGTTCACCACCTGCGCCGTGGTCAATGCCGCCACGCTGGAGGTCGCCAGCGCCGCCACATCAAAGGTCTGCAGCGCAGCAAACTGCCAGGTGTTCATGCTGCTGACCTGCGAGCTGGTCAGCGCGGCAACGTGGGTTGATGTCAAGGCCGCCACCGACCAGGTGGTCAAGCCCACCACCTGCAAGGTCGTCAGCGCTTGCACGCTGGCAGTTGCCAAGGATGCCCAGTCAGCCGTCTCCATCGCAAATACCTGCAGCGTGGTCATGCCTGCCGCCTGGGCCGCAGTCAAGACCGCCGCCTGCGCCGTGGTCAGACCCACCACCGCGTTCGTGGACAAGCCCACCACCTGCAAGGTTGTCAGTGCGGCCACACTGGCCGTGGCCATGGCCGCCAGGTCACGCGTCTCCATGTAGAAGACCTGGG
>CAMAQV010000047.1 GCA_945860595.1 Comamonas sp. lk
AAGGTGCCGGTGCGTGCCAATGAATGGGACAACCGCCATTTCTGGCGCGTATCCAATGCCGAGCACCTCAAGATGACCGAAGACGTGGGCATGATCAACATCTCGCACTTCGCTGAAATTGATGTGCAAGGCCCCGACGCAGCGGACCTCTTGGAATACATCTGCGTTGCCAAAGTGGGTGGTGATACCCCCGTGGGCAAGGGTGTTTACACGCACTTTTTAGATGCCAAAGGTGGTGTGCGCGCCGACCTGACCGTGCTGCGCCTGGCCCAGGACCACTACCGTGTGATTGATGGTGCCGATGCCGGCCACCGCGACCTGGTGTGGATACAGCGCATGGCGCAGGACCGGGGCGCGAACGTCAAGGTCACTGACACCACGACTGCCTACGGGTGCCTGGGCGTGTGGGGGCCGAATGCCCGCGCCACGATCCAAAAAATAGCCGACGACCCCGATGCCTGGACGCATGAGAACTTTCCCTTCACCGCTTTTCGCAATCTGAAGATCGCTGGCGTGCCGGTGCTGGCCTTCCGCATTTCGTATGTGGGCGAGCAGGGTTGGGAGTTGCACTTCAAATACGAGGATGGCCTGGCCCTGTGGGATGCCTTGTTTGCGCTGGGTGTGACGCCCGTAGGCGTCGAAACCTATGCCAACAGCCGCCGCATGGAGAAAAGCCTGCGCCTGCAAAACGGTGATCTGCTGACCGAATACAACCTGATGGAGTGCGATTTAGCTCGCCCCAAAGTCAAGGCGGCGGACTTCCATGGCAAAGCGGCGCACCTGCAGTTCCGCGAGCGCGAACACCAGCCGGCTTACTTGTGCACGCTGACCATGACGCACAACATTGACAGCACCGGTGTGGCCCGCTACCCGCTTGGCAACCTGCCGGTGATGGACCCCGCAACCGGCCAAACTCTGATCGACAGCCAGGGCCGCCGTTCTTACACCACCAGCATCGCCTTCGGCCCGACTATCGGCAAGAACATCGCGCTGGCTTACCTGCCCCACGCGTATTGCCAAGTCGGGCGCGCGTTGCAGATCCAGTACTTTGATGACGTCTACCCGGTCAAGGTAGAAGCGGTCGGTTACGGCGCTTTGTACGACCCGGAAAACATCAAGCCGCGGTCTTGAGTGCGCGTCGAGACAATGGATGGCGACCTTCAGAGAGCGGCCAAAACCTCTGAAAGGGATTTCCCTTCAAAGTCTGGGCGCTCGCCAATTTCCTCGAACGGATGACCGAGCCGGTTGACCCAAAACACATCAAACCCGTACCATTTGGCGGCGAGGGCATCCCAGGCATTGCTGGAAACAAACAGCACGTCTTGCTTGCTTACGGCAAAGTTCTGAAGCAGCAGCGCATAGGCTTGCGGCGCGGTTTTAAATAGGCGCACGTCCTCGACGGACACGACCTGATCTACATAAGGGGTCAACCCATTGGCCGTAACCACCGTGGACAGCATGTCCCGGCTGCCGTTCGACAAAATGGCTGTTGACAAGCCTTTGGCCTTGATGGACCGCAGAACCTCCAAGCTGTCGGCAAATCCGTTAAGTTTGGCGTACTGGTCCATGAGTCGCTGTTCAGAATGGGCATGGAGCGGCAGCTGCAAGCGCTTGCAGCAATACCGTAAGGAGCGCAGCGTCAGCTCCCAAAAAGGCAGGTAATGCCGACTCCCCCGGGGATCCGGGTCGCTCATGGTGACCAAGCGCGTGTATTCAATTTGCCGGTCGCGCCACATCAACGCGAGCGCTTGGCCATTGCCAGGGAACAGCTCCTCGGCTAACTCGCCCATGGAATACACGTCAAACAGCGTTCCGTAGGCATCAAAAGCAATCAATTTATACATACGTCCATTATGGTTAAGCCAAGCGCCCTGCTTCCCGTGGTTTAGGCGGAAGAATGCGGGCACGGCCCAGACCCTGGAAAGTACCGATTTCCGGTAGAGTGCGAGAAATCATTTTCCCGGGGCTCCAGGCTGTGCAGGAAAGCCGGGGCGCACACCAAGAGAGACACATGAACAATATTCTTGACCTTGACCGTTATCCCGTGGACAAAGAGGGCAGCCAGGCGTGGCACGCCATGGTGGCGCAGGCTGTTGCCGAACTGGATACACAGGGAATGTTCAATTTGGAGGGGTTTGTGAGGCCGGACGCAGTCCAGAAACTGGTCGCCCACATCAAGCCGGTGATGGACACCCAGTCTTACACCCATAAGCGCCTGCACAATATTTACTTTCAGCCGGAGATACCGGGCCTGGAAGCCCAGCACCCTGCTCTGCGCAAGGTGGAGACGATTAACCACACACTGTGCGCCGATCAAATTTCGGACAGCATGGTCATGTCCATTTACCAATACCCACCCTTCGCCCGATTCCTTGCCGCCACCATGGGCAAAGCGCAGTTGCATGTCATGCAAGATCCGCTGGCCGCCGTAAACGTCATGGCCTACCGCGCGGGCGAAGCGCTCAATTGGCACTTTGACCGCTCGGAGTTCACCACCACCTTGCTTTTACAAGCACCTGAAATCGGAGGCGAGTTCGAATACCGCAGCGAACTGCGCTCTGCCAACGATCCCAATTACGCCGGCGTGGCTGAGCTGTTGGAGGGGAGGGACCCGCAGGTCAAACGCATCCGGCTGCAAGCCGGCACGCTCAACGTGTTTCGCGGCAAAAACACAGCCCACAGGGTGACGACGGTGAAAGGCGCAGTGGACCGATTCATTGCCGTCTTTTCCTATTACGAAAAGCCGGGCGTCATGTTCAGCGATGCGGAGCGACTGGGCTTTTACGGGCGCGCGGCCTAGCGCTGCGACAGGATTTGTTCAAACGCTTACCTGAAGCCCTCATCGCAACAGGGACCTCCGGCTGTTACAGCCAGCGCCATACCAGCAGCGCGCAATGGGTAATGGTGGGTTTTACGGCGCTCCAGCACTGCGCGGTCGTGTCAGGAACGGATGCCAAGGTTTTCGCAACGGTGCTCATTTGCTTTCTCCTGCTTTTTGCCTAAAAAATGCCCATAAGGACATGGCGCGTCTTCGTTCACCACAGCTTGCCGCAACTTTCAGTTTGCGGCTTGAATGGGTTCCGAATACTGTGATTGTATACAGTTAATCTGCGCCTTGGCGATAAAAAGCCCACATCCCTTGACAGGAAGTGGGCTTTGCCGACCGAAATCTGGTCGGGGTGAGAGGATTCGAACCTCCGGTCTCTACGTCCCGAACGTAGCGCTTTACCTGACTAAGCTACACCCCGCGGTACGCGACAAATGAGTTTATCAAAGGGACGCAGTGCTTATTCCACGACGCCGCGCAAGGCGACGCTGCGACGGCGCAGCAGCTCTAGCAGCAGCAGCATGCTGATGGCAAACAGGATCAGCATGAATGCGGCGGACAGGATGGTGGGGGAGAGTTGTTCGCGTAGGCCGGTCCACATTTGGCGCGGCAGCGTGGTTTGCTCTGGCCCACCCAGGAAGAGCACCACCACCACTTCGTCAAACGAGGTGGCAAACGCAAACAGCGCGCCTGATAGCACGCCGGGCCAGACGATGGGGAGCATCACGCGGCGGAAGGCGGTGAGTTGCGATGCGCCCAGACCGCGCGCGGCGCGCATGAGATTCATATCAAAGCCGCCCAGCGTGGCGGTGACAGTGATGACTACAAATGGCATGCCCAGCACGGCGTGGACCAGCACGATACCCAGCAGGTTGTTGGCAATGCCCAGCTTGGAGAAAAAGAAATACGAACCCACGGCCAGCACCACGACCGGCACGATCATGGGCGAGACCAGTACCGCCATGATCAAGCGCTTGCCGGGCAGGTTATGGTGGTTCAAACCCACGGCGGCCAGCGTACCCAGCGTGGTCGCCAGCAGCGTCGCCAGCACGGCAGTAATCACGCTGTTGTAAATCGCGTGCAACCACGCAGGGTTGGTGAACAGTTCATGGAACCAGCGCAGGCTATATACCTTTACCGGGAAGTGGAAATACGGCTCATTATTGAAAGCCAGCGGTGCTACGACCAGCACTGGCGCAATCAAAAAAACCAGCACAGCGGCGCAGAAAATCCACAGAATCCAGTGCCCGATGCGTTGCAGTGGGGTGGTGTAGAGCGGAAGGGCGGCGTTCATCCGAGTTTCAGGTTTCCGGGACCGGCAATCCGGTCGTAGATGGCATACAGCACCAGAACCGCTGCCAACAAAATCGCCGCCAGCGCCGAGGCCAGGCCCCAGTTCAGCGAACGCCCCATGTTGTCGGCCACAAAGTAGCTGATCATCTGGTCAGTCGATCCGCCCAGCAAGGCCGGCGTGATGTAGTAACCCAGCGCCAGGATGAATACCAGTAAGGCGCCCGCACCGATACCCGGTACGCACTGCGGCAGATACACGCGCAGGAATGCGGTGCTGGGACTGGCCCCAAGCGAACGCGCTGCCCGCACATACGAGGCGGGGATTTGCCGCATCACCGAGTACATGGGCAGGATCATGAAGGGCAGCAGAATGTGCGTCATCGCTGCAACCACGCCAAAACGGTTGAAGACCAGCGGTAGCGGCTCGGCGATCAGCCCCAGGGTCTGGAGCAGCGAGTTGATCACGCCCTCTTTTTGCAGCACCACCATCCAGGCGGTGGTGCGCACCAGCAGCGAAGTCCAAAACGGCAGCAGCACCAGAATCAGCAGCAGGTTGGCGGTTTTGTCACGCAGATGCGCCAGCAGGTAGGCCAGCGGAAAACCCAACGCCAAGCAGGCCAGCGTCACGGTGAGCGCAACGCCCAGCGTGCGCAGGTAAATCGTGATGTGGATGCGCTGGTCTTCGGGTTGAGGTGCAACGCTGCCGTCGGCCAGACGCCTTGAATCCAGCGCCGACAGAAAAAACAGGGAATGGGTGGGCGCAGCGAGGTTGCGGATATTGCCCCAGATCAGCGGTTGTACCCAAGCCGGGTCGGCGGCTTCAAAAAACGGGGTCCAGGGGCCTTCTTCTTGCGCAGCAACACGGCGCGCGGCGCGCATGAATATGGTGCGCAGGCCGGACTCTTCGATGTTGAGCCGGTTGGCTATGGAGCCGGCTTTTTGTTCTTGCACGGCGACTTTGAGGTCTTGGGCCAGTGCAGCAAAGACGGGTTCAGGGGGAACTTGGTCACGCGGACCATTCCAGGCATCCAGCGCGCGCACGGTGTGCGAGAGGTTGTCCGGAATGATCGGGTCATACACGCTGTTGAGCAATACCGTGCCCAGGGGCACGATAAAGCTCAGCGCAACAAACAGGAACAGGGGCGCGATCAGCACATAAGCCCAGAAGTGGCCGCGCCGCTCTGCTTTGCGCAGGCGCTGCCCCAGGGCGGTTGTGCTGTCGGCGACCATGTTCTTACTTGGCTAACCAGGCAGCGAACTTCTTGTTCAGGTCGTCTTGGTTTTCCATCCAGAACTGCGAGTTCGTGGACATAGAGCGGCCAGGGTGACCGGCGTTCGGCAGGTAGGCTTTGTTCGGGTTGGATGCCGGGATCAAAGCCAATGACGAATTGCGCGTGGGTGCGTACGGGATGTACTTGGCCTGGTCCGCCAAGGGCTGGCTGCTGCTGGCAAAGCGGATGAAGTCTTGTGCGGCTTCCAGGTTTTTGGTGCCCTTGATGATGGCGTACAGATCAGGGATCTGGATTTGGCCATCCCACACCAGCGCGAAGTCTTTTTTCTCTTTCACGTTCGCGTCAACGATACGGCCATGCCAGGAGTGGGTCATTACGACTTCACCCGAAGCCAGCAGCTGGGGGGGCTGTGCACCAGCGGTCCACCAGACGATGCTGCTCTTGATGGTGTCCAGCTTCTTGAACGCACGGTCCACACCGGCGGGCGTACCTAGCACTTTGTAGACATCATTCACTGCCACGCCGTCAGCCATCAGCGCCCACTCCAGCGTCACGCTGGGGTCTTTTTTCAGACCGCGCTTGCCGGGGAATTTGCCAACGTTGAAAAAGTCATCCAGAGTTTTGGGGCCGTTGGTGCCGTATTTAGCTTTGTCATAGGCCACCACGTTGGAGTACACGATCACGCCGATAGCACAGGGGAGGATCATGCCGGGGATGAAATCTTTGGCAGCAGGCGTGCCGTCCGCGCCAGCGGGAAGTTTGGAGGGGTCGATTTTTTCCAGCAAGCCTTCTTCGCAGCCTTTCAGGGCTTCAGCGGCTTCCAGGTCAACCACGTCCCATTTGACGTTGCCGGACTTGACCTGTGCGCTGATTTCGCCCAGGGATCCGCCCCAGTCAGCCGAGGTGATCTTGATGCCCGTTTTGGCAGTGAAGGGCTTGTGGTACGCCTCGACCTGGCTGTTGGTGTACGCACCACCCCAGGATGCAACCGTCAAAGCTTGCTGGGCAGCGCCGGTTGTTGGCAGGATGGCAATTACGGCGGCGCCAACGACCGTGAGTGCACTAAGGTGAATCTTGTTGAACATACTGTTTCCTGTTGAAAAAAATGCCGCCCTCACTCGCCGTCCAAAGCCCGGCAATCGGCAGCGTTCCACCCCAGGGTGGCGGCGCTGCCGGCTTGCAGACTGAGGTCGCGTCCATCGTTGGGAAGCGTCACGATGAAATCTTCCAACCCGCACGCGTTCATGCGCAAGCGGGCATAGCGGCCCAGGTAGGTCAGATCGACCACCGTGCCACTGACCAGGGTGTCTACCGATCCCGCAACCGGGTTAAGGTAAATGCGTTCGGGCCGAATAGACAGGCGCGTGGCCTCGCCCATGGTCTTGACTGCCACAGCCTGCGCTGACAAACGGGTGCCATCGGCCAGCGTGACCTCACAGGTGTTGCCGTGCATCGCGCTGACCTTGCCGTGCAAGGTGTTGTTCTCGCCGATGAACTGGGCCACAAACGCATTGGCCGGGCGCTCATACAACTGGGTCGGTGTATCAATTTGCTGGATGCGACCATGGTGGAACACGGCAACGCGGTCCGACATGGCCAGTGCCTCGGTCTGGTCGTGCGTGACGTAGACGATGGTGATGCCCAGCTCGTGGTGCAGGCGTTTGATCTCATATTGCAGTTGCTCGCGCAGCTGTTTGTCCAAGGCGGAGAGTGGTTCATCCATCAGCACGAGCTGCGGCTCAAACACCAGTGCGCGGGCGACTGCCACCCGCTGCTGCTGCCCGCCCGACATTTGCGCGGGGCGGCGCGACTCCAGGCCTTTCAATCCCACCTTGTCCAGCGCTGCCATCACGCGGCTGCGCGCGGCGTCTCCGGTCACGCCGCGCACGCTCAAAGGAAAGCCTACGTTCTCAGCCACCGTCATGTGCGGGAACAGCGCGTAGCTCTGAAACACCATGCCAATGTTGCGGTGCTCGGGCGCGATGCGGTTGATGGGCTTGCCGTCGAGGTAAATCTCGCCGGCGGTTGCGGTCTCGAAACCGGCCAGCATCATCAGCGTGGTCGTCTTGCCGGAGCCCGAAGGCCCCAGCAAGGTCAGGAACTCGCCTTGCGCAATATCCAGTGACAGATCCTGCACCACCAGCACTTTGCCGTCGTAGCTTTTTTCAACGTGGTCGAATCGGACAAATGGCTTTTGCATGGGTACGGAAATCCTGGTTCAGGGCAAGCCCGCTAGATTAGCAAAGTCTATGCCTAAGCGGGGATCACGTTGTGCTTGGGACCATAGGGGAAACCCGTGATGTTCTGGTGCCCCGTATCGGTGACCACCAGAATGTCGTGCTCCCGGTAGCCACCCGCTCCGGGCATGCCTTCGGGCAACATGATCATCGGCTCGATCGATACCACCATGCCCGGTTCGAGCACCGTATCGATGTCCTCGCGGAACTCCAGACCCGCTTCGCGCCCGTAATAGTGCGAGAGCACACCAAAAGAGTGCCCGTAGCCGAAGGTGCGGTATTGCAGCACGCCGTACTCTTCGTAAATCTTGTTGAGCGCGTGGGCCACGTCGCAGCAGCGCACGCCGGGTTTGACCAGCTTCTGGCCTTCTTCGTGTACGCGCACATTGATTTCCCACAGGCGCAGGGACGCAGCGTCCACATCACCGAAGAACAAGGTGCGCTCCAGTGCCGTGTAGTAGCCCGAGATCATCGAGAAGCAGTTCAGGCTCAGGATGTCGCCGTGCTGCACTTTGCGGGTGGTCACGGGGTTGTGCGCGCCATCGGTGTTGATGCCGGACTGGAACCAGGTCCAGGTGTCCATCAGTTCGGTGTGCGGGTAGCGCTTGGCAATCTCGCGGACCATGGCCTGGGTCGAGGCCAGCGCCACTTCGTGCTCGGGCACGCCTGCGTGCACGGCGGCCACCAAAGCGGCACCGCCCACATCGCACACCTGCGCGCCGTTGGTGATGAATTCAATTTCCTCGGCCGACTTGACCATGCGCATGCGCATGCAGTCGGCGGCAATGTTGACAAATTCCACGCCGGGCAGGGTGGCTTTGATCTTGTCCATGCGCTCCATCGGCAGGTGGTCAAACTCCAAGCCGACGCGGCCCTTGTTCGGGATCTCCTGCGCCAGCGCGCGGAAGTAATTGCCCTGCTGCCAGTCGGTGTAAATCAGGGCGCGGTCGCACACGCCTTTGCGCCAGGGCTGGCCGCCGTCGATGTTGGCGGCAATCAGCACCACCTTGTCCTGCGTCACCACCAGGCCGTAGAAGCGGCCGAAAGAGCAGAACAAAAAGTCGCTGTAGTAATTGATGTTGTGGTAGCTGGTGAACAGCGTGGTGTCCACGCCCTTCTTGGCCATCATGGCGCGCAATGTGCCGATGCGCTTGGCGTACTCGGCGTCTGAGAAGCTGTGGCGAACGCGCTCGCCGTTGTCGATATAGATGAGGTCGGGCATGGTCATGTTCAATTCTCCTGAGGGTCGATGCGAAAGCACCCCAGTATTACGGCAAGCCCGGACGCAGTGCTTCTTTATTACGACAAAATTCTTTCCTTAAATGCCAGTCCAGCGTCGCGCTTTTCGCGCTCTTTCTGCGGCGATGCCCCGTATCGGGGCGTGTAGCGCGCCGTCAGGTGGGAGGGCGTTGCAAAACCGGTGGCTGCCGCAATGTCGCGGATGCTTTTGTCACTGCGCTGCACCAGCAGGCGCGCCTGCGCTAAGCGGATGTCCAGGTAGACCCGCTCAGGTGTTTTGCCAAACTTAGTTTTGAATAAACGTTGCAGACTGCGCAGCGCCATGCCGGTGAACTGCGCGACCTCGGCCATGGTCAGCGGCTCGGATACGTTGGCTTCCATCAGGCGCAGTGCCTCCACCGCTTTCGGATGGGTCACGCGGCTCTGGTGGATGATGGACACGGTTTGCACATCGGTCAGGCTGCGCCGCTCCACCACCAACAGGTTGGCAACTTCATTGGCAAGCTGGCGGCTGCCGGGTGCTTGCGTGAGCAGATAGGTCATCAAATCCAGCGGGGCGACGCCGCCACTGCAGGTGTAGCGGTCGCGGTCGACCTCAAAAAAATGCTGGGTCACCACAATTTTGGGAAACTGCTCGGCCAGTGCCTCGTGGTCTTCCCAGTGGATGGTGCTGCGGTAGCCGTCCAGCAGCCCGGCCTGCGCCATCAGATAGGCACCGGTATCGATGCCGCCCAGCGGAATGCCGCCTGCTGCCATCTTCTTGAGCCACAGGGTCAGCGGGCGCAAGCCCCGCTTGGGGATGGGGTTGGGGCCGATCACAAACACCACGTCCAGGGCGGGCGCGCCTGCCAGACTGTGCTGCGTCATCACCTGGATGCCGTCGCTGGATGCGACCAAGCCGCCGTCGACCGACAACAGCACCGAGCGGTAGGCCGCGCGCCCCAACACCTGGTTGGCCAGGCGCAGGGGGTCGACGCAGGCACTCAGCGCAATCAGGGAAAAATTCGGCACCACCACCAGACCGAACACCAAAGACTGCCGCAATGGCGCTGGCGCGCGGCGGTGTGCGGTGTCGGGTGTGGCGTTCATGGGGTAGGACGATGGGAATGGACAGGTGGCCGGTGGCCGCAATGTAGCGCCCGTGTCACTTGTGCGGCATAGAGCCCTGCCTGATGGGGTGAATAAAAATATTCACGAAAATAAATATTGATTTAAATAGTTCAGTTTGCTATTCTGTGCCGGCGTGCCGGATTGCGACGCGCGTCGGTTGAGGAAACTTTTTACCAATAACTTTGGAGTAATCATCATGAAAATCAAACATCTTGCAGCGCGATGGGTGCTGGCGCTGGCAACTGCAGCGGGAGGTTCGGCCATGGCGGCGGACTGGGTGGTCGGTGCCAATGTAGGCAATGTGCCTTGGGAATTCCAGGACGCCTCGGGCAAGATCGTCGGGTTTGAAATTGACCTGGTCAACGAAGTGGCCAAGCGCGCAGGCAAGACCGTGCAGATCGACAACATCCCCTTCAATGGCTTGTTCCCAGCGGTGCAGTCCGGGCGTATCCAGATTGCGGTGTCGTCTATCACCATCACCGCCAAGCGCCTGGAGTCGCTGGCTTTCGCCCAGCCGTACTACGACAGTGACCAGTCGCTCTCCGTGCTGAAAACCACCAAGATCGACAAGCTGGAAGACCTGGCTGGCAAAACGGTGGGCGTGGACACGGCGTCCACCGGCGACATCTATGCCACCGAGAACACCGCCAAGCTCAAGATTGCCAAAATCTCCCGCTACGAGGGCCTGGCCCCCGCCATGCTGGACCTGGCCGCAGGCCGGATTGACGGCTACATCAGCGACATCCCTGCGGTGGAGTACTACATCAAGGACAAGCCCCAGTACCGCGTGGTGGCCCGCATCCCCACCAATGAGCGTTATTCCTTCATGTTCGCCAAGAACTTTGCCGACGCAGCCAAGATCAACGACATCCTGACTGCGTTGAAAAAAGAAGGCTTCATCGCCGCCACCCACAAAAAATGGTTCGGCAGCACGCCACCAGACAGTTCTTCGACCGTGAAGGTCATGGACGTTCCTAAGCTCTAAAGTTTTTGCCTAACCGCCCCCCGCGTGTGCCTGTGCCGGCCGCGCGCGGGGGCGCAGAATGGTCCGCATGAGCTTGATTGACACCTTTTTTAACTGGGCCGTTTTTGTCGGCGCTCTCCCGGCTTTGCTGGAAGGCCTGGGCGTGACCGTGATGCTCGGTGTGGTGAGCATCGTGGCGGGTACTGCGTCCGGCTTGGCCATGGCGCTGCTGCGCTTATATGGCTCCGCACCGCTGCGCTGGCTGGCGCGGGTGTATATCGATGCCTTCCGGTCTATTCCTTTGTTGGTCTTATTGGTGTTGGTTTACTACGCATTGCCTTTTGTGGGCGTGCGTCTGTCTTCGTTTGTATCGGCAGCGCTGGCCATCAGCTTGGTCTCGTGTGCGTATGCCGCAGAAATTTTCCGGGCCGGCATCCAGGCCGTGCCCAAAGGCCAGTTCGAGGCGGCGCAAGCCATCGGCCTGGGCTTTGGCAGCAGCATGCGTTATGTCATCCTGCCCCAGGCCCTGCGCATCGTGGTCCCGCCCCTGACCAGCAACTGCATCAATGTGCTCAAAGATACGGCGCTGGCCTCGGTGGTGGCCATGCCCGATTTGCTCAAGCAGGCCACCCAGGCCCAGGCGCTGGCGGCCAACCCGACGCCGCTGATCGGGGCTGCTGTGCTCTACCTCGTGCTGCTATTGCCATTGGTGCGGCTGGTGAGCTATTTTGAAGCCCGCCACCCCAGCCGTTGAAAGTACCCGCTATGACGACCGCCCTGATTCAGATTGAACAATTGCGCAAGTCTTTTGGCGCGGTGCAGGTTTTGCATGGCATTGACCTGGACGTTCAGGCGGGCGAGGTGGTGGTGGTGGTCGGCCCCTCGGGTTCTGGTAAGTCCACGCTGATCCGCTGCATTAACTTGCTGGAGGAATACCAGGGTGGCGTGGTGCGGGTGGATGGCGTGCGTGTCCAAAAAGGCCCGCAGCTGGTCACGGTGCGCACCGACGTGGGCATGGTGTTCCAGAGCTTTAACCTGTTTGCCCACTTGAGCGCGCTCGACAACGTGGCCTTGGGGCCGCTGCGCGTGCACCGTTTGGCGCGCAGTGCGGCGCTGGCGCGGGCTGCCGATGTGTTGGCGCAGGTTGGTATGTCTGAGCACAGCCATAAATTTCCCGCTGAGTTATCCGGCGGGCAGCAGCAGCGGGTCGCGATTGCGCGTGCGCTGGCCATGCAGCCCAAGGTGCTGTTGTTTGACGAGCCCACGTCGGCCTTGGACCCGGAGATGGTGGGTGAAGTGCTGGACGTGATGCAGCAGCTCGCCAAGACCGGCGTAACTATGGTGATCGTCACCCACGAGATGGGTTTTGCCCGCCGCGTCGCACACCGGGTGGTGTTCATGGAGGCGGGGCGCATCGTTGAACAAGGCGCGCCTGACCAGTTTTTTGGGGCGCCGCGCGAGGCGCGCACCCAGGCTTTTCTAAAAGCCGTTTTGCAACATTGAGACCTTTCCATGCCCGCTACGACTCCCCCTGTGGCCCTTGACCTGGCTGCCATCCGCGCCGAATTTCCGGCGCTAGCGCACGACTTTGTGTTTTTGGACAACGCTGGAGGCTCGCAGGTTCTGACCCGGGTGGCCGACCGGGTGCGCGATTACTTGCTCACCAGCAGCGTGCAGCTGGGCGCCAGTTATGCGCACTCGCAGGCCGCCGGGGCCAAGGTTTTGCAGGCGCGCCAATCGGTAGCCCGGCTGATCAACGCCGCGCACGACGAAGAGGTGGTGATGGGCGGTGCCACCACGGCGCTGATGTTCCAGCTGATCCAGGCCATCCTCCCGCAGGTGCGCCCGGGCGATGAAGTCATCCTGACCAATACCGACCATGAGGCGAACATCGGCGCCTGGCTGCGCCTGCAGGCAGCCGGGGCCACGGTGCATTTCTGGAACGTCAATCCGCAAACCTTGGAGTTGGATCTGGCGGATCTGGAGAAGCTGTTGTCGCCGCGCACTATCTGGGTGGCGATGACGCATGCGTCCAATGTGCTGGGCACCGTCAACCCCGTGGCCGAGGTGGCGCAGCGCGTGCACCGTGTGGGCGCGCGCTTGTGTGTGGACGCGGTTGCCTACGCGCCGCACCGGCTGGTGGATGTGCAAGCCAGCGGCGCGGATGTGTATGTGTTCAGTTTTTACAAGGTGTTCGGCCCGCATTACGCCGTGCTGTGGGGGCGGCGCGAACTGCTGCTGCAACTGGCCAGCCTGAACCATTACTTCATCCCCTCCGATACCCTGCCCTACAAGCTGCAGCCGGGCAACGTCAATTACGAACTGTCGTACGGCTGCATCGGCATCAGCGATTACTTGGAGGCGGTCGGTACCGCCCTGGGCGCGCAGGGTGATGTGCGCAGCCGCATGCAGCACGCTTTTGACGCCTTCGAGCGCCATGAAGACGCTCTGACCGAGCAGCTGCTGGCCTATTTGCGCGGCAAAGCCGGTGTGCGCATCATCGGGCGCACGCATACCGCTGACGGCCTGCGGATGCCTACCGTCAGCTTTGTGGTGCGCGGTGCCATGAGCGAGGCCATTGTTTTGCACACCGACCGCTTTGGAATCGGCATCCGTTTTGGCGACTTTTATGCCAAACGCCTGATCGAAGCCCTCGGACTGCACACGCGCGGCGGGGTGGTGCGGGTGTCGATTGCGCACTACAACACCCCGGCCGAAATGGAATACCTGATCACGCACCTGGATGCGGCCATCGACGCAGCCATGGATACCCATCCCGCCATTGCCTGAAGCCCGGAGATCCACAGTGACCGATTCCACCGCAACCCTGATCCGCAATGGCCGTGTTATCACGGCCAGCGACGACTATGTGGCCGATGTACTGCTCAGGGACGGCATCGTGCACACCATCGGGCAGGGCATCGCGGTGGGTCCCGACGTGCGCGTGGTGGATGCCACGGGCCTGTATGTGTTGCCCGGCGGTGTGGATACGCATGTGCACCTGGAAAACGTGATCGGCCCCACCATCACGGCTGACACCTTCGCCAGCGGCACCAAGGCCGCAGCCTTTGGCGGCACCACCACCATCGTGGATTTTGCGTTGCAAACCGAACTCGACTCGCCCTTGGGCGCGATTGTCCGTGCGCAGCGCAGCGCCGAGTCGCAGGTCAACGTGGATTACAGCCTGCATGTGATCGTGACCCGGGTGGACGAGCAGGTCTTGAAGGACGTGCGTTATGCCATGCACCACGAGGGCGTGAGCAGCTTCAAGATGTTCATGGCCTACCCCGGCGTGATGATGGCCGATGACGCCTCCATCTTCCGCATGCTGCGCCAGGTCGGTGCCGACGGCGGCATGGTGGCGCTGCACGCCGAAAACGGCACGGTCATCGACCTGCTGATCAAGGAGGCGCTAGAGGCCGGCCATACCTCGCCGCGCTACCACGCGCTGACCCGCCCCTCGCTCATGGAGGGTGAAGCCACGCACCGTGGCATTCGCCTGGCCGAACTGGCGAATGCTCCGATCTACTTTGTGCACGTGTCGAGTAACGACGCACTCAAACACATCGTGAGCGCGCGTGCCGAGGGCATTCCGGTGTTTGCCGAAACCTGCCCGCACTACCTGCTGTTTGATGACTCGGTCTACGACAACGACGATTTCGAGACCGCCAAGTACGTGATGACACCGCCGCTGCGCAAACCCGACGACCAGAAGCATCTGTGGCGCGCCCTGCGCTACGACGACTTGCAGGTTATTGCCACCGACCACTGCCCCTTTTGCATGAAGGCCGACCACTTCGGCCTGCGCAGCTCCAAATTGCGCGGCACGAAGAGCTTCGCCGATATTCCCAACGGCGCGCCCGGCATCGAGACCCGCCTGGTCAGTCTATTTGACATTGGTGTGATGCAGGGCAAGCTCTCGCTCAACCGTTTTGTCGAACTCACCGCCACCACCCCGGCCAAGCTGTTTGGTCTGTTCCCTAAAAAAGGCACCATCGCTGTGGGCAGCGACGCCGATGTGGTGCTGTTCAACCCGGCGGTCACCCAGACCATCCATGCCAAACACCTGCATGGCAATTGCGACCACACGCTGCTGGAAGGCCGCAGCTTGCAGGGCCGGGTAGAAAAAGTGTTTTTGCGCGGCAATCTGATTGTGGATGGCCACGCGTGGCACGGCCGCGAGGGCATGGGGCGATTTGTACCGCGCGGGCAGGTGCGGGCGTTTTAGGCCATGGCCCTGGACAAAAACAAAAGGCCCGAAAAGCCCGAAAGACCCCCCACGCTGGAAGCCCTGCGCGCCCTGGTAGCCCAGCAAAGTGCGCAGCTCACCCCGCGCATGCGCGACGCAGCGCACTACGCACTGGAGCACCCCCGGGACATCGCCTTGTGCCCCCTGGCTGATTTGGCGCTGCAGTCGCAGCTTTCGCCTGTGGCCTTTATCCGCATGGCGCAGGCGCTGGGCTTTGCCGGGTTTTCTGATTTGAAGCGCCTGTTCCGCGCGCCCTTGCAGCAGACCGCCAGGCCCACCCACAGCGAACGCATCCGCCACTATGGCGGCGAGCTGACCCTGGATCGTCCGCAAGACCCGGCGGCGGTACTGCGTGCCTTCAGCCAGGCCAATATTGTGTCGCTGCAACATCTGCAGGCAGACGCTGACGTGTTGCCGCTCAAGCCGGCGATTGCGATGCTGCAAAGCGCGCGACTGGTGCATGTGATCGGGATGCGGCGCTCCTACGCGGTGGCGGCTTATCTGGCGTATGCGCTCAACCGGATCGGGCGCAGCACAGTGCATATCAACGGGCAGGGGGGTATGGTCGCCGAGCAGGCCAGCGCCGTCGCAGCGCACGACCTGCTGGTGGCGATCAGCTTTCCGCCCTATGCGGCCGATACGCTCAAAGTCTGCGAGCAGGCCAAGGCCGGCGGCGCGAACATACTGGTGATCACCAACGGCGTGCTCAGCCCGTTGGGCCGCATTGCCGACCTGCTGATTGAGGTGAATGACGCCGAGTTGAAGGGCTTTCGCTCGCTGACGTCCGCCATGTGCGTGGTGCAGACGCTGGTGATGGGCATTGCCTTTGGGCAGCGCCACCGCGGGCGCAAGCCCAGACCTGATTTGGTTGATATCGACTGTTAATGCACCATGGCGCATCCCGCTGATCCCACGCACCTGCCGATCGAAGATCTGGACGCCCACAGCTTCGCACCCTACGGCGAGGTCATTGAGGCGCGGGAGACGGCGCGCCAGTTCGCCATCAACCAGGGGTTTGCCACCCGCTTTCACGATCTGGCACAAGTTGACGCCGGGCCGGGAGAGGGCGTGCGCGTGCTGGTCAGTATCTTTCGGGCGCTGCCGCGCGCCCTGCCGATGCAGCTCCAGGTCATGGAGCGCCATCCGCTGGGCAGCCAGGCCTTTGTGGCTATGGCGGAACTCCCGTTTCTGGTGGTGGTTGCCGAGCCTGCGGCACAACTGCAGCCTGCGCAGATCCGCTGCTTTCTGGCCCGCCCGGGGCAGGGCGTGAATTACGCCAGGGGCGTCTGGCACCACCCGCTGATTGCGCTGGAACGCCCCTGCGACTTTTTGGTCATCGACCGGGGTGGCCCGCCCGGCGACCCGAATTTGGATGAGGTCGACGTTTGCGCCTGGAAGCTCTGGGCGGGCTGAATCCGGGCGGCAATAAGGTGCCTGGCGCGCTTATTGCTAGCTTTGGCGCATGCCCAACCTACCTACTTTGGTCAGCACAGTCCCGGTGAACTGCTGGAAATGCCGATTTTTCGCCACCAGCTGGGATCCCAAGCTGCCGTACAGCTGCAAATTGCTCGGATTCAAGTCCCGCATGATGCCGTCCCAACAGGTCTTGTCACTGGACGGGCGGCCCTGCCAGGGTTATGACGCCAAGCCCGCCGTGGCCCTGCCGGCCAGGGCCGGAACTGCCGTAGCCATGGCGCGCTGACCGCCCGCCCACAGCACTGGCCTGCCAAGGCTAAAGACAAATGGCTGAAAGGGCGCCCCCCGCAAGGGCGAAAACGGCAAAGGCTTGCCACACAGGAAAGTCGTCGAGAAACCGACGAAATTGAGTGGCACGGCTCCTGCTTATGAGGGTTTCCAAACCTTTTTAAGCCGTTGACCGATGTTCCATCCGACCCACCCTCTCCAAGCACTATGGCTGGATCCTTTCCGGGCGCTACGCCCGCAGGACCAGTCTGCCTTGACCGATTTGGGCATGGCGGTGCACGTTGTCCGTACCCTTGACGAGCTGAATGAGCCCATACGCGCTGGCGCTGCCGACCTGGTGGTTGTCGGCCTGGGCCAGGATTGCGACTTGCTGCATGCAGTCAAGGACTTGATTGACGCCTGCCCAGCAGACCACAAACGCCCGTCGATTTTGTGCCGGGTGGAGCGCCGCAACCTCGAAGTCACAGTGGCCGCCATGCGTACCGGTGCCTTGCACGTGATTGCGACAGACGACTGGGCTGTTGCCACCTGGGAGGCTGCGCTCCATCCGGTGCAACAACCCGAAAGCGAAAAATCCGCCGACGCCCTGAGCGCCAAATCCCCGCCGGTTCCGGCTGTGCGGGACGTGGTCTATGTAGACCCCGTGAGCCGCAATTTGCTGGCTTTGGCGCAGCGCGTGGCGCTGGCCAACGTCAACGTATTGATTGAGGGCCCCACCGGGGCGGGCAAGGAAGTGCTGGCGCGGGTGCTGCATGAATCGTCAGTCGTTGCGCGGGGCCCGTTTGTGGGTCTGAACTGTGCAGCGTTGCCCGAGCACATGATGGAAGATCTGCTCTTCGGCCACGAAAAAGGTGCCTTCACCGGCGCTGTCAAAGACCACCGCGGGCTGTTCGAGCAAGCCCAGGGCGGCACGCTGTTCCTGGATGAGATTGGCGAGTTGCCCATGCACCTGCAGTCCAAGTTGCTGCGGGTGTTGCAGGAGCGCACGCTGACCCGGTTGGGTTCGGAGCGCCCGCTGACACTGAACGTGAAAATCATTGCCGCAACCAATAAAAATCTGCGCGATGCGATTGCCCAGCGCGAATTCCGCGAGGACCTGTATTTCCGCCTGAGCACCTTCAAGTTGCGCATTCCGCCGCTGCGCGAGCGCAAGGGCGATATTCTTCCGATGGTGGTGCGCATGCTGGCACGCCATTGCGCACAAACCCAGTCCCAACCTTGGGAACTCAGCCCCGATGCCCAGCATGCGCTGCTGGACTACAGCTGGCCTGGCAACGTGCGTGAACTGGAAAACGTGGTCCAGCGCGCCATGGTCATTGCCGGTGACCACCTGATCGATGCGCACCACCTGATGTTTGACGACTCCATCAATCCGCTGGACCTGATGGGCGACATGGACCTGAGCGCCGTGCAGCCCCTCTACAGCAGCACGCCGGCACCAACAGCCGGCGCACAGCCCCTGTCGGCGATGCCGCAGAGTTTGCATGCGACGGTCAAGCACAGCGAGTTTTCGGTGATTCAGGCTGCACTCATGGAGAGCAAAAGCCGTGAAGAGGCTGCGCAAAAGCTGGGTATCAGCCCGCGCACCCTGCGCTACAAACTGGCCCGCCTGCGTGAAATGCCGGATGCTGTGGGCTCCGCCGTCTGACCCCCTGCTGCACCAACCAAGACACACGCCATGATTGAAAAAGCCACCTCTGCCACCAGCATCGCGTCGATGCTGCAAACGCTCAAGTCACATGCCGCTCAAGCCAGCGGCGTCGGTATTGACGGTCTGGGCGGGCAAACCGTTGCCAAGTCCGAGTTTTCGGACATGGTGCGCCAGGCGGTCAAAGAAACCAACAGCCTGCAAATCGATTCGCAGGAAACCAACAACGCGTTTGAGCGGGGCGAACAGGTGCCGCTGACGGACGTGGTGTTGAAGATGCAGAAAGCGTCCTTGTCGTTTGAAGCCACCTTGCAGGTACGCAACAAAGTGCTCAAGGCCTATGAAGACATCATGAACATGCCGGTCTAATCCCGCCCCATTCCGATACACACCGCGCTGAAAGACTCTCTGTATGGCTACTGCACTTGCTAACACCGGCACCTTTGTACCCGCACAAGTCGAAGAGCAGCCGCTGGCTACCCGCAGCGGTGTGGACCGCCGCGCCTCCGGGCAGGGCGGCAACCTGGCCACCAGCAACCCCGGCAACGGCGGTGCGATGACCAATGGCATGAACAACGGCATGGGCAACGCCATGGGCATACCCAATGGCGGTGGCATGGTGGCTAACGGTTTTGGCAACAACGGCGCAATGACTGCACCCGAGGACTACAGCGGCTTGTTCGGCCCGATCCAGCGCACGCTGGCCCAGCCCGCCGTCAAG
>CAMAQV010000048.1 GCA_945860595.1 Comamonas sp. lk
CGCGCTCAGTTGAGCGCCATGCTCAGCTTGCGCCGGTAGCTGGCCACCATTTGGGCCTGAGGGTCCTGTTCCACCACCGTCTTGCCCAGCAGCTCGATGCCCCCGGCTGCCTTGCCGGTGTCAGCGCCGGTATTTTTCGGTTTGGGCGGGGTCAGCAGTTCCAGAATAGCGACCAGAGTTTTGCGCGGAGCCGCGTCCCCCCAGGCTTTGTCGCGCATGATGATTTCCAGCAATTCGTCCATGGCCGCCGTCCACGCGCCGTCGATCATGAGCACCCGCGCTTTGGCCAGGCGGGTGTCGAAATCGCGCTTGTTGGCGGCAATTAGCGCATCAAACTGGGCTGTCTCCCAGCTGCCGCGCGGGTCTGCCGCCACAAACTCCACCGCCAGCAGGTACTGCTGCAAAGCCTCAAAGCGGACCTGGCGCGGAATCGCCGCAAGCGCCGGGGCCAGGGTTTCCTTGGCCTGCGCAATCAGGTTGCACTCGATGAGCAGGCGCACCAGATCAAATCGTACGTCGTCGTTGGCTGGGTCCAGATGCAGAGCCTCGGCCAGTTTGTTCAGCGCTGCCTGCGTGTCGCCTGCGGCCAGCAGGGCTTGCGCGTCACCGGCCTCGTCGGCGGCGAGCAGCTCGCCCTCTGAGGGCAAATGTTTATCCAGAAAGGCCTTGACCTGGCCTTCCGGCAGCGCGCCCATGAAACCGTCTACCGGCTTGCCGCCCATCAGCAGCACACAGGTCGGAATGCTTCGGATACCGAAAGCCGACGCTATCTGCTGCTCCTGATCCGAGTCGATCTTGACCAGCTTGAAACGCCCGGCGTAGTCGGTCTCCAGCTTCTCCAGCAGCGGCCCGATCACCTTGCATGGCCCGCACCATGGGGCCCAGAAATCCACGAGTACGGGAACATGGTGCGAATCGGCGATGACTTCGGCTTCGAAATTGGCGACGGTGACGTTGATCATGGGGGAGGGCAGGCCGGTTAGGTGGTGGGGTGCGAGGGGCTAAACGTAAAATTGCGGGCTTCGTCCTTGCGCCAACCCACAGGTTTTACCCTATGCATTCCAACCAGCCGGATTCTTATAGCGAGCAAATCGGACAAACGGGCGCAAAAATCGGTGTTGTCATGGGTTCCAGCTCGGACTGGGACACCATGCAGCACGCAGTCGCGATTCTCCAACACTTCGGTGTCGCCCATGCGGCACAGGTGCTTTCCGCCCACCGTATGCCCGACGCCATGTTTGCCTACGCCGAAGCCGCTGCCGGGCGCGGGCTGCAGGCGATCATTGCCGGGGCCGGTGGCGCCGCCCATTTGCCGGGCATGCTGGCTGCCAAAACCACGGTGCCGGTGCTGGGCGTTCCGGTGGCTGGTGAGCATTTGCGCGGGGTGGACGCTTTGCACAGCATTGTGCAAATGCCCAAAGGCATTCCGGTTGCCACTTTTGCCATCGGCAAGGCGGGTGCAGCCAACGCCGCCTTGTTTGCGGTTGCGCTGCTCGCCCTGCACGACGCCGCGTTGCGGACCCGCTTGGATGCCTACCGCGCCGAACAAACCGCGCTCGCGCAGTCCATGGTGCTGCCACCGCTTGCCACTGGTAATGGGTCCTGAGACCGTGGCTGCCGTGCAAGCCCAGTTGCCGCAAGCCGGTGTGACCCTGGGCGTGATGGGGGGTGGCCAGCTCGGACGCATGTTTGTGCACGCCGCCCAGGCCATGGGCTACCGCACGGCGGTGCTGGACCCGGACCCCGAAAGCCCGGCGGGATTGGTCAGCCACACGCACATCGTTGCCGCCTATGACGACCCGGCGGCGCTGGCCCAATTCGGGGCGCTGTGCGCAGCGGTCACCACCGAATTCGAAAACGTACCCGCCGACGCATTGCGTACCTTGGCATCGCATTGCGTGGTGTCGCCGCCCGCTGCTGCCGTGTCGGTTGCACAGGACCGGGCCGAGGAGAAGGCCCACTTTGTGCGTTGTGGAGTCGCCTGCGCGCCCTACGCCGTCATTGAAACGGTGGCGCAACTGCAGGCCGTGCCCGATGCGCTGCTGCCCGGAATTCTCAAAACCGCCCGCATGGGCTACGACGGTAAAGGCCAAATCCGCGTGGCCGACCGCGCCGCCCTGGTGCAGGCCTGGGACACGCTGCACCGGGTGCCGTGTGTGCTGGAAAAAATGCTGCCCCTGGCCGCTGAATGCTCGGTGCTGGTGGCGCGCGGCACGGACGGCGCCATGGTGCATTTCCCGGTGCAGCGCAATCTGCACCGCGACGGCATTCTGGCCGTCACCGAGGTATTTGCTGGCAACCTGCCCGCGCCTGTGGCCGCGGGTGCTGTTGCGGCAGCCGAATCGATTGCGCAGGGGCTGGACTACGTGGGCCTGCTGTGCGTGGAGTTTTTTGTGCTGCAAGACGGCAGCCTGGTGGTCAATGAAATCGCCCCGCGCCCGCACAACAGCGGCCACTACACCCTGGACGCCTGCGACCAGTCGCAGTTCAGCGTGCAGTTGCGCACCCTGGCCGGGCTGCCGCTCACCCCGCCGCGCCAGCACAGCGCCGCCCTGATGCTCAACCTGCTGGGCGACATCTGGGCCAATGGGACACCCGACTGGGCTGCCGTGCTGGCGCTGCCCGGCACGCACCTGCATCTGTATGGCAAAGCCCAGGCCCGTCCGGGTCGCAAGATGGGCCACCTGAACATCACCGCCGCCAGCCCCGCTCAGGCGCGCGCTGTGGCCTTGCAGGCGGCGCAGCTGCTGGGCATCGCCGCTTTCTAGCGCCACGCGCACACAACCCCCCATGTTGCTGGACGCCCGCACACCTGCCAGCCTTGACGCTGCGCTGGCCCAAGCCGCAGCCTGCCTGCGCAGCGGTGGGCTGGTCGGTTTGCCCACCGAAACCGTGTACGGCCTGGGTGCGGATGCCGACAACCCGGCGGCGGTTGCCGCCATCTTCGCCGCCAAGGGACGCCCGGCCGACCATCCCTTGATTGTTCATGTGGCCGACGGAGCCGCCGGTGCGGCAGCGCTGGCGCACTTCGCGTCCAGCGTGCCGCCGTTTGCGCAAGCCTTGGCAGCGGCTTTCTGGCCCGGGCCGTTGACCCTGATCGTGCCGCGCTGCGCTGGTGTGGCGCAGGCGGCGGCGGGCGGGCAGGACAGCATCGGCCTGCGCTGCCCGGCGCATCCGGTGGCACTGGCTTTGCTGCGTCTGCTGGCGCAGGGTGCGCAGCCGCTGCGCGGGATTGCCGCGCCGAGTGCCAACCGCTTTGGCCGGGTCAGCCCGACTACCGCGGCCCATGTGCGCAGCGAGTTGGGCGAGGCGCTGCTGGTGCTCGACGGCGGCGATTGCCAGCGCGGTATCGAATCCACCATCGTCGATTGCACGCGCGGCCAACCGGTGTTGCTGCGGCCCGGGCCGATCACGCGCGCGCAGGTTCAGGCGGCTTGCGGTTTGGCGGTGCTCCTGCCGGGGCAGCCTGCGGCGCAGTGCCTGGAGCACGCCGCGCCGCGTGCCTCAGGTACGTTGGCATCGCACTACGCGCCGCGGGCCCGCGTGGTGCTGATGGATGCAGCTGCGCTCAGCGCTGCGCTGCTCGGTTCTAGGCAGCACAACGCAGCGCTGCCTAGCGGCCTTGGGCTTTACCTGCGTAGCGCGCCCTTACAAGTGGCGGCGCAGGCCCTGCCGCAGCCGGTGCTGGCACGCATGCCGCGTACTGCGCCTGCCGCCGAGCGCAGCCTGTTTGCCACTTTGCGATGGCTCGACGATGCGGGTGTCGAGACCATCTGGGTGGAGGCGGTTCCCGATGGCGTTGCCTGGGACGGCGTGCGCGACCGCCTGCAGCGCGCTGCCGCCTGAGCCGCAAGCGCCCGGGCCGTCACTCGGCGCTTGCAGCCGCATTGCGGTAGCGCAGTTTCATGCCCAGGATGGCCAGCGCCACCGGCGCCGTGATGCAATTGGAAAAAATCATGGGCCACGATCCCAGCGCAATCGCATAGACCAGCCACAGCAGCACCCCGGTGGTGAAGATGCTGTACATCGCCAGGCTGATGCCGCTCACATCTTTGGTGCGAAAGGTCTGCCAGGCCTGCGGAATAAAGCTCACGGTGGTGAGCACAGCGGCCACGCTGCCAATGATGTCGGTGGTTTCCATGGGGTTCCAGGGGTGGGGGGATGTTGCCGGGCAGATTCAGTCGTTCGCTGCCCAATCCAGCAGCGCGTCCAGCGCGGACCGGGTCGCTGCGGCGTTGGCGTGGTTGACCAAAGCCACCACGACATAGCGCTTGCCGCTGCGTGCCAGCACGTAGCCGCCGATGGCCAGCACATTGCTCAGGCTGCCGGTCTTGAGGTGGGCCATCGCAGTGGCTTGGCTGCGCCGCAGTGTGCCGTCTAGGCCGGCAATCGGCAGCGAGGCCATCAGCTCGGGCATATAGGGCGAGGCGTAGGCCGCTTGCAGCAGCTGGCCCAGCGCAATTGCGCTGATGGTCTCTTGGCGCGACAACCCGGAGCCGTTTTCCAGCAGGGGCGCGTCCGCTGCCCCAAAGCGTTGGTTCCACCAGCTCTGCACCGCAGCATGGGAGGCGGCAAAACTGGCAAGGCCGGGTGCATCGCTGCCGCTGCCGTTGCGCCCCAGCGTCAAGTAGAGCTGCTGCGCCATCACGTTGTTGCTGAATTTGTTGATGTCGCGTACCACCTCGGCTAGCGAGGGCGACCTCAGGACGAACGCAGGGCCGCGCTCCAGCACCGCTGCAGGGGTGTTGCCGTAACGCACCGTGCCGCCGAGCTGCCCGCCCAGACTGGTCCACATACCCCGCACCGCGCGCGCAGCAAAATGCGCCGGGTCGGCAAAAGCGACCGACCACACACGCTCGCCGCACGCGCTGGGGTAGCGGCCCGTAAAGCGCGGGTGCAGGGGGTCAGAAAAATCGGCAGCCAGCGCACTGCGGTAATCGGTGCAGGGCGCAGTGCTCAGCGCGACCTGTGCGGGGATATGCACGCCCGCCAGTGGCAGATCGGTTTGGATGCGCGCCACCCCGGTTGCCGGATCGGGCGTGAAGGTGAAAGCCAGGGCACCGTAGTTGACCAAAAAAGCGTCAGGCGCAGCGTTGTAGGGGCGCAAGGGTTCGCCGTCAAACCGTGCTGGATCGGCGGGCGGCAGATCGAAGGCGCTGCGGTCGATCACGATGTCACCGCTAATTTGCACGATGCCAAGACCCTGGAGGCTGCGCAGCAGCAACCAGAGGCGCTCAGCAACCAGCTTGGGATCGCCCTGCCCCTGGATGTAAACGTCGCCTTGGAACACGCCATCGTCAGACCGACCCTTTTTCCCCGGCTTGGCTGGCGCCGCAGCGGCTTGGCGGGTGCCGTCCAGGTAGACCGGCGTGGCCCAGGTAAAGGCTGGCCCCAGCGTGTCCAGTGCGGCAAAGGTGGTGACCAGCTTCATCACTGACGCGGCCTGCATGGGGCTGGCGCTGCGGTGACCCAGGCGGGGCGCGGTGCCAGAGCCGACCTCGGTGACCAGCAGCGCCACAGCGTCCGTCGGCACCTGGGCCCGCGCCAGTTCGGTGGCAACCGGGGCGGGAATTTGGGCAAACGCGGTACAGGCCAGCAGCCAGACCGCGCCCGCAAGCAGGTGGCGCACAGACATGGCCGGGATTATCGGGGCGGGGTCGTGCGCCGCAGGGCTTGGCGCCAAGCCCGCCGCCGATAATCCCGACCATGTCGCCATCGGTATCCGCACCCACGCCCACCCCGGGCCTTGTGCCATCCGCATCCTCTATGGCCACTATTGGCACCAGCCGGACTACGGGTTTGCTGGCGGCCTTGGTCACCGTGCTGATCTGGACCTCGTTCATCGTGATTGCCCGCGCCAGCACCGACCCGGCGCGAGGCGCGCTTCTGCTGCCGCTGGACATGGGTATGGCGCGTGTCTGCGGGGCCTTTGCGGTGCTGGCCCCTTGGGGTTGGTGGCTGACCCGGCGCGACAGGGCAGCCGGGCGGGTCGATGGACATTCTTTTGGCGGGTTGTCACCCTTGCCGTTTCGCATGACGGTGCTGACCGGATTTTTCGGCGGCGCGCTGTACGCCACCTTTGCCTACAGCGGTTTTGCATTTGCACCGGCTGCGCACGGCTCGGTGCTGCTGCCCGGTGGCTTGCCTTTGTGGACATCGCTGCTGGCGGTGCTGGTGTTGGGTGAGCGACTGCACCGCGAGCGCGCCATTGGTTTAGTCTTGATCGTGGGCGGCGGCTTGCTGGTGGGCGGTGCGAGCCTGCTGCACGCGCTGGACGGCAGCGGCGTCTGGCGTGGGGATCTGCTGTTCATGGGCGCGTCTATGTGCTGGTCGGTCTACAGCGTGCTGGTGCGCCGCCACAGTCTGGACGCGGTGCGCGCCACCATCGCCATCACCGTGTTCGCGTTTTGCACCTATGTGCCGATTTACGGCCTGCTGGTTCTGGCGCAGCTGCTGCCCAGCCATTTGGGGCAGGCGGGTTGGCAGTTTGTGTTCTTCCAAATGGTGTACCAGGGCGTGGGAACGGTGGCGATTTCTGGCATCACCTTCACCACCATGATCCGCTACTACGGGCCGGTGCGCTCGACCATGATCACCGCGCTGGTACCGGGTCTGTCGGCGTTGGCCGCAGCGCTTGTGCTGGGCGAGGCGCTGCCCTGGAATGTGCTGGCCGGGCTGGCCCTGGTCAGCGCCGGCATTTTGTTTGGCGTGCGCCAGAAACGCTAGGCCCATGCGCGTCCTGGCTTTTGACACCAGCACCGAGATTTTGTCGGTGGCCGTGTGCGCACCGGTGCATGGCGAGCGCCGCACCTGGGCCCACAGCGGCAGCGGCGGGGCGCAGGCTTCCCATACGCTGATCGCCACGGTGCAAGATCTCTTGCGCCAGGCCGGGCTGCAATTGAAAGATGTAGACGCGATTGGTTTTGGCGCGGGGCCGGGCGCATTCACCGGGCTGCGCACCGCCTGCGCCGTTGCGCAGGGATTGGCCTTGGGTGCCGGAGTGCGGGTGCTGCCGGTGCCATCCCTGCTGGCGCTGGCTGAAGAGGCGCGTTTCCACCAGCACTGTGCCGCGGGTGGCCCTGCTCTGACGGTGCTCACGCTGCTCGACGCCCGGATGGGCGAGGTCTACGCCGCCGCATACGTATTTGAAAACGGGTATTGGCAGACCCTGCGCGAACCGTGCTTGACCAGCCCGCATCAAGCCACCGCCTGGCTGGCCGCGTTGCCTGCCGGTGGTCTGGTGGCGGGTAATGCCCTTTCAGCCTATCCCGAGATCCTGGGCGGCTGGGCCGGTGCGGCGCTGCCGGCCGTTGGCCCTACTGCGCAGGCCATCGCCCGCCTGGCCCCGTCTCTCGTGGCTTCCGGGCTGGCGGTGGATGCAGCCGACGCCTTGCCCTTGTATGTGCGCGACAAAGTGGCCCTGACTACGCTGGAGCGCGAAGCCGCCGCCCGCGCTAAGCACCATGCTTAAGCGCAAACCCCAGGCCGGGGCCGAGGCCTCCTTTGTGGCGATGGCGCTGGCTGACCTGGACGCCGTGATGGACATCGAGCAGCGCGTCTATACCCACCCCTGGAGCCGCGCCAGCTTCGCCGACGTTCTGGAGAGCGGGTACGCCGTGCAACTGCTCAAAGCCGGGGATACCCTGCTGGGCTATTTTGTTGTGATGGAAGGTGTGGACGAAGCGCACTTGCTCAACATCGCTTTGGCTCCGGAGTACCAGCGCCAGGGCTGGGCCCCGCTGATGCTGGATGCCGTGGCAATTTGGGCCCGCGCCCGCGCGGCCGACTGGCTGTGGCTGGAGGTGCGCAGCGGCAACACCCGTGCGCAGGCGGTCTACCGCAGGCGTGGCTTCGAGCCGGTTGCACGTCGCACTGGCTATTACGCCGCCGGGCGTTGCCAGCGCGAAGATGCGGTCGTCATGCGCCTGGCCCTTTGAGGGCGCGCGCCGTACCATCTGCCTTCCATGTCCTCGCCGCATCCCCTGCAACTCGATACCCGCCAGCGCGCCATGCTGGCGGAAATGGGTGTGCGCGTCTGGTTGCCTGAGGACGCTGTGGCTGCGCCGGCCTTTACTGCGCCGCTGCAGGTCGATGTGCCCTCGTCGGCCCCGGCCCGGCCTGCGCCGACCCGCGCGCAGGGAGCGGTTGCGGCTGTTTCTGTCGGCGCTGCTCCGGCTGTGGCAGCACAGGCCTTTATTGCCGGTCCACAGCCTCAGGTGCAGGCACTGGCGTGGCCCGCGCTGGCCCAGGCTGCACAAACCTGCCAGGCCTGCGCCATGTGCCAGGGCCGTAAAAACACTGCACTGCGCCCTCCCGCATCAGCAGGGCAGACCGCCGACTGGCTCATCGTGGGCGAAGCGCCCGATGAAGACGAAGACCGACAGGGTATGGCCTTTGCCGGAGACGCCGGGGTTTTGCTGGACAACATGCTGGCGGCCCTGGGCGTACAGCGCTTGGTTTCGGAAGGCCAGGGCATCAGCCCGGCACACCCGCCCGCAGCGCCTGCCTGCAGCGCCTACCTCAGCCATGCTATCCAGTGCCGCCCACCCGCAGGCAGCAGCCCGCAATTGGCGCAGGTCAGCGTATGCCGTGCATTCCTGGAGCGCGAAATCGCACTGGTGCGACCCAAGGTGATCGTGGCCATGGGCCGTCTGGCGGCGCTGGCGATGCTTGCAGACCAGCCGGCGCTGCTCGCGCAGCCCATGGGCAAGCAGCGCGGCACCGTGCACCAGTTTCAGGGTATCCCTGTGGTTATCACGTTTTCGCCCCGCTACCTGCTGCGCAACAGCGTGGACAAAGCCAAAGCGTGGCTGGATTGGAACCTGGCAGCGGACGCGCTGGAGGCGGGGCCGCCATGACGCCGCCTGCCTGCCGGGCTGGCCGACTCTGCCGCTGGCTGGTGCTGCTGGGCTGTGTGTACTGTCTGCTGGCCCAGGGTGCTGGGGCCATGAGCATCCGCGAGTTGCGCGCGCTGGAGCGCAGCGACCCCGAGCACGGCGAAGACTATGCCCTGTACTACTTGCTCGGGACCATGGAGGCCACGCTGCACGCCGAAGCCGCCGCCGTGCGCGCCGGTCTGCCCCCGCGTATTTGCCTCAACGGACGCCGGCTGGAGCCGGACATGGTTGCATCGCTGTACCGTACCGAGCTGCGCCGCAACGCCGATGTGTATGAGGCCGATATGCCGGTTGCGCTGGTGTTTGCCAATGCCTTGGCGACGGTGTACGTCTGTTAGCAGTAGGGCCTGTCGGGAAAGGCCAGGGCGCCGCGCACCTCAGAATTTGTACATCGCTTTGAAGCCGAATTCGTCTGTGGTGTTGGCGGGTTCCCAGGCCGAAACGGAATACGTCGTTCCGCTTTTTTTGTAAGTCCAGGTGGCGCTATCGGATGCGGAAATATTCCAATACTTCCAGTACGGGCCGAATGACCAACCATCCGGGCGACGGTACATGACCGACGCATTCAAACCGTAGCCGGTGGTTTGCCGGTTGTTCACATTGCTGGAGTCTGAATAGCCCCAGTTGTCTGCTACGGACAGGCCACTGTACTGGTTACCCATAAGCAGGTGGTCGTATTCAAAAGTGGTCTCGAACTGTGCGCCGCCTGAAACTGCGATGCGCCGTTTCACGCCAAGGGGAAGATAGAAGTAGCTGCTTTGCCGGTCATAAAAGTAGGCGCCGCTGGATGTCGCCAAACCACCACCGGCTTGGCTGAGAAAGCGGTAACCCAGTCCCACATAGGGTGACAGCACATAGGTGTCGTAAAAAAGATCTTTACCGACCGCAAGTTTCAGGTTGTAGTAGTACTTGGGAACAATCAAGTTGCCCGATCCGCTGTAGCTATCCGGCCCGTACGCGTAGTCCACGCCCGCCGTCCAAAAACGGTCGCCACTGAGGGCATGGGTTCTTTGGTACTCGATTCCGATATTCAGTGCCGTCATGCGCACGTCCACGCTGGGTTCCCGGTAGTCGTAGTGCGATAGCGTCAGACCGAGCTCGCTGCTATTGCGGCTGCGCACGGATTCCAGCGTGTCAGTCTGGGCGCAAGCCATACCGGACAGGACCAGGAAAGACCCCGCACATGCCGCATGCTTGATCACTGCAAGTCCTTTGTGAATTCGGTGATGGAAAACATTGCACCGATGATGCCCCGTTCTGTTACCAGCCGGAAGAAAATACATAGGATCCGTTCAGTTGGCGGAAGCGGTGAGATTCGAACTCACGGACGGTTTCCCGTCGCCGGTTTTCAAGACCGGTGCAATCGACCACTCTGCCACGCTTCCTGGGGTGCTTGTTGCTGGCGGGCATTCTAAGTCAGCGCCCCATTTTTCAAACGGCTTGCAAGTGGAACGCCGGGCGGCGCTGGCCGACCGCTGCGCCGCGCGCGCTGAGAATTGCGCTGGCGCGCCAGGGTGCGAGTGCGGCGCGTTGCGCGTCGTCCAGCCAACCGAGCCGGTCCAGGGTTTCCACCGCGGCGGCGTAGAGCGCGGTTTTGTTGCCGTCGCTGATCTTGATGGCCAGGGCTTCGCCCCGGCTTTTGCTGCCTATGACCTGCACGCCATCGGCTCCGATTTTGGTGACCCAGTCGCCCCGGCCTGCTTCCATAAAGGCGGCATCGTTGCGGCCGGTACCGCTCACCATGTCGGGGTGGGCGCTCATGGCCCCGCCCAGCAGCGCGAAGCTGGCGCCGAATTCGGCATCGCGCGTGCCGCTTGCCAATCGGGCGTAGCCGTAGGCCAGTTTGGACAGAGGAATGGCGAAGTTCGGGGCTGAGCAGCCGTCAATCCCCATGCGCATAGCCGAGACCTCCATGCCCACCGCGCGGGCCACGTCTTTGGCCACGGCCTGTTGCAGCGGGTGCGCCGGGTCGATGTAGTCGTCCACGCTCCAGCCCTGGCCTAGGCAGTGCGCCACAAAACCCGCGTGCTTGCCGCTGCAGTTGTGGTGGCGCTCGTCGAACTGCAGGCCTTCGGGCGCGCTTTTGTCCATCAGCGAATAGAGGCCCGGCACGCCGCAGCCGCAGCGCAGGCGCTGGTAGCTGCTGCCGCTTTTACTCAGCATGCTGTCCACTGCTGCCACATGCTTAGCCTCGCCGTTGTGGCTGGCGCAGAGCATGGCGACCTCGGGTGTGCTGAAGCCGAAACGCTCCACGCCACCCGCCTCCACAAAAGGTAAGGCCTGAAAGGCTTTGAGCGTGGAGCGGGTGAAGGTGACAAAGTCCGCATCACCGGCCTGCGCCAGCACCGTGCCGCCTGCGTTGACCACGGCTATTACGCCGAAATGCGTGCATTCGACATAGCCGCCACGGGTGAGTTCAATCAAAGGGACCAAGGCATTCATGGACATAAGGACTCCGGGCGGCAAACTAAGCGGGCGTCAACCCCGCAAAAGCCCCAAGCATAGTCCGCGCAAAACTCTTGCAGAATAGGGCGATGCCGTATGTTGTACGAAGTATGTTGTTGCTGGGGGTCATGCTGTCTTGCGCGCCGGCGTGGTGCGCCCACGCCTATGCCCAGTTTGGCGATATCCGCTACCCCGCAGACTTTAGCCACTTCGCCTACGTGAACCCCGACGCGCCCAAGGGCGGGCAGATCGCGATGGTCGCGCCGACCCGGGCATCGAGCTTTGACAAATACAACCCTTTCACCCTCAAGGGCACCCCGCCGCCGGGCTTGTCCAGCCTGGTTTTCGAGACCCTGCTGACTGGCAACTTGGAGGAGCCGACCACGGCCTATGGCCTACTCGCGCAAGACATTGCGCTGGCCACGGACAAACTTTCAGTCACCTTCACGCTCAACCCCTTGGCGCGCTTTCACAACGGCGAACCGGTGCTGGCCGCTGACGTCAAGCACTCCTATGACAAGCTGATCAGCAAAGAAGCCGCGCCGCAGTTCCGCACCTATTTCAGTGAGGTCAAGGCCGTCACGGTGTTGGGCGAGCGCAGCATCCGTTTTGACTTTGTGCGCGCCAACGCCGAGCTGCCGCTGATCGTGGGGGGCCTGCCGGTGTTCCCGCGCAGCTGGGGCGGTGGCAAGCCGCTGGACCAGATCGTGACCGACCTGCCCATAGGCTCGGGGCCCTACCGCATCGGTAAGGTGGACTTTGGCAAAGACGTGCAGTACCTGCGCGACCCGGCCTACTGGGGCAAAGACCTCAACGTGCGCAAAGGCACGTATAACTTTGACCGCATCGTCTACCGCCTCTACAAAGACCCTACCGCGCAACTCGAGGCCTTCAAGGCCGGCGAGTTTGATTACATACAGGCCTTTATCGCCCGCGAATGGGCGCGCGCCTACAAGGGCAAGCCTTTTGACAGCGGCCGCCTGATCAAGCGCGAGCTGCAACACGGCAACGCGGGGGACTTTCAGGGCTTTATGTTCAACACCCGCCTGCCCAAGTTCAAGGACGTGCGGGTGCGCCAGGCCATCGTACTGGCCATGGACTACGAGTGGATGAACCGCCAGCTGTTCTACAACGCCTACACGCGGGTGCGCGGCTATTTTGTGGGCAGCGACTTCGAGGCCAAAGACTTGCCTGCGCCCGACGAGATGGCGCTGCTCGAACCCCTGCGCACGCAGCTACCGCCCGAGGTCTTCACCCAGCCCGTGCCGCTGCCGCCGGTCACGAGCCTGGACCCGGCTTCTGGCCACACTCTGCGCGACCATTTGCGCCAGGCGCGCGACCTGCTGGCGCAAGCCGGGTGGAGCTACCGCGACGGCGCGCTGCGCAACGCCAAGGGTGAGGCCTTCACTTTGCAGTTTCTGGACGATTCCGGCTCCATGGGCCGGGTGGTCACGCCCTATTCCAAAAATCTGGAGAAGCTGGGTTTTGCTGTGAACTACAAAGTGGTGGACCCGACCATTTTGCAAAAGCGCGTCGACGCTTTTGACTTCGAGATCATTAGCAATCGCATCCGCGGCAGCGAAGCGCCGGGCACCGAGTTGCTGGAGCGCTTCGGCTCCAAGGCCGCCAGCGTGGAAGGCTCTAACAACATCATCGGTATCCAGGACAAAGCGGTGGACACGCTGCTGGACCGCGCCGTCAGCGCCCAGACCCGCCCGCAGCTGGTGGCCGCTGTGAAGGCGCTGGACCGGGTGCTGCGCCACGGCCATTACGCCGTGCCGCATTGGTACGGCAGCGTGCACCGCGTGGCCTGGCGCGCCGGGCGTTTTGAACAGCCCGCTGTGACGCCGCGCTACTACCAACCCGAGAGCTGGATCCAGTCTGTCTGGTGGGCCGGCCCGGCCAATCTGCGCGGGGAGCCTTGAGCATGCTGAGCTACATCGTCAAACGCCTGCTGCTGATGGTGCCCACGCTCTTGGGCGTGCTGCTGGTCACTTTTGCGGTGATCCAGTTTGTGCCCGGCGGACCGGTGGAGCAAATGGTCTCACAGCTCCAGGGCCGCGACAGCGGCGGTGAGGGCGCTGCCGTCAGCGGCGCGGGCTACCGGGGCCGCCAGGGCGTGGATGCCAAGCGCATCGAAGAAATCCGCACGCTCTACGGCTTTGACAAACCCGCGCCCGAGCGCTTTATGCAGATGCTGGGCCAGTTCGCCCGCTTCGATTTGGGCAGCAGTTTTTTCTACCCCAAAACCGTCTGGGAACTGGTACGCGAAAAACTGCCGGTCTCCATCAGCCTGGGGTTGTGGACGTTTTTACTGAGTTACCTGGTTTCAGTTCCGCTAGGCATCGCCAAGGCGGTGCGCGCCGGTACCCGTTTTGACACCTGGACCAGCCTGCTGGTGCTCGTGGGTTACGCGATTCCCGGCTTTGTGCTGGGCGTGGCGCTGCTGGTGGTGTTTGGGGGGCAGTTGCAATGGTTTCCGCTGCGCGGCCTGACCTCGGGTAACTGGGAGACGCTGAGCTGGGGCGCCAAGGTCACGGACTACCTGTGGCACATCACCTTGCCGGTCACGGCCAGCGTGCTGGGGGCCTTTGCGGTCACCACCATCCTCACCAAAAACGCCTTCCTTGAAGAGATTGGCAAGCAATATGTTTTGACCGCCCGCGCCAAGGGCTTGAGCGAAGGCCGCGTGTTGTGGAAGCATGTGTTGCGCAATGCGCTCATCCCGCTGGTCACCGGTTTTCCGGCTGCGTTTGTGGGCGCGTTTTTCACCGGCTCGCTTTTGATTGAAACCCTGTTCTCGCTGGATGGTCTGGGCTTGCTGAGTTACGAGAGCGTGATGCGGCGCGACTACCCCGTGGTCCTGGGCACCTTGTATTTGTTCACGTTGATTGGTCTGGTGACCAAGCTGATCAGCGACCTGTGCTACCTCTGGGTAGACCCGCGCGTGAAGTTCGAATGAGCGCGCCGCCTCTATCTGCTGAAGTGTCCTTGTCGCCCACCCGGCGCGCGTGGCGGCGCTTTCGCGCGCACCGGCTGGGCTTTGCCAGCTTGGTGGTTTTTGTGGCACTGTTTGTGGTGAGTCTTGCGGCTGAGCTGGTCTCGAATGACAAGCCGCTGCTGGTGCGTTACGAGGGTCAGTGGTTTGTTCCCATCGTCCACAACCCGCCCGAGACGGCTTTTGGCGGTGACTTCGCCAGTCCCACGGATTTTCTGGATCCCTTTATCCGCCAGCAGCTGGCGCGCCCCGGCAACTGGGCCATCTTTCCGCCCAACCCCTACCACCACAGCACGCTGAATTATTTTGCCAAACAGCCCAACCCGGCCGCGCCGTCGGGGGACAACTGGCTGGGCACCGACGACCGTGGCCGCGATTTGCTGGCGCGTTTGCTGTACGGCTTTCGGGTCTCGATTTTGTTTGCGCTGGCGCTGACCATCTCGGGCACTTTACTGGGCGTGGCGACCGGCGCGGTGCAGGGCTACTTTGTGGGCAAGACCGATCTGGCCATGCAGCGTTTCATTGAAGTCTGGAGCGCCATGCCTGAGCTGTATTTGCTCATCATCTTCTCGGCTTTGTTCGAACCCAGCGTGGGCCTGCTGCTGGTGCTGCTGAGCCTGTTTGGCTGGATGGGTTTATCCGACTATGTGCGCGCCGAGTTTTTGCGCAACCGCCAATTGGATTACGTGCGCGCCGCGCGGGCGCTGGGCCTCTCCAACGGACACATCATCTGGCGCCATGTGTTGCCCAACAGCCTGACACCTGTGGTCACCTTTCTGCCCTTTCGCATGAGCGCGGCCATTTTGGCGCTTACCAGCCTGGACTTTTTGGGCCTGGGCGTGCCGCCCGGAACGCCCAGCCTGGGCGAGCTGCTGGCCCAGGGCAAAAGCAATATCGACGCCTGGTGGATTTCGCTCTCCACTTTCGGCGTGCTCGTCGTCACGCTGCTGCTGCTGACCTTCATGGGCGAGGCCTTGCGTGACGCGCTGGACCCGCGCCAGATCAACCGGGAGCCCGGCGCATGAGTGCGTTGCTGTCCTTGCGCGATTTGCGTGTTGCTTTCGGGACGCGCGAGGTGGTTCACGGCCTGAGCCTGGATATTGCGCCCGGCGAGAAGCTAGCCCTGGTGGGCGAGTCCGGCTCGGGCAAGACCGTTTCGGCGCTGGCTTTGTTGGGGCTGGCGCGCGGGGCGCGGGTATCGGGCCAGGCCTTGTGGGGCGGGCGCGATGTGCTGACGCTGTCGCAGCCCGCCTTGGAGGCCGTGCGCGGCAGCGAGATCGCCATGATTTTTCAGGAGCCCATGACCGCGCTCAACCCGCTGTTCACCGTGGGCGAGCAAATTGCCGAAGTGCTGCAGTGGAAAACCGGCATGGCGCGCAGCACTGCGTGGGCCCGCGCCGTGGAGTTGCTGGCGGACACCGGCATCACCGAGCCCGCGCGCCGCGCCGCCGCCTACCCGCACCAGATCAGCGGCGGCCAGCGCCAGCGCGCCATGATCGCCATGGCCCTGGCCTGCGCGCCCAAGCTGCTGCTGGCCGACGAGCCCACCACCGCGCTGGACGTTGCCCTGCGCGGCCAGATTCTGGATCTGCTCGACAGTCTGCAAGCCCGCCACGGCATGGCGGTTCTGCTCATCACGCACGACCTCAACATCGTGCGCCGCTTTGCCGACCGCGTGGCTGTCATGGAAGAAGGCCACCTCGTCGAGCATGGCGCTGTGGACCAGGTGCTGGCCAACCCGCAGCACAGCTACACCCGCCGTCTGGTCGGCAGTATTCCCGTGCGCAAGGTGCCTGCGTTGCAGCCTGATGCACCGGTGTTGTTGAAGGCGCAGGCTCTGCGCGTGACCTACCCCGTGCCGCTGCCGGGCTGGCGCGGCTGGTGGAGCAAGGGCACATTTGTGGCGGTGAAGGGCGCGGATCTGTCGCTGCGCCAAGGCGAAACACTGGCGGTGATGGGCGAGTCCGGCTCGGGCAAATCCACGCTGGCGCTGGCCGCGCTGGGTTTGTTGCCGCACGGCGGCACGCTGCGCGTCATGGGTCAGGTTTGGAGCGGCAGTCCGGCCCCTGATCTGCCCTTGCGCCGCGCGGTACAAGTGGTGTTCCAAGACCCGTTTTCATCGCTGTCGCCGCGCATGAGCGTGGGCGAGATCGTAGGCGAAGGTCTGCGCCTGCATGCTCCCGAACTCAGCCCCGCGCAGCGCAGCGCACGCGTGGCCCAGGCGCTTCAAGAGGTCGGCCTGCGCGAAGCCGAATTCCCCGGTCTGCTGGCGCGCTACCCGCATGAGTTTTCCGGCGGCCAGCGCCAGCGCCTGGCCATCGCCCGCGCTTTGGTCATCGAGCCGCGCCTGCTGGTGCTGGACGAGCCCACCAGCGCGCTTGATGTGTCCATCCAAAAACAGGTGCTCGACCTGCTGCAAGAACTGCAAGCCCGCCGGGGTTTGAGCTACCTGCTCATCACCCACGACGTAGCCGTCGTGCGTGCCATGGCCCACACCGTGCTCGTTATGAAAGACGGCGCGGTGATTGAGGCGGGCAGTGTGGAAGAGGTGCTCACCCGGCCGCAGGAGGCGTATACGCGGGAGTTGGTGGAGGGGGCGGGGTAGTTGGGCAATTACGGCATTCTTTGGCGCGAAGGTTAGTGAGCCAATAGCAGCGGAGAAAATTGCAACTTTTGTGGCCTCGGTTGGCCCTCCCCAAGGCTATCGTCTTAGACCGCTTACTCTGGAACAAGAGGGGCTCTACCTGACTGCATTCCGATGAACTTTTCCTCTTTATTTGTGTTTTGTCGCGCCCTTTGTGGCTTTTTGGTGGGTGCTGCGTGCCTCGCCGGGGTGCATGCCGGTGCAGCGGAGCTCAGCGGACGGACGGCGCTCATTATTGGGATTGGTAAATACGAGCGGCCTGAAGTTCCCAGCCTTGGCGGGGTGGTCGAAGACATGAAAAGTGCAAAAACAATCGCGCGGGCCATGGGAATTTCGGACCAAAACATCCGCTTGCTGAGAGACAGTGAAGCGACCAAGCAAGGTATTTTGGACGCGTTGAAACTGCTGGGTGAATCAACCGCAGACGGCGCCCGCACACTTTTGTATTACTCGGGTCACGGTACGCGCTGGAAAGACGCAGCGGCCGGTGGCTGCGTGGAGGGCCTCTTGAGTTACGACTCACAGGTCATTACCAATGCGGAGATCGCTGAGGCGACACGCCGGCTGAGCGCCAAGGCGGACAAGTTTGTCAGTTTGATCGATGCTTGTCATTCGGGCGGTGTGGCCGGGCAGGCCACTACCCGAGCCCTGTCGGGTTCAACGTTTGCGCCAAAATTCTTTTTAAAGGGCGGGACAAGCGACAACGCCTGCAGTCAACCTTCTAATCTGAAAACCCGCAGCTTGCTGGGAGAAGTCACGCGTTTGGGAGCGTTGCCCGAAAACGTGGTCCAGATTACATCCTCGCTTTCAACGGAGGTGAGTTTTGATGAGCCCGGAAAAGGGGGCTTGGCAACACAGGCGCTGCGGGATTGTTTGCTCGGTAAAGCGGTCGATGTGAACCAGTCTGGGGCGGTCTCGATGGCGGAAATCCAAGTTTGTGCCCAATCCATCATTGACAAAAAATTGCAAAATGTCCAAGGGTTGTTTCCGCACCATGTCACAGTGACAGGCGCGCGCAATTTGATTCCGGTGCAAAAGCCAAAGCCCACTGTGGTTGCCGCATCCACATCTGAATCCGATGCGATAGTTGCGGCAGAGGCGCAAGCTAAAGCGGATGCGCAAGCTAAAGCGGATGCGCAAGCTAAGGCGAATGCGCAAGCTAAGGCGAATGCGCAAGCTAAGGTGGATGCGCAAGCTAAGGCGGATGCGCAAGCTAAGGTGGATGCGCAAGCTAAGGTGGATGCGCAAGCTAAGGCGGATGCGCAAGCTAAGGCGGATGCGCAAGCTAAGGCGGATGCGCAAGCTAAGGCGGATGCGCAAGC
>CAMAQV010000049.1 GCA_945860595.1 Comamonas sp. lk
CAAAGAAGGCGTGATCACCGTGGAAGACGGCAAATCGCTGGACAACGAACTCGACATCGTCGAAGGCATGCAGTTTGACCGCGGCTACCTGTCGCCCTACTTCATCAACAACCCTGAGAAGCAAGCTGCTTTGCTGGACAACCCTTTCGTGCTCTTGTACGACAAGAAAATCAGCAACATCCGCGACCTGCTGCCCACGCTGGAACAAGTGGCCAAAGCCGGCCGTCCGCTGCTGATCGTTGCGGAAGACGTCGAAGGCGAAGCCCTGGCGACTTTGGTGGTCAACACCATCCGCGGTATCTTGAAAGTGGTCGCCGTCAAAGCCCCTGGCTTTGGTGACCGCCGCAAAGCCATGCTGGAAGACATCGCCATCCTGACCGGCGGCAAAGTCATCGCTGAAGAAATCGGCCTGACCCTGGAAAAAGTCACTTTGGCTGATCTGGGTTCTGCCAAGCGCATCGAAGTGGGCAAAGAAAACACCATCATCATCGACGGTGCAGGCGCTGCTGCTGACATCGAAGCCCGCGTCAAGCAAATCCGCGTGCAGATCGAAGAAGCAACCAGCGACTACGACCGCGAAAAGCTGCAAGAGCGCGTGGCCAAGTTGGCCGGCGGTGTTGCCGTGATCAAAGTCGGCGCTGCCACCGAAGTCGAGATGAAAGAGAAAAAAGCCCGCGTGGAAGACGCCCTGCACGCCACCCGCGCTGCGGTGGAAGAAGGCATCGTGGCTGGTGGTGGCGTTGCTTTGCTGCGCGCCCGTCAAGCTGCTGGCGCTATCAAGGGCGACAACGCCGACCAAGAAGCCGGTATCAAGCTGGTGCTCAAGGCCGTTGAGTCTCCTTTGCGCGAGATTGTGTACAACGCAGGTGGCGAGCCTTCGGTGGTCGTTAACGCAGTGTTGGCAGGTAAAGGCAACTACGGCTTCAACGCCGCTAACGATACTTACGGCGACATGATCGAAATGGGCATCTTGGACCCCACGAAAGTGACGCGCACTGCTTTGCAAAACGCAGCCTCGGTAGCCGGCTTGATGCTGACCACTGAAGCCATGATCGCGGAGTCTCCGAAAGACGACGCTCCTATGGGCGGCATGGGCGGCGGCGATATGGGCGGCATGGGTGGAATGGGCGGCATGGGCATGTAATTACCCAAGCCGGTCTGCTGCGGTCCGCAAGGGCTGCGCTGCCACAACGCAAAAGCCCCGCAGGATGCATGTCCTGCGGGGCTTTTTGCTGAGACCCATCGCGAACCCCTTATGGCACCGGAATGGAGGCAGGCGGGAAAAGCACCTAAGATTGGGTACCATAGCTGCGAATCATCTGTCTATCCCCAGATGAGTCGCATCATTCAACCTTTTACGGAGCAAATAAATATGCACCTATTCCAAAACCTAGCCCGTCTTGTGTTGATTTTTTGCTTGGTTCTGAGCGGAATTTCCTCAGTCAACGCCAAAGATGAGCCGGTAGTCCTGAGTATTTATGGTCCAGCACCCGTTGGGACAGGGCAAGCCGCCGATTCCGCCAAGAAGGGCAAAACGAGTGGCCCCTTGGTAGCCGCCTTCGACATGAAGTTTCTCAAAAGTTTGCCGCAGCGAACCTTTGAAGCTAAAACGCCTTGGTACAAAGATTCCGTCACATTCACAGGCCCGTTGCTGCGCGATGTACTGGCAGCAGCCAAGGTCAAGGGAGAGTGGATGCATGCCGTCGCCCTTGATGAGTACCAGGCAAAAATTCCATTGTCTGATGCACAGGAATACGATGTCATTCTGGCCCACCAGATCAATGGCGAAACCCTGACGCCCAAGAATAAAGGCCCGCTGTTTGTGGTGTATCCCTACGATAGCAAACCGGAATTGCAAAGTGTCCGTTTTTACGAACGGTCCATTTGGCAGCTCAAGGCCCTGCGGATCGAGTGATGCCACTATGACTGGCCGTTTCAAGTCTCTTCCCTACGGCACAGTTCTTTTTGTCTTTTCGGGGCTAATCGCACTGGCCATGGTGGCCCTGCTAGGCTTTGAGTGGACACAGCGCCAGGCTTTGGCCGAGCAAGGCAGCAAGCGGGTGGACTCGGTGACGGCACCCGCTTTTTTGCTGGACCGTGAATTTCTCCGATTTGTCAACAGCCTCGATGTATTTCTGGAGGCCCGCACACCCCATCCAGTGGAAGAGTTGCGCACGCGGCTCGACATTTTCCAGAGCAAGATAGAAACCGTGCGCCATTCTCCAGGCTCTGCATTGTTGCTCCAAATTCCGGAGGTCGCCAAGTCGGTAGAGCAGATGGTCGTTTTTGGCCAGCGCGCAGAGCGCGCCCTGTCTGGCGGTAAACCGGACACGCACCAGTTGCACACGCTGTTGGAAGAAATGCAGAATTTCACGGCCCAATCTCTCGCACTCGGTAACAGCGCGGATCTGCTGGGGTCGAAGTTGCTAGAGCAACAAACCCATGATTTGCTCCAGCAAAACTTGCAGATTTTGTGGCTCACGGGCGGGCAGTTGGTCCTGCTTGTGGTTGTGGCCTGGGGTCTGATGTGGCGCAGCCGGATCAAGCAGCTGGAAGAAAAAGCGCTGTTGCTACTTAACGCGGAGCTATATCAAGCGCGGCATGATGCAGACCGTGCCAACCTGAGCAAAAGCGTGTTCCTGGCCAATATGAGCCACGAGTTGCGCACCCCTTTTAACGGGGTCATGGGGCTACTGAGCCTGTTGAGCAAAACGCAGCTGAATGCAGAGCAGGCTGACTTGGTGAAAGTGGCCAACGAATCAGCACAGCATTTGTCGCGCTTGCTCAACGACACCTTGGACTTATCGGCCCTGGAGGCGGGCTCGATCAAACTGAGCGTGGAGCCGCTTCATCTCGTCCGATTTTTAGATGCCATTGCGGCCACCTTTAAGCCACTGGCATCCCAAAAAAATCTGCGGTTTGAAATTTCCAGTGATATCACCGACGATGTGTGGATAGAGTCCGACAGCACGCGCCTGCGGCAAATCCTGTTTAACCTGCTCCATAACGCGTTCAAATTCACACAGCAGGGACGGGTGCTTTTGCTTGCACGGATTACTACTGAGGCGCATCAACGCTGGCTGGAGCTGGACGTGGAAGACAGCGGTATCGGCATGAATGAAGAGGCACTGGGACAATTGTTCCAGCGGTTTTTCCAAGCGGATGCAGGGCTTTCACGCCAGTTCTCAGGCGCCGGTTTGGGGCTTCACATCTCACTAGCACTGGCCCGCCGCATGCAGGGCGACATCACGGTGCGGAGCAAGGTATCGGCGGGTTCAATTTTTACCGTGCGCTTGCCCTTGGTGCAGGTGGAGGCCCGCGCGCCAGCTCCATCCCCAGCCATACACGCTGCCGCAACCGGGACTTCAGCGCCAGCGCGCAGCGTCCGCATTTTGGTAGCCGAGGACCATCCGGTAAACCAAAAGTTCATGTCCTTGTTGCTACAGCGTCTGGGCCACACCGCGACGCTGTGCGAAAACGGTGAAGTGGCCGTGCATGCGATGCACGAGGGTGATTACGATTTGGTTTTGATGGATATCCATATGCCGGTGATGGACGGGCTGACCGCCACACGGGCTATCCGGGCGATGCCATGGCCCCGCTCCCAGGTGCCCATCATCGCCTTGACCGCCGACGTCTTGCAGGAAGCCCGCGACCAGGCCCGGGCCGCCGGCGTTGATGCCTTCATCACCAAACCGGTCACGCAGGAAGATCTGGAATCGGTCATGGCAGCGGTGCTCGCCCGGGCGAAATCACCAGACCTTCTGGCGACACATTGAGCTGGTGTCTTATCGCGCGAGCGCCTTCAAAGCCAGTTTGATTCCCTCACTCACGCCCACCTCAGCTGGCAATGCCTTGAGCGCCAACGCCGCCTCTTTGTCGTTGTAGCCCAGGGCCAGCAGGGCCTGCTGAATATCGGACTGTGCTGGGCTGCCGCTGGCACCCACCGCCCCGATATCGGCACCGAGCTTGCCTTTGAGCTCCAGCAACAGGCGCTCCGCAGTTTTCTTGCCTATGCCCGGCACCTTGGTCAGGCGGGCGCTGTCTTGCAGGGTGACGGTCTGCGCCAACTCGGCCACACTCAAACCCGAGAGCACCGCCAGCGCCATGCGCGGACCCACGCCGGTGATCTTGATCAGTTCGCGAAACGCCTCCCGCTCGGCATGGGTGGCAAAACCGTACAGGATTTGCGCGTCCTCGCGCACCACAAAGTGGGTCAAAAGGGTCACACGCTGCGCACTGGCGGGTAGGTTGTAAAACGTGCTCATCGGCACCTGCACTTCGTAGCCCACGCCATTGCAGTCGACGATGACTTGCGGGGGATTTTTGTCGCTCAGGATGCCAGTCAGTTTGCCAATCATGGGGGGTCCCGGGTAAGTCCTATCATCGGTGCTTCGCCACCGGCCCGCAGGCCGCAGGCGCAGGCTATGGGGGATTATCGACCTTGGTACTCAGACATCTTTTTTCGCCGCTGAACAACACCCGCTTAGGTCATTTATGCGGCCCCACCGAAACCCACCTGCGCGCCGTGGAAGCTGCGCTGGGTGTGCGCATTTCGCACCGGCACGAGCAATTCAAGGTAGAGGGGGCCAAGGCCCCGGCGCACCGGGCCATGGAATTTTTGCAGGCCCTGTATGAAATATCCGCCCGCCCGATTGAGGCCGAGACCGTGCAACTGATGCTCAGCGGTGAACCGCAAGAGTCCGACGCCGACGGCCCTAGCCTGGCCACGCGCCGCGCCGACCTCAAACCGCGCAGCAACAACCAGGCGCGCTACCTGGACAACATCGCCAGCCACGACATCACCATCGGCATCGGCCCGGCTGGCACTGGCAAGACCTATTTGGCCGTAGCCGCTGCGGTGGACGCGCTACAACGCAACGCGGTGCAACGCATCATCCTCACCCGCCCCGCCGTGGAGGCCGGTGAGCGCCTGGGCTTTTTGCCGGGCGACCTGAACCAGAAGGTAGACCCTTATCTGCGTCCGCTCTACGACGCGCTATACGACCTGATGGGTTTTGAGCAGGTGCACAAAGCCTTTGAGCGCCAGGCGCTGGAGATCGCGCCATTGGCTTTTATGCGTGGGCGTACGCTCAACAATGCCTTTGTCATCCTCGACGAAGCGCAAAACACCACCCCCGAGCAAATGAAAATGTTTTTGACCCGCGTGGGTTTTGGCACCAAGGCAGTGATTACCGGTGACGTGAGCCAGATCGACCTGCCCAAAGCCCAGCTCAGCGGCCTGATTGATGCCGAACGCACGCTGCGCCGCATCGACGGCATTGCGATCACCCACCTGACCAGTGCCGACATCGTGCGGCATCCGCTGGTGGCGCGCATTGTGGACGCCTACGACGCCGTGGCGCGCCTGGAATCCGACATCAGCGACGTGCCCGAAACCCCGCTCCAGCCGCCCCGCACCGGTCTAGCAAAGACCCGCTCGCCTCGGCTGCGGGCGATGCCGCGCTAACCCTGGGAACAAGCGCACGCGATGCTGCCCCAGTTGCGTCTGTCCTTGCAATTCGCCCGGCTGGCAACGCCCGGCCCGCACCGCGCCGCCCTGCCCCGCCAAAGCGTGTCCCGCTGGATCCGCCACGCCCTGGCGCGGGAAGCCGAAATCACCGTGCGCATCGTTGACGAAGCGGAAGGCCTGGCGCTGAACACGGACTACCGCAAGCAAGACCATGCCACCAACGTGCTGACCTTTGACTACACCCGTGAACCCGTGGTCTGTGCCGACCTGGTCTTGTGCGCGCCCGTGGTGGCACGCGAGGCGCTGGAACAAGGCAAAACCCTGCAAGCCCACTACACCCACCTGATCGTCCACGGCACTCTGCACGCCCAAGGCTGGGACCACATTAACGCAGCGCAAGCCCGCGCCATGGAAGCACGGGAGGTAGAGATACTGGCCGGCCTGGGGGTGCGTAATCCGTACGGCAGTTACAAAGTCCGCTAAGCAGGCTTACTCTGAAAAAGCCGGATCATCAGACACGCTGCTGAATCCCGCAAGACGGCGTACACCGTTAAAAGTTCTCTGGTAATAGCGTTCGCTCAGGGAGTTTTCGGTCACTTTTTTGAGCACTGACGAGGCATGCACAAAGCGGCCGTCCCCAACGTACACGCCGACATGGGAGTTTTGTTTGCCCGTGGTGTTGAAGAACACCAGATCACCCACTTGAATGTCGCGCAGCTGCACCGGCACACCCAGCTTGGCCATATTGGCGGCTTGGTGGGGCAGATCGGCCAGTCCCAAGCGTTGCCAGATTTGCTTGATCAGCCCGCTGCAATCCAAGCCGGTATCTTGCGAGCTGCCTCCCAGGCGGTAGCGGGTTCCCATAAAGTCATTGGCAATGCGCCTGAGGCGCTGGTCCCAGGACAGGGCTGGCAGCGGGGACTCAGAGCCACTTTTTGCCTGCACAGTCGCAGCATTCAGGCTGACGCCGGGAAGCTCTTGCGCCCAGGCACCAGCGGACACCAAAACGATGCCCAATACAAACCAGCGGGTTCGCGTGAGAAGAGGCCGATGGGCTTGTTGCATCAGACCGCTCATTCCCGCACCTTGGCCGATGGAACTGTTTTTACCGCCCAGTCAACCAAGGCCTTGCGGCTCGCCTCATTAGCCGGCACGCGCAAGAACTGACCACTAAATTTGGCGTTGTCTCCCAACCAGTTCACCAAATGGCTGGCGTCCTCGCGCTCGTCAGCGTGCGGCACTTTGCGTTCACTGAAGCGCAAGGGCAAAAACTCCAGCCCTAAAAGCTCGCCTTTAGGCCCCAACTGCACACCCCCAATAGCCGTCATAGCGGCCATGCTGCGGATAGACAAACCGCCAACGCCGACAAAATTACCCAGGGAATGAAAAATCGGCCGCCCCTGGTAGCACTCGATGGCCCGCAACACGTGGGGGCCGTGCCCGACCACCAAGTCGGCACCGGCGTCGATGGCAGCGCGGGAGAAGGCCACCGCATTGCCACGGTCCTCACCCAAAAATATCTCGTTGCTGTTGCCATGAAAAACCGCGTCATCGCCCTCTGCGCCGCCGTGGAAAGTCACAACCACGTAATCGGACTGGGACTTGGCCAGAGCGATCAACTGGCTGGCTGCGGCGAGGTCTTGCACCATGTTCTGGTGAGGGTAAAAACCAAAGCCGACCAAGCCCACCCGCAAACCCTTGACCTGCAAGGTCGCGAACTGCCCTTTGAGGCCCACTACCGCAATCGCGGCCTGGCGCAAGTTCTCTCCAGTGTCCGCAAAGCCTTGTTCGCCGAAGTCACGGGCATGGTTGTTGGCCACGTTCAGGACGGTAAATCCGGTTTCTTTCAAGAGCTTGGCGTAGCGCGGTGGAAACCGGAAGGCATAGGAACGCCCGGTACCGGTGACCTTCAAGGTCTTGCTGTAATTCGTCAGGGCGCCTTCCAGATTACCCAAGGTCAGGTCCGTATTCTTCAGATAGGCCTCCACCTGTCCAAAGTACATGGCATCCCACTCTGCGGGTATGTTGTCAACCATATGACTGTTGCCCAGCACCAGATCACCAACGAAACGCAGCGTAATCGGCGCCTGGCTGGTCGGCTGCATACGCTGCGGCGCGGGGCAGGCTTTGGCGGTTGCGGCGCTCTGTGCCCCCACCCAACCGCAGCCCAGGCTCCAAAACCCCAGGGCAAGGACCCGCAGCCAAAAGACTGCGCCGGAGCGGTGCGGGTGGACGAAGGGTCGGGACATAGCGGGGATGGACGAAACGTAGTGACGGGCGATTTTAGGCGCGCATCCGCGTCCTCAGGTTTTCGGTCCGATCCCCAGCCCGGCTGGCAAGTTCGCAGCAAACAGCAATCAACGATTCCTAAGGGGTGACGCCTGCGGCGCATCCATTAGTTGCCATGAAGTGGCTGAAATACTTCCGGGCTCCAGCCAAAGTCTTTGGCAAACACCTGCGCCATGTGCCGGTATCCCGCCGGCGTAAAGTGAATCAGGTCATGTGCCATCAGCGGCGGATTTCGTGCAGCCCAGCTGTAGCTGCTGGCTTGACCCCCCATGGCATACAACATACTCCAACTGCTGCATCCCCATTGCTCGCCGATGCGTGCTTGGATATTGGTAATGTGTTGATGAACCCGGGAGTACTGCAAAAGCACACTATCCGGAGGTCGGTTTTTCGCAGGAGAGGTCGATGGGGAGATCTTCGATTTTTTTGCCTGCGCCTTGATCTTCTTTTTTGATTTATGCAGGCTCGACCGGCGAACCAGTACGCCACGATCACCCGGTCCGATCAAAAGGCATTGCGCCTGCGGAAACACGGTTTTGAGGTTTTTAACCGCCTGCACCAAAGCGCCCTCGTACGCTATCGCGTCAAAATTCTTCTGGTTGCCCTCGTTGGTACCGAAAGCCAAGGCAACGACCTGATACGGATTGCTCGGAAACCACTGGGCCATATACGGGAGATTGGCTTGTTGCCAGGACCGCGCTGTAGCACCCGGAAACGCAAAAACATCCAACTGCAGTCGCGCCGAAGGCAAGGGATCGAGACCCAGGCCGTGAACGCGCAAGGTGCCACTGATCAGACGCACTGCCAGCGTTGAAATGGGCTGATCCGAACGCAGCTCCACCACAGCAGCGCCTTGTTCCGCGCTGAGGGTGAGCACGTATTCCTCCCCTTGATCGACCGACAAGCCGATCACGATGGGCTGCGCTGTTTGGTGGTACATCAGTCGCAGTTTTTTGTTCCCCGCAACACCGTCAACACTGCGGACGTCCCACTGCAGGTGTGCGCCCGGCTCCTGCGCGACCAGACTCACCATGGCCGGGCCCGGCGCATCGGCCGCTTCTTTGCTCCGGTACGCTGCGTCATAAGACCAACCCGCAGATACACAGGTCTTGCGCACCGGCAAACGCACCCCCGGACGGTTCATCGTGGCAGGGATCACACCACTTTGGATCTGCTCAGCCCGAAGCCCGGAAAGAACCATCAACTCCTGCGAAAAAAAGGCGGCGGCCATATGGCTGTCACCCCACAAAGCCATGTGCAAACCCTGTCCTTGGTTGATGATCTGTCGGAAAAAATCAGCCTGATACCCTGCCGGAGTTCGCAGGTCCGCAGGCTCTTGGGTCGCGATTTCAAGCCGCGCAGCCTCTACCTCTTCTCTGTCCGGCTGCACCAGCGGATCGTCGTTGATGGCAGATGCGGGGGGGGAAGGACTGGGCGACGGTTTAGCGCGGCATACCAGGTCAGGAACTCCCGTTTGCGCAGCAACATCCAGGGCGATAACGGCCATGGCTTGGACATGCAAAGCCACGCAAGACCAGAGTGCGCATGCCAAAAACCTATGCTGGTACATGAATAATGCCCTTGGTGAAATAGTTCCGAACCCACGCGCTGCCTGGCGCGCCATTCCCTATGCTGCGGTAGTCACCTGAGCAAAGCATTCTGGCCCACCTGGGCGAAGCCAATCTTCTGCTCCCTGTTGCGCGCCGAAAAAGGCATATCCCACTCATTCGCGCTCAGTCCTCTGGGCTGTCTCAGGTGCAGCGACAGCTTCCGATGGCGCAGCGCATGCGGATGGCAGCGCCCTGGGGTCACTGTTTTCGCAGGGAACAAGCTGGGCATCTGGTGTAACCGACTCCAAACGCTCCTGCACAGGCACTACTGCGGCCGCAGGCCTGCTCTTATTTCTCTCTGCTATGGGAGCACCCGTGAGGTTCAGGGCTTCACCAATGGCGTTCACAAAGCGCCGCATGCCCTTGGACGACAAATGCACGCCGTCAGCCACAAAGTATTCGGGGTCCTCATGACCCATAGCACTCCAGTCGACCAGGTGGACGTTGTCGAAGTCCGCAATGACGCGCTGAATCAATTCGTTGTTTTGTGCGGTCCAGCGCCGATCTGCGTAGTTGTTGACCACCACAACCCGCGTGGAATTGCGAAGAAACTCCAGGATTTGGCGGAAATGTTTTTCATAGACATAGCCATTGGTCCCTAAATGAACGACAACCAAGTCGGGGGTTTTGTGGGCGTCGAAGAATTGCTTAAGAACCGTGAGCCCCTGGCTCGCCTGTCGCCCCACTTCTGCGTCGACGTAGGTGTTCGGAAATGCGCGCAGCAGCGCACCGCGTGCGCCCAGCATCACCGAATCGCCCAGGACCAGGGTGCGCTGTCCATTGGTATCAAATCGCATGTAACTGCTAGCGAGCTCACCCGCGCCGTCCTGCGCCACTCCCGCGGGCTCTTCAGATACCGGCCCCAACGCCTGGTTGGCGTCCGACACGATGGCGGGCTGGGGTTCCGGCACATAGGTGTGCAAAGCGTAGCTTGCGCTCAGGACAAAGACAAGCGCCAGGGCGGTACTGCGGCGCATCCGGCTGCCCGGTGCACCGGTATATTTCCATTGCAACTCAATGAACCGATAGGAACATTCGGCTGCCAAGCCGGTCACCAAAAGACGCTGCGCGACCAGCCAAATGACAGACGCGTTCTCCGGATTGATCCAGATAAAAACAGGCCAATGCCACAGATAGAGCGAATACGAGCGCGTACCGATCCAACGAATCACAGCACGCGCATATTCGACCATGGTCCATCTGAATTGCACAACCGGCGCAGGGTCGGTTACCAGCACAATCATCAAGGCGCTGCAGCCAGAAAACAGGGCAAATCCACCCAGGTACACAAGTGGAATTTGATCGTGCCAATTCCACCCCATCCACAGCAAAGCGCTGAGAGTCCATAAGGCCAAAGGGATGCGCACGCGCGCATTTCGGCACAATTGCAGCGACCCGCCCACGTGCGTTTTTGGGTTCCAAAAGCACGCCAAACCAGCGCCGATGAAGAGTCCCATTACATGGGTGTCTGATCCAAAATAAACCCGGCTCGGGTCCGCTCCCTCCATCATGAAGGCATACCAATAAGCCATCAACAGAGTACTGAGCAGCGCCAAAGCAAGGCATACAAAGCCCATCGCCCGCTGTGACCAAGTCCGCAGCAGAACGGTCAGCACAATAGGCCAAATAAGGTAGTACTGCTCCTCAATGGCCAGGGACCACAAGTGCTGGAAGATGCGGGGATTGTGAATACCTTCAAAGTACGATTGCTGAGAATAAATTTGCCACCAATTCGACAGATAAAAAGTAAAAGGTAAATCGGCGATCAGCCGGGCATAGGCCTCGGAAGCCAGGTGCGGCGTCAGCCAGGTGCTCACCATCACCATCACCGCAAACGGTGGAAACAAACGGTGAAAACGGCGAACGAAAAACGGGATCAACGCAATCCGCCCCGTGTGCTGTTGCTCTGCCAGCAACAAGGACGTAATCAAAAAGCCCGAGATGACGAAAAACAGGTCAACGCCGAGAAACCCGCCGTTCGCTATGCCCGCCAGATTCAAGTGGTACACAACAACCAGCAGAACAGCCAGCGCGCGCAGAGCGTCCAGTCCAAACCAGCGGCTGTCGATGGGCTTGGCCTCCATGCGGTTGTTCACGGCGAACGCCGTCCTGATTAACAATTACTTCGCCTGCAAGGTCGGACGCCGAATGGACGCGGCAAACAGCCGCGCACTCTCGACGTAGCCCTGGCTGGTGAGATGCATCAAATCCGGCTGGGCCAGTGGTTCGGCGCGCTTGGCCCAAGCCGATACGCTTTTGGGTCCGCCCATGGCTTTTTGCCAATCCCAGTATTCGCATCCGAACTCCGGACTCACCAGAGCCTGCACTTTGCTGATCGATTGATGGCGCGCTGGATAGTCAATGTGTTTACCCCCCTGCACCAGTCCGACGCGGTCGGGCGGCCCAATGACCACACAGCGGGATTTAGGATAGATCGCGCGAAATTGCCGCAATTCCTTTCGCAAAGCCACCGCATAGTGTTCCGGCTGGTAACTGTCACTTGGTGCCTCATTGGCACCGTATTGGAAAACAACCAGGTCATAGTGCATGCTGACCGGTTTTATCTTTTTTTGCGACCAACCCTTGGACTGTGCGCCGGGGGTGCTGAAAATATCAAATAGCAATTTGGGAGTGCTGCGGTACACCGGCTCAAATCCGGTAATACCCAGCTCACCGGCAATCAGGCGCAGGCGCAAGGTTCTGATCTCGGTATCGGGCAAGACCTGCAAGGCCTGCACCGCGCCTTCGAGCACCAGCGGGGCGGCTTCCGGGCCGCCGTTAATGGAGATACCAAGAATCAGGCTGGCATCGGGGTCGGGTTTATGGAGATGGATGTTGAGCCACTGCGGCGCGGGCGCGCCATCGGCACCGGGGAAATCCAACACCAGCATCTCGTCGTTGGCCTCGGACTTCAACTTGACCAGCGTGCTGGTAAAGCCTGTCTCCTGCGCGGAACTGCGGTAAGCAAAATGTAGGCTCCACCCCTTGGTCAGGCAGGTCCTCGCGATACCGAGCCGTACGCCAGGCAAGCCAATTGCCGCTTGCACGTAACCGGCCCGCGTGCCATCTGCCGGGAAACCCCATGCCTGCAACATGGCATCCACAAAACTACCCGAAGCGGTATGGCTGTCACCCCAGACACCCACCCGGATAGCTGAGGGGTACTGCGGCAAAGCGCGCCATGGGGCGGAACCGTCGGTTGCAATCGCAAATTGATCATCGCCGGGGAGGTGATTTTTGCCCGCAACGGCGGCCTGGAACACATCATCGCAGCGCCGATTTCTATCGGCGGCAGCCACCGTGCCCGCACCAGCAAGCGCCGGAAATACCACCACGAGAACGCAATAAAGGCATGCGTAAGCCCACATTTTCATAAGAGATACATGCGCACGCAAAAGTCAGCAAGATAGGCAATCCCCAGATTATCCGCCAGCGAGGACTGCGCAGCGCAGGGCCATGCTGCGGAGTACAAGCCCGTAGGGATTGCGCCAGCCCACCAACGATTGGGGGCTAAGTGCCTTTCACCGGCTCGTAGTCAATGGACACTCGCATCGCAGAATGGGTATGCCATTCCCAGTACGTTTGGGACAGCTGCCGCGTCAGGGCACCAATCGAACCATCAGCAATGTCCTTGCCGTCCACCCGCGTGACGGGCAGTACGCCACCGCCCGAGCTGGAAATAAAGGCCTCATCAGAAGCGCGGAACTCCGCGGCCGTGACCGGCCGGATCTGCACAGTCAGGCCCAGGGATTGGGCGATTTCAATCACCGTTTGGCGGGTGATACCTTCGAGCATGCCATGGTCGGGGGTGATGAGCTGACCTTCGCGCACACAAAAGACATTGAAGCCGGGGCCTTCCACCACATGGTCACGGTCATCGACCAAGACCACGTTGTCAGCGCCACCGTCCAAGGCCTGCAGCAAGCCCATGGTCAGATCGTTCCAGTGGTAATTTTTGGTGGTTGGGTCCACCGACGCGGCAGGAATGCGCTGTACGTCGCTGATCCGCAGGTGCAGGCCCCGGGCGCGTTGCTCTTCGTTGGCGATCCAGACAAAGGGAACCGCAAAAGCGTAAAACTGGTTCACCGCCTGGCGTGGATCGCGCGAACCCCAGGGCGTCTGGCCCCGGGTGCACAGCATCTCTACGTAGGAGGCGCGCAATCCGCTGCGACGCACACACCCGCTCAAAACTTCGGTGATGTGCGCGTCGCTAACGCCCGGATTCAGGCGCCAGCGCTCGCAACTGCGCTTGAAGCGCGCGAGGTGGGTGTCCAAACGGAAAAACGCCCCGTCCCACACCGTGACCACGTCATAGGTCGCGTCTGAATGCAAAAAGCCCAGGTCGGTAATGGGAATGCTGGCGTGCGCAATCGGCACGTATGCACCGCGCACAAAGGCGCAGCCCTTGGAGAAGTCTGCGGCGTCCGGCCCGGCCATCAGGAGTCTGCCTGCACCTTGCCGTCCTTGATCACCTTGGCCCACTTGACGGTTTCGCTTCGGATGAATTCACCAAAGCGCTCCGGACTGCCGCCGCCGTCTTCAGCGCCGTACTGGTCAAATTTCTCGATGACATCGGGCATCGCCATCACGCGGTTCACGTCCTCATTCATGCGCTTAACAAAGGCGGGGTTCATATGCGCAGGTCCGGTCAAACCGTACCAGGTTGTCGCATCAAAACCGGCAAAACCCTGCTCGTCCATGGTCGGCACGCCCGGGTGTCCTTTGGCCCGCTTAAGCCGGGTCTGGGCTATTGCCAGCACTTTTCCAGACTTGACATGCGGCGTTGCCGAGGTCATGGTCTCAAAACAATACTGGACCTGTCCGCCGATCAAATCGGTGAGTGCCGGGCCGGAGCCTTTGTAGGGAACATGCAGCGCATCAATGCCCGCGCGCAGCTTGAACATCTCCAGGGCAAGATGCTGGGCCGAGCCGCCTCCGGCCGATGCAAAACTGACCCTGCCCGGGTTTTGTTTGCAGTAGTTCACCAAATCTTTCACCGTCTTCGCCGGTTGCATTTCATTGCAAATGAGCAGATTCGGCGTGACGCCGACCAGCACGATAGGGGTGAAATCGCGCTCGGCGTTGTAGTTGAGCTTGGCTTGCAAACTCGGTGCCAGCGCATGGCTGTTGATATGCGCCATGAGCAAGGTGTTGCCATCCGGGTTTTGCTTAGAGACATAGTCCGCCGCAATCACACCGGCCGCGCCGGCCTTGTTGTCGATGATGATGTTGACGCCCCACATGGCTTGCAGTTTTTGTGCGAGTACGCGTGCCAAGGCGTCGGTTCCACCACCCGGTGGAAAGCCCACCACGATGCGGATCGGCCCGCCGGGCAGCGTCTGCGCCCGGATCATGGGGGCCGCCAAAACCGCGGCCGAGGCCGCTCCCGCTTTCAGCAGTGCTCTGCGTTGCATGGTGGCTCCTTGTGTAAAAAACGACCCCTCAAACCGGTGCCGGATGATCGGCGAAATAATCCATTGCCGCCTGAACCCCGCTACCGGGCAATGCCACCCCAGACAGCTTCAATCCCATCTCGCAGGCCGCCAGAGTGGCAATCAAGGTCAGGTCATTGCTATCGCCCAGATGGCCGATGCGGAACATCTGCCCCTTAACTTTGCCAAGCCCGGTCCCCAGAGAACAATCAAAGCGGCTGTGAATCAACTTGCGCAAGACATCGGCATCCAGGCCCGCAGGTGTCATGACGCCGGTCAGCACTGGCGAGTGCACCGCCGGATCCTGGCACTGGGTTTCCAAACCCCATGCCCGGACACCCGTACGCACGCCCTGCGCCCAACGCTGATGGCGGGCAAATACCTGCGCCAATCCCTGACCCAGCACCATATCGCAAGCTTCACTCAAACCATACAGCAAATTGGTGCTCGGGGTGTAGGGGAAATAGCCAGTCTGGTTCATCTCGATCATGTCGTCCCAGGCCCAGAAAGCCTTGGGCAGGAGGGCATGTGCACTGGCAGCAATAGCCTTGGGCGAGAGGGCGTTGAAGCTGATGCCGGGCGGCAGCATCAGGCCTTTTTGCGAACCGCTGATGGTGACATCCACGCCCCATTCGTCATGCCGGTAGTCCGCGCAGGCGAGCCCCGAAATACTGTCAACCAGCAATAACGCCGGGTGCCCCGCGTCATCGATAGCGCGGCGCACCGCAGCGATATCGCTGGTGACACCGGTCGAGGTCTCGTTGTGCACGACACAGACGGCGCGGATGCGGTGGCCGGTGTCGGCCCGCAAACGCTCGGCAATCAGATCGGCTTGCACGCCACGGCGCCAGCCTTCAATGCCGGGCAAGCCGATGAACTCGGTTTGCAACTGCAGGCGCAGCGCCAATTTGTTCCACAAGCTGGCAAAGTGCCCGGTTTCATACATCAGCACATGGTCACCCGGGCTCAGGGTGTTGACCAATGCCGCCTCCCAGGCACCGGTACCTGAAGCGGGGTAAATAATCACCGGATGGCGGGTCTGGAAAATCGTTTGCATGTCTGCCAGCACCTTGCGTCCCAAGACGCCGAATTCGGGGCCTCGATGGTCAATGGTGGGCAAACTGATGGCACGAAGCACCCGCTCAGGCACGGGGCTGGGGCCCGGAATCTGCAAAAAATGGCGCCCCGTAGGGTGCTGATTCAGCGAAAGCATGGGTGGTCCTGTCCTCAATGCGGCGGAAGCACATGGTCAACGTGCCCAAGGGCAGGCGCATACTAAGCCCCGGTAACCCATCATCCCACATGCGCTCTGCAACAACGTCAAACGCCCCCAGCGGCACCCGGCTGCCCGCAGATGATGCATGCCGCCAATTGGCTGAAAAGCTGCGCCGCCACACGCAGGGCGACGTGCTGTTCGATGCCGCCTCGCGCGGCCGCTACGCCACCGATGCGTCCATCTACCAGATCATGCCTGCAGGGGTCTTTGTGCCCAGGACCGCCGACGATATTGAGACCGCCCTGACTCTGGCCCGCGAGACTGCTGTGCCGGTATTACCCCGGGGCGGCGGCACCAGCCAATGCGGCCAGACGACCGGGGCTGCACTGGTCATCGACAACAGCAAATACTTCAAATCACTGCTGGATCTGGATCTGAACGCGCACACCGCCACGGTCGAGCCGGGCATGGTGTTGGACCACCTGAATGCCGCGCTCAAACCCAACGGGCTCTGGTTCCCGGTCGATGTGTCCACTGGCGCGCAAGCTACCTTGGGGGGCATGGCCGGCAACAACTCCTGTGGCAGCCGTTCCATCGCCTACGGCAATATGGTGCACAACGTGCGCGGCGCATCGGCCTGGCTGTCCGATGGCAGCCTGCACCGCTTCGGACCGGTACCGCAGCTCTCAGCACCCACCCGCCGTATCGCCGACTTTGTACAGTCTCTGGCTGAGCACCACCGCGCCGACATGGATGCACTGTGGCCCAAGGTCATGCGCCGCGTGGGCGGCTACAACCTGGACATTTTTTGCAACCAGAGCGAGCGCCCTTACACCACGGATGGCAGCGTCAACCTGGCCCACCTACTGATCGGCTCTGAAGGCACCCTGGCTTACACCAAAGACCTGACGCTGCAACTGTGCCCGCTGCCCGGAGCCAAGGTGCTGGGCATCGTGAACTTTCCCCGCTTTCGCGACGCCATGCGCGCGGCGCAGCACATCGTCACGCTCGGGCCCACTGCGGTGGAATTGGTGGACCGCAGCATGGTGGCGCTGAGCCTGGCGAACCCGGCCTTCCAGTCGGTGATGAAGACCGCCCTGATAGGCCGGCCCGACGCCATTTTGCTGGTCGAGTTTTGCGGCGACAGCAAGGCCGCTGTCATGCCAAAGCTGCAGGAACTGTCCACGCTCATGGGCGATCTAGGGCTGCCGGACAGTGTGGTCCACATGCCGCAGGACGCGCAGCAAAAATCCCTGTGGGAGGTGCGCAAAGCGGGCCTGAACATCATGATGAGCCTCAAGGGCGATGGCAAGCCGGTCAGCTTTATCGAGGACTGCGCCGTGCCGCTGGAGCACCTGGCCGACTACACCGACGCGCTCACCGAAGTCTTTGCGCGGCACGGCACGCGTGGCACCTGGTATGCGCATGCCTCGGTAGGGACGCTGCATGTGCGCCCTATTCTGGACATGCGGCGCGACGGCGCCAGCCAAATGCGCGCAATCGCAGAAGAAGCCTCGGCGCTGGTGCGCCGCTTCAAAGGGGCATACAGCGGCGAACACGGCGACGGCCTGTGCCGGGGTGAATGGATTCAGTGGCAATTCGGCCCGCACATCACGCAGGCGCTGGCGGACATCAA
>CAMAQV010000050.1 GCA_945860595.1 Comamonas sp. lk
ATCAGGCCCAGCGCTAGGTCCGCGATGCCAGACTCCATGTCCTCCTTCAGATTGCCGGCGTTGGGCCGCACCGTGCTCACGCGCACCTGCGGCGCGACTTTGGACAGCGCGACCATTAAAGCGGGCATGAAATACATCTCGCCAATGTCGTTCATCGCGAGCTGGAAATTGCGGGTGCTGGTGAGCGGATCGAACGAGTCGCGGGTCGTGAACGCGGTTTGCAGCGCATTGAGCGCATAGACCACCGGTTCTGCCAGGTGCAGGGCATAGGGCGTGGGTTCCATGCCGCGCGAGGTGCGCAAAAACAGCTCGTCTTTGAGCGCAGTGCGCAAGCGCTTGAGGGCGTTGCTGACGGCTGGCTGCGTCAAACCCAGCTTCTGCGCCGCAGTGGACACACTGCGGTCGAGCAGCAACTGGTTGAAAACCAGCAGCAGGTTCAAATCCAATTCACGCAGTTCCATACAGGTGCGGGGCCTCCAATATTCACGCTGGTGATTCTATCTATAGGACTTGCGCTATCGACTTATATTGCCAAGGTCTCCAAAATGCACGCAAACAGGAGACACGGGCGCCTTAGCCCACCGCAAAATGGAACTCGTCGTTCAACCCATGAACCTGCGCTTGAGCGTGGAAAGCGGAAGCAATCTGCTGGACGTGCTGCGCGCGCACCAGTTGCCGGTGTCGTACAGCTGCATGTCCGGGCGCTGCGGCACCTGCCGCTGCCGCGTAGTCTCGGGCGAGGTGCGCAGCAGCGGCCCCGAGCTCGGCCGGCCAAACACCGCAAAAGACGACTACGTGCTGGCCTGCCAGTCGGTGCTCATGGGTGACTGCGTGATTGAACTGCCCGAGGCCGACGAAGTGGTGGTGCACCCGGCGCGGATTGTCAAAGCCACGGTCACGGCCATTGAAGAGGCCACGCACGACATCCGCCGCGTTCGCGTCAAGCTGGCCAAGCCAGTGGCGTTTAGCCCTGGCCAGTACTTCAGCCTGCAGTTCACGCCCGAGCACATCCGCCCCTACTCCATGGCCGGCCTGAGCGACGACGCTGAGATGGAGTTCCAGATCCGCCGCGTGCCCGACGGTCGCGTTACCGAATACATCTTTGAGCAGCTTGAGGTGGGCGCGGCCCTGCGCATCAGCGGCCCGCTGGGCACGGCTTATCTGCGGCAAAAACACACCGGCCCCATGCTGTGCGTGGGCGGTGGCACGGGGCTGGCGCCGGTGCTGTCCATCGTGCGCGGCGCATTGGCCGCCGGTATGGAAAACTCCATTCACCTCTACTTTGGCGTGCGCAGCGCGCAAGACGTGTATGACGCCGAGCGCCTTCAGGCCCTGGCGCAAGCGCATCCAAATGTGAAAGTTCACATTGTGGTGGCCACGGGCGCTGCTGGTCCCGGCCAACGCAGCGGCCTGGTGACCGATGCCATTGAAAAAGACATTGGCAGCTTGGTGGGTTGGCGCGCCTATCTGTGCGGCGCGCCCGCCATGGTCGAGGCCTTGAACCTGCTCGTTACCCGTATGGGGCTAGAGCCCAGCCACGTCCACGCGGACGCTTTTTATCCCAGCGGCGTTTGACGCGCGTTGTATTCATCCTGAACCCCGCAATGCAAGGAGACCTGCAATGAGTGAACCCACCAGCGTTTTCCCCCAAGACCCGGTCTGGCCGGGGGACGGCACCAGCCGCATCCCTTTTTGGGCCTATACCCGCGAGGATCTGTACAAAAAGGAACTCGACCGCCTGTTCTATTCCGGTCACTGGTGCTACGTTGGCCTAGAGGCCGAGATCCCCAATGCCGGCGACTTCCGGCGCACCGTGGTGGGCGAGCGTTCGGTGATCATGGTGCGCGACCCGGACGGCAGTGTCAACGTGGTGGAAAACGTCTGCGCCCACCGGGGCATGCGTTTTTGCCGGGAACGCAACGGCCAGGCCAAAGACTTTTTGTGCCCCTACCACCAGTGGAACTACAGCCTCAAGGGCGACTTGCAAGGCGTGCCCTTTATTCGCGGCGTCAAGCAAGAGGGCAAGGTCTTTGGTGGCATGCCCAAAGACTTCAAGGTGGCAGACCACGGCCTGACCAAACTCAAGGTGGCGGTGCGCGGTGGCGTGGTGTTCGCGTCCTTTGACCACGATGTCGAGCCCCTCGAAGAATTCCTGGGCCCCACCATCCTCAAATACTTTGACCGCGTGTTCGATGGCCGCAAGCTGGTGATTTTGGGCTACCGCCGCCAGCGCATTCCGGGCAACTGGAAGCTGATGCAGGAAAACATCAAAGACCCCTACCACCCCGGCTTGCTGCACACCTGGTTTTCCACCTTTGGGCTCTGGCGCGCGGACAACAAGTCTGAGCTGAAGATGGACGCGCATTTCCGCCACGCCGCCATGATTTCCACGCGCGGCCAGGGCGGCAAAAACGCCGATGTGGTAGCGGGCCTGGACAGCTTTAAAGACCAGATGAAGCTCAACGATCCGCGCCTGCTAGATATCGTGCCCGAGCCCTGGTGGGACGGTCCCACGGCGGTCATGACCACCATTTTCCCCAGCGTGATCATCCAGCAGCAGGTCAACAGCGTGTCTACCCGCCACATCCAGCCCAACGGCCACGGCTCGTTTGACTTTGTCTGGACCCACTTTGGCTTTGAAGAAGACACGCCCGAGATGACCGAGCGCCGCCTGATCCAGGCCAATCTGTTTGGCCCGGCCGGTTTTGTCTCGGCCGATGACGGCGAGGTGATCGAGTGGTCGCAGCAAGGCTTTGAGCAAAAGCCCGCGCACCGCACCGTGGTGGAGATGGGCGGCTACGACATTGGGGACGCGGACCACATGGTCACCGAGACCCTGATTCGTGGCATGTACAACTACTGGCGCAAAGTGATGGGGGAATGAACATGGTGGACTTCAAAACCTACTACGAGCTCTTGAGCCTTTACAGCGACTACGCAATGGTCTGCGATTCCTCAGACTGGGAAAAATGGCCCGACTTCTTTGTCGATGATGGCACCTACCGCCTGCAGCCACGCGAAAACTTTGACCAAGGCCTGCCCCTGTGCCTGCTGGCGCTGGAGAGCAAAAACATGATCCGCGACCGCGTCTACGGCGTCAAAGAAACGCTCTACCACGACCCCTATTACCAGCGCCATATCGTCGGCACGCCGCGCGTGCTGTCGGTGGAGCAGGGCGCCGATGGCGAGCGCATTCGCTCGGAGGCCAACTACGTCGTGATCCGCACCAAGTTTGATGGCGAATCCACCGTCTTGAGCGTGGGCTGGTACCACGACCTGATTGTTCGAACTTCTGGGGGCCTCAAGTTCCAGTCGCGCCTGTGCGTGTATGACAGCGAAATGATCGCCAACTCCATCATCTACCCCATCTAAGGACCAAGCATGTCAGAACACTGGTTAGACGCGGCAGCGCTTGCCGACATTCCCGAAGGCGACGTGATTGCGGTGCAGCTTGCGGGCAAAGAGATTGCGCTGTACGAGGTCGAAGGCGAGGTCTTCGCCACCGACAACTTTTGCACCCACGGCCACGCGCGCATGAGCGACGGCTTTCTGGAAGGGCGCGAAATCGAATGCCCGCTGCACCAGGGCAAGTTTGACGTGTGCACCGGCCAGGCCCTGTGCGCACCGCTGACCGAGAACATCAAAACCTACGCAGTGCGCATCGAGAACATGCGCGTGATGCTCAAGCTGGACTGACGGGGCCAGGCACGCCATTTAAAAACACCGGAGAAAAACATGGAAGAACACAACCGTTATGACACCCTGGGGCGCCTGGAAGACCTGCCGCAGACCTACCGCGACCAACTCACAGAGCGCAACCTCGTGCCCTTGTGGCCCAGCTTGCGCGGCGTGTTGCCCCCGAACATTCCCACGCGCAAGACCCAGACCACGCACTGGCCTTACCGCGAGATCCGCGAGCTGCTGATCCAGGCCGGTGAACTCACACCGATTGAGAAGGCCGAGCGCCGCGTGCTGGTGCTGGCCAATCCGGGCCACGGCCTGACCAATATGCAGGCCAGCGCCGCCATGTACCTTGGCATGCAGCTGCTCTTGCCCGGCGAGCTAGCGCCCGTGCACCGCCACACGCCCAATGCGGTGCGCATGGTGGTCGAAGGCGAAGGCGCCTGGACCCTGGTGGGTGGCGAGAAGTGCCCCATGGAGCGCGGCGACCTGATCCTCACCCCTACCGGCCTGTGGCACGAGCACGGCCACGACGGCAATGCGCCGGTGATCTGGCTCGATGTGCTTGATTTGCCTCTGGTTTATTACACCGAGACCTCGTACCACCTGGAAGGCCCCAGCCAAAGCGTCACCGAAGGCCAAGGCTACAAGTCCTATGCCCGTGGCGGCGTGGTTCCGACCAAGGTGTTTGCGCGCACCGACAAAGCCTACCCCATGCTGCGCTACCCCTGGGTGGATGCCAAAGCGGCACTGCAGTCGTTGGCCGAAGAGCAAAGCGCCGATGACCCGGTGCAAGTCACCTACGTCAACCCCGAAACCGGCGCGGACGTGGAGAACATCCTGGGCTTTTACGCGCTGATGCTGCGCCCGGGCCAGACCTTACGCCTGCCTGCGCGCTCACCGGCCCAGGTCTTCCATCAAATTGAAGGCCAGACCGATGTGCAGGTGGAAGCCACCGCCTTCACGATGGTTGAGGCGGACACCTGCTGCGCACCAGGTTACACCGCCGTCACCCTGACCAACCGCTCCAGCAGCGCGCCCGCGTTTTTGTTTGTGGCCGATGAGGCGCCCCTGCACCGCAAGCTCGGCGTCTACGAAAACCGGGGTTGACCCCCAGAGCGCCGCATTGCAGTTTGCCAATTTCACATTTCCTAGCTAACCCAAAAAATTACACCCATGACCCAATACCTGTTTACGCCTCCCCCCGCCATGTCACTGCCCGTTCGTGGCCTGGATACCCGCTTTCCGATCAACCGCCTGTTCTTTGTGGGCCGCAACTACCACGCCCATGCGGTGGAAATGGGCCGACCGGTAGACAAGTCGGTTGAGCGCCCGTTCTATTTCACCAAGGCGCCACAGACGCTGACGCTATCCGGCAGCACGGTCGCCTATCCGCCCGAAACCAGCAACTACCACTTCGAGATGGAGATGGTCGTGGCCATCGGCCAGGCCGGCTTTCGCGTTAAGGCCGCCGATGCCCATACCCTGATTTACGGCTACGGCGCCGGCCTGGACATGACCCGCCGCGACCTGCAACTCGTGGCGCGCGACAAGGGCCGCCCCTGGGACCTGGGCAAGGACGTGGAGCAGTCTTCGGTGTGCTCGGAAATCGTACCGATGCAAGGCGTGGTCATCGAGAACGGCGCCATTGCGCTGGAGGTCAACGGCCAGACCAAGCAGTCGTCCAACGTGGACAAGCTGATCTGGAACATCCGTGAATTGATTGCCGACCTCTCGCTCTTCTACCACCTGCAGCCCGGCGACCTGATTTACACCGGCACGCCCGAAGGCGTAGGCCCGGTCGTGTCGGGCGACCAGATTACCGGTCGCGTGGAAGGTGTGGCAGAAGTGGCCTTGACAGTGGGCGCGCCTGCATAAGTGGTGGCCATGCAGCTTCACAACTTTTTTCGCAGCGGCACCTCGCACCGCCTGCGCATTGCGCTCAATCTCAAGGGTCTGGCCTACGACTACGTGGCGGTTGATCTGCGCAAAAACGAGCACCAGGGCGCGCCTTTCAAAAACCTCAACCCCCAGGGCCTAGTGCCCGCGCTGGTGGACGGTGACCTGGTGCTGACGCAGTCCGTAGCCATTATCGAATGGCTGGAAGAGCGCTATCCCACGCCCGCGCTGCTGCCCGCCGACACCGAGGACCGCGCCCACGTGCGGGCCTTGGCCGCCATCGTCGGTTGCGACATTCATCCGGTGAACAACAAGCGGATTTTGGACACGCTGCGCGCTACCTTTGGCGCCGATGACGCCGCTATCAACCACTGGTGCGGCACCTGGATCAGCGAGGGCTTTGACGCCTATGAGGCGCTGCTGGCGACCGATACGCGGCGCCTTGGCTTTAGCTTTGGCAATACCCCGACGATTGCCGATGCCTACCTGATTCCCCAAATCGAGAGCGCGCGCCGCTTCAAGGTCGATCTGGGCCGTTGGCCGCGCATCATGGCGGTGGACGCCCATTGCGGCGCGCTGGAAGCCTTCCGCCAAGCAGCACCCATGGCGCAACCCGACGCCTCGTAAATCCCCGGCAATTTCCCTTGCCAAGGAGACGCCATGCAATCCCTCTTCTTCTCGACCCCGGCGGACCGCCTTGCACTGGTACGGCAGCGGTATTTTGAAGAAGGGGAACTGCCTTTGGGCCCATCACCACCGTGGTTCGCGTCAAGGGCGTAGAGCACGCCGTGCAAGTGGCCAACGACAGTGCGTACGGTCTGTCATCGGCCGTGTTCGGACGCGATGTGACCCGGGCGCTGGGTGTGGCGATGCGAATGGAGTGCGGCTCTGTGCACATCAACGGATCGACCGTGCAAAACGAAGCCCAGGCGCCCTACGGTGGCACCAAGGACAGCGGCTATGGAAAATTTGATGGCCGCGCCGTGATCGACGAGTTCACCGAACTTAAGTGGATCACCATCGAGCCGTCGGTTCAAGACTACCCGGTGTAATTGGGGCGATCGGGTGAACGCAGCCGCTGTGCACCCGAGGCGCTGGTATTGCGCATCGGGTGAATGCATCGCGTCAGTCCAGTTTGATGCCGTTGACCCGGACAAAATTGGCGCCGAATTCAACATCCTTGCGAATCAGGTCCCTGAATTGTTCCGTCGTTTCCGTGGGGATTTCAATCTGCTGCTTGGCCAGGCTCTCGCGAACTTCAGGCATCGCCATGACGCTGGCGATATCCCGGCTCAGGCGATCCACCACCTCTTTGGGCGTGTCGGAGCGCACGATCAGCCCTGACCATGTGCGCGACTGCATGCTGGGAAGTTTGAGCTCTGTGACGGTGGCGACCTCACGCACGTTGCTATTCCGTGCTGGTCCGGTCACGGCCAGTGCGAGAAGCTTGCCACCCAGAATCTGCGGGACGGCTGCCGGGGCCGCCAGGACCATATAGGTCACGCGACCCGTTGACACGTCCATCACCGCCTGCCCGAATTGGTTGTATGGAACATGCGTGGCTTCGGTGTTCGTGGCGCGCTGGAACATGACCCCAGACAAATGCGCTGGCGTGCCGACGCCTGCCGAGGCAAAGGTGGATGGATTGCGTTTGGCGTACTCCACCAGCTCTGCCACTGTTTTGATGCCCAAAGAGGGGCTCACCACCAAAATGTTGTGTCCCCACTCCATTTGACCCACTCCGGTCATGTCCTTGACCAAGTCCACCTTGAACTGTGGGTACAGGGACGCGACGGCTGCAGTCGCGTAGTGGAGCGCGCCGATGGTGTATCCATCTGCGGGCGAGCGGGCGACTTCGGCCAAACCAATCGTGCCCGAAGCACCAGGACGGTTCTCTACGATCACTGGTTGCTTTAGCAGTTCAGGCAATTTGCTGGCGACCACCCGGGCAGCCACATCAGGCGGCGTGCCCGCTCCCCAAGGCACGATGATCCGCACCGTGCGACTTGGATAGCGCTCTTGGGCGACCACGCCCGTACTGAGCGTTGAGACCAAAAGTCCAAGGCAGATGCTTATGCATTGAAGGATTTTGGGGTGGGTCGAAGCGATTCGCGGCTTGGATTTTGGCCGACTGCGGACGACCGATTCAGGGCCTGTTTCAAGGTGGGTATTTTGCATGAATGTCTCCTTATAGTTAGTCAACTTTGCCCATGCGCGGCTCAGTTGAAGGGATAGTGCGGGCTTGCTGAACCCGCTGATAAAACGCTTTGAGAACTGCCATGAAATGATCGCGCTCGGTTGGCGACATGCCGTGCTGGTATTCACGCAGCAGGCCTTCAACAATGGGGGCGGCCGCATCGACCTTGGCGCGACCGATGGCTGTCAGGGCAAGAGGCGAGCTACGCCGGTCGTAGGCGTGTTCACCGCGTTCGACCCAACCCTCGGCCTGAAGTCGGTCGATCATTTTGCTGACGGTTGGCCGCTCCAGGACCGCCAGTTCGGCCAGCTCACTGATGGGCATGGCATCGACTTTTGCCAAGAGTGACAGAACCCGGAACTCCCGATGGTGCATCCCCAAGGGTGCCAAGAGCGTGGTTGCGTTTCGAGCATGCTGCCTTTCGGCACGCGCCATCCAGGCGATGGGCCAATCACTGGGATCAAATGGCCTGGCGGCCTTTGGTTTCTTGCCGCGCAAAGGCGAGGCGGAGGGGGATTTTTTTATGGACATTGCGTGAATATTCACCTATAGTTGGCGCAGTATGACTGAAATAAATTCATCCTGCAAGTCCGTTCAGTGGCATTCAGCGCCTGCGATTTCCGAACGCATGGTGCTGCGCTACCTTGGCGACCGCTGCGATCACATCCCAAATGACAGGAGTCTTTTATGAGTCATCTTGAAGCCGCGCAGCCGCATTCACGGCCGACGCAAGCGCCCAACATTGTTTTTGTCTTGGCGGACGACTTGGGGTATGCCGACCTGGGTTGCTATGGGGGACGACAGGCAGCATTTGGACCGGTAAGCCCTTGCCTTGATGCAATGGCTGCACAGGGCATGCAATTTATGCAGGCCTATTCCAACTCGCCAGTTTGTTCGCCGACCCGCTTTGCGCTGATGACCGGGCGCTACCAGTACCGGCTTCGCGGTGCAGCAGAAGAGCCTCTTACTCGGCGCTCTGGAAGCAATCCTGAATTGATTGGACTTCCACCAGAACATCCAACGCTGCCGTCACTGCTTCGAGCCCAAAACTACCGAACGGCTTTGATAGGCAAATGGCATCTGGGATATCCGCCAAATTTTGGTCCCTTGCTCAGCGGCTATGACGAATTTTTTGGTCCGATAAGTGGTGCGGTGGACTATTTTTCCTACCTCTCGTTCGAGGGCTCGCGAGACCTGATGGATGGCTCCCAACCAGCGCAAGCGCAGGGCTATCTCACCGATGTGATCACCGACCGCGCCTGCGAATTCATCAACCGGCAGACTGGTGCGCAGCCCTTTATGCTGAGTGTTCACTACACTGCTCCGCACTGGCCCTGGGAGACACGGGACGACGAAGAAGAGTCCAAGCGGGTGGGCACCAACATCCATCATGTGGACGGTGGATCATTGCCTGTTTATCAACGCATGATCCACCATATGGACGAGGGTATTGGCCGGATCCTAAAAACCTTGCGAGACCAGGGACTGGACAACAACACTTTGGTGGTGTTTACGAGTGACAACGGTGGCGAGCGGTTTTCAGACACCTGGCCCTTTGTCGGGAAAAAGATGGACTTGCTGGAAGGCGGGCTGCGCGTTCCGCTGATTGCACGCTGGCCGGGACAAATCGCGCCGGGCGGGAAAAGCCAGCAACAGATGATGACCATGGACTGGATGCCCACGCTGCTGGCTGCCGCAGGGGCGCAAGCGCACGCCGACTATCCCCTCGATGGAATAAGCATGCTGCCCCATCTTCGCAATCCCCATGTGCTGTGCGCCCGCCCCATGTTTTGGAGGATGAAATACCGCAGCCAGTGGGCGGCTATTGATGGTGTTTGGAAGTACCTCAAACTCGATGGACACGAGTTTCTCTTCAATATTGAAACCGATGCGCGCGAGCGTGCCAACCTGTGCGCCCGGGAGCCGGAGCGTCTTGAAGCCATGCGAACCAAGTATTTGGAATGGGCGGCCACTATGCCGGGCATACCGGACGATGCCAATTACACCTTGGTATATAGCCCCGCGACGATGGCCAGCGCCTCGGGTTAACCGGTCAGCGCAAAAAATGCCTGAAAGTCACCTGGACAAGGCTTGCCGCTTCACGATGTCGTGGGTCAGGCGCACATGGGATTCCAGGGCCAGCGACGCGCGCGCTTCCTGGCGGTCAACGGCGGCGCGAAAGATTTCTTCGTGCTCGCGGCGCACATCGCGACCGCTGGCGTGGGCGGCGGTCAGGCGCCAGTTGATATTGCGGTAGCGCTCGGCGTGGCGGTACAAGATGCCCAGCAGGTACTTGGTCCAGGCCGAGTCATGGGCCGAGATCAGGGTCTCGTGAAAGGCCTTGTTGCGCCGCTCCCAGAGTTCGCTGCCAGCGCCCGCAAGGTCAATTTCGGCCTGCGTCAGCAGCCCGTAGGCGGCAACGACATCGGCCTCCCAGCGTGCATCGCCGTGGCGGATGGACTGGCGCAGCGCCTCGGTCTCGAGCATGACGCGGGTGTTGGTCACGTCTTCGAGGTCCTCCAGAGAGATCGGTGCCACACGAAAGCCGCGTTGGCCCTCCGAAGTGACCAAGGCATCGGCCACCAGCAGCGACAGCGCCTCGCGCAGCGTGCCCGCACCCACGGCGTATTGGTCTTTGAGGTGCTCTACGCGCAGGCGCTCGCCGGGGGCGAGTTTGCCGCAGACCACATCGTGGCGCAGGCTCAGGTAGGCGCGCTCGACCAAGGTGCGCGGTGGTTTGACATCGGTTTGCGCCGCAGCGCTCAGGGTATCTGCTAAGGGGCGCATCAGCGGGTCTCGGACGGGTTGGGGTCAAGCGGCGCGCTGGTGCGCGGGTTGGCTTGTTTGATTTTTTGCCGGTAGGCGAGTTGCGGCCGGCTCAGGCCCAGCAGGCGCGCAGCCTCGGACAAATTGCCACCAGCGCGCTGCACCGCCAGGTCGAGTACGCGGGCCTCAATAGCCTCGATCGAACTGCCGCTGTCCAGAATGCGGGCGCTCAGGTCGTCGTCTTGCGCGCTGGGCAGTTGCGCCAGTTGGCCGTGCGCGTCCACACCGGTGTGGGCGCTCTCGGGCAGGTTTTGAAACAGGTGCTCGACTTCGACCCAGCCGCCTTGGCTGGCCAGGATGACGCCGCGCTCCACCAGGTTTTCCAGCTCGCGCACATTGCCCGGCCAGTCGTGCTCTTGCAGCATTTGCAGGGCGCGCTCGCCAAAACCTTGCAGGCGTTTGTTGTGCAGCGCGCAAAAGCGCGCCAGCATGGCCTCAGCCAGCGCGACGATGTCGCCGGGGCGCTGGCGCAGGGCTGGAATGTGGATCGGGTACACATTGAGCCGGTACAGCAGGTCGCGGCGAAATCGGCCTTCGCGCGCGGCTTGTTCCAGATCGACGTTGGTGGCGGCCACCAGGCGCACATTGATTTTGCGGGTGGTCTCGCCACCCACACGCTCGATCTCGCCTTCTTGCAATACGCGCAGCAACTTGGCTTGAGCGGCCAGCGGCAATTCGCCGACTTCGTCAAGCAACAGGGTGCCGCCGTCGGCGCGCTCAAAACGCCCGCTGCGCGAAGCGTGCGCGCCGGTGAACGCGCCCTTTTCCACGCCAAAGAGTTCGGCTTCTATCAGTTCGGCGGGCAAGGCCGCGCAATTCACCGCGACAAAGGGGGCGTCGGCGCGCGTGGAGTGTTCGTGCAGTGCGCGGGCGAAGCGCTCTTTTCCCACACCGGTTTCACCGGTGAGTAGCACCGCCACCTGGGTTTGTGCCACTTTTTGCAGCAGCACATAGGCCTTGCGAAACTCGGCCGAGTTGCCAATGAGCTTGCCCTGGCTGGTGGGTTCGAGGGTGGACTTGAGGGCTTCGACCTGCATTTGCAGGGCGTCGAGCTTTTCCAGCAGTGAGTCGTCGTTGAAGTACACGCGGTGCGCCTCGCCATCAGGCCACTCTTCAATGGGGCGGCCCACAATGCTGCAGTGGTCGTTGCCGCAGGCCGCGCACAGGGTTTCCTTGAACAAGATCAGGCGGCCCATAAAGGCGCTGGTGTAGCCGCTGGCGTAACCCAGCAGGGTCCAGCAAACGGGGTCATCGACCTGGCCGTACTTTTGTTGGTGGGCGTAGGCCTCCCAGGAATGGTCCCAGCGGAACTCTCCGTAAAACTGCCCGCTGGGCACGTCCAGCGAAAGTTTGACTGGCGTCACGCGTGCCGCGCCTTCAAGCATATGCAGTTGCGGCCCCACCATAAAGCTGTCCTGAAAAGACTGGCCCGGGCGCACCTTCTTGGCGTATTCGGCATCGCATATGCCCGAGGCGTAGCCCATGCGGGTCAGGATGCGGCGTGTGTGCTCGGGGCCCATAGAACTGAGCAAGTCCTGGCGCAAGGCCGCCAAGCCAGCGGTGTGCATCAGCACCATGCGCCGCTCGCCCAGCCAGATCGCGCCGCTGTCGGGCTCAAAGCGCAGCAGGCGGCGCAGGTCGCTGTCTGAGGGGTATTTGAAGTTCAAGATTGCATCCAATTCAAAAGCTAGTTTGGCCAATATTCTCGATATTGGTCAGCCAATGGCAGGCAGTGGCCCTGACTTCATTGCGCGTCGGTGGAATTTGATCATTTGATAAAAATCTTATTTTCTGTCCCGCTGTAATGGTGAAAGTTTAACAAATTCATCGATTTCGAGTGGGCAAAAGTCCGATTAATCAGGGGAATTTGCTACGGGAAAACCATGAGACGGTTCGGAATTTCTAATGGTTTTCCCTAGGAATCTCGAGAATTTCGGCAAATTGGCATGGGCTGGCAAGCTACTTGCAAAGTTGGACGCGTAACCAGATCCAAACCATGCGCCATCTCACTTCCACCTGTACCACCGCTTGGGCCTCCAAGGGGTCGCAGCCATGAAAAAAACCCTTGCCCTTCTTCCAGAACCGGTGGTGTGTGACATCACCCGCAAATACGTCCGCGTGACCCAGGTGCGTGATGACGGCCTGGTGATGTTCGAGTTTTCGATTGGCTGGCCTGAACAGATGGTGGAGTTGGTGCTGCCGCAGGCGGCCTTCGACGAATTTTGTGCCGCCCACCAAGTACAGCACCTGAGCGACTAAGCCCGCAGACCCTCTTTCTCCAAAGGAACTTATCCATGTCCGTTGATCTTCACACCCGAGAAATCAAGCCGCTGCGGCAAACCTTTGCGCACGTGGCGCAGTACGTCGGCGACGACAAGCCGGCTTCGCGTTATCTGGAAGCCACGCTGGGCGCGCAGTCCACCGCCAACGTCCATTACCGCCCGACCTGGGATCCGGCGCACGAGCTGTTTGACAAAACCCGCTCGGCCGTTGTCTTGGCCGACTGGCAGGCGCTGCGCGATCCACGTCAATACTATTACGGCACCTGGACCATGGCGCGCGCACGCCAGCAAGACGCCATCGAATCGAGCTACCAGTTCATCGAAGACCGCGGCCTGGTGGGCAAGATGCCCGAGGCAGTGCGCAGCAAGGCCTCCAAAGTGCTGATTCCCCTGCGCCACGCGGCCTGGGGCGGCAATATGAACAACTGCTCGATCGGTGCCTATGGCTACGGCGCCATCCTGACCGCACCAGCCATGTTCCATGCTATGGACCAGCTGGGGGTGGCGCAGTACATCACCCGCCTGGGCCTGACCCTGGACGAGCCCGGCGCCCTGGACGCGGGCACAAAGGACTGGCTCGAAGAAGCCTGCTGGCAGCCCCTGCGCCAGTATGTAGAAGACACCCTGGTCTTGCAAGACCCGATGGAGCTGTTTGTGGCCCAGAACCTGGCGCTCGACGGCCAGCTCTACCCCCTGATGTTTGGCAGCTTTGTCGATGACCACCTGGTGCCCCTGGGTGGTACGGCGGTGGCCATGTTGTCCGCCTTTATGCCCGAGTGGCACGCCGAGAGCGCGCGCTGGATCGATGCGGTGCTCAAGGTGGCTGCGGCTGAATCAGAAGCCAACCGCACGCTTATTGCTGGCTGGGTGCAAACCTGGTCGGACCGCGCGCAGGCAGCACTTGCACCCGTGGCCGAGCTGGCCCTGGGCGCCGAGGGTCAGGGCGCACTGGAAGACGCCCGCACCAGCCTGAACGCCCGTTGCAAGAAAGCTGGACTGGCCGCTTGAGCCTGTCGCTATACCTACTCGGAACCCCTCCATGTCCAATGTATTCATCGCCTTCCAGTCCAACGAGGACTCCCGTCCCATCATCGAGGCGATCCTGGCCGACAACCCGCACGCAGTGGCGGTGCACTCGCCGGGTTTGATCAAGATTGATGCGCCCGATGAGCTGCGCATCAAGCGCGAAACCATCGAGGAGATCATCGGCCGGCGCTACAACCTGCAAGAGTTGCAGGTCAGCCTGGTGACCTTGTCGGGCTATATCGACGAAGACGACGACCAGTTCACCCTGAGCTGGAACCACTGAAGCACGGCTCGCAGCGCACTATGGACACCCGAGTCGTGAAAAAGAAACTAGGCCTCAAAGACCGCTACACCGCGATGACGCGCGGCCTGCACTGGGACACCAGCTACCAGCCCATGGACAAGGTCTTTCCCTATGACGCCTACGAGGGCATCAAGATCCACGACTGGGACAAATGGGAAGACCCGTTTCGCCTGACCATGGAAGCCTATTGGAAGTACCAGGGCGAAAAAGAGAAAAAACTCTATGCCGTGATTGACGCGTTTGCGCAAAACAACGGCCAGCTTGGCATCAGTGACGCGCGCTATGTCAACGCGCTCAAGCTCTTCATCCAGGGAGTTACGCCGCTGGAGTACTACGCGCACCGGGGCTTTGCCCATGTGGGGCGCCAGTTCACCGGCGTGGGTGCGCGCGTAGCCGCGCAAATGCAGTCGGTTGACGAGCTGCGCCACTACCAGACCGAAACCCACGCCCTGTCGCACTACAACAAGTACTTCAACGGCATGCACCACACCAGCCACTGGTTTGACCGCGTGTGGTACCTGTCGGTGCCCAAGTCGTTTTTTGAGGACGCCTACAGCAGCGGCCCCTTCGAGTTCCTGACCGCCGTGAGTTTTTCGTTTGAGTACGTGCTGACCAATTTGCTATTCGTGCCCTTTATGTCGGGCGCGGCGCACAACGGAGACATGTCCACCGTCACCTTTGGCTTCTCGGCGCAAAGCGACGAGTCGCGCCACATGACGCTGGGCATTGAGTGCATCAAGTTCATGCTTGAACAAGATCCGGCCAATGTGCCCATCATCCAGCGCTGGATGGACAAGTGGTT
>CAMAQV010000051.1 GCA_945860595.1 Comamonas sp. lk
CGAGCCTGGCGCCTATTACCTGCTCGATCGCGGCTACTTGGATTTCCAGCGACTGTTTGTCATTCATCAGGCCAACGCCTTCTTCGTCACCCGTGCCAAGTCCAATACCAAGTTCAAGCGGCGCTACTCCAACCCCGTGGACCGGGCCAACTCCAACATCGTGTGCGATCAAACTGGCGTACTGACAATTTTCTATTCCAGCCAAGACTATCCCGCCACACTGCGACGCGTGGTCGTCAAGGACGACAGTGGCAAGCGCATCACGTTTTTGACCAACAACTTCGCCCTCAAACCCGAGTTGATTGCAGATCTGTACCGCCAGCGCTGGCAGGTCGAATTGTTTTTCAAATGGATCAAGCAGCACCTGCGCATCAAGACGTTTTATGGCACCAACGAGAACGCGGTCAAGACGCAAATCTGGATCGCGGTCTGCACTTACGTACTGATCGCAATTGCTAAGAAACGTCTGCATCTGCCCAATAGTCTTCATGAAATCCTACAAATCTTGAGCTTGACCATGTTTGAAACAACCCCAATAAATCAACTACTTACACCAACCGACCCCGATAAGAATTCAGAATTTGAGCCTCAACAGCTCTCTCTACTCTGAAAAACGTTGGGACACTACTGTTAACAAATCAATGTTGTTGTGCTTGCTGAAAGTAACACCTGGTGCTAGACTTCGGCATGGGAGCCATTACGCCAAACCGCAGTTTCAAGACTGCCAAGTTCGCAAAGGACGCAAGCAAGGCCAAGATTACGGACCTTGAGCTGTGTGCGGCGATTGCGCAAGTGCCGTTGGGGCAGGTGGATGACTTGGGCGGTGGTGTGTTTAAAAAGCGGCTCAATAGAAACCAGCACCGGTCCATTATTTTGGCGAGGGGCGGTACCTTTTGGATTTATGAATACCTGTTTGCCAAGAAAGACCGCGACAACATTGAACATGACGAGCTTGTAGCCTTTCGGCTCTTGGCCAAAAGTTACGCCGGTTTGACGGAGCACCAGCTGGGACAGTTACTCATTAACAAGGACTTGTTGGAGATTTGCCATGACGAAAAAACAGACATTCAAAAGTGACGCCTTTGCGGCGATCCACGCTTCGGCCACCGCTTTACAAAAAGTGGGCGCAATAGACCAGACGACCATGCGCCAGTTCGATGCGTCTTGCTTGGCTGTTCCGGCAACGCTTGCGCCGGGGCAGATCAAAAGCATCCGCGAGCAAGCGCATGTCAGCCAGCCCGTTTTTGCCAGGTACCTGAACACCAGTGAGTCAACGGTTCAAAAGTGGGAGTCGGGCAGCAAACAGCCCAGCGGCATGGCGCTCAAGTTATTAGCGGTGGTGCAAAAACATGGCTTGGGGGTGTTGGCGTAAGTGCGATACGCACCAAGTCATAGCCCGTTTTTACTCCCGCGGAATTCGGTGGGGATAGGTTGATGGTGGCTGAAATTGCCAACACAATAAACATTGCTATTTCATGTTGCCACCGACCCCCGAAGAATGGGAAAACTTGAAATGCCAAATTGGCATCCCAAGCTCGTCTGCCATTGACGATGATCTGACGCTTTACGGGCTGCACGGCACCGTGGTGGCGAAGGACTGAGGGGTTTGGCGGGTCTGCGACATTGCGTAAATGCCTGGGTTGGCCTAGGCTGTAGCCGGGCATTGACGGCAAACAACTAGTCGGCAGCAACGGTGCATTTTCACGATGTACTGTTACCAAAAACAGGCTCGCTAATGCAGTCCCGGATAGAAATTTTCGTGTGAGCCAAGCAGCAAATGGCTTTGCTGGAATCAGCGCTTTCCCAGCGGAACATATGGGGTTGCCAGCGCCCGGTCTTCGGCCTTGGAAATCAAGACATCGCGGACAAAGGCGGTAGGCAGATCCGGGTTGTCCAGGGCCGCTTTACCGACCAGCGCCCAGAACTCAATCTGTCCGGCAATGGTGCGACCCTCTGCGTTTGCATGCGATTTGGCTTGGGCGTACAAGTCGCTATCGATGCGTAAGAAATTTTTTTATGGGGGACTTCATCACGTTCGTTTTCCAGATGGAACCCGCCTGCTTGCGGACCGATCTCCGTAAGCTCTGATCCCAGATTGATGCGGCCCTCCGGTCGCCCGTCTTTGTTGACGACTGCTCGCGCGAGCATATCGTCCGTTAGCTCGGGCAATTCCTTGTACTCATGCGGTTTGATGGGGTGGGCGTCTGCTTGAGCCAAGTCAGAGGCTGAGGTAGAGCGCGAGACGATTTCGTTCACGATTGTTGGCCTTTTGCTTGGAAGTGTAGAAGTTGGGATGGCGGAGCTACAAAAACAACCTTCATTTTGAGGTGCTTGCGGACTCTGGCTCGTCGGTGGGGACTTGCTGCACCAACATACCAGGTTGCATCTTCTAAACCGGGCTTGTTAGGACTGCAAAGCCTCCAGCACCGCCCCGGGGTTGCGGTCAATCACGTTGAGCAGAACCAGCGATGCGCCGCTGGGTGCGCGGTCGCCACGTTCCCAGTGGCGCAGCGTGGCAACTGAGAATCCGAAGCGCGCTGCAAACTGCTCTTGCGTCAGGCTCAAGCGCTGGCGCAGGCCGGACACATCCACCGCTTGCGGCGTATACAAGGTGACTCCCGTGGCTTTGCCTTTGGATTTGGCATGGGCAATCGCCTCGTTGAGGCCTTGCTTGATGCTGTCGAATGCTTTTGTCATGGAGAGATCTTTCAAGTTTCTAGCCAAATGTGAACCAGCACATCCACCAGCTCGGCCAATTCATTGCGTTCGGCCTTGCTGATATTGGCGCGTTCGTTTTTTGCAAATAGCGTGATCAGGTACAAGGGCATCACATTGCTGTGCACGTAATAAATTACACGCACGCCGCCTGACTTGCCCTGCGCGCCCCGGCCCCAGCGCAGCTTGCGTACGCCACCCGTGCCTTCCATCAGCTCGCCCGACTTGGGATGCGCTGCCAGGTAGGTAACGATGTCCAAGCGTTCGGTAGCGCTCAACAGCTTCTCGGCGCGCCGGATGTATTCGGGCAATTCGGCGATGGTCAGCATGGAGAAATTGTAATCCAATGGATTATTTTTATTATCGTGTGCCCACGAACTAACACCATAACCACCGATTGCCTGCGCATCCTGGAAATTTGAATCATCTGTGTGCGGTGACGGGCGCAAGACACAAGCCGTTCGCCCCATTGCCAAAGCTGCTTACACTGCCTTCAAGTCCGCCCATCCAGCCGACCCCACCGTCCCAGGAGTCCATTGCCATGAACGCCCCGATCAAGCCAGACCAGCTGCGCGCGCATGCGGTTTCGCTGGACGACAAGTACACCCAGTCCGAGGGCATGGCCTTCATGAGCGGCGTGCAGGCGCTGGTGCGCTTGCCCATGTTGCAGCGGGTGCGCGATCTGGCGGCGGGCAAGAACACGGCGGGTTTCATCAGCGGTTACCGGGGCTCGCCGCTGGGTAGCTACGACCAGTTTCTGGCCAAGGCGCAGCCGCATTTGAAGGCGCACCACATTGTTTTCCAGCCTGGCGTGAACGAGGAGCTGGCCGCCACCGCTTTGTGGGGCACGCAGCAGCTCGGCTTTGCGCCGCCGGGCACCAACAAATACGATGGCGTATTCGGCATTTGGTACGGCAAGGGACCGGGCGTGGACCGCTGCTCGGATGTGTTCAAGCACGCCAATATGGCGGGCACCACGCCTTGGGGCGGCGTGCTGGCGGTGGCGGGGGACGACCATGTGTCCAAGAGCTCCACCGCCGCCCACCAGAGCGACCATATTTTCAAGGCCTGCGGCACGCCCTTGTTTTTTCCTGCCAGCGTGCAGGACATCCTGGATTTGGGGCTGCACGCCATCGCCATGAGCCGCTACGCCGGCGTCTGGGCCGGCATGAAGACTATCCAGGAAATTGTGGAGTCCAGCGCCGCGGTCGACGTGGACCCGCAGCGCGTGCAGATCGTCATGCCCACCGACTTTGTGATGCCTGCGGGCGGCGTGCATATCCGCTGGCCGGACACGGCCTTGGACCAAGAGGCGCGGCTGTTTGACACCAAGTGGTACGCCGCGCTGGCCTATGTGCGCGCCAACCGCTTGAACCACAACGTCATCGAAGGCCCGAACGACCGCTTCGGCCTGATGGCCAGCGGCAAGGGCTACAACGACACGCGCCAGGCCCTGCTCGATTTGGGCCTGGACGACGCCACCTGCCGCCGCGTGGGCATCCGCCTGCACAAGGTGGCGGTGGTCTGGCCGCTGGAGGCGCAGCTCACGCGCGAATTCGCCACCGGCTTGCAAGAGATTCTGGTGGTCGAAGAAAAGCGCCAGGTCATTGAATACCAGCTCAAAGAGGAGCTGTACCACTGGCGCGCCGATGTGCGCCCGCGCGTGGTGGGCAAGTTCACGGTGTCGAACGACGCGGCCAGCCCGTATGGCATTGGCGGTGAATGGTCTGCGCCCGACCCGGCTGCCAACCGCTTGCTGCGGGCCAATGCCGATTTGTCGCCGTCCATGATTGCCCGCGCGATTGCGCAGCGCCTCAAAGCGCTGGGCATGGACGCCGAAGTGCAAGCCCGCATGGACGCGCAGCTGGCCATTCTGGACGCCAAAGAACGCTCCATGCAGGCGCTGACTTTGGGCGCGCCGCTACCGGAGCGCCAGCCCTGGTTTTGCTCAGGCTGCCCGCACAACACCTCGACCCGTGTGCCCGAAGGTTCGCGCGCCATGGCCGGTATCGGTTGCCATTTCATGACCTTGTGGATGGACCGCTCGACCACGGGCTTTACGCAAATGGGCGGCGAGGGCGCGCCTTGGGTCGGGCAGCAGCCCTTTACCAATGACCGCCATATTTTTGCCAATCTGGGCGACGGCACCTATTTCCACAGCGGCATCCTGGCGGTGCGCCAGGCCATCGCGGCGGGCGTGAACATCACCTACAAAATTTTGTACAACGACGCGGTGGCCATGACCGGCGGCCAGGCGATTGGCGAGCGCGCGGAGGGCCACAGCGTGGTGCAGATCGCGCAAAGCATGCGCGCCGAGGGCGCGCAGCGCATCGTGGTGGTCACCGACGAACCCGAAAAATACGATGGCGTGCAAGGCCTGCCCGAGGGCGTGGCGGTGGAGCACCGCGACATGCTCGACGCGGTGCAGCGCACGCTGCGCGAGATCGAAGGCACCACCGTCATCATCTACGACCAGACCTGTGCCACCGAAAAGCGCCGCCGCCGCAAGCGCGGCACCATGGTCGACCCGGCCACGCGGGTGGTGATCAACCCGCTGGTATGCGAAGGCTGCGGCGACTGCGGTGCGCAAAGCAAGTGCATCAGCGTGGAGCCGCTGGAGACCGACTTTGGCCGCAAACGCCAGATTAACCAAAGCACCTGCAACAAAGATATTTCCTGCGTCAAAGGTTTTTGCCCCAGCTTTGTCACCGTGCAAGGCGGCAGCCTGCGCAAACCCGCAGCAGCGCGCAGCGCAGCGGCCCCGCAAGCGGGCTTGCCCGATCCGGTGTTGCCCGATCTGGAGGCTGCGACCGACGGCGTTTGGGGTGTGGTGGTTGCTGGCGTGGGTGGTACGGGGGTGATCACCATAGGCCAGTTGCTGGGTATGGCGGCACACATCGAGGGGCGCGGCATCGTGACGCAGGACGCGGGCGGGCTGGCGCAAAAAGGCGGTGCCACCTGGAGCCATGTGCTGATTGGCGCAAGCCAGGATGCGATCCGCACCACCCGCGTGGGCATGGCCTGCGCGGACTTGGTGATTGGGTGTGATCCGGTGGTGAGCGCGGGCAAGGAAACCTCGCTGCGTTTGCGCGCCGGGCGCAGCCATGTGGTGTTGAACAGCCACAGCACGCCCACGGCGGCGTTTGTGAAAAACGCCGATTGGGTCAACCCGGCAGCAGACTGTGTGGACGCCATTGCCGCGACGCTGCAAGACCCGGCCGCGCTGGGCTGCGTGGACGCCGAGGCAATTGCCACGCAGTTGCTGGGCGACAGCATTTTTACCAACCCGGTGATGCTGGGTTTTGCCTGGCAAAAAGGCTGGATTCCCCTGGGCCAGGCGGCAATCTTGCGCGCCATGGAGCTCAACGCCGTGGCCGTAGAAAAAAACCAGGCTGCTTTCCAATGGGGCCGCTTGGCTGCCCAAGATCCGGCCGCGCTGGCACGGGCTCTGACACCTTCGCAGGCAGTGCAATTCATCCGCGCGCCCAAGCCCGCCGCTGGCGCGCTGGACGCACTGGTGGACAGTCGCGCGGAGTTTTTGACCGCGTACCAAAACGCCGCTTACGCCGCCGTTTACAGCGCACTGGTGCAGCGTGTGCAGCAGGCCGAAGCCGCTGCGGCCCCTGGTGCGCAGCAGACACTCAGCCTTGCCGTGGCGCGCTATGCCTTCAAGCTAATGGCCTACAAAGACGAATACGAAGTCGCCCGTTTGCACAGCGACGGGGCGTTTCGGCAACAGATTGCCGCCATGTTTGAGGGCGACTACCAGATCAACTACTACCTGGCACCGCCGCTGATCGCGCAGACCAATGCCAAAGGCGAGTTGCAAAAACAGCGTTTTGGTGCCTGGATGGGCTGGGCTTTTAGGCTGCTGGCGCCCTTGAAATTTTTACGCGGTAGCGCATTCGACCCCTTCGGCCGCAGTGCCGAGCGCCGCCACGAGCGCGCGCTGATGGCGCATTACGTGGCCACGCTAGATGCGGCGCTGCCCCAGCTGACCGCGGCCACGCTCCCGGACGCGTTGGCCTTTGCCGCCCTGCCCGAACAGATACGCGGGTTTGGCCACGTCAAGGCGCGCCATTGGGCCGCTGTGCAGCCGCGCTGGAACGCACTGGCGCAAGCCTTGGGGTCAAGCGCCCTGGCCTGAAGTCCGGTCAATACCCGCCCCGTACAATCCGCCCTCATTCGTAGTGGGCTCCCAAGCGCCGTATCTGGCGCAGACGCAAAGCCCCGCATCCCGCCGTCCTACTTACCCATCCTCGGAGTTCTGCTGTGTTCATTTCCTCTGCCTTTGCCCAAACCGCTCCCGCCGCTGCCGGGGGCGACATGCAATCCACCCTGATGAATATGCTGCCGATTCTGGTGATGTTCGGCGTGTTGTACCTGGTGATGATCCGCCCGCAGATGAAAAAGCAAAAGGAACATAAATCCATGATCGAAAGCATCGTCAAGGGCGATGAGGTCGTCACCGCAGGCGGTTTTCTGGGTCGGGTTTCCAAGCTGGGCGACGCTTTTATTTCGGTTGAACTGGCCACCGGCGTAGAGGTGCAAATGCAGCGCAGCGCGGTGGTTCAGGTGCTGCCCAAGGGCACGATGAAATAAGGCAACTACGCCATGAACCGTTACCCGTTTTGGAAATACGCGCTATTGGCGCTGGCGCTGTTGGTAGGGGGCTTGTACGCCCTTCCCAATTTGTTTGGCGAAGCGCCGGCGGTGCAGGTTTCGGCGGGAAAATCCGGGGTCCGTCTGGATGAGGGTTCAACCCAACGGGTTGAGGCCGCGCTCAAGGCTGCGGGCATTTCCGCAGACGGCGTACGCCTGGATGGCGCGTCGATCAAGGTGCGCTTTGCCGATACCGAAACCCAGCTCAAAGCTAAAGACGCGATCCAGAAGGCCCTGAACCCGAATCCGGATGATGGCGCCTACGTGGTGGCGCTGAATCTGATCGCTCGCTCGCCCGCCTGGCTGACGGCGATGAACGCTTCGCCCATGTATCTGGGCTTGGACTTGCGCGGTGGCGTGCACTTCATGCTGCAGGTTGATATGCCTGCCGCGCTGACCAAGCGAGTCGAGTCCTTGACCGGTGACCTGCGGGTAGCCCTGCGCGAGAAAAACCTGCGCCACAGCGGCATCAGCCGCAATGCCCAGACCATTGAGGTGCGCTTTCGGGACAGCGCCACGGCCGAGGCCGCGCAGGCTTTGGTCAAAGATCAGTTCGCCGAGTTGGTGGCGGTGCTCAGCCCCGACGGCACCGAGGTCAAGCTCAGCGCCACCATCAATCCCGTGGCCGCGCGCAAGGTGCAGGAGCAGGCGCTCAAGCAGAACATCACCACGCTGCACAACCGCATCAACGAGCTGGGCGTGGCTGAACCGGTGATCCAGCAACAGGGTCTGGACCGCATCGTGGTGCAACTGCCCGGCGTGCAGGACACGGCCAAGGCCAAAGACATTCTGGGCCGCACGGCGACGCTGGAAGTCCGCATGGTCGATGAGTCCGCCGAAGCCCGCGCTGCAGAGACGGGCGGTGCCGTGCCTTTTGGTGCCGAGCTGTTTAAAGAGCGCAACGGCATGCCGCTGGTGGTGAAAAAGCAGGTCATCCTGACGGGCGATAACTTGACCGACGCCCAACCCGGTTTTGATAACCAGACCCAGGAATCCGCCGTGCATTTGCGCCTGGACGCCAAAGGCGCGCGGATATTTCGGGACGTGACCCGCGAGAACATCGGCAAGCGCATGGCCATCATCCTGTTTGAAAAAGGCAAGGGTGAGGTGGTTACTGCGCCGGTTATCCGTGACGAAATCGGTGGCGGCCAGGTGCAAATCACCGGGCGCATGAACACCATGGAAGCCACGGATACCGCCTTGCTGCTGCGTTCGGGCTCGCTCGCCGCACCGATGGAAATCATCGAAGAACGCACCATCGGCCCCTCGCTGGGCGCGGAGAACATTGCCAAGGGCTTTCACAGCGTGGCCTGGGGTTTTGTGGCAGTTGCCGTGTTCATGTGTGTGTACTACCTATTGTTTGGCGTGATCTCTAGCGTGGCGCTGGGCTTCAATCTGTTGCTGCTGGTGGCGGTGCTGTCCATGTTGCAAGCCACGCTGACGCTGCCTGGCATGGCGGCCATGGCGCTGGTGCTGGGTATGGCGATTGATGCCAATGTGCTGATCAACGAGCGGGTGCGCGAGGAACTGCGCAACGGCGCCTCGCCGCAAGCGGCCATCCACGCCGGGTATGACCGCGCCTGGGCCACCATCATCGACTCCAACGTCACTACCTTGATTGCCGGTCTGGCGCTGCTGGCTTTTGGTTCGGGGCCGGTGCGTGGTTTTGCCGTGGTGCATTGCCTGGGCATTCTGACCAGCATGTTCTCCGGTGTTTTCTTCTCGCGCGGCGTGGTCAACCTCTGGTACGGGCGGCAAAAAAAGCTCAAGACCGTGTCGATTGGCACCGTCTGGCGGCCTGATGCCGCATCTGCACCGGGCAACAGCGTAGTGGAGCAATAAACATGGAATTTTTCAAAATCCGCCGTGATATCCCGTTTATGCGGCATGCGCTGGTGCTCAACGGAATTTCGTTGCTTACGTTTTTGGCTGCGGTGTTCTTTTTGTTCAGCAGGGGATTGCATTTGTCGGTGGAATTCACCGGCGGCACCTTGATGGAAGTCAGCTACTCCCAGGCGGCCGATCTGGAGCGGGTGCGTGGCAGCATTGCAGGGCTGGGCATCAATGACGTACAGGTACAAAACTTCGGCACCGCGCAAGACGTGTTGATCCGCATGCCGGTGAAAAAAGGCGCGGACGCAACCCAGCAAAGCGATAAGGTGTTTGCCGTGCTGAAAGCGGCGGACGCGTCGGCCAATTTACGCCGCACAGAATTTGTCGGCCCCCAGGTCGGCGATGAGCTTGCAGTGGACGGCCTGAAGGCGCTGGCCTTTGTGGTGGTTGGCATCATGCTGTATCTTGCCATCCGGTTTGAGTGGAAATTTGCGGTGGCGGCCATTGTTGCCAATTTGCACGATGTCATCATTATTCTGGGTTTTTTCGCCTTTTTCCAATGGGAGTTCTCGCTACCCGTGTTGGCGGCGGTGCTGGCCGTACTGGGCTATTCGGTGAACGAGTCGGTCGTCATCTTTGACCGTATCCGAGAGAACTTTCGTCGCTACCGCAAGATGACGCCGGTGCAAATCATCGACAACGCGATTACCTCCACCATCAGCCGCACCATCATTACCCACGGCTGTACGCAGTTGATGGTCTTGAGCATGCTGTTTTTCGGCGGTGCGACGCTGCATTACTTTGCGCTGGCCTTGACTATCGGTATTTTGTTTGGCATCTATTCCTCGGTCTTCGTGGCCGCTGCCATCGCCATGTGGCTGGGTATCCAGCGCGAAGACCTGGTCAAAGGCGTGGTGAAAAAAGACGGTGATGCACCGCTTGATCCCAACGACCCCAACGCCGGCGCCACCGTGTGAGCGTGCGCCTGCCCCGTCTTCAGGCGCGGGCGATGCGCTGAAATTTGGCACCGGGCAGGCGTGCCAAGAGGCCCTGCAATTCCAAGCCCATCAGTTGCGCCTGCAGTTCTGAGGTTGCCAGGCCGCTACGGGCCTGCAGTGCGTCCAAGCCGATGGGGTCAAACCCGAGCGCCTGCAGCAGCGCGTTGGTCTCGGCGCCCACGGCTTCCTGCTCTGCTGACGCTGCTGCGGGCACTGCGGCGCGGGCAAACTGTAATTCTTCCAGAACATCCTGCGCACTCTCTACCAGCTTGGCGCCTTGTTTGATCAACGCATGGCAACCCTTGGACTGGGTGCTGTGGATGGAGCCAGGGATGGCAAACACGTCGCGGCCCTGCTCCAGCGCCATGCGGGCGGTAATCAGAGAGCCCGATTGCAGCGCGGCCTCCACCACCAAAGTGCCGCGCGAGAGGCCTGCAATCAGCCGGTTGCGCTGCGGAAAGTGTGCGGCAAGCGGTGGGGTGCCCAGGTGGTATTCACTCAGGATCACCCCCTGCCGCACGATCTGGTGCGCCAGAGTCCGATGCTGTTTCGGATAGACCCGATCCAGCCCGGTGCCGACCACCGCCACAGTGGCGATTGCGTCCCGGCCAGTCCCTTGGACTTGCAACGCACCGGCATGCGCCGCGGCGTCAACACCCAGCGCCATGCCGGAGACTACGGTGAGTCCGGCCTGTGCCAATGCCTGGGCGAAATCGTGCGCATTGGCGGCACCCTGCGGCGTGGGATTGCGGCTGCCCACGATGGCCATCCCCGCCGCTTGCGCCAAATCCAAGCCGGTTCGACCATCAGCCAGCATCTCCCAGGCCACCGGCAGACCCATGGCATACAGCATCAGCGGCGGGTCTTCTATGTCCAGCAGGCAGCGCGGGTAGGCCGGATCGCCAAGCGTCATCACCCGCCGGCGCTGCCGGTCGGCATTCAGCCATGTGCAGGTGGTGTCCAGCAGTTCGTACAAGCCGGGCGGGGGTTCCCGCAGGGCGTCGGCCAGCCGTTCGCTGACCACCGCGCACAGGTCGGCCTGGCTGCTGTCGAAAATGGTCTGCGGAAGTCCGAAGGTTTTCAGCAACTGCCGCGCGCGCTGCCTGCCGATGCCAGGGGTCAGGGAGAGCCGCAGCCAAGCGGCTATGTCATCGGCGTCAGTGGTGGAGATTGCGGCAAATATAGGCGGCATCACGGCCCCGCTAGCACATCGCCCACCCGCACCCCGTCTAAAGACTCCCATATCAATGCGTAGGAGAAGCGTTCAAAGGTCAAAAAAACCAGCACCGTGCCGGCACGCTCTGGCGGCAAAAGCCAGCCTTCACGCAGAGGGTCGCCCGCATCGCGAATTTTTGCTGGGCGCGACACGATACTCAGCATATGCCCGATTTCGATTCCGTCATTGCGTCCTTTGTTGATGGCGATGATCTGGTTTTGGCTGGCCTGCTGCTGGCCCAGGCTATCGAGGTGCAGTACCCGGGCGCTAACAGCTTGCGTGGGTCGATGCGGCCGGATTGCCTCAGGCGGCTCCATCTGTGCCATCAACACCCGGTCGCCGACCATGATTTCTTGGTGACTTGACATGATGTCTAGGCTCGCGGGAACCCGCACATTGGAGTTCTCTGCACCTGCGGTGTCGGGTTGCAGACCGCCGCCGCTGACCCAGATGGCATGGCCCAAATAGTGGGTTTCCTGTCCCAGCACGGCACCGGTTTGTGGATCTTTCAGGGGTCCCGCCTCGCGGAATATGCGCATTCGCTGGCCGCGCCGCGGCTGGGCCTGCCCGGCGAAGTCGGTTCCGGTTGCGTAGATCCGGTCCCCGGTGCCAAACACAACGCGGCCCGGCGGCCCGGCGATGATCCGCGCTGCGCCCTGGATCTGATCCTCGCTCAAGGCCATCGGCTGGCCGACAATGGCGCGAAGAAATTTGCGTGTGCTCTCGCTCAGCCCTTCCTCCTCCAGCAGGGTGATGCGTGCGACCGGGCTGAGTTTGACCGTGGGGAGGGGGGCCGGGACCTGTGCAAAGTTCCCCAAGGGCAGGCACAAACCAGCCAGAGCCAGCGCCGTCAAGAGGGCTGCGCGGCCTGTATCGGCCAGCGATAAGAGGGTGCGAATCATGTGACAGGACTCCCTTGTGATTGGAATAAGCCGCGCCCAAAGCACGGCTTGGGGTGGCAGGTTGGCGCGCAAGCGCTCAATTTTGCAACTATTGTATGAACTCGACGCAGCGATTGCGCATGGCCCAGGCCCGCCGGGGTCAAAACGGTGAAAATATGGCCCCTTAGCTTGTGCACGCCATGGCATTACTCCCCATCCTCCAATACCCCGATCCCCGGCTACACACTGTGGCGCGGCCGGTCAGTGCCTTCGACGCGCGCCTGCGTACCCTCGCCGCCGATATGCTGCAGACCATGTATGAATCGGGCGGCATCGGCCTGGCCGCAACCCAGGTCGACGTGCATGAACGGCTGATCGTGATGGACATCTCCGAGGAGCGCAACCAACCGTTGGTGATCGTCAACCCGGAGATCGTCTGGCACAGCGAGGCCAGCAAACTCAATGAGGAGGGCTGCCTCTCGGTGCCGGCTGTGTATGACCGGGTCGAACGCTTTGAATCCGTGCACGTGCGGGTGTGGGATGAACATGGCGCGCAGCGCACCATCGAGGCCCAGGATGTGATGGCGATTTGCATTCAGCACGAAATGGACCATTTGCTGGGCAAAGTGTTTGTGGAATACCTTTCCCCGCTCAAGCGCGACCGGATCAAGAAAAAAATGCGTAAAGCCCGGCGCGAGGACGCGCATTGAAATTGGTTTTCGCCGGAACACCCGCGTTCGCCCGTGTCGCCCTGGATGCCTTGTATGCAGCCGGTCACAGCATCGACCTGGTACTGACGCAGCCCGACCGCCCGGCTGGGAGGGGTATGAAACTGCAGGCTTCGGCCGTCAAGGAGTGGGCTGTTGCGTCTGCGGTGCCGGTCCAGCAGCCCCGCAGCCTCCGACTCGATGGCGCCTTTGCTGACGATGCGCGGCAGGCGCAACAAGCCCTGGAGCGGGCCGACGCACAGGCCATGGTGGTAGCGGCCTACGGGCTGCTGTTGCCGCAGTGGGTGCTGGACATGTTTGCTGCCAGGTCGCGCCTGGGTTGCCTCAACATCCACGCGTCCCTGTTGCCGCGCTGGCGCGGCGCGGCGCCTATCCACCGTGCTGTCGAGGCGGGTGACGCGCAGACCGGTATCACCTTGATGCAAATGGATGCTGGGCTGGACACCGGTGCCATTGTGCAAACGCGCGCGCTATCCATTGAGGTGCAGGACACCACGGGGAGTTTGCATGACCGACTGGCGCTCTTGGGCGGACAGCTCGTCGTGGAGGGCCTGGCCAACGCGCACGCATGGCAGCCGAGGGCGCAAAGCGCAGAGGGCGTGCTGTATGCCGCCAAAGTCGATAAATCGCAGGCTGCGCTGGACTGGCGAGTGGATGCTGCAACGCTGGCGCGCCGGGTGCGCGCCTTCAATCCCGCACCCGTGGCGCACACCGCCTTGCACCGTGAAGCCATCAAAGTTTGGGCGGCCCATGATCTTTCAGGTGATGCGGCTACCCTCCGCGCCGCCCCCGGTACGGTGTTGGGCGCAGGCCCGCAGGGCATTGCCGTCGCTACCGGTCGCGGTACGCTGGTGCTCACCGAGTTGCAGCGTGCGGGTGGAAAGCGGTTGGCCGCAGCGGAATTTTTGCGGGGTTTTGCTCTGAACCCGGGGGAGTCTTTTGACCCGCCGGCTGGACTTGCTGCGCAGCCATAGGAATCCGATGTTCTGGCATGCGCCGTACTACCGGCATCCCTGTTTTCGCGAAGGTGTGATCGCGCAGCTCGGGATCGCTCCGGGTGTTGCTGCCTGGGGCCTTATGACGGGGGTGGCGATGGTCAAGCTGGGCTTGGGTGTGCCGGCCTCCATCGTGATGACCCTGGTGGTATTTGCCGGTAGCGCGCAGTTGGCAACGATTCCGCCTTTGCTGGGCGGTGCACCGATGTGGGTGGTGCTGGTTACCGCTTTTTGCGTGAACCTGCGGTTTGTGGTCTTCAGCGCGCATTTGCGCCACTACATGATGCATTTGCCGCGCTGGCATCGCCTCACCATGGGCTACCTCAGCGGTGACCTGCCCTATGTGCTGTTTGTGCAGCGCTTTCCCCAGCCCGCGCAGGACGAGCAGGGGCGATTGGCCCAGATGGCGTTCTTGTGCGCGGTGGGCAGCACCAACTGGGCCACCTGGCTGCTGTTCAACCTCAGCGGCGTACTGCTGGCCCAGTGGATTCCCAGCAGCTGGGGATTTGGCTTCGCCGGGGTCCTTGCCCTCTCCGGGCTGCTGTGGTCGCTGGCGGATACCCGGCTGCGCCTGGTTTCCGCCACTACGGCCGGTTTGGCCGCCGTGCTGGCGGCGGACCTACCGCTCAAACTCAATATTCTGGTGGGCATTGCGGTTGCAGTCGCGCTGTGTCTGGTGATGGAGAAATACGTGGACCGGGTTTCTGATGGGGAAGCCCTATGAGCGCTGAATGGATGGGGTGGTTGGCAGATGCCGCGCATTGGCTCGAAGGACAGGGGCTGGACGCCTACACCCTGCTGACTGTGGTCTTGATGGGCTTTCTCACCATGGTCGCACGGTCGTGT
>CAMAQV010000052.1 GCA_945860595.1 Comamonas sp. lk
TGCTCGTAAGCGGGTAGCGCCAAGGGCACGGTGATCAGGTGCTTGGCCTGCTTTTCGTGCGCACTGAACGCGGTGAACAAAAAGTCGGTGTCGCTGTGTTCGAAGTTGTAGGTGGATTGCTCGACCTCGTTTTGCTTGTAGACGTCGCCGTAGCTCATATCGGCAGTCCACCGCAAGTTGTACACGTTGTCCACGCCTTGCAGGTACATGGCCAGACGCTCCAGGCCGTAGGTGATTTCGCCGGTGACGGGTTTGCAATCGATACCGCCGACCTGCTGAAAGTACGTGAACTGCGTGACTTCCATGCCATTGAGCCAGACCTCCCAACCCAGGCCCCATGCGCCCAGGGTCGGGTTTTCCCAATCGTCTTCGACAAAGCGCACGTCGTTGTGTTGCAAGTCAAAGCCCAGTGCTTGCAGCGAGCCCAGATACAAATCCAGGATGTTGGCAGGCGCTGGTTTCATCACTACCTGGTACTGGTAGTAGTGCTGCAATCGGTTCGGGTTTTCGCCATAGCGTCCATCCTTGGGGCGGCGGCTGGGTTGCACATATGCTGCTTTCCAGGGCTCCGGGCCGATAGCGCGCAAAAAAGTGGCGGTATGCGAGGTGCCGGCACCCACTTCCATGTCATAGGGCTGCAAGAGCGCACAACCTTGCGCGTCCCAATAGGCCTGGAGTTTCAAAATGATTTGCTGGAAGGTCAACATCGGTGCCCGTCGGTGAGAAAAGGTAGAGCGGGAGAGCCGCGCTGCGTCGGGCAATTCTACGGGTCATGCCCCGGGCGAGCGGGCCTATTGCAGCTGCAAGCGCCGCGCAAGTCAGGCGGCCAAGGCCGCTTCAATCGCGCCGCGCAAAGCATCGGGCGCATCCGTGGACCCAAAGCGCTTGATGGGCCTGCCGTCTTTGCCGACCAGGAACTTGGTGAAGTTCCACTTGATCGATTCGGTGCCCAGGATACCGCGCGCGCTGCTGGTCAACCATGTGAACAAAGGGTGTGCGCCCGCGCCATTCACCGCAACCTTCTCCATCATGGCGAAACTCACGCCGTAATTCTTTTGGCAAAAGCTGGCGATCTCTGCGTTGCTGCCCGCGTCCTGCGCACCGAACTGGTTGCACGGAAATCCGATCAGCACCAAGCCGCGCGCCGCATAGTCGCGGTGCAATTTTTCAAGCCCTGCAAACTGCGGCGTGAAGCCGCAGGCGCTGGCGGTATTCACGACCAGAACGGCTTTACCTTGTAGCGCGGCAAAGTCAAACGGTGCGCCATCGATGGCGCTGGCATTGAAATCAGAAATCGTAGCCATGGTGTTCCTCTCTGTGTGATGAGCCGGTCATACACATTATGGTGAAACGGCAGGCGGCGCTTGCGGCGCGGACGGCGGTGCGCTAGCCATTGCCGACCAGATGCAGGCCGCAAAAATCAAAGCGCCACCGATCAAGGTGTTGGTGGTCAATACGCCCGCACCCAACCAGACCGAGGAGACGCTGGCGAACACCACCTCGAGCAACATGATGATGGAGGTGGTGTTGGCCGGCAGGCGCGAGGCACCGTATTGCAGGGTGGAATTGGCAATGATGATGGCCACGGTCAGCAGCAGCACGCCTACCACCCATGGCGTTTCCAACTGGGGTATGGCCTGCACCATGCCGAACTGCATGCCCACCAGGGCAGCCAGCAGACAACCGAGACCGCCGCCGCCAAACATGGCCAGCGCATTGGCCACAGGCGGCGCATCGCGCAGCTTGCGCAGCATGATGTTGACCATGGCGAAACTCAAGCCGCCCAGCAAACCCAGCGCGTCGGCAAAACTCTCGGGTACGGGCCAGGGCGAGTCGGGCGTTTTGAGCACGACCACCATGCCTCCCAGGGCCAGAGCCAGCCGCGCCAAGGCACCGCGGTCGGGTTTTTCACCCAGGATAGGCCAGGCCAGCAAGACGACCCAGGCCGGCATCAAATAGGTCAGCAAGGTGACCCGCACCACATCGCCCACCACCACGCCCCAACTGAAACCCACATTGGTGCCACCTGCAGCCAGCGCCAGCAACCACAACCAACGGTGCGCGAGGAAGGCACGCCACATGCGCGGAAACACAATAAAAATGCCGCCGCATGCAAGTGCGTCGACTATGACTGTTGCCCACATGGGATGCAGGCCCCAGCCTTGCAGGTAGCGCAGCGGCCACCAGATCAGTCCGTAATTCAGGGCATTGATGACCAGGCCGGCAACGGCCAACACAGGGACAAGGGCGGCAGGGGGAGATCGCACAGCGACGCAGCCGGGTCAGCCGTGGGCCGAGTCGTCGCGGGCGATCTGCAGCAGATGCTCGACTTCGGGGCCGTGGTCCCGCAGGTTGCTGGCATGCCAGACCTGGATGCGCCACATCAGCACCGCCACCAAGAGACCGAAGCCGCTGATGGCGCCAAACGCCGACACGCCTTCGCCGGTGGCCCAGGCATAGAGCCCGCCCAGCACCAGAATGCAGGCCTGCTCATTGAAGTTCTGGACTGCAATAGAGCGGCCCGCGCCCATCAGGTTGTGGCCCCGGTGTTGCAGCAGCGCATTCATGGGCACCACCAAATAGCCGCCCAGCGCGCCTAACAACACCAGAAAAGGCGCAGCCAGCCAGACGTTGTCGATCAGATTGAGCAAGAGCACGAGCACACCCATACCCATTCCCAGTGGCATCAAACGGGGCGCATCCTCCAGGCGACAACGCACTGACGCCACAACCGCACCAACTGCGGTGCCCAGAGCCACAACACCCACCAATGTGGAGGCCTGCGTGACCGTATAGCCCAGCGCCGCACCCGCCCATGCCAGCACGATGTAGCGCAGGTTGCCGCTCACGCCCCAGAACAAGGTGGTGGTGGCGAGCGAGATTTGGCCCAGCTTGTCGCGCCATAGGCTCTGGTTGCAATGCCAAAAATCCGGCAGCAGCGTCATGGGATTGCGTGGCAGGGGACGCATGTCTACGCCAGTTGCCGGAATGCGGTTGTTAAACCATGCAGCAACCAGATACAGCAGGACCAGCACACAAATGGCGGCCTTCGGCGGGGTGTCGATGCTGGTATCGAGCACGGGCAGACTCCAGGAGAGTAGCCAAGGGGCGATATGCGGGCCTATCAACTGCCCGCCGAGCAGGACGCCCAAAATAATGGACGCAATCGTCAAGCCCTCAATCCAGCCGTTGGCTTTAACCAGCTGAGACGCCGGCAACAGCTCGGTCAAGATGCCGTACTTGGCCGGCGAGTACGCCGCAGCACCCAGGCCCACGATGGCATAGGCCAGCAGCGGATGCCCGCCAAAGAGCATCATCAGACAGCCCACAATTTTGATGCCGTTGCTCACCAGCATGACCTGCCCCTTCGGCCAGGCGTCCGCAACCGCGCCCACAAACGGGGCCAGCACCACATAAAACAGTGCAAACAAGGGCACCAAGAGTGCCTGTTGCCACTCGGACGCCTGGGCATCGCGCAGCAACTGCACCGCTGCGACAAACAACGCGTTGTCTGCCAGCGAGCTAAAAAACTGCGCGGACATGATGGTGAAAAAACCGCGTTTCATGCCGTAGCAGGGGGGGTCGGGTGCATGGGGGAGAAGTGTCGGCGCGGAGGCGGGTGAGCGAAATGGCGCGGCTGCAAAGGTGTGCGCGGGTTATAGCATGCGCCCCGATGCCACAATTCCGCTTCGGCACAACCTGTGTGTGCCGACTCCACACACCATGCCCCGTCCGATTCTTGCCACCATCCACACCGCTGCACTGCGCGCCAATTTGCAGGTGGTGCGCAGACACGCGGGCGATGCGCGGGCATGGGCCGTGGTCAAAGCCAATGCCTACGGGCACGGAATCGAGCGGGTTTTTGAGGGGCTGCACGCCGCCGACGGCTTTGCGATGCTGGACTTGGGCGAAGCCCAGCGCTTGCGCGGCTTGGGCTGGCGTGGCCCGATTCTGCTGCTCGAAGGTGTTTTTGAGGCCCGCGACCTGGAGCTGTGTTCACGGCTGGGGCTGTGGCACACGGTGCATTGCGAAGAGCAAATCGATATGTTGGCCGCGCACAAAACCCATGAACCGCACCGGGTTTTCCTGAAGATGAACAGCGGCATGAACCGCCTGGGTCTGCGGCCCGCACAGTTTCGCGCCGCCTGGGCCCGGCTCGATGCCTTGCCCCAAGTCGATGAAATTTCGCTGGTAACGCATTTCAGCGACGCCGACGGGGCGCGCGGCATCGCCGAGCAGTTTGCTGTGTTTAACGCCGCCTGCGGCGACTTGCCCGGCGAGCGCAGCGTATGCAATAGCGCCGCCGTGCTGCGCTTTGGCAGCGACGCACGCGTGGCATCAGACTGGGTGCGCGCGGGCATTGTGCTCTACGGCAGTGCCCCGGATTTCCCTGCGCACAGCAGCACAGCCTGGGGCCTGGAGCCCGGTATGAGTCTGCGCGCGCGCATCATCGGCACCCAGGCATTGCAGACCGGCGAGAGCGTGGGTTATGGCTCGACTTTTGTAGCCGAGCGCCCGATGCGTATCGGTGTTGTCGCCTGTGGTTACGCCGACGGGTACCCGCGTCACGCGCCCACAGGGACTCCGGTTTTGGTAGACGGTTTGCGCAGCCGCCTGCTGGGACGGGTCAGCATGGACATGCTCACCGTTGACATCTCGGACACACCCGGTGCCGGCATCGGCAGCGAGGTCACACTGTGGGGCCGTAGCGCCAAGGGTGGGGTGCTGCCAATTGACGAAGTCGCCGCTAGCGCGCAGACCGTGGGCTACGAGTTGATGTGCGCCCTGGCCGCCCGAGTTCCGGTGGTGGTGGATACAGAGACCGCCGACGCCTGAACAGGCTGTTTATATATCCAGTACCATGCGGTCATGGCCAAAGAAAAATCCCAGTTCGTGTGTTCCGATTGCGGCGGCACCAGTCCCAAGTGGCTGGGCAAGTGCCCTTCCTGCGGCGCCTGGAACAGCCTGGTTGAGGGTGTCGCCCCCCAGCAAGGCGAGACCCGGAACCGTTTCGCCGCCCTGAGCGCCACCGCCGAGGTAGCGGTCCTGGCCGATATCGAGGCCAATGAAGTCGAACGCAGCCCCACCGGCCATGAGGAGCTGGACCGCGTGCTGGGCGGCGGCATCGTTGAAGGCGGGGTGGTGCTGATCGGCGGTGACCCGGGCATAGGCAAATCCACGCTGCTGCTGCAGGCGCTGGATTCGCTGCAACGGCAGGGCAAGAGCACGCTGTATGTCACGGGGGAGGAAAGCGGAGCGCAAGTGGCCCTGCGCTCGCGACGCCTGGGGCTCGAGCGTTCACAGGTACGGGTGCTGGCTGAGATTCAGCTGGAAAAAATCCTGGCCACCTTGCACGCCCACACACCCGCCGTGGCGGTCATCGACTCGATACAAACCGTCTACTCCGACCAGCTCAGTTCGGCCCCCGGCTCGGTAGCGCAGGTGCGCGAATGTGCGGCACACCTGACGCGCGCTGCCAAAGCCAGCGGAACCTGTATCGTGCTGGTTGGCCACGTCACCAAAGAAGGCGCGCTGGCTGGACCGCGCGTGCTGGAGCACATGGTCGACACGGTGCTGTACTTTGAGGGCGACACCCACGGCCCGTTCCGCTTGGTACGCGCCATCAAAAACCGCTTCGGCGCGGTGAACGAGATCGGCGTCTTCGCCATGACCGAACGCGGGCTCAAAGGCGTCTCCAACCCTAGTGCCATCTTTTTGAGCCAACACGCCGAGCCGGTGCCGGGAAGCTGCGTCATGGTGACGCTGGAGGGCACGCGCCCGCTGCTGGTCGAAATCCAGGCCTTGGTGGACAGCGGCGGCCCCTCACCACGGCGGCTCAGCGTTGGGCTGGACCGCGACCGCCTGGCCATGCTGCTGGCCGTATTGCATCGACACGCCGGGGTGGCCTGCATGGACCAGGACGTTTTTGTGAATGCCGTGGGCGGTGTGCGGATCAGCGAACCTGCGGCAGACTTAGCGGTCATGCTGGCAATTGCCTCGTCATTACGCGGCAAGGCTCTGCCCAAAGGTTTTTTTGCATTCGGCGAAGTGGGGCTGGCCGGTGAAGTGCGTCCGGCACCGCGCGGGCAAGAGCGCCTGAAAGAAGCCGCCAAGCTGGGTTTTAGCGTTGCCCTGGTACCAAAGGCCAATGCACCGAAAAAGTCGATCGCGGGTTTGGAGGTCCACGCCGTCGAGCGGGTCGAAGAAGCGTTAAACCTGGTTCGCGGACTGGTGTGACATTTCTCTGCCCCTAAAATAGTCTGCCGACGTTTTCCCGGCAGCCTGTTCATAGAAAGATGCTCCCATGACCGCTATGCCGCCCTCCATGTCCGACCGCGACGGCAAAATCTGGATGGACGGCCGCATGGTCGATTGGCGCGACGCCAAGATCCACGTTCTCACGCACACATTGCACTATGGCTGCGGCGCTTTTGAAGGTGTGCGCGCCTACAACACGGTGAACGGAACCGCGATTTTTCGCCTGCAGGAGCACACCGAACGGCTCTTTAACAGCGCCAAGATCCTGCGTATGCACATTCCCTTTAGCAAAGAAGAGGTGATGCAGGCGCAGAAAGACGTGGTCCGCGAAAACACGCTGGAGAGTTGTTACCTGCGCCCCTTAACCTGGATTGGCGATCGCAAACTCGGCGTGTCGCCCAAGGGCAACACCATCCACCTGATGGTCGCCGCCTGGCCCTGGGGTGCCTATTTGGGTGAGGAAGGTTTGCAGCGCGGCATCCGCGTCAAGATTTCTAGCTACACCCGCCACCACGTCAACATCACCATGACCCAGGCTAAAGCGGTGTCCAACTACACCAACTCCATCCTGGCCAATATGGAAGCCACCGACGATGGCTACGACGAGGCCATGCTGCTCGACGCCAATGGTTTTGTTTCAGAAGGTGCGGGCGAGAACCTGTTTGTGATCAAGGATGGCGTGGTCTACACGCCGGATCTGTCGGCCGGTGCGCTGAACGGCATCACCCGCAATACGGTGTTCCATATCTGCAAAGACCTGGGGCTAGAGCTGGTGCAAAAGCGCATCACCCGCGACGAGGTGTATATCTGCGACGAGGCCTTCTTCACCGGGACCGCCGCCGAGGTCACGCCCATCCGCGAACTGGACCGCATTCCGCTGGGTGCCGGTTCGCGCGGCCCCATCACCGAAAAAATCCAGTCGGCGTTTTTCGATATCGTCAACGGACGTAACCCGAAATATGCCCACTGGCTGTCCCGGGTCTGAAGCGTAGCGCCGATATGACCAAGCAATCCCCCATGATCGAGATCCTGGCCAAAGACCTCAACCCGCAAGGCGGCGTCTTTTGCCCCAGCCCCCTGGCCGGCATGACAACCTGGGACACCCACCCCAAGGTCTATCTTGATGTGGCCCGCGAAGGCCACGGCAAGTGCCCCTACTGCGGGACGGTTTACCAGCTCAAAGCCGGTGAGCATTTCGACGCCCACCACTGACACCCGTGCACGCTGCGGATGACCGCTGAACAGGTGCGCAGCGGGATACCGGCTGTCACGGTGCGGCACGGCGGCGAAACACTGCTTATCGCGCCGCAATGGATTGGCGACGCGGTCATGACGCAACCGCTGATCGCGGCCCTGCACGCCCAAGGGCAGCGCCTGACGGTTGGCGCACTGCCCTGGGTAGCACCGGTGTACCGGGCTATGGCAGAGGTTCATCACGTGATCGAATTTCCTTTTGCCCATGGCGGCTTGCAATGGGTGGCACGCCGCCAATTGGCAAAAGCTTTACGAGGCCAATTTCAACGCGCAGTGGTGTGCCCCAACTCCCTCAAAAGTGCGCTGCTGCCCTGGTGGGCGGGAATTGAAGAGCGCGTGGGCTACAGGGGTGAGGCGCGCTGGGGGCTACTCACTACAGGCTTGCCGAACCCCCACCGACACCACCGCGGCTCCATGGTGGCGCATTACCTGGCGCTCGCGGGTACCCGGCTGGACGAACCCGCCGCTCGGCCGCGTCCGGTCTTGCGCGTGGTACCCGATGCGCAGGCTATGGCTCTACACCGCCGGGGCCTGACTCCCCAAGGCTATTACGTATTCGCACCGGGCGCCGAATACGGCCCCGCCAAGCGATGGCCGATGGGGCACTTTGCCGCGCTCGCCGACGCGCTGAATGCGCCGGTACTGCTGTTGGGCTCGGCCAAGGATTCTGTCCTGTGCGATGGGATTGTGGCTGTATCCAGCCGCCCCCCACATAGCCCTTGCACTAGCCTGGCCGGACGCTCCGACCTGAACGAAGCGATGGCACTCATCGCCAGCGCCCGCGCCGTCGTCAGCAACGATTCCGGTCTCATGCATATTGCCGCTGCGCTGGGTACCCCGCAAGTTGCGTTGTTCGGCTCCTCCAGCCCCCTGCACACGCCCCCACTGAGCGACGTCGCACGGGTTGTGTGGCTGAAAGACGATGTCGCGTACCAACCCGCACTGGACTGCGCACCCTGCTTTGCGCGCAGTTGCCCGCTGGGCCATACCCGTTGTTTGCAGGATCTGAGCCCCGCCAGGGTGATCAATGCTTTGGCCGACGTGTTGTAAGCTGTCGCTGGCCCGCTTTTGCGGGCAAAAAAAAGCCACCCCGGTAAGGGGTGGCTATAAAGGTCTCCGAAGAGACTTCGTTGGAACCGTAGCGCTGATCGCGGAAACCGCTTTTCAGCAAAATGACTGTGACAGCAGTTGGGGAGAATGTATTTCACCGGTTTATGCCGATGTATCCCCCACGCGGGGGATATTTGCGATTTTTTCTGCTGCCTGTCCTGAGGTGGGGCCGTTGTCGGGCGTTTCAATGCCCGCCGGCAACGTGATTTCAAATCGCGCGCCACCCTGCGGGTTATTGCTGCAGTCAACCGTACCCGCATGGCGCTCGACAATGGATTTGACCAGCGCCAGCCCCAGGCCCGTGCCACCCGCCGTCTCTGACACACCGGGAAGCCGGTAAAAGGGCTCAAAAACACGCTGCTGGTGTTCGGCCGCTACGCCAGGTCCCTGATCACTCACGGCAAGGCGGACGACCACTGGGCTTTCCACTGGCACTGGGCGCAGTTCGAGAACCACGCTATCGGGCTCGGCGTCCCCGTTGGGTGCACGGCCATGGCGCAACGCGTTTTCGAGCAAATTGCGCACGGCACGGCGCAGCAGTTTGGACACTCCCGGCACCCGCAGCTCCGCATCGACACAGTCAAGACGGGCACCGGTATGTGCGCATTCTTCGGCGCACAACGCGACCAGATCCACAAGCTCCATAGCACCCAGGTCGGCCTCCTTGGCATCAAGCCGGCTGGCAAGCAGTATTTCACCAATGAGCTGATCCAACTCGCTGATATTGCGCTCCAGCTCCTGCCGCAGCGCATCGCGCTCACCGCCGCCTTGCAGCAACTCCAAGCCCATACGGAGGCGCGCTAGAGGCGATCGCAGCTCGTGGGACGCGTTGGCGAGAAGCGACTTTTGTGAAGCCAGCAAGGCGTCCCGGGCCTGCACCAGCACCTCCAGCCGCTGGGCAGCATGGTTGAAGCGGCGAGCCAAAAAGGCGGCCTCGTCGTCGCCTTCGACTAAGGCGCGCACGCCCAAATTGCCATCGCCCCAGGCTTCTACGCTAGCTTGCAGGTTCTCAAGTCTGCGGGTCAAGCGCCGCACCACGGGATAGGTGCCAAGTGCCACTGCCAGGGCCACCAGACACAAGGCCGACACATAGCCGATAGAACCCATCCACGGCCTGAGCTCGGGGCGTGGCATATGGACATGGAGCATCTGCCCATCGTCCATCTGGACCAAAAACTCGGGCCCACGGCCGAACTGACCAACCGGCGGCGCCTGGTGCTCCAGCGACTCCTCGGAGCCTGGCGCGTAGGCCGAACCTTTGTCACCGTCGCTATCGCCTTCTGCCGAATGCCAGTTGGGGGGAGTAGATTCAGCACGCGGGCGCATGGCCGCCGCACCCACGACATCGCCAGAGGTATTGCGCAAAACCACATGGCGCAGGGGCGGCTCCATAGTCATACGCCAAACCGTTCCCACAGCCAGGGTCAGCACGGCTATAGCCAGAACCACCGCCAGCCAAATACGGAAATACAGCTTACGGTGCATGGGCCGCAGCCACTCAGTCTTGCAGCCGCGCGAAGGTATAGCCAACGCCGCGCACGGTCAGGATGCGCTTGGGGTTTTTGATGTCATCCTCAATCGCCGCGCGGATCCGGCCCATGTGGACGTCGATGGAGCGGTCAAAAGCTTCGAGTTCGCGCCCGCGCACGGCTTCCATGATCTGGTCGCGGGTGAGTACCCGCCCAGCGCGCTGGGCTAGCGCCACCAACAAGTCAAACTGGTAGGCAGTCAGCACACGAACGACGCCGCCCAGCATGATGGTGCGCGCATCCCGATCGATTTCCAGGCGGCCAAACTGCAGTCTTCCCTGCACGCCATCGCTGAACACTGCACCCTGCCGCCGCAAAATGGCCTTGATACGGGCCAGCAATTCGCGTGGCTCAAAAGGTTTGGCCAGGTAGTCATCGGCGCCGATTTCAAGACCCACAATGCGGTCCATTGGGTCGCCCTTGGCGGTCAGCATAAGCACCGGCACGCGGACCGGGCCGTCACCCAAAGCCCGGATGGAGCGGCAGAGGTCCAGCCCGTCCATATCGGGCAGCATCAAATCCAAAATCACCAGATCAATGGCCGGGTTGGCGCTTTGTAGCGCCGCCAGCCCGCTGTTGCCATCACCGGCTTTGCTGACGGCGAAATGGTTTTGTTCCAGGTAACTTGCCAGCATCGCGCACAGGCGGGCGTCGTCGTCGATGATGAGCAATCGGGGGGCCATGGTTCAGTGTAGCGCTCACCCCCAAGCGCATGCACTGCCTGAATGAAGCGCTTGAAAAGTTGTGTAAAGCCCCGCGCCGCCGCGGACCCGGGGCATCAATCGCGCCGCAGCCGCTCGGCCAGCCAGATCAGCCCCAGCACCGGCAGACCCAGGAAAGCCGTGGCGGTGAAAAATTCCGCATAACTATGGGCGTCCACGTACTGCCCGGAAAAGCCGCCCAGCAACTTAGGGAACAACACCATCAGCGAGCTAAAAAGCGCGTACTGCGTGGCCGAATACTGCACATTGGTCAATGAGGACAAATAAGCAATAAAAGCGCTCGTGGCGATTCCGCCCGCTAGGTTGTCTGCGGACACCACGGCGATGAGCGCATGCACATCGTGCCCCTGACCGCCCAGCCAGGCAAAAAGCAGATTGCTGGCCGCACTCAAAACGGCGCCAAGCATCAAGACCCGCATCACGCCCCAGCGCAGCGCCATGGCCCCACCGGCAAACGCGCCCAACAGGGTCATCAGCACACCGTAGATTTTGGTCACTGCCGCCACTTCGTCCTTGGTGTAGCCCATGTCCACATAAAACGGATTGGCCATGATGCCCATCACCACATCGCTGATCCGGTAGGTGGCGATCAGGGCCAGGATAACCACCGCCTGTGTGCGGTAGCGCCGCACAAAGTCGGCTATGGGCTTAAAAAAGGCGGACTCAATCCAAGCAAAGATTGGCGCCGAAAAGACCGGTATCGGAACTCGGAAATTGAACTTGATCGCCAGTCTTATCAAACCATAGTAGATCGCGATTGACAGCAGTAGGAAAAAAAATGAGATTAAGCCATTCTGCAATAGAAATATGGAAGAAAACCAAACCCAATTCATACTGATGAACACCACTATTGGGAAGATTGGTGCCAACAATAACCCAGATAAAGGGATCCCAAATGCAGCAAAAAATTTTCTAGACGCTTGAATTTCAGCGTTCTCAGTCAGCGACTCGCGAGAAATGGGTTCATTAGAAAAAATTACGGTGAACATACCTATGCACATCGATGCAGCCATGACTAGATATGCAACTTTCCAACCCATGTGCTGATATTGCACTCCCGCGCTGGTAGCTTCCACTGGCACCTCGACGCGAGCGGCAATCCAAAGGGTCCCCGCACCGGCCCAAATCATCGCGATGCGGTAGCCCGCCTGGTAGGTCGCGGCCAGAGCGCCCTGGTGGTCGCTGTCGGCTGACTCGATGCGGAAGGCGTCCAGGGCAATATCCTGTGTGGCGGATCCGACAGCGATGGCAATAGCGCACCACACCACGGGCATCAGCGACTGCTGCGGGTCGGTCAGCGCCATGCAGACCAGCGCGGCCATGATCACCGCCTGCGCCAGCAGCAACCAGCTGCGCCGCCTCCCCAAAGCCCGCGTCAATACAGGGATAGGCAGCCGGTCGACCATGGGCGACCAGGCCCATTTAAAGGCGTAGGCCCCGCCGATCCAGCTCATAAAGCCGATGGTGGCGCGGTCGATACCGGCCTCGCGCAGCCAAAAGCTCAGGGTTCCAAAGACCAGCAGCAGGGGCAGCCCCGAGGAAAAGCCCAATGACAGCATGCGCAGCGAAGCCGGTTCGGTATAGACCTTGAGGCTTTGCAGCCAACTGGCGGTAGCTGGCGTGGGCTGTTCATTCATGGGGGAATAATACCGGTGTGAAACCAAGCCATGCTGCAGTCCCCCAAGCGCTGAACGCGTTGCGCGCGGTCGCGGTCGCGCTTTTGCTGGCCCTGACCTGCGCCAGTTTGACGGTGGCTGCGCAGGAGCGCGAAGGCGTCAACGTGGGCAAGCGTTCGGCCTTCGCCAACCTGGTTGCGGCCCAGGAGGTGGAGAAAATGGCCGGGCAGCAGTACAAGCAGGTGCTGCAGCAAGCCGACAGCAAAAATGCGCTGGCCCCACCCAGCAGCGAAGAGCTCAAACGCCTGCGCACCATCGCCCAGCGTCTGATTCCCTTTGCCACGCCCTGGAACGAGCGGGCCAGTCAGTGGCAGTGGGAGGTCAACCTGATCGGCTCCAAGCAAATCAACGCCTACTGCATGCCTGGAGGCAAGATTGCGTTTTACACCGGCATTTTGCGCACCCTGCAACTGACCGACGACGAAGCCGCGATGGTGATGGGCCACGAGATGGCACACGCCCTGCGCGAGCATGCCCGTGAGCGCATGGGCAAATCCACGGTGACTACCGGCGCCGCCCGCCTGGGCGGGGCCTTGCTGTCAGGTTGGTTGGGGATCGATCCCAATTTGACCGATATGGTGGCCCAGCAGGGTGCCAACCTGCTGAACCTCAAATTCGGCCGCGAAGACGAGTCAGAGGCCGACCTGGTGGGCATGGAGATCGCCGCGCGGGCCGGCTACGACCCGCGCGCCGGCATCACCCTCTGGGAAAAAATGGGCGCTGCCAACAAGGGCGCGCCGCCGCAGTGGCTGTCTACCCACCCGGCCAGCAGCACCCGGATTGCCGATATGCAGGCGGCCCTGCCCGACGTGTTGCCGCTCTTCGAGCGCGCCAAAACCGGGCGCTAACGGCTGGGCCGGGTCAGTGAAAACCCTGATTGATTTATTTTTTGATGGGAATACTATCCTGGTGCATCGTCTATGCCCCGCCCCATGTCCTCCAACGTCACCATCGCTGAAATCGCCCGCAATGCCGGGGTAGGAACGGCCACGGTCGACCGCGTGCTCAACGGCCGCACCGGCGTGAATTCAGAAACCGAGCGCAAGGTTTTGCAAGCCATCGACAACCTGGGCACTCCCATCGTCACCCGGGGTCGCCCGCGCAGCAAGGAAAATTGGAAGTTCGCCTACGTGCTGCCGGATTTGCAAAGCCCTTACCTCAACCAACTCGAGCGCCACATCGCCCAGACGGCGGGCGACTTTCGCCACCAGCACATTACGGAGATCACCTACCGCCTGGACGCCAGCGACCCGGCAGAATTCGGGCTCGCGCTGGGCCGCATCGGCGGGTGCGACGCCATGGTGCTGGTTGCGCCGGATGTGCCCGCGGTCAAGCTTGCCATCAACGACCAAGTGCGCGCCGGGGTGCATGTGGTCACGCTGTTCAGCGACGTGGCCGGCTCCATGCGCCAGGCCCACGTTGGCGCGGACTCCCGCGCCGAGGGGCGTACCGCAGGGCTGTTGCTGGGCCGCATGGCGCGCCCGGGCCCGCGCTCGGTATTGCTACTGCTGTCCACAGCCACCCGCATGTCCAATGAAATCGAGCGGCGCATCGGTTTCGCCCAGGTGGTGGAAGACCGTTTTCCGGCACTGGAAGTCGTCCGCTTGAGCGACCTGCCCGCAGATGATGAAGACGCCTGCGACCACCTAGTGCACCACCTGCAAACGCAACTGGCGGCATCACAGATAAGCGGCGTGTACTGCGTGGGCGGCGCTACCGCCGGAACCGCCAAGGCGCTGGCCCATTTGAGCCTGACGACCGAAGTACCGCTGGTAGCCCACGATCTGACGACGACCCACCAGACCATGCTGGTAGATGGAAGCCTTGCTTTTGTGCTGCACCAGGACGTGCATTACTGCGTGCTCACGGCAGCGCGCACCCTGCGCGGCCTGTGCGAAAACATCCGTGGCGCACCCAATGTGGTGCAGCCCCGGGTCGAAATCTTGACTGCTGAAAATCTGCACTGATGCAGCGTCCGGATGTGTGTTGGTGTGTTGGTCTCTGTTTATTACTTTGAGGAGAACTGTTGATGAAGAAGCTACTGAAAAAACTGCCCGCACTCGCGTCCGTCGCGTTG
>CAMAQV010000053.1 GCA_945860595.1 Comamonas sp. lk
GTTCCATGGTGATCACCTTTTTGCTCCTGCCTAAAAATCAGGCAGAGCCAGTAAAACACCTGGGTCAGTTTTGAATCAGCACATACCCCTTAAGTGGGTCAGTTTTCGGTCAGCGGCAACAGGCAGAGTAGCTGGCGCAGGGCAAAACGAGCGTAGCGCTTGTTTAAAACTATTGCACAGCAGAGCGGTTGCAACACCCACCCAAAGTCTCAAAAAACGCCCTTGCTAAACAGGGCGACTTCGCAAGGTGCGAAGCATGTTTTGGAGATCACTTTTGGTATCGAAAATCTAATAAAAGAGTTCGAAAAATCTATGAGTTGTAGTATGGTGACCCTATACTACTTTGAACTTAAACAAAAGCACTAAGAATCTCTTCTAGGTGCTTGTTTTAAAACCATAAAAATGGTGGGCGATGCAAGTTTCGAACTTGCGACCCCTGCAGTGTGAATGCAGTGCTCTACCCCTGAGCTAATCGCCCTGAATCCGGTTCAGGAAAGTCCGCGAGTGTAGCTTATCGAGTCCAGACGGTTTTGCCGCCGCTGGCTTTGTCAAGCTCGCCAAGGATGGTCTCGTGGGCGGCGATGTCGTGCGGCGTAGCCCACAGTACGGGCAGATCCAGGCCGGAGAAGTCTGCTGCGGCTACGGGGCCACTACGCTGGGCCGAGGTTTCGATGTCGATCATCAGGCTATTCTGGCCGCGCGTCATGTTGATGTAGACCTCGGCCAGCAACTCAGCGTCGAGCAGTGCGCCATGCAAGGTGCGGCCGGAGCGGTCCACCTCGAGGCGGTCACACAGCGCATCCAGGTTGTTGCGTTTGGCGGGAAACATTTCTTTGGCGAGCGCCAGCGTGTCCAGCACGCTAACCCCCTGCCCGGTGATGGCGGACATCTGCAAGCGGGCGAGTTCGGCGTTCAAAAAGCCCAAGTCAAAAGCAGCGTTGTGGATCACCAGCTGCGCGCCGCGCACAAAGTCCAACAGCTCCTGGGCCACGGCGGCAAAAAGGGGTTTGTCGGCCAAAAATGCGCTGGTGATGCCGTGGATGCGCAAGGCCTCTTCCTGGCTGTCGCGCTCGGGGTTCACGTAGCGGTGGAAGTGGCAGCCGGTGAGCTTGCGGTTGACCATTTCAACGCAGGCGATCTCGATCACGCGGTCGCCCTGGTCGGCGTACAGGCCGGTGGTTTCGGTGTCTAAAAATACCTGGCGCATGGTGGGCTCTAGTGGTTTTCTTTGGCGTGGTTGATGGTGTATTTCGGAATCTCAATCACCACATCGCTTTGCGCAAGGATAGCCTGGCAGCTCAGGCGCGAGTTGGGCTCCAGGCCCCAGGCGCGGTCCAGCAAATCGTCTTCAGTCTCATCTGCAGCATTCAAGCTCGCCAAACCCTGGCGCACGATGACGTGGCAAGTGGTACAGGCGCAACTCATGTCGCAAGCGTGTTCGATGGCGATGCCGTTTTCCAGCAAGGCCTCGCACAGCGAGGTACCCGCGCTGGCGTGGATTTCGACACCAGATGGGCAGTATTCGGCGTGGGGCAGGATTTTGATGATGGGCATACGGGCTTACAGGGTGGCAATATTTTTGCCGGACAGGGCGCGGGCAATGCCGCGGTTCATGCGTTGGGCGGCGAAGGCCTCGGTAGCCTGGGCCAGGGCTTTGCTGGCTGCCTCAACGGCAGCAGCGTCGTCACCGGCTGCACTGGCTTGCAGGGCGGCGATGGCGGCCTCAATCGTGGCGCGCTCGCCCGCTGCGACCAGGTCGGCGTCGGCCGTCAAGGCGCTGCGCGTGGCAAGCACCAAACGGTCGGCGTCGACCCGGGCCTCCACCAGCGCGCGTGCGCGCATGTCAGTCTGCGCGGTGCTGAAGCTGTCTTGCAGCATCTGGGCAATTTGCTGGTCGCTCAAGCCATAGGATGGCTTGACATCAATCTGCGCTTCCACGCCGCTGCCCTGCTCGCGCGCGGCCACGTTGAGCAGGCCGTCGGCGTCAACCGTGAAGGTGACGCGGATACGCGCGGCGCCTGCGGCCATAGGCGGGATGCCGCGCAGGGTAAAGCGGGCCAGGCTGCGGCAATCGGCCACCAGATCACGCTCGCCCTGCACCACATGCAGCGCCAACGCGGTTTGGCCGTCTTGGTAGGTGGTGAAGTCCTGCGCCATGGCGGTGGGAATGGTCTGGTTACGCGGCACGATGCGCTCCACCAGCCCGCCCATGGTCTCCACACCCAAAGACAGCGGAATCACGTCGAGCAGCAGCATCTCGCCCAGCGGGTTGTTGCCTGCGAGCTGATTGGCCTGCAGCGCAGCGCCGATGGCGACCACTTCGTCGGGGTTGACGTTGGCCAGCGGTTCGCGCCCGAAATACGCCGCCACCGCCTGGCGCACCTGCGGCATGCGGGTGGAGCCGCCCACCAGCACCACGCCCTGGATATCCGCCTTGGCCAGCCCGGCGTCACGCAGCGTGGCGCGCACGGCTTGCAGGGTGCGGGCGGTGAGCGCGGCAGTGGCTGCTTCAAACTGCGCCCGGTTCACCGACAAGTCGATGCGGCCTGCGTCCAGTTGTAACTCAAGCGGCGCGATCTCGTGCTCCGAGAGCGCCTCTTTGCATTCGCGGGCCGCAGCCGTCAGAGCGGCACGGTCTTGCGGCGAGTCGGCGTTGACGCCAGATTCCTGCAGCACCCAATCGGCCAGAGCGCGGTCGTAATCGTCACCACCCAGCGCCGAGTCGCCACCTGTGGCCAGCACCTCAAACACACCGGCGCTCAGGCGCAGGATGGAGATATCAAACGTGCCGCCACCCAGGTCATACACCGCGTACACACCCTCGGCCGCGTTGTCCAGGCCGTAGGCCAGCGCGGCGGCGGTCGGCTCGTTGATCAGGCGCAGCACGTTCAGGCCGGCAAGTTGCGCGGCGTCTTTGGTGGCCTGGCGCTGCGCGTCGTCGAAGTAGGCAGGAACGGTGATGACCGCACCAAAAATGTCGTCCGCAAAACTGTCCTCAGCCCGAAAGCGCAGCGTGGCCAGAATCTCGGCGCTGACCTCGACCGGGGTTTTTTCACCGGCGATAGTGCGCACGCGGACCATGCCGGGCGCGTCGACCAGGGCGTAGGGCAGGCGCGCGGCGTGGGCCACATCGGCGAGGCCGCGACCCATCAGGCGTTTGACCGAGGCGATGGTGTTGCCGGGATCGTTGCTTTGCTGCGCCAGCGCGTCAAACCCAATCTGGCGGCGCTGCGCGTCCAGGTAGCGCACTACGCTTGGCAAAATGACGCGGCCCTGGTCATCGGGCAGGCACTCGGGCACGCCGTTGCGCACGGCTGCGACCAGCGAATGCGTGGTACCCAGGTCAATTCCCACGGCGATGCGACGCCCGTGCGGGTTGGGCGATTGCCCGGGTTCGGAGATTTGCAGCAGCGCCATACAAGAAAGAAAGTGGAGGGATTGTCAGGCGTCCAGCGCGTGCTGGCGGGCCATCACGTCCTGCCCAAACTTGTCGACAAACATCAGGGCGCGCACGGTTTGTACGGCACCGGGGTAATCCTGCGCCACATCGATCTGCTGCGCGCACTGGCTGAGCATCGCGTCTTGCTGGTCGCGCACCTGCGCAGCCAAGGCGTCGAGCGCATCGGCGCTGTCGGCATCGTCCAGCGCTTCATGCCATTCCATCTGCCGCATCAAAAACGCTGCGGGCATGGCGGTGTTGTGGTGCGCGGCGATGGGGAAACCCGCCAACTCACACAAATACGCGGCGCGGCGTATCGGGTCTTTCAGGCGTTGGTAGGCCTCGTTGATGCGCACCGACCATTGCATGGCCAGGCGCTGGGCGGCTGCGCCCTCGGCGGCAAATTTATCGGGATGGGCCTGGCGCTGCAGGGCTTTCCAGGCGGCGTCGACCGCGGCGCGGTCCTGCGCATAGCTGCGCGACAGACCGAACAGGTCGAAGTCGTCCGATTGCAGGTTCACACGCGAAAGGATTCACCACAACCGCACTTGTCGCGCTCATTGGGGTTGTTGAAGCGAAAGCCTTCGTTGAGGCCTTCGCGCACAAAATCGAGTTCGGTGCCGTCGATGTAGGCCAGGCTCTTGGGGTCAATCAATACCTTGACGCCATGGCCTTCAAACACGACGTCTTCGGGGCTGAGCTCGTCGACATATTCCAGCTGGTACGCCAGTCCCGAGCAACCGGTGGTCCTCACGCCAAGGCGCACGCCCACGCCGCGGCCGCGCTTGGTGAGGTAGCGGGTAACGTGACGGGCAGCCGCTTCGGTGAGGGAGACGGCCATATCAGTTGAGGTGTTTTTTCTTGTAATCGTCCACGGCGGCCTTGATGGCGTCTTCGGCCAGGATGGAGCAATGGATCTTGACCGGGGGCAGCGCCAGTTCTTCAGCGATCACGCTGTTTTTCAGCGCGGCGGCTTCGTCCAGGGTCTTGCCCTTCACCCATTCGGTGACGAGTGAGCTGGACGCAATCGCCGAGCCACAGCCATAGGTTTTAAAGCGCGCGTCTTCGATCACACCGGTGACCGGGTTGACCTTGATTTGCAGTTTCATCACATCACCGCAAGCGGGCGCGCCGACCATGCCGGTGCCGACGCTGTCGTCGCCCTTGTCAAAGCTGCCGACGTTGCGGGGGTTTTCGTAGTGGTCGACTACTTTTTCGGAATAAGCCATGGTGTTACCTCACAAATCACAAAACAGGGTTTCAGTGGGCGGCCCACTGGATGGTGGAGATGTCAATACCGTCCTGGTACATCTCCCACAGCGGGCTCAGGTCGCGCAGCTTGGCGACGTTGAGTTTGATGGTCTCAATCGCAAAGTCGATCTCGGCTTCGGTGGTCCAGCGGCCAAAGGTCATGCGCAGGCTGCTGTGGGCCAGCTCGTCGCTGCGGCCCAGGGCGCGCAATACATAGCTGGGCTCTAGGCTGGCCGATGTGCAGGCCGAGCCGGATGAGACCGCCAGGCCTTTGATACCCATGATCAGCGACTCGCCCTCGACATAGTTGAAGCTCATGTTCAGGTTGTGCGGCACACGCTTTTCTAAGTGGCCGTTGATGAAGACCTGCTCCACATCTTTCAGGCCATCGAGCAGACGCTGTTGCAAGCCACGGATGCGCGCGTTCTCGGCGTGCATCTCGGCCTTGGCAATGCGGTAGGCCTCGCCCATGCCGACGATTTGGTGCGTGGGCAGGGTGCCGCTGCGCATGCCGCGCTCATGACCACCGCCGTGCATTTGCGCCTCCAGGCGCACGCGCGGTTTGCGACGCACAAACAACGCGCCAATGCCTTTGGGGCCATAGGTTTTGTGCGAGGTCAGGCTCATCAGGTCGATGGGCAGGGAGTTCATGTCGATGTCCACGCGGCCGGTGGCTTGCGCAGCATCCACATGAAAAATAATGCCCTTTTCGCGGCAGATCGCGCCGATGGCGGCCACGTCCTGAATGACGCCGATTTCGTTGTTCACGAACATGACGCTGGCCACGATGGTGTCGGGGCGAATCGCGGCTTTGAATGCGTCCAGATTGACCAGGCCATCGGCCTGCACATCCAGATAGGTCACATCAAACCCCTGGCGCTCCAGCTCGCGGCAGGTATCGAGCACGGCTTTGTGCTCGGTCTTCACCGTGATCAGGTGTTTGCCCTTGGATTTGTAGAACTGCGCCGCGCCCTTGATCGCCAGGTTGTTGGATTCGGTGGCACCCGAGGTCCAAACGATTTCACGCGGGTCGGCCCCAATCAGGTCCGCGACTTGGCCGCGCGCGGTCTCGACCGCTGCCTCGGCTTCCCAGCCCCAAGCGTGGCTGCGCGACGCGGGATTGCCGAAGTGCGAGCGCAGCCAGGGAACCATGGCGTCAACCACCCGCTCGTCACAGGGGTTGGTGGCGCTGTAGTCCAGGTAAATCGGGAAATGGGGAGTCGTGTCCATGGAAGGTGCCGTAAAGAAGAATCGGAAAGACCTACGGAATCAGGATTTAGTAAGCGCGCTGGCCAGGCTGCCCAGCGCGAAGACCGAATTGGGCACATTGGCGCGCACGGCCTGCACCAACGGCAGCGGGGCGATGGCCTTTTTGATGCTGGGCGCATCCTGGGTCACGCCGCCTTTGGCGACCTGGTCATCGACGAGTTTTTGGAGCGTGACCGAGCTCAGGAACTCCACCATGTGGGAATTAAGCGAGGCCCACAGATCGTGCGTCATGCACTGGCTGCCCTGGCCCAGGCAGTTTTGCTTGCCCTCACATTGGGTGGCGTCGATGGGCTCGTCCACCGAGGTGATGATTTCTGCCACCGTAATCAGCGAGGCGTCGCGCGACAGGGTGTAGCCGCCGCCCGGGCCACGGGTGGACTCGACCAGGTCATTGCGGCGCAACTTGCCGAACAACTGTTCCAAATAAGAAAGGGAAATCTGCTGGCGCTGGCTGATGGCAGCCAGGGTGACGGGCCCGCCGGCCTGGCGCAAACCCAGGTCGATCATGGCGGTGACGGCAAAACGGCCTTTGGTGGTCAGTCTCATAAAAGCTCCTCAAAGCAGAGAAAGTTGACTAGATCAGTCAAGTATAGCCTTAAACCCGATCAAATCAGTCAACTATGGCCTGCGCGGGTGCAGTGGCACCACGTTGTCGGTGCCCGGCGCGCCGAAGACCTGGGCCTTGAGCTGCGACAGCTGGTCGCGCACCCGGGCGGCTTTTTCAAACTCCAGGTTGCGAGCGTGCTCCATCATGAGCTTCTCCAGGCGCTTGATTTCGCGGGAAATGTCCTTCTCGCTCATGTCTTCCACCTGGGCGCGCTGCATGGCATCGCGCTCCAACCGCTCGGCTTCTTTGCCCGCTTTTTCGCTGTACACGCCGTCGATCAGGTCGCGCACCTTTTTCACGATGGCGCGCGGAGTGATGCCGCGCTCCAGGTTGTGGGCGACCTGCTTTGTGCGACGGCGCTCGGTCTCACCCATGGCGCGGGCCATGGAGTCGGTAACTTTGTCGGCGTACAGAATCGCCCGCCCCTCCAAATTGCGCGCGGCGCGGCCAATGGTCTGAATCAGGGAGCGTTCGGAGCGCAAAAAACCTTCCTTGTCGGCATCCAAAATCGCCACCAGCGAGACCTCGGGGATATCCAGGCCCTCGCGCAGCAGGTTGATGCCCACCAACACATCAAACGCACCCAGCCGCAAATCGCGCAGGATCTCCACGCGCTCCACCGTATCCACATCGCTGTGTAAGTAGCGCACTTTGACGCCGTTCTCGCCCAGGTAGTCGGTGAGTTGCTCGGCCATGCGCTTGGTCAGGGTGGTGATCAGCACGCGCTCGGATTTCTCGACGCGGATGCGGATTTCCTGCAACACATCGTCCACCTGCGTGCTGGCCGGGCGCACTTCGACCTCGGGGTCGACCAGACCCGTGGGGCGCACCACCTGCTCGACCACGCGCCCGGCGTGCGCGTTCTCCCAGGCGGCGGGCGTGGCCGAAACAAAAATCGCCTGGCGCATCTTGGTCTGGAACTCTTCGAACTTGAGCGGCCGGTTGTCCAGCGCGCTGGGCAGGCGAAAGCCATATTCCACCAGCGTGGTTTTGCGGGCGCGGTCGCCGTTGTACATGCCGCCGAACTGACCGATCAGAACATGGCTTTCATCCAGAAACATCAGCGCGTCTTTGGGCAGGTAATCGGTGAGCGTAGCGGGCGGCTCGCCCGCAGCGCTTCCGGCCAGATGGCGCGAGTAGTTTTCGATGCCTTTGCAGTGGCCGACCTCCGAGAGCATTTCCAGATCAAAGCGGGTCCGCTGCTCCAGCCGCTGCGCCTCCACCAACTTGCCCATACCGACCAACTCCTTGAGGCGATCAGCCAGCTCCAGCTTAATCAGCTCCACCGCCTGCAAAACCTGCTCGCGCGGGGTGACGTAATGGCTGCTGGGGTAGACGGTGAAGCGCGAAATTTTCTGGCGTATGCGCCCGGTCAGCGGGTCGAACAGCTGGAGGGACTCGATCTCGTCGTCAAACAACTCAATGCGCAGCGCCATCTCGCTGTGCTCGGCGGGGAACACGTCAATGGTGTCGCCGCGCACACGGAAGGTTCCGCGGCTGAAGTCCATGTCGTTGCGCTGGTACTGCATGCGCACCAGCTGTATCACCATGTCGCGCTGGCCCATCTTGTCGCCCGCGCGCAGCGTCATCACCATCTGGTGGTAGGACTCGGGCTTGCCGATGCCGTAAATCGCCGACACGGTGGCGACGATCACCACATCGCGCCGCTCCAGCAGGCTTTTGGTACACGAAAGACGCATCTGCTCGATATGCTCATTGATCGCCGAGTCTTTCTCGATGAACAAGTCCCGCTGCGGCACATAGGCCTCGGGCTGGTAGTAGTCGTAGTAACTGACGAAGTACTCGACCGCGTTCTTGGGGAAAAACTCGCGGAACTCGCTGTACAGCTGCGCGGCCAGGGTTTTGTTGGGCGCAAACACAATGGCCGGGCGGCCCATGCGGGCGATCACATTGGCCATGGTGTAGGTCTTGCCCGAGCCGGTCACGCCGAGTAGGGTTTGGAACACCTCGCCGTCCTGCAAGCCCTCCACCAATTGTTCAATCGCCTCGGGTTGGTCTCCGGCCGGCGGGTAGGGCTGGTACAGCTCAAAGGGCGAGTCGGGGAACTGCACAAAAGTCCCCTGCCCCGCTGGGATATCCAGCGGATGGGGCTGCGGAAGAAGGGCTGGCTCAGGCATGGAACCGCCTAGCTTAAGCCCAATTGGTGGCCCGCTTGCGCTGGGTAAAATTGCCCGCCCCCAAAAGCCCAGCTGCTGCAGCTGGCAACCACCCTCCAACCTAGGACCCCTCCGCATGTCGCTCTTTTCCGCCGTCGAAATGGCCCCCCGTGACCCGATTTTTGGCCTGAACGAACAATTCAGCGCCGACACCAACCCCCACAAGGTGAATCTGGGTGTGGGCGTGTATTTCGACGACGCCGGCAAGCTGCCGCTGCTGCAATGTGTGCGCACCGCCGAAAAAGCCAGGACCGATGCGCCCAGCGCGCGCGGCTACCTGCCGATTGACGGCATCGTGGCCTATGACGCCGCCGTCAAAGATCTGGTCTTCGGCAGCGACCCGGCCCTGACCGAGCGCGTGGCCACCATCCAAACGCTGGGTGGAACCGGCGGCCTGAAAATCGCCGCTGATTTTTTACACCGCCTGAACCCCGCCTCCAAACTGCTGATCTCCGACCCCAGCTGGGAAAACCACCGCGCGGTCTTCAGCACCGCCGGTTTTGAGGTCGGCACCTACGCCTATTACGACGCTGCGGCACGCGGCATCCACACCGCCGGCATGCTGGCGGACCTGGAAGCCGCAGCCCCCGGAACCGTAGTAGTGCTGCACGCCTGCTGCCACAACCCTACCGGTTACGACCTGACGCCTGCGCAATGGGACGCGGTGATTGCCGTCATCCACAAACGCGGCCTGACCGCGCTGCTGGACATGGCCTACCAGGGCTTTGGCCACGGCATCGCAGAAGACGGCGCGGTAGTCGGTAAATTTGCCGCTGCCGGCTTGAACTTTTTTGTCGCCAGCTCGTTTTCGAAAAACTTCAGCCTGTACGGCGAACGGGTGGGTGCACTGTCCGTGGTCTGTAACGACAAGGCCGAGATGCAAAAGGTTTTGAGCCAGCTCAAGATTGTGGTGCGCACCAACTACTCCAACCCGCCCACACACGGCGGCGCGGTGGTAGCAGCGGTATTGGGGAACTCCGAATTGCGCGCCCAGTGGGAACAGGAGCTGGGCGCTATGCGCAACCGCATCAAATCCATGCGCCAGGGTTTGCGCGACGGCCTGCAAGCCGCTGGGGTCCAGGAAAACATGGATTTCATCACCACCCAGATCGGTATGTTCAGCTACTCGGGCCTGAGCAAAGAGCAGATGCTGCGCCTGCGCACCGAATTTGGCGTCTATGGCCTGGACACCGGACGCATGTGCGTGGCAGCGCTGAACAGCAAGAACATGGACTACGTCTGCGCGTCTATTGCGACCGTCATGGAAAACTGACACAGGGCCTGCCAACAAAGCGGGACATCCGGGGTAAAGCTGGTATATTGCACTGCACCATTTTTTAACGCAGTGAACCCATGCTCTACCAGATTTACGAGACCCAGCGCGCTTTCATCGAGCCCTTCGCCGGCTTTGCCCAGGCTGCATCCAAGGCCTATTCAAACCCCGGCTCGGCCTGGAGCTCCAGCCCTTTAAGCCAGCGTATGGCGGCGGGTCTTGATCTGGTGTACCGCCTGAGCAAAGACTACGAAAAGCCCGAATTCAACATCAACGCGGTGGAGGTGGGCAACTCCGAGGTGGCCGTGCAGCAACGCGTTGAAATCGCCCGCCCCTTTTGCGATCTGATCCGCTTCAAACGCTTCTCCGACGACCCGGCCACGCTGGAGGCCATGAAATCTCAGCCTGCCGTGCTGATCGTGGCGCCGCTGTCCGGGCATTACGCCACCCTGCTGCGCGACACCGTTAAAACCATGCTGCAAGGACATAAGGTCTACATCACCGACTGGAAAAACGCCCGTCTGGTGCCGCTGAGTGAGGGCAGCTTTTCCCTCGACGATTACGTCAACGATGTGCAGGACTTCATCCGCCACCTGCAAGGCAAATACGGCAACTGCCATGTGATGAGCGTCTGCCAGCCCACCGTGCCGGTGCTGGCCGCCGTGTCGCTCATGGCCAGCCGGGGCGAAACCACACCGTGGACCATGACCATGATGGGCGGCCCCATCGATGCGCGCAAATCGCCCACTGCGGTCAACAACCTGGCGATGAACAAGAGCTATGAGTGGTTTGAAAACAATGTGATTTACCGCGTGCCGGACAGTTTCCCCGGTGCGGGTCGGCGGGTCTACCCGGGGTTTTTGCAGCACAGCGGCTTTGTCGCCATGAACCCGGATCGGCACGCGACCAGCCATTTTGATTACTTCAAAGACCTGATGAAGGGCGACGACGCCAGCACCGAAGCGCACCGCAAGTTTTACGACGAGTACAACGCCGTGCTCGACATGGACGCGCCCTACTACCTGGACACCATCCGGGTGGTTTTCCAGGACTTCAACCTGGTCAACGGCACCTGGGATGTGAAATCGCCCTCGGGCGTAGCCGAGCGCGTGCGCCCGCAGGACATCCGCACCACCGCGTTGCTGTCGGTGGAAGGCGAGCTCGACGACATCTCCGGCTCCGGCCAGACCGAGGCCGTGCACGCGCTGTGTACGGGTGTGGACCCGCGCCATCAGCGGCACTTTGAAGCCAAGGGCGCAGGGCATTACGGTATATTTTCGGGTCGGCGCTGGCGCGACATGGTTTATCCGCAAGTCCAGAGCTTTATCGCTGCGCACACGCCAGCGCCCAAAGCGGCTTCTGCTGTTGCGATACCCAAAGCTGCCGTGGTCGCGACACCCGCTGCAAAGCGGGCAGCAAGCGCTCCCATAAACCGCGGTAAGCACAAAGCCGCGCCTGCCAAAGCGCCTACTAAAGCGCCCGTCGCTGCAAAAACCACACGGGCTGTCAAAGTCCCCGCTCCCGCCGCTGTTGGCCGCACAGTCGCTCGGGCTGTCGCGCCCCGGGCGACACCGGCGGCTGCGCCAGTGCCAGCTGCAGCCAAGAGAAAGGCTGCGGCCAAACGCGCTGCGGCGCGCTAAGCCTCGCGACTGTGGGCCAGCCTCCTTCGCCGGAGCAGGCGGTACCCACCCACACCATCGCGTTGGCGCAGCGCCTGCTAGACGCGCTGCCGCAAACCCAGTGCACACGCTGCGGCTACCCGGATTGCGCGGCCTATGCCGACGCAATCGCCGAGGGCCAAGCCGATATCAACCAATGCCCTCCCGGCGGAGCCGAAGGCGTGGCCCGGCTGGCGGCCATCAGCGGCAAACTTGTCAGCGCGCTCAACCCTGAGAACGGCGTGGAGGGCCCACGCAGCGTGGTCTTTGTGGACGAAGCCTGGTGCATCGGCTGCACACTCTGCATCGATGCCTGCCCAACCGACGCCATATTCGGCACGCACAAGCACATGCACACGGTCATCGAGGCCTATTGCACCGGTTGTGAGTTGTGCTTGCCGGTATGCCCGGTGGACTGCATCCATCTGGAAAACGCCAGCGACTCAGCCACCGGCTGGGCAGCTTGGTCGCCCGCCCAGGCCGATCTGGCCCACACGCGCTACGCAGCCGCCACATCCCGGCGTGCCGACACGCTGGCCGCGCACCGCAACAGCAAAGCGGCGCAAGCACAGGACAAACTGGCCAACATGGGTGCGCATTCCCGCATCACCGACCCGGACGAGCTGGCGCGCAAAAAGGCCTTTATAGAAACCGCTATGGCGCGTGCGCGCCAGCGCACATCAAGCTAGCGCCATGCGCCCGAAGGCGCTCACCACTTCGGGCGGCGCTTGCACCAACTCAATCAGCACCCCCTCGCCGGATACGGGAAACTCTTCGTTGCTTTTAGGGTGCAAAAAACAAATATCAAAACCCGCTGCGCCCTTACGGATACCGCCGGGCGCAAAGCGCACGCCCTGGGCGCTGAGCCACTGCACGGCGGCGGGCAGGTCATCAATCCACAGCCCTACATGGTTCAACGGCGTGGTGTGAACCGCCGGCTTTTTCCCGGGGTCTATGGGCTGCATTAAATCGACCTCGACCTTGAGGGGGCCGCGGCCAATCGCGCAAATGTCTTCGTCCACATTTTCCCGCTCGCTTCGGAAGTTGCCGGTCACTTCCAGGCCCAGCATGTCAACCCAGAGCGTTTTAAGTAGCTGCTTGTCAGGGCCGCCGATGGCGATTTGCTGAATACCCAGAACCGTGAAGGGACGCCCGCTCATACAAACTCCACAATCGCCTGGTCCACGCTCAGGCTCTCGCCCTTGACCGCCAGCACTTTGCTGACCACGCCGTCAGCAGCAGCGAACAGGACGTTTTCCATCTTCATCGCCTCAATCACGGCCACGCGCTCACCGGCCTGGACTTTTTGACCCGGCACCACCGCCACTTCCGCGAGCAAGCCGGGCATGGGCGAGAGCACGAAGCGACTCAGGTCCGGCGGCGCTTTGAAGGGCATGAGCCGGTGCAACTCGGCCATGCGCGGCGAGACCACCAACACGTCGATGCGCTGGCCGTTGTGCTGCACCCGCAAAGCCAGCGGGTTCTTGGGCGTACCGCGCTCGATCTGCGCGGTAAAGGGCGTGCCATTCACGGTACCGTTGATCGCAATATCGTTCAAACGCGACTGGCTGCGGATGTCGTAACTGTTCGTGCCCACGCGCACACGGGCCGAGCCGGTATCGCCAACAAATTCGTCCACGTGCACTGGCGTGTAGCTGTTGTTGCCGCTGTCCGACAAAGTGACCACCACATAGTCTTTACCGGCATCGACGCTGTAGCCGGGCAACTGGCCGCTCAGACTGGTGGCGCGCTCGCGCGATTTGCGCCGCACAAAGGCGGCCAGTGCCACCGGAAAGGCTGCGTCGTCATGCGGCACGTCCTCAGCGCGGAAGCCCTGGGCATAGTTCTCGGCAATAAAGCCGGTGTTGAAGTCGCCCGCCACAAACCTGGGATGCGCCAGCAGCGCCGACTGGAAGGGGATATTGCTGGAAACGCCCCGGATGACGAATCCGTTGAGTGCCTCGCGCATCTTGGCGATCGCGTCCATGCGGTCCTTGCCATGCACGATCAGCTTGGCGATCATGGAGTCGTAGTACATAGGAATCTCGCCGCCGTCCTGTACACCAGTGTCCACGCGCACACCCAGCAAATCGACCGTATTGCCCTGGAACATGGTCTGCGCCGGTGGTGCAAAACGCACCAGACGGCCGGTGGACGGCAGGAAATTGCGGAAGGGGTCTTCCGCGTTGATGCGGCACTCCATGGCCCAGCCCTTGCGCTGCACCTGCGCCTGGGTGAGTGGCAGTTTCTCGCCGGCTGCCACGCGGATCATCAGCTCCACCAGGTCCAAGCCGGTGATGGCTTCGGTCACCGGGTGCTCCACTTGCAGACGGGTGTTCATCTCCAAAAAGTAAAAGCTCTGGTCTTTGCCGACCACAAATTCCACGGTACCTGCACTTTGGTAGTCCACCGCCTTGGCCAGCGCAACCGCCTGCTCGCCCATGGCTTTGCGCGTGGC
>CAMAQV010000054.1 GCA_945860595.1 Comamonas sp. lk
CTGGGGTAGGCGCACGCCCAGTGAATTGACGTTCCAGGTAGCGAGTTGCATAGTCAGTACAGAAGTTATGTCGGGGGCGGAGCCAGAACAGGCATGATAGGGGCTGCACATGGCCTGCAAACCGCCGCATCCTGCGGCCAGGCGCGTACCCTAAGGTGCGACGCTTCAACCGGCGGCGTCGGACGCGTATTCGGCGCGCCGGTAACGTACCAAGCTGTAAGCCAGTCCGCTGGCCGCCGTGTGGTTTTCCCGGCTGCGCTCCTGCCAATGCGGACCCAGCTCCGGCGCGTACGCGTCACCGGCCACATCCAGGTCCAGCTCGGTCACCGCCACCGAAGTAGCCATGGGCAGAGCCTGGGCATAGATTTGCGCACCGCCAATGACCCAGGCATGGGCAACGTGCGCGCACAGGGCCAATGCCGCATCCAGCGAAGCCACAGGCTTCGCACCGGAGCCATGCCAATCCGTCTGGCGCGTAATCACAATGTTGTCGCGTCCAGGTAATGGACGGAATTTCTGCGGCAGTGAGTCCCAGGTCTTGCGCCCCATGATCACCGGGCAGCCCAGGGTCAGGCGCTTGAAGTGCGCCAGGTCCTCGGGCAAATGCCAAGGCAGGGTGTTGTTGCGCCCGATCACGCCGTTGCGGGCGCGGGCGTAAATAAGGTGCAGTTCCATGTGCGCCCGCGTCAGACCGCTACCGGCGCTTTGATGGCCGCGTGCGGGTCGTAGCCGCTGACCACAAAGTCCTCCATGGCATAGTCAAAAATCGAAGCTGGGCGGCGCTGGATGTGCAGGGTGGGGTAGGGGCGGGGAGCCCGGCTGAGCTGCAGGTGGACCTGCTCGGCGTGGTTGCTGTACACGTGGCAGTCGCCGCCGGTCCAGATGAAGTCGCCCACATCCATATCGCACTGCTGCGCCACCATATGGGTCAGCAGCGCGTAGCTGGCAATATTGAAAGGCACGCCCAGAAAAATATCGGCGCTGCGCTGGTAGAGCTGGCAGCTAAGGCGAGGTCGGGCATCCGGGCCGCTGGCCGGGGCCACATAAAACTGGAAAAACGCGTGGCAGGGCATCAGCGCCATCTTGGATAAATCAGCCACATTCCAGGCGCTGACGATCATGCGGCGGGAGTCGGGGTTGGTCTTGAGCGTGGCCATGAGCTCGCTGATCTGGTCGATATGACGGCCATCTGGCGTTGGCCAGCTGCGCCATTGCACGCCGTAAACCGGGCCCAGATCGCCGTCAGGTTTGGCCCACTCGTCCCAAATAGATACGCCGCGCTCTTTGAGCCAGTTGTTGTTGGATGAGCCGGTAAGAAACCAGAGTAGCTCCTGCACGATGGAGCGCAGGTGCACTTTTTTGGTGGTGACCAGCGGAAAGCCCTCGTTCAGGTCAAAACGCATTTGGTAGCCGAACACGCTGGTGGTTCCCGTGCCCGTGCGGTCGGACTTCACGACGCCCTGGGTGAAGGCGTGTCGCAGCAAATCTTCGTATTGCTGGCGGATGGGGTGGGGAGAATCGGTGTGCATGAAAAATGTGCAAAAAGTGCGCTGATTCTAGGTGTCGGCACCCCGATTCAGGTGAGGCGGTCCAGCCAGGCCGTGACCAGCAGCAGTACCAGGAGCAGCGCCACCACCACCGGCATAACCGCCGCCAGACCGGCCCAGGTCGCCAGCAGGCCAAATGCCGCAGGAACCACCGAGCTTCCCGCATACGCGCAGGTCATCTGCCGGCCGATCAGGCGGCGCACCGCCTCAGGCGGGAAGCGCCGTGCGGTCTCGTGCATCAGCGAGGGGAAAATCGGTGCGCATCCCAAGCCCATCAGCACCAGGCCCGGACGCGATGCCTGCCCGAAAATGTCTGGCAGCGCAAACAGCAAGGCCCCGGCCATGGCCATCGCGATGCCCATACGGACCAGGCGGCGGTTGCCGATGCGGTTGGCGACCAGCCCGACCGCAAAGCGCCCGGCGGTGATGGCGCCAAAGTACAGCGACACCCAGACGCTTGCGTCGGCGGCAACCAGTCCGCGGTCTGTGACCAAAATACTCGCGGCCCATAAACCGGTGCCCATTTCGGCGGACACATAGAACAAAAAGCACAGTGGTGCCAACCACAGTGCCAATGGCGGGGGCGCCGGATTGACGGCCTGCTGGCCTGGCTGATCCGCGTCAGCCGGTGCCTGCGCGGTCTCCCGCGACCACAAGGACACGGTGGCAAACAAGAGCAGCGCCAGCGCAAGTTGCATCAACCCGATATTGCGCGCACCGGCCGTCCAGCCACCGGCACTTGCCAACGCCATGCCCATGACCAGCGGCCCGGTGGTGGCCCCTACGCCCCAAAAACCATGCAGCCAGTTCATGTGGCGCGAAGAGTAGTGGGCAGACACAAAATGGTTCAGACTGGCGTCAACCGCGCCCGCACCCAAGCCCAGCGGTACGGCCAACGCCACCAGCCAGCCAAATGAGGGGGCAACGGAAAAGCCCAGCAAACCCAGCGCGGTGAGCAGGCAACTGCCCGCCACCACGGCCCCGGTTCCGATGCGCTGCACGATGGCCCCGGCCATCAGGCTCGACGCCGCCGAGCAGGCCGTCATGGTCATGGTGATAGCCCCCACCGCCGCCAGGGGCTGGTCCATTTGCAGGCGAATGGCCGGCCAGGCCACGCCCAGCATGCCGTCGGGGAGGCCGATGCTGATAAAGGACAGGTACACCAGCCCCAATAAGGCGGTATGCGCCATCAGTGGGTGGCTGAATCGCTGTGCGTGCCGCCCGGCTTGAGCATGCGCCCGGGGTTCATCAGGTTGTGGGGATCGAGCGCGGCTTTGATGGCGCGCATCATGTCCAGCGCCACCGGGGACTTGTGGGCCACCAGCTTCTCGCGCTTCAAGCTGCCAATGCCATGCTCGGCCGAGATCGAACCGTTAAACGCGTCCACCAGCGCATAGACCACGGCGTTGATAGGCCCTTCTTCGTCGCGCAAAAAGGCCTGCGCATCGGCACCTTCCGGGGCTTGCACATTGAAATGCAGATTACCGTCGCCCAGGTGCCCATAGTTCACCAGCCGGATGCCTGGATGGCTATGTGCCAATGCCACTTCGGCCTGCGCCACGAAGTCGGGGATGCGCGAGACAGCAATCGAAATATCGTGCTTGATGTTCAGACCCTCTTTGGCCTGGGCCAGCGGGATGCTCTCGCGGATATGCCACAGGGCACGCGCCTGGGCAATGTTCTCCGCGACAACCGCGTCCACCGCGCAGCCTTTTGCAACCGCCGCTTCGAGCAGGGTTTCGAGCTGGTTGCGGGCGTGTGCTTCCGACTCGGTGTCGGAATGCTCCAAAACCACACAGTAGGGCACGGTCTGGAAAAACGGCACGCGCTGCTGCGGAAAATGCTTGTGTACCAGGCTGAGCGCAAACTGGCCCATGACCTCAAACCCGGTCAGGCCCGCGCCCAGGTGCGCATGGGCCAGGCCCAGCAAGGCCACGGCAGCCTGGAGCGAGGGCAGGGCCACCAGCGCGGTCATCTTGGCACGGGGTGCCGGATACAGCTTCATGACCGCCGCGGTGATGATGCCCAGCGTGCCCTCCGAGCCAATAAACAGATGTCGCAGGTCGTAACCCGTGTTGTCTTTGCGCAGGCCGGTCAAGCCGTCCCAAATTGCACCCTGCGGCGTCACCACTTCCAGACCCAGGCACAGGTCGCGGGTATTGCCAAAGCGCACCACCTGCGTCCCGCCCGCGTTGGTGCCCAGGTTACCGCCAATCGTGCAACTGCCTTGTGAGGCCAGGCTGAGCGGAAAGAGCAGCCCTGCCGCGTCGCAGACGGTGTGCAGGTTCTGCAGCACGCAGCCCGCTTCGACGGTAATGGTCAGGTTGTCCGCATCCAGCGTGCGCACCGCGTTCATCCGGCCCAGGCTGATGACCACCTGCTCGCCGCTGGCGTCCGGGGTCGAGCCAACCACCATGCCGGTGTTGCCGCCCTGGGGCACCATGCTTACACCCGCAGCCGCGCAGGCCTTCACCACCGCCGCCACCTCTGCCGTGGAGCCCGGCCGAATCACCGCCAGCGCTTTGCCGCGCTCGCGGCCGCGCCAGTCCAGCTCATAGGCGCTCAGGTCGCCTTCGCACAAGACCTGGGATGCGCCGACCAGACCACGCAGCGTGTGCACAAGCTCTTTATGGGGCATTCCTGGCATTCCTAAAACGTAAACGCACATGCCAGGCGCAGGCGCCGAACAGCGCCAGGCACAGTGCCACCTCTAACAAAGCCAGCCAATTACCGGGTGCGCGGTCGCCCCACGCGCGCACCACGCCCTCCGTGAAGTACAGCCACACCAGCAAACTCACCCAGCGGTAGGTGTACATGCGGTTTTTCAGCAGGCCCGCCAGCGGCAGGCACAGCGGGAGGGCTTTGAGCGCCAGCAAAGAGCCGCCCGGACGCAGCGGCGCGGCCCAGAGCTCCCAGACCAGGCTGAGCAGAATCAGGCCCAGCAGGCTGCCCACCGCCAGCCAGCGGGTGCGGTCAACCAGATCGAGGGGAGAGGGGGTCTGCGCGTCGGCAGCGGGGGTCACAGCGCTCATGTCCTCGCATTTTCACCGCAAACAAGCGTCCTGTCCTGCGCCACGGCATGGCTGCGGTAAGCTTTCCCGGCTATGAATCTGATTTTTGACCTGGGCGGCGTGGTGGTGGAATGGCAGCCCCAGGCGATTTGCGCTGACGCCTTTGCCGACCCTGTCCAGCAGGCGACCGCCCTCCAACACATCATCGGGCACCCGGATTGGCTGGAGCTGGACCGGGGCGCGTTAGGGCGGGATCTGGCAATCAGCCGCGCCGCAGTCCGCACGGGTTGGGATCCTGCGGTTGTTCAGGCCTTTTTTGACCGCGTTCCGGCGACTTTGCAGCTCAAGCCCGACACGGTCGCCCTGATGCGGCGATTGCGGGCGGCGGGGCACCGCCTGTTTTGTTTGTCCAATATGCCGCACCATTCCCTGGCCTACCTTGAGCAGACCTACACGTTTTGGGACGTTTTCACTGCCCGCGTGATTTCCTGCCAGGTTGGCATGTGCAAGCCCGAGCCGGGCATTTATGCCCATCTGCTGCGGCATTGCGCTATCGACCCCGCACAATCGGTTTTCATTGATGACATGCAGGCCAATGTGGAGGCCGCAGCGGTATTCGGTATCCACCCGCTGCGCTTTGAAAACGCCGCGCAGTGCGAAGCGGCGCTGGGCGATTGGATGGCAGCAAAGGCCGCCCACGCCTGAGCGGCGGTGGCATCATCAGAGCATGCGCAGCATCGATCGATTCCAAGCCTGGTTTGGTGACCTCTGGCACTTGCGCTGGCGCGAGGCCTTTACTACGCTGCGGGAGCGGTTCGCGCAGGACCGCCTGGGCGTGACGGCCGGCAGCCTGACTTTCACCACCACCATTGCGCTGGTGCCCATGATCACCGTGGTGCTGGCCGTCGTCACCGCGTTTCCGGTATTCAACAAGTTCCAGGATATCGCCCAGAAATGGCTCGTAGAGAGCCTGGTACCCGACAACATTGCGCGCCAGGTTCTGGGCTACCTAACCCTGTTTGCCGGCAAAGCCAACAAGTTGGGTCTAGCCGGTCTCGTGGTGCTGGTGATTAGCGTCCTGGCCATGATTTTCACGATTGACCGCACCCTCAATGCGATCTGGCGCGTGCGCACCGCACGCTCGCTGGGCCAGCGCATACTGATTTACTGGACCGCCATGACCGTGGGCCCGCTGATCTTCGGCCTGAGCGTGACCATGACCTCCTATGCACTTTCCGCATCCAAGGGACTGGTCGCCGGCTTGCCGGGCGGGGTCGGACTGCTGCTCGATACGGTGCAGTTCGGCATGGTGGCGGCGGTCATGGCCGCTATGTTCCAGTACGTGCCCAACACCCATGTGCGCTGGGGTCACGCCTGGATGGGCGGCTTGTTCGTGGCGGTGTGTCTCGAGATTGCCAAGCGGCTGTTGGGCTATTACCTCAGCAAAGTGCCCACCTACTCGCTTGTCTACGGCGCTTTCGCTACGTTGCCGATTTTGCTCATTTGGATTTACATCGCCTGGGTGATCGTGCTGTTGGGGGCGACGCTGACCGCCTACGTTCCCGCGCTGCTCGAAGGAGCGCCACGCAGACGCGCCGGGGCCGGCTCGGAATTCCAGCTGGCGCTCGAAATATTGCAGGCGCTGGACAGCGTGCGCCAATCCGGCCACAAAGGCCTGACTATGGGTGCTTTGAGCACGCGCCTGGAACTGACTGCACAGCAACTTGAACCCACTGTGGAGCGCTTGGTAGCGATGGACTGGATCGGGCTTCTGAGCGAAGCGCAGGGCCCGCAAAGCGATGCCCGCTATGTGCTGCTGGCTGACCCGCAGAGCACCCCGGCGCGCCCCTTGCTGGCGCTGCTGCTGGAGCACAACCCGGCCACCGCCGCGCTGTGGGCCGGTTCCGGATGGCAACAGGCGACCCTACGCAGCCTGCTCTAAGTCAGCGACCTGCGGCTATTTGGCGAACAGGCGGCTGGGATCGGCAAAGGCCTTGAACTCCACCGCGTTGCCGCAGGGATCCAGGAAAAACATGGTGGCCTGCTCGCCCACCTGGCCTTTGAAGCGGATATGCGGCTCGATCACGAACGCAATCCCCGCCTTGCGGAGTTTGTCGGCCATGGCTTCCCACTGCGCCATCTCCAGCACCATGCCGAAATGCCGTACCGGGACCTTGTCGCCGTCTACCGCGCTGGTGTTGTGGTGCCCGGCTTCATCTGGGCTCAAGTGGGCAACGATCTGGTGGCCGAAAAAGTTGAAGTCCACCCACTCCGGCGAAGACCGCCCCTCCGGGCAGCCCAGCAAGTCACCGTAAAAGGCGCGGGCCTTGGCCAAAGAAGTCACAGGGAAGGCCAGGTGAAAGGCTTGCATGGGAAATGGTTCTCGGTTTATTTGGAATCAGCTGAACCGGCGGTGGGTACCCGCCGGGCACCGTCAAAACGGCGCGCCCAGTAGCTGGTCTGCATGTCTTCGATGCGGACCTCGCCGCCGGGCTTGGGAGAGTGGATGAATTTGCCGTTACCGACATAAATTCCGACATGGCTGAACGCGCGGCGCATGGTGTTGAAAAAAACCAGGTCGCCGGGTTTGAGCTCGCTGGCGTCAATTTTTTCGGTAGCCGCAGCCTGCTGGGCCGCACTGCGCGGCAGCACCAGGCCCAGCGTGCGCTCAAACATGTATTTTACAAAGCCGCTGCAGTCAAAACCGGTCTCCAGGGTAGCCCCGCCCCTGCGGTAGGGCACACCAAGAAAACCCAGCGTTGACGCCACCAGATCAGACGCCTGGCTGCCTACTTTGCTGCCCACGTCGCTGATCGTGCCCAGAATGCCCTTGTCGGTCATAAAAGTCCCCAGCTCATCGGCGACGGTCGGCTGCGGGGCTACCGGCTGCGCGCAGACCGCACCCGCGCACAGCAGCGCAGCCATCAAAGCGGACAGGGTCAGGCGCATGGAAGGGTTCCGGTATCCTCGGGTTAACAAGCAGGTGATTTTGACATAGGCGCTCGCCGCCTAGTTTCTATTACAAATCAAATATTTAAACCTATATCCGCACCCTATTTGTCAGGATTCTCCATGCTCTTAGACGCCCAAGAATGCCAGCTCGTACTCATGGATTACCAGGTCCGCCTGATGCCGGCCATGTTGGACGCACCGGCGGTGGTCGCCAATGCGGCGCGGCTGGCGCAGCTTGCCGGCCTGATGCAGGTGCCGGTTGTCGCCACCGAGCAAAACCCCTCGCGCCTGGGACCTACGGTCGAGGGCTTGCAGGCGGCTCTGCAGCAGGCGCGGGCGCGCACCTTGAGCAAAATGCAGTTCAGCGCCGTCGAAGAGGGATTGGGCGAGTGGCTACGCCCCGAGCCGCAGGCGCCCCAAGGCAACGCCCGCAGCCTGCCCAAGCACCTGCAAAAGCCCGCAGCGGCGCAGCGCCAGACCATTGTTCTGGCGGGTTGCGAGGCCCACATCTGCGTGCTGCAAACGGCCTTGGACCTGGTCGACGACGAATTTGAGGTCTGGGTCGTCACCGATGCCTGCACCGCCCGCACTGAACGCAACCGCGACGCCGCTTTTGACCGGCTGGCCAGCGCCGGGGTCGAACTGGTGACGACCGAAATGGTGGCCTATGAGTGGCTGCGCAGTGCCGAACACCCGGCATTCAAAGCCATGCTGAAGCTGATTAAGTAGCCGATAGCCCGCGGTGGCTGGTTCAGCGGGGTGGGCTGCCTGCAGTCAGCGGGGCGCAAGTTGCACCACCATAATCAGCAACCAGGATGTAAACGGTGCAGTGCACCCCGCGGAGACAAGCCATGACCAGTTACCAGGAATTTCACCGCCGCTCCTTGGAGGAGCCCGACGCGTTTTGGTCTGAACAGGCCCGCAAAATCGACTGGCAGACCCAGCCGCAACAGATTTGCGACTACAGCAACCCGCCTTTTGCACGCTGGTTTGTGGGTGGCACCACCAATCTGTGCCACAACGCCGTCGACCGGCACCTGACCACGCGGGGCGACCAGGCCGCATTGATTGCGGTTTCCACCGAAACCGATACCGAGCGCGTCTACACCTTTGCCCAACTGCACGACGAGGTGCAGCGTATGGCTGCTGCCATGCAATCGCTGGGGGTGCGCACCGGCGACCGCGTGCTGATTTATATGCCCATGGTTGCCGATGCCGTGTTCGCCATGCTGGCCTGTGCGCGCATCGGGGCCATCCATTCGGTGGTTTTCGGCGGCTTTGCCTCAGGTTCGTTGGCCTCGCGCATTGAAGACGCGCAGCCCATCCTGATCGTCAGTGCCGACGCCGGCTCGCGTGGCGGCAAAGTGATGCCCTACAAGCCGCTGCTGGATGCGGCCATTGAGCTCTCCAGCCACAAGCCGCAGGCGGTATTGCTGGCGGACCGGCAGCTCGCCCCCATGGCGCTGGTGGCGGGGCGTGACCACCTGTGGAGCACATTGCGGTCCCAGCATGCCAACACCGTGGTGCCCTGCGTATGGGTCGATGCCACCCACCCCAGCTACACGCTGTACACCAGCGGCACCACCGGCAAACCCAAAGGCGTTCAGCGTGACACCGGCGGCTACGCCGTAGCGCTGGCGGCCAGCATGGAGCATATTTTTTGCACTAAACCGGGCGAGACCTATTTCTGCACCAGCGACATCGGCTGGGTGGTGGGGCATTGCTACATCGTCTACGGCCCGCTGATCGGCGGCATGGCGACGATTCTGTATGAGGGCCTTCCGATCCGTCCGCATGGCGGCATCTGGTGGGAGCTGGTGCAAAAGTACCGCGTCACCGTGATGTTCAGCGCCCCCACAGCGGTGCGTGTCCTCAAGAAGCAGGACCCGGCGCTGCTGCGCCAGTACGACCTGTCCAGCCTGCGCGCACTGTTCCTGGCGGGCGAACCGCTGGACGAGCCAACCGCGCAGTGGATTAACGAAGGCCTGGGCAAACCCATCATCGACAACTACTGGCAGACCGAGAGCGGCTGGCCCATCCTGACACTGGCCAACGGCGTCGAGAAGCAGGCCAGCAAATTCGGTAGCCCGGGCCTGCCCATGTACGGCTACAACGCCAAATTGCTGGACAACGAGACCGGCGAAGAGCTGCTGGGTCCCGACAAGAAAGGCGTGCTCACGCTGGAGGGGCCGCTGCCCCCGGGCTGCATGCAAACCGTCTGGCGCGACGACGCACGGTTTGTGAACACCTACTGGAAGAGTATTCCCAACCGGCTGGTCTACAGCACCTTTGACTGGGCCGTGCGCGACGCTGACGGCTATTACTTCATCCTGGGCCGTACCGATGACGTCATCAACGTCGCTGGCCACCGCCTGGGCACGCGGGAGATCGAGGAATGCATCTCTAGCCACCCCAACGTGGCAGAGGTGGCCGTGGTCGGCATCGCCGATCAGCTCAAAGGGCAGGTGGCCGTGGCATTTGCGGTGGCCAAAGACACCAGCGACCTGGACGATCCGGCCGCACGATTGCGCCTTGAGGGCGAAGTCATGCGCGTGGTGGAGCAATCCATCGGCGCCGTGGGCCGCCCGGCGCGGGTGTATTTTGTCAACCTACTCCCCAAAACGCGCAGCGGCAAGCTGCTGCGCCGCGCCATCCAGGCCGTGTGCGAGGGGCGCGACCCCGGCGACCTGACCACCATGGACGACCCGAGCGCGCTGCAGCAGATCAAAGATTTAGTTGCACTGGCCTAAGCTGTCACAATCGTCCCGTACTTTCAGCCCTTGCGGCCACAGTCGCATCCGCCAAACGGTCCAGCCGTGTAGCGGAAGGTAATTCCACCAACTTAGGTTCCCTGCAGGGGAACGGAGGTCAGCGCATATGACACAGACGCAATCCGTCTACGCCGCCTACCAAGGCAACACCTACCTTTTCGGGGGCAACGCGCCCTACGTCGAAGAGCTTTACGAAAACTACCTGGCCAACCCTGGCAGCGTGCCCGAATCCTGGCGCGAGTATTTCGACGCCTTGCAGCACGTGCCCGCGGTCGATGGCTCCAACGCCAACGATGTGCCGCACCAGCCGGTGATCAACGCCTTTGCCGAACGCGCCAAAGCCGGCGGCACCAAAGTCGTGATGGCCAGCGCTGATGTGGAGATGGGGCGCAAGCGCACGGCCGTGCAGCAGTTGATTGCGGCCTACCGCAATGTGGGCCAACGTTGGGCTGATTTGGATCCGTTGAAGCGCACCGAGCGGCCTGCGATTCCCGATCTGGATCCGGCGTTCTACGGTTTCACCGATGCCGATTTGGAGACCGTTTTCGATACCAGCAACACCTTCTTCGCCAAGAAAAACATGTCTTTGCGCGAGCTGATGAATGCGCTGCGCGAAACCTACTGCGGCACTTTGGGCGCGGAGTTCATGTACACCAGCGAACAGTCGCACAAACGCTGGTGGCAGCAGCGCCTGGAGTCGATACGCAGCAAACCCAACTTTTCGCCCGAGAAGAAAAAGAACATCCTGGAAAACCTCACCGCCGCCGAAGGTCTGGAGCGTTTTCTGCACACCAAATACGTGGGCCAAAAGCGCTTCTCTTTAGAGGGCGGTGAGAGCTTCATCGCCGCCATGGACGAGCTGATCCAGGCCGCCGGACAGCGCGGCGTGCAAGAGATCGTGATCGGTATGGCGCACCGGGGCCGATTGAACGTGCTGGTCAACACCATGGGCAAGCAACCGGCAGATCTGTTCGCCGAGTTCGACCACACCGCCCCCGAAGAGCTGACATCGGGCGACGTGAAATACCACCAGGGCTTCAGCTCCGACGTGGCCACCCCCGGTGGCCCGGTGCATTTGAGCCTGGCCTTCAACCCCTCGCATCTGGAGATCGTTAACCCCGTGGTCGAAGGCTCGGTGCGCGCCCGTATGGACCGCCGTGGCGACCCCAAGGGCAAACAGGTGCTGCCGGTGCTGGTGCACGGCGACGCGGCCTTTGCCGGGCAGGGCGTGATTCAGGAGACGCTGGCGCTGGCCCAAACCCGGGGCTACACCACGGGCGGCACGGTGCACATCGTGATCAATAACCAGATTGGGTTTACTACCTCCGACCCGCGCGACACCCGCTCCAGTGTGTACTGCACCGACGTGGTCAAGATGGTCGAAGCCCCGGTCTTGCACGTCAATGGTGACGACCCCGAAGCCGTGATCCTGGCCGTGCAGTGGGCGCTGGAATACCGCATGGAATTCAGCATGGACGTGGTGATTGACATCGTGTGCTTCCGCAAACTCGGCCACAACGAGCAGGACACGCCCTCGCTGACGCAGCCGTTGATGTATAAAAAAATCGCAACCCACCCCGGCACGCGCAAGCTCTACGCTGATAGGCTGGGTGCGCAAGGTTTGGGCGCGACTTTGGGCGACGACATGGTCAAAGCCTACCGCGCCGCACTCGAGGCGGGCAAGCACAAAGAAGATCCCGTGCTCACCCATTTCAAGAACAAATTCACGGTTGATTGGCAGCCCTTTCTGGGCAAAAAGTGGACCGATGCTGCCGATACGGCCTTGCCGCTGAGTGAGTGGAAGCGCCTGGCTACGCGGATCAGCACCATCCCGTCCACGGTGACGCCGCATCCCTTGGTGAAAAAAGTCTATGACGACCGCGCTGCCATGGGGCGCGGCGATTTGCCGGTGGATTGGGGCATGGGCGAGCACATGGCTTTTGCGTCGCTGGTGGCCGGCGGCTACCCGATTCGCCTGTCCGGTGAGGACTGCGGGCGTGGCACCTTCACCCACCGCCACTCGGTCATCCACGACCAGAACCGCGAACGCTGGAACGAGGGCAACTACGTGCCCCTGCAGCACGCCGCCGACGGTCAAGCCCCGTTTACCGTCATCGACTCTATTTTGTCGGAAGAAGCGGTGCTCGGTTTTGAGTACGGCTATGCGTCCAACGACCCCAATACCCTGGTCATTTGGGAAGCGCAGTTCGGCGACTTTGCCAACGGAGCGCAGGTGGTGATTGACCAGTTCATCGCATCGGGTGAAGTCAAATGGGGCCGCGTCAATGGCCTGACCCTGATGCTGCCGCACGGCTACGAAGGGCAGGGGCCTGAGCACAGCTCGGCGCGTCTGGAGCGCTTCATGCAATTGGCGGCCGACACCAATATGCAAATCGTGCAGCCCACCACGGCCAGCCAGATCTTCCATGTGCTGCGCCGCCAGATGGTGCGCAACCTGCGCAAACCGCTGATCATCTTCACGCCCAAGTCGCTGCTGCGCGCCAAGGACGCAGCCTCGCCTCTGGTGGAATTCACCAAAGGCAGCTTCCAGACCATCATCGGCGACAGCGCCGAATTGAATGGTGAGAAGGTCAAGCGCGTGATCGCATGCACCGGCAAGGTCTGCTACGACTTGGTGAAAAAACGGCTGGAAAAAGAGCTGACTGATGTGGCCATCGTCCGCGTGGAACAGCTCTATCCTTTCCCGCACAAGGCCTTTGCCGCCGAGCTGAAAAAGTACCCCAACGCCACCGACATCGTCTGGTGCCAGGACGAGCCGCAAAACCAGGGTGCCTGGTTCTTTGTGCAGCACTACATCCACGAAAACATGGCCTCCGGCCAGCGCTTGGGCTATTCGGGCCGCGCGGCCTCGGCCTCACCGGCGGTGGGCTATTCGCACCTGCACCAGGAGCAGCAAAAAGCGCTGGTTGAAGGCGCGTTTTCCAAGCTCAAGGGCTTTGTGCTGACCAAGTAAGCGCGCCGCCCATCTGTACCGACACACCCAAAAACACCCCGACATACCGAAAGAAACACCATGGCTATCGTTGAAGTCAAAGTCCCCCAACTCTCGGAATCGGTGGCCCAGGCCACCATGCTGCAATGGAAAAAGAAAGCCGGTGACATGGTCGCCGCTGACGAAATCCTGATCGAGATCGAAACCGACAAAGTCGTACTCGAAGTCCCTGCGCCATCGGCCGGCATGCTCACCGAGATCCTGGTAGCTGACGGCGCAACCGTAATCGCCGAGCAGCTCATCGCCCGCATTGACTCCGCCGGAGTCGGCACTGCCGCCGCGCCCGCTGCCACCCCGGTTGCAGCCACGCCAGCGACCGCTGCACCCACCGCGAGCGCAGGCTCCATGGCCGGTGTGGCTATGCCCGCTGCCGCCAAACTGATGGCCGACAAAGGCATGGCCGCCGGTTCCGTGGTCGGCACCGGCAAAGATGGCCGTGTGACCAAAGGCGATGTGCTGGCTGCGCCCGCGCCGGGGCCTACGGTCCAGGCTGTGGCCATTCCCACCGGCATCCCCACCAGCACCCTGCCGCAGGTGAGCGCGCCTGCCGCGCCGGACTTTGGTCAACGCCCCGAGCAGCGTGTGCCCATGACCCGCCTGCGCGCCCGCGTGGCCGAGCGCTTGCTGCAGTCGCAATCGAGCAACGCCATCCTCACCACCTTC
>CAMAQV010000055.1 GCA_945860595.1 Comamonas sp. lk
GGTTATTTTTTTCAGGAAGCTTGAATGGCAAAAGAAGAGTTAATTGAGATGATGGGCGTGGTCAACGAAGTTTTGCCCGACACCCGATTCCGCGTCACACTGGATAACGGACATCAGCTCATTGCCTATTCCGCCGGAAAAATGCGCAAAAACCATATTCGTATCTTGGCAGGTGATCGGGTTTCATTAGAGCTTTCACCCTACGACTTGTCCAAAGGGCGCATCAACTTCCGCCACATTGAAGGCCGAGGCCCCATGACTCCGCGCCGCAGCACATAAGGCGCGATAGAGATATTTTGTTGGGCCTCCTGGCGCAGGCTCGCTGGAGGTTTCAAGCAGTAGAGCTAAAGGTGTAGTCCGCTCACGTGCTCATAAATCGCTCCAGGCGTGGTGATCCATACCGCTCCCTGGTCTCTGGCCCGCGCCAAATGTTCCAGGGCGCGGCGCAAATGGCGCAAGCGGTAGGGCTGCCCCACGATGTAGGGATGTAACGCAACACCCATGACCAGCGGTTGTTGCCGCGCCTGTAGCACCATCTCGTCAAAGTTGTCGATCACCATGTCTGCAAAATCGCGCCCGTCCATGTGCCGGGCCACCACCATTGGAATGTCGTTGAGTTCTTGTGGATAAGGGATAGACCACAAGGTCTGCCCGCTGCGGGTACGCATAACTTGGGGCTGGTCGTCGTGGCACCAGTTCAGGGTGTAGCGGTAACCGCTCTCTGCCAGCACATCGGGTGTGACCCGCGTCTCCGAAATCCAGGGTGACAACCAGCCGCGCGGCGCACTGCCACTGTGGCGCATGATGCGCTCAAAACAGCCTTCTAAAAGCAGTTTTTCGTCCGCCTCGTTATAAACCGATTGCCGCACAGCATTGGTATGGCCGTGTGCCACCATCTCGTCGCCGCGACGGACGCAGGCTTCTAAAAGCCCCGGCGCGTGTTCATAGAGCGCGGTATTCAGGATGGTTGCCGCGGGTAGCTCCAGGGCGTCAAAAAGTTCAAGACAGCGCCAAGCACCCACGCGGTTGCCATATTCCCGCCATGCAAAGTTGAGCACATCAGGTTCAGGAGAGGTCGGGCCCAGGCATGCGCCCAGACCCTCGCCGAAAGCGAAATGCTCCAGGTTAAAGCCGAGGTACACCGCTAATCGCGCACCGCCAGGCCAGCTGTAATCCGGGCGGTCATGAATGGCGCTGTACCCAAAACGCCCGTGCCCTGCCAGCGGTGTGAACAGGGAGTCTGGGTTCGGAGTGTCGAGTGGGTTTGGCATGACGCGTGCGGCCTAAGCCGGGCTTTTGGGGGGTGGACTGTGCCAAGCTTAGCGCGCGGCCGTGCCCAACGGCCACCGCGCTCTCAGCCCTGCGCCAGAAGTTGTTCCAGTGCAGCCGCCACAGGCAGCAAGGCATCCTCCGTGCCCGACGGACCGCTGATTAACACGCCCAGTGGCATATCTGCCTCGCCATACCCCATGGGCAGGCTCACGCCGCACCAGTCCAGCACATTGAGCAGCGCGGTGTTGCGCAGCGTGCGCACATTGGTCTGATTGAACAGCGCGTGGTCGGCATCCAAAGGTGCAACCAGGGGCGCCACATGCACCACAGTGGGGAACAGCAGCCAGGCGTCGCCCACCAGTGCCCGCGTTTGGGCCATCAGGCGCATGCGTGCCTGCTGCAGGATCACCAGGTCGCTGGCCATCATGGTTGCGCCGCGCTGGATCCGCGCCAGCACCCGTGGATCCAGCCGCGCTGCATCGGGCCCATCGACGATTGCGCGGTGCAGCACATAGGCCTCGGCCGCGGCAATCGTTCCATGCTGCGCGGTCAGCGCCTGCAGCGCGTCAAACGCGGGGATGTGCAGCTGTTCCACCCGCGCTCCGGAAGCGCGCAGCCGCTCCAGCACCGCCTCAAAGCGCACCAGCACCTCTGACTGCGCCTCATCCAGCACCACATTGCGAGGCACCACCACCCGCAGGGTGCCCGGCGGGGGCAGTTGTAATTCCGGTGCCGTTGTGCCCAGCAGCGCATAGTAGGCCCAGGCGCAGTCCTGCACCGTTTTGGCCATGGGGCCAATCACATCCAGCGTCGCCGATAAAGGGAAAACCCCGGTGGCCTCCACCCGGCCGATGGACGGTTTGAAGCCGACCAAGCCATTGAAAGCCGCCGGAATGCGCACCGAACCGCCCGTGTCCGTGCCCATGCCTATCAGCGCCATGCCCGCGTCCACGGCTACCACCGATCCGCTGGACGAGCCGCCGGGCGCGCGGTGTCCGTCGCGGCTGTGGCGGTTATGGGGCGTGCCGAAGTGCGGGTTCAGCCCCAGGCCTGAATAGGCGAACTCGGTCAGACCGGTTTTGCCAATGGCCACCGCGCCTGCCGCCGTCAGCGCGGCTACCGCCGCCGCGTCGTGCTGCGCAGCCGGTGCGTTGCGGCGCAGGGCCGAAGCCGCCGTGGTCGGCGTGCCCGCCACGTCAAACAAATCTTTCCACACCACGGGCACGCCGTCCAGCGGCCCCAGCGGCTGGCTCGCGTGCCAGCGGGCGCGGCTGGCGTGCGCCTCGGCCAGCGCCCGTGTCTCCAGCAAGCAGGTGAACAGACCAGGCTCACCCGCTGCAGCCAGCGCTAGGCAGTGCTGCGCCACCGCCACCGGGTCCATATGTCCCTCGCGGTAGGCGGTGTGGAGTTCACGCAGGGTGAGCGATTCGAGCGATATCGGCATGGTCAGACTTTGCAACGAATCAAGTGGTTGCGACTACAAGCCGAGCATCAGGTGCAAGTTTTGTACCGCAGCGCCGCTGGCGCCTTTGCCAAGGTTATCCAGCCGCGCCACCAGCAGCGCGTGCCCTGCGCCTGGGTTGGAGAACACGCGCAGCTCCATCAGATTGGTATTGGCCAGGGCCACCGCGTCGAGCTTCAGGTCCTCGGTGGGCGGCTCTACCCGCACCCAGGGGCTGCCTGCGTAATGCGCCTTCAGCGCATCGTGCAGGGCTTGCGCCGAGGGCATACCGGGAAGGCTGTCCAGATGCAGCGGCAGTTGCACCAGCATGCCCTGCGGGAAATTGGCCACCATGGGCACAAACAGCGGCCTGCGGGTGAGGCCGCTGTAGCGCATGATTTCGGGCACATGCTTGTGCGCCAGGCCCAGGGCGTACAGCTCAAGCGGTGCCGCGCTGCCGGCTTCATAGGCTTCCATCATGCTGCGCCCGCCGCCCGAGTAGCCGCTCACACTGGGCAGACAAATAGGCGTATCTGCCCCAAGCAGCCCGGCGTCTACTAAGGGGCGCAAAAGTGCGATGGCGCCGGTGGCGTAGCAGCCGGGGTTGGATACCCGGGTTGCTGTGGTGATCGCCGCACTCTGTTCTGCGCACAGCTCTGGGAAGCCGTAGACCCAGTCCGGGTGCGTGCGGTGGGCGGTGGACGCATCAATGATGCGCGGGCCACGCCCGGTCTCGGCCAATAGCGCATCCGCCATGGCCACCGTATCGCGCGCTGCGTCGTCGTGCAAACACAGAATCACCACCTCGGCGCGGGCCAGCAGTGCGCGTTTGGCCTGGGGGTCTTTGCGTAGCGCGGGTTCAATCGCCAGTAGTTCGATCTGCGCCATGCCGTGAAGACGCTGGCGGATTTGCAGACCGGTGGTGCCGGCCTCGCCATCTATAAATACGGTGTGCATCAGGGCTCCGAATAGGACTGCGCAGGCCCTTCGGCCACGCGGTTTCGCTGTAAGTTTGCACAAGGGTTTGTGCGTTGCACCATGATACAGTTCGCCCGGTTTGCGGCGGCACGCCCGCCCCTATTGCCCCGCCCAGCGCCGCCTGTGCGCTCCCTCCCGCAGAAGAAGTGAGAAGAGCATGAAAATCCACGAATACCAAGGCAAGGACATCTTGCGCCATGCGGGCATTCCCGTACCCAACGGCATTCCCGCCTTCACGGTGCAAGAGGCGGTTGAAGCGGCGCAAAAACTTGGCGGCCCGGTCTGGGTCGTCAAAGCCCAAATTCACGCCGGCGGACGCGGCAAAGGTGGCGGCGTCAAATTGGCCCGCTCGATTGATGAAGTCCGCCAACTCGCCACCGAAATCCTGGGCATGCAACTCGTGACCCACCAGACTGGCCCGCTGGGTCAGAAAGTCCGTCGCCTGCTGATTGAAGACGGTGCCGACATCAAAAAAGAATATTACGTATCGGCAGTCACCGACCGCGCCAGCCAGCGTGTGGCCATGATCGCGTCCAGTGAAGGCGGCATGGACATTGAGGGCGTAGCGCACGACACCCCCGAAAAAATCATCACCGAAATCGTCGACCCGGCTCTGGGTCTCACCGACGCGCAGGCCAAGAAGCTGGCCGACGCCATCGGCGTGCCCGCGGCCTCTACCGCCAAAGCCGTGGACGTTTTGCAAAAGCTGTACCAGGTCTATATGGACACCGACGCCAGCCTGGTCGAAGTCAACCCGCTCATTTTGGAAGGCAACGGCAACATCAAAGCGCTGGACGCCAAGTTCAACTTTGACGCCAACGCCCTGTACCGCCACCCCGACGTCGTCGCCTACCGCGACCTCGACGAAGAAGACCCCGCCGAAATCGAAGCCAGCAAGTTTGATCTGGCCTACATCAGCTTGGACGGCAACATCGGCTGCCTGGTCAACGGTGCCGGTCTGGCTATGGCGACTATGGACACCATCAAGTTGTTTGGCGCAGAGCCGGCTAACTTCCTGGACGTGGGCGGCGGCGCCACCCCCGAGAAGGTCACCGAGGCCTTCAAGATCATGCTGAAAAACCCCAAGGTCAAAGCCATTCTGGTCAACATCTTCGGCGGCATCATGAAGTGCGACACCATTGCCACCGGCGTCATCGTTGCGTGCAAGGCGGTGAACCTGAGCGTGCCGCTGGTGGTGCGCATGAAGGGCACCAACGAAGACATCGGCAAGAAGATGCTGGCCGACTCGGGGCTGCCCATCATCAGCGCCGACACCATGGCCGAAGCCGCCCAGAAAGTGGTGGCCGCTGTCAACGCCCACGCCTGAAGCCCCGCAGCCCACGCCACCGTCAGAAAGAAACCGCCATGTCGATCTTCATCAACAAAGACACCCGCGTCATTACCCAGGGCATCACCGGCAAGACCGGCGCGTTCCATACCGAAAAATGCCAGGAGTACGCCAACGGCAAAGCCTGCTTTGTCGCTGGCGTGAACCCCAAAAAGGCCGGAGAGTCGGTCCTCAACATCCCGATTTACGCCTCCGTTAAAGAAGCCGCGGGCGCCACCGGTGCTACGGTATCGGTGATTTACGTGCCGCCTCCCGGTGCGGCTGCCGCTATTTGGGAAGCGGTCGAGGCCGACCTCGATTTGGCCATTTGCATTACCGAGGGCATTCCGGTCAAGGACATGCTGGAAGTGCGCAACAAGATGCGCGCCAAGGAAGCCGCTGGTGGCAAAAAGACGCTGCTGCTCGGGCCTAACTGCCCCGGTCTGATCACGCCCGAGGAAATCAAGATCGGCATCATGCCCGGCCATATCCACCGCAAGGGCCGCATTGGTGTCGTCAGCCGCTCGGGCACGCTCACCTACGAGGCGGTAGCGCAACTCACTGAAATCGGCCTGGGCCAGTCCAGCGCCGTGGGCATTGGCGGCGACCCCATCAATGGCTTGAAGCACATCGACATCATGCGCGCTTTCAACGACGACCCCGACACAGACGCCGTCATCATGATTGGTGAAATCGGGGGCCCCGACGAGGCCGAGGCGGCGCGCTGGTGCAAGCTCAATATGAAAAAACCCATCGTTGGCTTCATCGCTGGAGTGACTGCCCCTGCAGGCAAACGCATGGGCCATGCCGGTGCGTTGATCAGCGGCGGGGCCGACACCGCTGATGCCAAATTGGCCGTCATGGAAGAGTGCGGCTTTAAAGTCACGCGCAACCCGTCCGAAATGGGCAAGTTGCTCAAAGCGCTGCTCTAAGCAAGCAACCCGTTCTCCCGCAGGGCGGGGCCATAACTATCCGAAGGAGCACGCACTATGGAATTCTTGCAAGACCCTGTTTTTTGGCTTGGGTTGCTCAAGATCATCTGGATCAACATCATTTTGTCCGGTGACAACGCCGTGGTCATCGCCCTGGCCGCACGCAGCCTGCCGCCGGCGCAGCAGAAAAAAGCCGTGCTCTTCGGCTCGGGCGCGGCGGTGGTCCTGCGCATTGTGCTCACGGTGGTGGCCGCGCAGCTGCTGGCCCTGCCGTACTTGCAAATCGTGGGCGGCTTGCTGCTTCTGTGGATTGGTACCCAACTGCTCGGTGACGGCCACGAAGGCGAGGGCGAGAGCAAGGAATATGGTTCGCTTATGGCGGCAGTGCGGACCATTCTCATCGCCGATCTGGTCATGAGCCTGGACAATGTCATCGCGGTTGCCGCTGCGGCCAAAGGCAGCACCACGCTGCTTATATTGGGCCTGGCTATCAGCATTCCGCTGGTTATTTTTGGTAGCACGCTCATGATCCGCCTGATGGAGCGCTACCCCATCGTTGTCACCTTTGGGGCGGCCTTGATCGGCTGGGTGGGCGGCGAGACCATCGTCAGTGATAACGTGCTCACGACGCTGGCAGGAGAACTCCATTGGCTGCACTACGCGGCTCCAGCCCTGGGCGCAGCCCTTGTACTGGGTATTGGTACCCTGCTTGCGCGCCGTAGCAGCATGCAGCACGCGCAAGCCACCGACGACCAGCCCGCCTAAGGGCTGTATTCGGATGCGTTAGCGCCTAGTCTGCGCCACGCGCAGCATTGCCGAAATATCACCAAAAATTCCCCCGTTTGGGGGAGACGCCCCGGGATAGGCCTGCGTACATTTGCCAACACAAGTTGTTATTACTGGTCGCGCGGACCCGCAATTTGTCTGGGAGCTCAGCGCAGACGAGGGATCGGAATGCGCTACGCACCACACTCAAAATCGTTTTTTTAAGAGGGGTATTTTTTATGAAGCGCAGTATCCAAAAGGGTTTCACCCTGATCGAGCTGATGATTGTGGTGGCCATCATCGGCATCTTGGCTGCGGTGGCTTTGCCGCAATACCAAAATTACACTATTCGGGCCAAGGTCAGCCAATTGGTTTCGTCGTTTGATCAAATCAAGACTTGCATAGGCGAGCAATACCAGTCGGCTGGAACCTTGGATGACAATGTAGGTTCGAATTGTTCCGTTGCAGCGAATGCCTATTTCGGCGCAATTAACCCTTCAGCCACTGGCGTTGAAGTGGCTGGTGTTTTTGCAAGCCTCGGTGCTGACGTAAACGCGTCGCTTGTTAACAATTGGAGTGACGTTAGCAATAATGCCGCCTCTAATACTAACTATAACGGTGGCGTCTTGACCTGGACTTGCACCGGAACTCCAGCCGTGTATTTCCCTGCGGCATGCCGCAATTGACTGCAGGCCTGCATAGTGCGCAGACATAACCCCTCAGCCGAGGGGTTTTTTGTTCAACTGCCAAGGAAATTGCCGCGTGTTCAACTCGCAACAGGATGAGGCCCAGGCCCAGGCATTGGCCCACAGCATTTCCACGCAAGTGTCTTCCACCCTGCTGCGTGAGAACCGCAGAGCGCTGTCGGTAAACAAAATCACCCGCGCACTCGAAAAAGCCTTTTTGCAGGCAGCCAGCTACCAGGCCCAGCAGCGCATGGGCTTTGTCCGCCGCAGCCTTTTTGCCCACGCCTTTCAGTGGGCGCTCAAAGAGCTGGCTTATCCGCCAGACTTTGTCGTCCTGGCTACCGAGGGCCTGTTGGTGGCGATCAGCCCCAAGCCGGCCGGGGCTGGCGGCCAGCCTGCCCGCTAGACCCGTACCGCGCGAAACCGCATGCCGCATATGGCGCGCAATGTCCCGCTAAACATCTCCGCCGCCTTTCGCGCAGCGGCGCGGTGCGGTTGGGCTCTGGCATGGACCTTGGGCGGGCGCACCGCCAAGGTCAAGGCCTTGCAGGCGCAGGGCGACTACGCTGGCGCCAGCCTGCTTTTATTGCGCCTGCTGCGCAAACAGCCGGACGACATTTCCCTTCTGCTGCACATGGCTTTTTGCCATAAGCGACTGGGCAACAAGGCTTCCCACCTTGCATTGCTGCAGCACGCCTACCGCCTGGATGACCGCAGGCTGGATGTGTTGTACCAGCTGTGCCAGGCACTGATTGATATGCGCCGTAGCGAAGAGGCGCTGCCCTATTTGGCCTTGCTCAAAGACAGTGCGGATTTCGCAGCCCAGGTAGACCAAATACTGGGCTCCCTTGCCATGGGCCATGGAGAAGCGGTGCGCGCCAGAGATTTCATGCTGGCGGCGTGGTTGAGCAATTTTGAAAACCCCTATGCGGGTATGGGCTATCTTTTCCCCCTGGCCTATGCCGAAGCGGACGAAGCCCGCCTGGCGCAAGAGCATCAGTTCTGGGCCGACACCCTGGCCTCGCGCCCGGTGCCCGATGCATCGCTGCCACCGGCTCCGCCCTCGCGTGCGCTCAAGTCCTTGCGCCTGCTGCCGCAGCCGGCGGCCAAAAGCAGTCCCGATGGAGCCAGCGTCAAGATCCGGGTGGGCTATTGGGGCGCAGATTTTCGCGAACACTCGGTGCGCTACTTCTCGCGCCCCTTGATTGAAAACCACGACAAAACCCGCTTTGAGGTGCTGATCTACAGCCAAAACGCCGCGGAGATGCCCTATGACGCGCAGACCGAGGCCTTCCAAGCCGCAGCCGATTATTTTTTTGATGTCGACCCTCTGAGCGACGCCGAGTTGGAAGTCTTTATGGTGGCCCATCAGCTGGACGTACTTGTGGAGCTCAGCGGCCACACGGCGGGCAACCGGCTGCCCATGCTCACCCGCCGCCTTGCCAGGGTGCAGCTCACGGGCCTGGCTTATCCGCCGACCACAGGCTTGCGCAGTGTGGATGCCAAGTTCATGGACCCGCATGTTCACACCCCGCAGGCCTCGGCTTACTACGCGGAGAACCCCTTGGTCTTGCCGCATGCGCTGTGGTGTTTTGACCCGATGACCGATGTGCCCGACGTGGGGCCGCCGCCCTTGCTGAAAAACGGCTACATCACCTTTGCGTGCATGGGTAATCTCGCCAAAGTGACGCCGAACATGCTGAACTGCTGGTCACAAATCTTGCACGCGCTGCCCAGCGCCCGCCTGCTCATCCAATCTCCCAGCTTTGGCGACCCGGCCATTGCCCTGGCTTTTGAAGCGCGGCTGGATGCAGCGCATATTGACCGCAGCCAGATCATCCTGAGCCCCGCCCAGCCGACCAAGGACTTCTGGACGCGCTACCAGGAGATCGACCTGATTCTGGACACCTACCCCTTTAACGGCGGCACCACCTCGTGCTATTCGGCCTACGCAGGTGTGCCGCTGCTGACCTTGTCGGGCCAATCGCTGATCAGTCGCGTCGGTCGTTCCATCGTGTGCAATCTGGGCTTTGCTTCGCTGGCGGTGAACAGTTACGACCGGTACGTTCAACGCGCCCTGGAACTCGCGCACGACAACACGCTGTTGGCCACCTTCCGACGAGAAGCCCGTGCCCGCCTGCGCAGCAGCAGCATGGGTAATGGAAAAAAGTTTGCCGCAGAGTTTGAAGCGGCGGCCCTGGATTTGTTGCGCCAGGCACGCGCGGGGGAACTGGTGAACCGCTCCACCGTTGCACCTCTTCCCCAGCAGGTGCTGCTGCAGCGCGCCGAGCTGGTGTGGTACCACGGCCACGTGGACGGTTCGCGCCGCATCCTGGATCTGTGCCTGCGCCACTATCCGGCCTGTGGCGCAGCCCATGTGCTGCGCGCCCGGCAAATGGTACGCATGGGCGAGCTGCTGGCGGCCCGTGGCCTGATCATCGAACACCTTCCTGCGTTAGAGCGTGCTACTGCCGCAGACGCGCACCTGCTGCTGGCCGCCATCGCGCTGAATCTGGGCACACCGGCCCCTGCCCAGACCGCACTGGGCGCGCTGACGGCCCTTAAGGCGCAGGGCCACCTCACGCCCATGCAGGCCCGCCATCTTCGTCTGCTCTCGGCGGCGCGCCAGGTGGCCACGCAGGCGTCTGTACCGTCGCCAGCCAGTTCGCCAAAGCGGGAGGCTGCATCGCCCGCTCCCGCGCCGGGAGGTGCAGGGGCCGACCCCTGGCGCGTACTCGTGTTGGTGCCCTGCCTTCTGGAGGCAGACCTGCAGGCCTTGGAATTGCAGGCCCGCAGCCAGTGCGCCCACCCGCCCGGGTGGGATATCGCCTACCGCAGCTGTGACCCACGTGACCGCATTGCCGCTTTCAACCAGACGCTGGCACAGAGTACCCATGACATGGTGGTCTTCATGCAGCCCCAGCTGCGGCTCTACCAGCCGGCCTTATTTTCCGAACTAGCCGCTGCGCTACAGCATGCCGATGTGGTGGGCTGCGGTGGCGCCTTGCGCTGGGTGCAAAAAGACTGGACCTTGGATTTGCCGGCCTACAGGGCCTGGGGCCTGATGCGCCCATCGCCCGTGAGGGAGAACATGGTGGATGTGCATGTGGCCGGCGAGATGGACGGCCCGATGGTGCAAAGCGCGGTGGTGCTGGATGGCAAATTTTTGGCTTGCCGGCCCGCCGCTGTGCGTGCTATCGCGCTGGACGAAGACCTGTACGACACCCTGTCGCTGGCCGAAGAAGACTGGACCAACCGCCTGCACGGCGCAGGCCGGCGCCTGGCCATACACCGCAATCTGGGGATATTGGTTCCCAGCGCCTACAGCCCGGTCGTGCCATTTATCACCCAGGGGCAAAAGCAGTTACTCCAGCGCCTGCAGCTGGATCCGCTGGCGCTGACCATCCGCAATTACGAGAGCATCAGCGCGCCGGTTGCGGGTGCGCGGGTGGCGCAGCAGGTGATGGATAGGTTTTTTAGCGCTTCGGTTGGGCCGCCTGGAAGCGGGGGCTCCACTTTTGCTGGTACAGACCCCAGCAACGCCGCCACTCTGGCGACCCAAAAGCGCCGGCGCTTGAATGCGTCAGGTTGATACGCCAGGTGGCCATGGTTAAACCCGCCCGGCGCGCGCTGCGGCAAAAATCAAGGTCGTAAAAGTGGAACGGAAACCGTTCATCGAACCGAACTCGGGCCCGTTTGAGGAAGGCACAATCCGCTGCAATGAACACCCCGTCCAAGACCTGGCATGGCATGGGGGCATGACCGTAAATTTGTTTCACAGACTGTTTGTCTACTCCATGGGAAACCGCCCCCGATAGAAAACCATGGTCCCAAACGAAGGCCGGCTTGTCGGTCTGGGTGGGCTTGAAAAGCCAGGCGGGTTGGTTTTCCTGCAGCCGGACGTTTCCTGCCACGCCCACCAAATCAAATTGGCCTATACCCGCACGGACCAGTTCCGGCCAGTTGTTATCGTTAAAGCATATGTCGTCATGTACGAACAACAATATGTCGGATGCGCTGCAGGCACGAATATGCTGGTTGTAAATTGTGGGCAGACCCTGCCCGTTGGCGTAATGGATATGAACAGCCACGTCAGGCCGATTAGTCTGGCTTTTCAGGCTTTGCCCCAGCGCGGATTGTGTCCAAAACGCGGCTTTGCTCAAGCGGGTCGCAGCGACGAGATGAATGCGCCGTGAATCCGGCCGTAGCCGGTTGCTCAATAACAGCTGCCCTAGCAAGCTACGCTGGAACAGACGATCTTTGAGGTTTCGCAGGTAAATCAGCGGGTGTTGCATGATTTATCCAGCCTAGGGCGGAGCTTATTTGAAGTAATACTACCAACCCTATATGCCACCACCAAAAAGCCTAATCTTTTTATCTAAAAACGGATTTGGCCAATTGACTTGGCAGGAGTCACGCCCTTGGTATCTGAAATCTTGTGAGAAAGTAATTGGTGCTTTATTTACTATACCTTCAGGTTTTTGTGCAGCCAGAGGATTCAGTTTGAATGCGATTAAGTTTGAATAAAACTCAATGCTGTGAATTCGCCTAAACTGATCTAAAACAGAAGGATTGTCAATCGGCGGCATTTGTCCAGCGTAAAGATCGTGGGCCTTTGCAGTGAGTACATCTGTGGCATCCTTTGCATACTCACAGAAGCTGTGTTGTCCATGTCGAGAAAATTCCTTCATAAAGCTGGTATGGGTGTCATCCACCACAATAACACTCGTATCCTTACCATGCTTGAGTCCGGTACAGAGCGTGGTAATTTGTTGAAATGAT
>CAMAQV010000056.1 GCA_945860595.1 Comamonas sp. lk
TTTTTTCATGTCGGATGCCGAATGGACCTTGCCGCGCTGGGCTCAGCGCGGTTTGAATTACGCGCCCATCGCCGCGCTCACGGCCGTTGTTGTTCCCGAAGTGGTGATGACCAATGGCCGATTCATCCAGACGCTGGAGGATGCGCGTCTGGTGGCTATGGTTGCGGGCGCCCTGTACTTTTTCTGGCGCGAGGGCAAGAGCCAGGCGGTCTTGGGTACCATCGTCGCCGGAATGGCGGTGTATCTGCCGCTGCACATCGGGCTGGGCTGGTAGCTGCAGCGCACCGGCCCTTTTTTTAACCCCAGCTTTATTCAGCCATGCAAACCATACGCTTTTCCGATCTGTGTGCCAGCGGCCAGGTGCGCGGCAAAAGAGTGTTTATCCGCGCCGACTTGAATGTGCCGCAAGACGCCAGCGGTGCCATCACCGAAGACACACGCATCCGCGCATCGGTTCCCTGCATACGCATGGCGCTGGACGCCGGGGCGGCGGTCATGGTCACCAGCCACCTGGGCCGCCCCACTGAAGGCAGCTTCAAGCCCGAAGACTCCCTGGCTCCGGTGGCAGAACGCCTGGGCGAACTGCTGGGTCGCCCGGTTCCGGTGCTGTCGAACTGGACGGACGGTGTTGCCCTTGCACCCGGCGAACTGGTGTTGCTGGAGAACTGCCGCGTAAACGTCGGCGAAAAGAAAAACAGCGAGACCCTCGCACGCAAGATGGCGGCTTTGTGCGACATCTTTGTGCACGACGCTTTTGGCACCGCCCACCGCGCCGAGGCCAGCACCTACGGTATTGCCGAGTACGCGCCCATCGCCTGCGCCGGACCGCTGCTGGCCGCTGAGATGGACGCCATCAGCCAAGCCCTGCTCGCCCCCAAGCGCCCTCTGGTGGCGATCGTGGCGGGCTCCAAGGTGTCGACCAAACTCACTATCCTCAAAAGCCTGGCTGAAAAAGTAGACCAGTTGATCGTGGGCGGCGGCATCGCCAACACCTTCATGTTGGCCGCCGGTCTGCCCATCGGAAAAAGCCTAGCCGAACGCGATCTGGTGGATGAGGCGCGCGCCATTATGGAGATGATGCGCGCACGTGGCGCTGCCGTGCCCATCCCGAGCGACGTGGTCACCGCCACCACCTTCAGCACGGACGCCGTAGCGACCACCAAAGCGGCAAGCGCGGTCGCCGACGATGACCTGATTCTGGACATAGGCCCACACACCGCAGCCGGGCTGGCGGCGCAATTGCAGCAGGCCGGCACCATTGTCTGGAACGGTCCGGTGGGTGTGTTCGAGTTCGCCGCTTTTGAGGGCGGCACCAAAACCATTGCCCAGGCGGTTGCCTCGTCGCCCGCGTTCAGTATCGCTGGCGGTGGTGATACCCTGGCGGCGATTGCCAAATACGGCATTGAGGCGCAGGTCGGCTACATCTCCACGGGGGGGGGCGCATTCCTGGAGGTGTTGGAAGGCAAGACACTTCCGGCGTTCGAGATTCTGAGCCGCCGCGCAAAGAGTTTGTAAAGCGTTTTCGCCTCCCTGCCGCTATGTAGGACAATCGACCCCAGGCAGCTATGGTGTTGCCAGTACTTCTTCATGGAAAGTCAAACATGTCAAATCGTCGTGAATTCGCAGTGCAGTTGTGTTTCGGTGCCGGTGCTTTGCTGAGCGCTTCGGCCTTTGCAGCCGCCCCCATGGTGGACGAAAAAGACTCTGCCGCCGCAGGCCTGGGCTACAAGTCTGATGCCGCTGGCGTGGACAAAGCCAAGTTCCCCAAGTTTGCCGCTGGTCAAAACTGCGGCAACTGCGCCCTGTTCCAAGGCAAAGCCGGTGACGCCGGTGGCGCATGCCCCTTGTTTGCCGGCAAACAAGTGGCGTCCAAAGGCTGGTGCAGCGCGTACGCCAAGAAAGCGTAATTTCCGCTGCGCTAACCGGATGGCCTCCCAGCGAGGCCATTTTTTTTGCCCCAGCACCGCCAGCTAGCCTCCTAGTCTGCAACTCGCCACTCGCCACTCGCCACTCGCCATGCCTTTTTCCGCACTCGGCCTATCCCCGAAACTCAGCGCCGCTGCGCACGCCGCCGGGTTTGTGGGAACTACGCCCGTGCAGCGTGCGGCTATTGGCGCGGTGCTGGACGGGCAGGACGTGCTGGCAATTGCCCCCACCGGCTCCGGCAAAACGGCTGCTTATCTGTTGCCCTTGCTGGACCGTCTGGCGGCTGGCGACGCAATAGCCGCGCGTCGGCGGGTGGTGCGGGCTTTGGTGCTGGTGCCGACCCGGGAATTAGTGGTGCAAGTCGCGCGCTTGGCACAAGCCTGGGCGAATCCTTTGGATTTGCGGGTGCGCGCCCTGTTTGGTGGCGTGTCGGTGAACCCGCAGATGCTGGCTTTGCGCGGTGGTGCCGACCTGGTGGTGGCCACGCCTGGCCGTTTACTGGACCTGCTGGAGCGCCATGCGCTGTCAATTGACGCCGTGCAAACCTTGGTGCTCGATGAGGCGGATCGCATGCTGGACGCAGGCTTTGCTGCCGAATGGGCGCGCATTGCCCTGCAGTTGCCGCCTCGCCGCCAAAATTTGTTTTTTTCAGCCACCTTTGCGCCGGGGGTGCAGGCGCTGGCCGATAGCATGTTGCACCAGCCGCTGCGCATCCGCGTCGAAGCACCTGCCAGCATTCCTGCGGCCATCTCGCACAGCGCGATTGCTGTCGATCCGGACATGCGCACCCGGTTGTTGCGCCATCTTGTGGCGCAATACGCATGGGACCGGGTGTTGGTATTTGTAGCGACCAAGTTTGCCGCCGAAATCGTGGCCGACAAATTACGCAAAGGGGGCGTCGCGGCGGAGCCGCTGCACGGGCAACTCAGCCAGGGCAAACGCAGCCAAGTGCTGGCGGACTTCCAGGCCGGGCGGATCGCGGTGCTGGTCGCCACCGACCTCGCCGCGCGGGGCATCGACATTGCGCAGATGCCGGTTGTGGTCCATTACGACTTGCCGCGCTCTGTCGACGATTACACCCACCGCAGCGGACGCACCGGGCGCGCCGGAAATGAGGGCCTGGCTCTGAGTTTTGTCTGCGCCGATACCCAGCCGCATTGGGAGCTGATTTGCAAGCGCCAGGGTCTGGATCCGGTGCTGGAAGTGGTTGCCGGTTTTGAGCCGGTTCAGAGTGCAGTCCCGCGCGCGTTTGACCCGCAGTGCATCGGCGGCATCAAGGGTAAGCGCCCGAGTAAAAAAGACAAATTGCGCGCTGCGGCAGCGGTTATGGCAGCGCCTGAGCAAGCACCCTGAGCTTTGGCAGGACGCGTCCTTTGCGCTGGCGTTGCCCCAATGCCCTTCGGTCGTGTGATGCAGGCGATTGGCTCAGCCTGACGGATGCTCTTTCAGCGCCAGAGCCTGCGCGTACAAGACATTTTTCGATTCCCCGCTGATCTGCGCGGCCAGTTGAACTGCCGTTTTCAGCGGCAGGTGCGCCATCAGCAGGGACAGGACACGGGTATCCGGCGCATCGGGCTGCGCTTGGATTGCTGGATGCAGCACCAGGGTGAACTCCCCGCGCAGCCGGTTTGCGTCCGCCTCCAGCCATGCGCTGAGTTCTGCAGCAGGCAGCGTGTGGATGTTTTCGAACTGTTTGGTCAGCTCGCGCCCGATGGTGACCGCGCGGTTGCCCCACGCTGCCAATGCCTGTGCCAGCGCGGCGATGCGGTGCGGGGCTTCCAGCAGTACCACCGCGCGCGCTTGTTGTTGCAGCGATTGCAGCGCAGCGGCGCGCTCAGTGGCTTTCGCTGGCAAAAAGCCGATGAAGACAAATCCCGCGGCGGTGCTGTCGTCCACCCCTGCGGCGCTCAGCAGCGTGGTCACACTGCTGGCGCCCGGCAGCGGCACCACGCGCACACGGTCTTTGCGCAGCTGGGCGACCAAGCGCGCCCCGGGGTCGCTGATGCCGGGCGTGCCTGCGTCGCTGACGTAGACCACGCGCTGTCCTTGGCGCAGCCGGGCGGCCACTTCTTGTGCGGCCTGCATTTCGTTGTGCTGGTGCACGGCCAACAAGTGTGGGGCGGGCTTGTCGATGCCGTAGGCGCGCAGCATGGTCTGGGTGTGGCGCGTGTCTTCGCAGGCCACGGTATCGGCCAGTTGCAGCAAATGCAGCGCGCGCAGCGTGATGTCGGCCAAATTGCCGATGGGCGTGGCCAGTACATACAGGCAGCCTTGCGGATAATGCTGGGCACCGGCGGCTGACTGCGCGGCATGCAGTGCCGGGCCGTAGCCGTCGTTTGATAAAGCACCCATGGATGAATTCCTTTGAACGGTCGGGTTCCGCGCCGACGACCAAAAAAGCCGGAGATGCGGGTGAGGATGAGGCCTTGGCCTATTTGCAGGGCCGGGGCTTGCGCCTATTGGCGCGCAATTATCGAACCCCGGGACGCGGCGGCGGCGAGATCGACCTGATCATGCGCGCACCGGACACCACTTTGGTTTTTGTCGAAGTACGACGTCGCCGCTCTGTCGCGCACGGCGGGGCTGCTGCCAGCGTCGGCCGGACCAAGCAGGGACGCATTGTGTTCGCCGCACAGCATTATTTGGCCAGCTTGCGCAGCCTTCCGCCGTGCCGCTTTGACGTGGTCGAAGTGACCCCAGATGGATTGCACTGGTTGCAGGCGGCATTTGACGCCGGACGGTAGTGGCAACAAGTGTTCCCGGTGGGTGCCACGGTATCATCAGGCCATGCTTGAATCCCGCATCGAACAACACTTCATCGACAGCGCCGACCTGAAATACCAGGCCGCTCCCATTCTGAGCAAACCGATTGCAGAGGCGATCACTGCCATCGTCGCTAGCTTGACCAGTGGTGGCAAGGTGCTGGCCTGCGGCAATGGCGGTTCAGCCGCCGATGCCCAGCATTTCAGCGCCGAATTCGTCGGGCGCTTTGAGCGTGAACGGCCTGAGCTGGCCGCGATTGCTCTGACAACCGACACTTCCATCCTGACTGCGGTGGGCAACGATTACTCGTTCGACGCGGTGTTTTCGCGCCAAGTGCGGGCGCTAGGGCAGCCGGGTGATGTGCTTATCGCCATCAGCACAAGCGGTAATTCGTCCAACATCATGGCTGCGGTCGACGCAGCCCACGCGCGCGACATGGTGGTAATCGGTCTGAGCGGTCGCGACGGGGGCAAGATGGGGAAAATGCTGCGTGAAACCGACGTGCACATTTGTGTGCCCCATCCCCGCACCGCGCGCGTCCAGGAGGTGCACATTCTTGCGCTGCATTGCATCTGTGATGGTGTTGACGCGGTATTGATGGGTGACGAAAGCGAGAGGACGTAATGACCTGCCACCGTATGCCATGGAGCTTGTCTGCCGCCGTTGGGGTGCTGTTGCTGCAGCTGGGCGGTTGTATCGCAGTGCCAGCCATCATGGCGGGAGGTGCGGCTGTGGGCACCATGGTCGCCACGGACCGCAGAACCCCTGGTGCGGTGGTGGAGGACCGCGGCATTGAGACCAAGGCAGCTCTGCGTATCCGTGAGGCTCTGGGTGATGCGGTGCACGTCAATGTGTCCAGCTATAACCGGACGGCCCTGATCACCGGGGAAGTGCCCGATGAAAAGCGCAAGGCCCAGGTGGAAAAAATTGTTCGCGACATTGAAAACGCGCAAAAAACACTCAACGAACTCGCCGTTATGGACAACACGCCCATGACGGCGCGTGTCTCCGATGGCATTCTTGCTTCACGTATCCGGGCCGCGCTGATTGACGAAAAGAATTTGATCGCCAATGCTTTCAAGATCACGGTTGAGCGCGGCGTTGTGTACGTGCAGGGCCGTGCCACGGCCAAAGAAATCGCCCTTATGACCGACATCGTGAGCGGTCTCAACGGCGTGACACGGGTGGTGCGCATACTGGATACGCTCAGCGAGCAGGATCTGGAGGGGATGTTGCCTGCACCCCCGGCCCTGGCGCAGTGAGCGCCCAGCAACTCAACGCAGACGCGTGATCAGGCTAGACGTATCCCAGCGGCTGGCACCCGCCTGCTGCAGGTCCGCGTAAAACTGGTCCACCAGCGCGGTCACCGGAAGCCGTGCACCGTTGCGCTTGGCCTCGTCGAGTACCAGCCCCAGGTCTTTGCGCATCCAGTCCACCGCGAAGCCGAAATCAAATGTGTTGTCCAGCATGGTACGGCCCCGGTTGTCCATTTGCCAGCTTTGGGCTGCGCCTTTGCCAATGACCTCTAGCACCTGATGCATGTCCAGACCGGCGCGTTGACCAAAGGCCAGCGCCTCGCTCAGGCCTTGCACCAGACCGGCAATGGCAATCTGATTCACCATTTTTGCCAATTGCCCACTGCCACTTGGGCCCAGCAGCGTCACGGCTTTTGAAAATGCCATGGCCACTGCCTGTATGCGTGCAAAGGCCTGGGCGTCACCCCCGCACATCACCGTGAGCGCGCCATTCTGGGCACCGGCTTGTCCGCCCGAGACCGGGGCGTCGATGAAATCCAGCTGATTGGCCTGCGCCAGCGCACTAAGTTCGCGGGCGATGTCGGCCGACGCGGTGGTGTGGTCGACCAGCACTGCGCCGGGGCGCATGCCCGCGAAAGCGCCGTCAGGGCCGGTAACGATGCTGCGCAGATCGGCGTCGTTGCCGACGCAGCAGAACACGATGTCGGTTTGGGCGGCGGCCTCGCGCGGAGTAGCCGCTTGGGCGTGGGGGCCGAGTGTGCTGGTGGTGGTGCCGAATTCGTCCAGCCAGGCTTGTGATTTGGCGGCGGTGCGGTTGTAAACCGTTACCTGATGGCCAGCCAAGGCCAGGTGAGCGGCCATGGGGCCGCCCATGACGCCAAGGCCCAGAAAAGCCACGCGAGCGGGGGCAGACGGTACATACGCTTTGCTATTCACGGAGGAGTGTCGGTTCATAAAGGTACGGAAAAAAGTTACAAAATGCCCAGGTGTTCGGTTCCTGCAGACAGATCCTTTATACCTTGGCGCTTGCTGTGGAGCTTGATGTGCAGGCGCAAGTCGTTCAGCGAGTCCGCGTTGCGCAAGGCGTCGTCCAGGTTGATAGCCCCCGCCTCAAACAACGCGAAGAGCGACTGATTGAAGGTTTGCATGCCGGCGCTCGGGCTGTGTTCCATCGCCAAGCGGATGCCTGGTATGTCGCCTTTGCGCATGAGGTCGCTTATCAATGGGGCGTTGACCATGACTTCTACCGCCGGGATTCGGCCCTTGCCATCGGCCCGGCGCACCAACCGCTGCGAAATCACGGCACGCAGATTCATGGACAAATCCAGGTACAGCGCCGTGCGTCTGCTGTCCGGGAAAAAACTCAGAATCCGATCCAATGCCTGGTTGGTGTTGTTGGCATGCAAAGTCGCAAGAACCAGGTGCCCGGTTTCCGAAAATGCCACGGCTTGTTCGGTGGATTCGCGGTCGCGCAATTCGCCGACCACGATGACGTCAGGCGCTTGGCGCAAGGCATTTTTCAAGGCCACAGCCCAGTCCAGCGTGTCAATCCCGATTTCCCGCTGCGTGACCAGGCATTGCTTATGGGGATGCAAAAACTCGATCGGATCTTCCACGGTCACGATGTGACCACGGGTGTGCTCATTGATCCAGTCCACCATGGCGGCCAGGCTAGTCGACTTACCGGCACCGGTCGCGCCCACCAGCATCACCAGTCCGCGCGGGCTCAAAGCGATGGCTTTCACAACGCTTGGTAAGGCCAGACTGTCCAGGCTTGGCGGGTGCTGGGCAACCACCCGGAACACCATGCCGATCTCGCCCAACTGCATGAAAGCATTGACCCTGAAACGCGGCCGTGATGGCGGTGCGATGGCGAAATTACTCTCCTTGCTCTGGTGAAAATGGCTGAGCTGCTGCGGGGTCATGATGGCATGGGCAATCGCCAGGGTTTTGTTGCCGCTGATGGCTTTGCCGCCAAGGCGGACCATCTGGCCATTTACTTTGACGGCTGGCGGCGCGTTAGCAATCAGGAAAAGGTCACTTCCTGCACGTCGTACAACTTCGTCAAACATCACATACAGCCAGGCCCACTCCTGCTGGTGCGCAGTTTCAGCGTTCATACAATGAAATCTTCTGGTGTTTTGGCTTTGGCACGCGCCTCTTCCAGGGAAATTTTCCCGGCGTTGACCAGCATGCGCAAACTCTGGTCCATGGTTTGCATGCCGGCGCGGTTGCCGGTCTGGATCGATGAATACATCTGGGCCACCTTGCCTTCGCGGATCAGGTTGCGGATGGCGGGTGTGCCCAGCATGATTTCATGCGCTGCGACCCGCCCGGCTCCATCGGCGGTTTTGCACAGGGTTTGCGAGATCACGCCCTGCAAAGACTCAGAAACAATTGCACGGATCATTTCCTTTTCCTCGGCAGGAAACACGTCAATGATCCGGTCTATGGTCTTGGCGGCGCTGGAGGTGTGCAAGGTGGCGAATACCAGATGCCCAGTTTCGGCGGCGGTGATGGCCAGACGGATCGTCTCCAGGTCGCGCATCTCGCCCACCAGAATCGCATCCGGGTCTTCACGCAGCGCAGAGCGCAGCGCTGCCGAGAAGCTGCGGGTGTGAGAGCCCACCTCACGCTGGTTCACCAGACAATTTTTGGACCGGTGGACAAATTCGATCGGGTCTTCCACCGTGAGGATATGACCCTGCATATGGTCATTCAAGTAATCCACCATGGCGGCCAAGGTGGTGGACTTACCCGACCCGGTGGGTCCTGTGACCAATACCAGGCCATTGTTTCTCAGTGCGAGTTCCGCAAAAATTGCGGGAGCGTTCAATTGCTCCAAGGTCAAAATGGTGTTGGGAATGGTGCGCAAAACGGCGCCAGCTCCGTGCTGCTGGTTGAACGCGTTGACCCGAAAGCGGGCCAGCCCCTCAATTTCAAACGCGAAGTCGATCTCCAGGAACTCTTCAAAATGCTTGCGCTGGACATCGTTCATGATGTCCATAACCAAAGCCAGCACGGTCGGGTGGTCCAGCGCTTCGACGTTGATGCGCCGGGTATCCCCATGCACCCGTAATATCGGCGGCATACCCGCCGATAAATGCAAGTCGGATGCCTTGTTTTTGACGCCGAATGCCAGTAACTGTGTAATGTCCATTTTTGCCTGCCCCCTGAGTCCCTGTAAGCCCATGCTCCCCGCCCCCAGGTCGCCGGCACAAGGCCAGCACCATTATGAATAACATTTTGCAAGAACGATTGCTTTTGGTGCGCGAGCGTATAGCCGTCCAGTGCGCTGCGAGCGGACGCGATCCACAGAGTGTGGAATTGTTGGCAGTCTCCAAGACCTTTCCCTTGTCAGCGGTTCTGGAGGCGTACCAAGCCGGGCAGACGCGTTTCGGTGAAAACTACATCCAGGAAGGCGTCGAAAAAATCCTTGCCTGCCGCGCGCTTGCGGTGTGCAGCGACATCGAGTGGCACTGCATCGGCCCGATTCAAAGTAACAAAACCCGTTTGGTGGCAGAACACTTCGACTGGGTTCACAGCGTGGATCGCCTGAAGATCGCCCAGCGTCTGAGCGAGCAGCGTCCTGCGGGCATGCCGCCTTTGCAGGTGTGCCTTCAGGTCAACATCGACGGCGGGGCGAACAAGGCAGGGGTCGCGCCCGCCGATGCCTTGGACCTGGCGCGCCAGGTGGCAGTGCTGCCCCGCCTCAAGCTGCGCGGTCTGATGACCATCCCCGAGCCTGCGCCGGACTACGCCACTGCCTTGGCTGCGCACCAGGCCGCCAAGGCCTTGTGGGACCGCGTGTGCAATGCCGGCGTAGCGATGGACACTCTGTCGCTGGGCATGAGTGCAGACTTGGAGGCGGCAGTCGCCGCGGGCAGCACCATGGTGCGCGTAGGGTCGGCTCTGTTCGGCGCCCGATAGAATCCCAATCGAGCCTGGTTACCACCTGGTTACACGCCGTCTCTCGCACCCCGTTCTCCCTGGAAGGAAGCACTTATGGCCCTCGTCTCCATGCGCGAATTGCTCGACCATGCCGCCACACACGGCTACGGTATACCGGCCTTTAACGTGAATAACCTCGAGCAGGTACAGGCCGTGATGTCCGCCGCCGACGAGGCCGGTGCTCCCGTCATCCTGCAAGCCAGCGCCGGTGCGCGCAAATATGCGGGCGAGGCCTTTATCAAGCACCTGATCCAGGCGGCCATCGAGTCGTATCCCCATATTCCGCTGGTCATGCACCAGGACCATGGCCAAAGCCCGGCGGTATGCCAGGGCGCCATCGACCTGGGCTTCAGCTCGGTGATGATGGACGGCAGCCTGGAGGCCGATGGCAAAACCATTGCGAGTTACGAATACAACGTGCAGGTCACCCGCGAGGTTGTGGCGCTGGCGCACAAAGTGGGGGTAACGGTTGAAGGCGAACTCGGCTGCCTCGGTTCCCTAGAGACCATGCAGGGCGACAAAGAAGACGGCCATGGCACCGACGCCACCATGACCATGGACCAGCTGTTGACCGACCCCGAGCAGGCGGCCGACTTTGTCCGCCAAACCCAGCTCGATGCGCTGGCGATTGCCATCGGCACCAGCCATGGGGCCTACAAGTTCACCCGAGAGCCCACCGGCGACATTTTGGCCATAGGCCGCATCCAGGAAATCAACCGCCGTCTGCCCAACACCCACTTGGTCATGCACGGCTCCAGCAGCGTGCCGCAGGATTTACTGGCCACCATCAACCAGTACGGGGGGCGTATGAAGCAGACCTACGGCGTGCCGGTGGCAGAAATCCAGAAAGCCATCCAGTTCGGCGTGCGCAAAATCAATATTGATACCGATATCCGCATGGCCATGACGGGTGCCGTGCGCAAATTCCTGCACGAAAACCCCGATAAATTTGACGCCCGCGAATGGCTCAAGCCCGCCCGTGAAGCCGCCAAAGCCTTGTGCAAGCAGCGTTACATCGAGTTTGGCTGCGAAGGCCAGGCCGCCAAAATCAAGGGCCACAGCCTGAGCGTCATCGCGGCGCAATACAGCCGCGGCGAGTTGGCACAATCGGTTCGATGAATCTCGCCCTGCACACCTCCGCGCTCCAATCCCTGCCGCTGCTGGCACGCGGCAAAGTCCGCGACAACTATGCCGTCGGCACCGACAGGATATTGATGGTCGCCAGCGACCGCTTGAGTGCCTTTGATGTGATCATGGATGAGCCGATTCCCGGTAAGGGCGCGCTACTGACGCGCATGGCCTTGTTCTGGTTCGACAAACTCGGCCCCAAAGGTATGAATCTGTGCCCGATCCACCTCACCGGTGACGCGCCTGAAAGCGTGGTGGCGTCTGCCGAAATGGCGCAGGTTGCGGGGCGCTCTATGTTGGTCAAACGGCTCAAACCCCTGCCGGTCGAGGCCGTGGTCCGGGGCTATTTGGCGGGCAGCGGCTGGAAAGAATACCAGGCCGGTGGCACCGTCTGCGGCGTGGCATTGCCGGCCGGGCTGCTCAACGCATCCAAACTGCCATGCGCGATCTACACCCCGGCTGCGAAGGCCGCAGTGGGCGAGCACGATGAAAACATCAGCTACGCCCGCACCGTCGAGATGGTGGGACCGGACCTTGCCGCCAGCATCCGCCGCATCAGCATCAGCTTGTATGAAGCGGCCGCATCGTTTGCCCTGACCAAGGGCATCATCATTGCCGACACCAAGTTCGAATTTGGTCTAGACGCCGATGGAACGCTCACGTTGATGGACGAGGTACTCACCCCTGATTCCTCGCGCTTTTGGCCCTTGGAGCACTACCAGGAAGGCAGCAACCCGCCCAGCTATGACAAGCAGTTTGTGCGGGATTGGCTGGAGAGCGCGCAGGTCGACGGCAAGCCCTGGGCCAAAACCCCGCCCGCACCGCGCGTGCCCGACGAGGTCATTCGCAAAACCGCCGCCAAATACCAGGAGGCCTGGGAGCGCTTGACGGCCTGAGCCGACTGCGCGCTCAGTTGAGCGCCATGCTCAGCTTGCGCCGGTAGCTGGCCACCATTTGGGCCTGAGGGTCCTGTTCCACCACCGTCTTGCCCAGCAGCTCGATGCCCCCGGCTGCCTTGCCGGTGTCAGCGCCGGTATTTTTCGGTTTGGGCGG
>CAMAQV010000057.1 GCA_945860595.1 Comamonas sp. lk
AGCGGTTCGATCCCGCTTACCTCCACCAAGTTTTCGACGATTTTCGGTAACGGAAGTCCCAAGGTTTTGACCCCATCGTCTAGAGGCCTAGGACATCACCCTTTCACGGTGAGTACCGGGGTTCGAATCCCCGTGGGGTCGCCAGATTCATCGTCAGATGATGAAAGCACATAGTAGATAGCGGCAACGTTATCGCTACCAGGAGTGGTAGTTCAGTTGGTTAGAATACCGGCCTGTCACGCCGGGGGTCGCGGGTTCGAGCCCCGTCCACTCCGCCAATTTAGAAGAAGCCGTCAGTCGAAAGATTGACGGCTTTTTTCTTTTCTTCCGCACTAGCCCGTCACCCTGTTGCGCGCCAGCGGCGGATTCTTCGCAAAGTATCCCAGCAGTCCGCGCATCAGCGCATCGGCAAACTGGTTTTGAAAAGCGTCGCTGTTGAGTTTGGCTTCCTCGGCCGGGTTGCTGATGAAGGCGGCTTCTACCAGCACGCTGGGGATGTCGGGCGCTTTTAGGACTGCAAAGGATGCCTGCTCGACTTGCCCTTTGTGCAGTTTGCCCACGCGACTCACCTCGCTCAGCAGCGTTCCGCCGAGTTTCAGGCTGTCCACAATCTGCGCGGTAGTGCTCATGTCGAGCAAAGCGTTCTGTACCTCCGCGCTCTTGGCTTTGATGTTGATGCCACCGATCAGATCGGCCTTGTTCTCTTTGTCGGCCATCCAGCGGGCGGCGCTGCTCGATGCGCCGCCCTGGCTTAGCACAAACACGCTGGCCCCCTGCGGATCCGGGGTGAAGAATGCGTCGGCGTGCAGGCTCACGAAGAGATCGGCCTGCACCCGCTGTGCTTTTTGCACGCGGACATGCAGCGGCACAAAGTAGTCGGCGTCGCGGGTCAGAAAAGCACGCATGGGCAGGCCTTTGACGCTGCTGGCGTTGATGCGCTCGCGTAGCAGGTGGGCCAACCGAAGTACCACGTCTTTTTCCAGTGTGCCGGCCGGGCCGATGGCGCCGGGGTCTTCGCCCCCGTGGCCTGGATCCAGCGCGATGACGATCATGCGGTCTACGCCTGTAGCGCGCGGGCTGGAGTCTGCCGCAGGTGTTGGTGGTGTGGTCGATGGCGGGAGCGCGTTTGTCTTTGCAGCGGGTGCAGGCGCTGCGGACGGTGTGCGCTTGACCTTATCCGGGTTTTCGCCGCTGGCCGCATCGCGCTGTGCAATCAGATCACCCAGCGGATCCGACGCGGGCGTAGCGGCGGTTTGCGGCAGCGCGTCGGTCTTTTGTGTGCCTATGCCCAGCCGCTCGTTGATCAAAGCCTCCAGCGGATCGGCCTGCAGCTCCGGATACAGGTCAAACACCAGCCGGTGCCGGTACGCCGCTACCGGTGCAAGGGCAAATACCTGCGGCCGCATGGGCTGTTTGAGTTCCAGCACCAGCCGCACGATAGTGGCGGCGTACTGCGCCACGCGGATGCCGCCGATGTTGGGGTCATCGGCCCGCACCTTGCCCACCAGCTCGGTGAGCGCGGGGTTCAGCGTGATGCCCTGAATGTCCACCGCCAGGCGCGGTGGGTTGGCAATAAAGCTGTGCTGTTGGACCAAGGGCGCATCGGATTCGATGGTCACCCGCGAGTAATCGGGCGCGGGCCAAATGCGCACGTTAACAATCGTTGCGCCCCAGGCAATGTCCAAGCCCCCCAGGCTCAAAGCCAGTGCCCCGCTGCGCATAAACCGCCGTCTGCGCATCATGCCCCGGCGCAGGCCGCCCACAGCTGAACACCGCGCGCGCTGTTGGCTTGCAACTGCACCGTGCGCGAGGCCTCGCCTGTGGAGCGTAAAAATAGGTCCCAGTCTGCAACCGGCAGATGCGGCACGGCCTTTTCCGGCCATTCGGCCAGTTTCAGGCCGGGGCTTGCAAACAGCTCGCGCAGCCCTGCATCCTCAAACTCCTGCGGGTCATTGAAGCGGTAAAAGTCCAGGTGCCAGATGGACAGTGCGGGCAGTTCGTAGCTCTCCACCACCGCATAGGTGGGGCTTTTGACGCGTCCACTCACGCCCAGCGCACGCAGCAGGTACCGCACCAGCGTCGTCTTGCCCGCGCCCAAGTCGCCATGCAAGGCGATAAACGCGTCACCACCCTTCAGGTGCAGCGCCTGCGCCAGTCGGGCGGCAAAAGCCTGCGTCTCGGCTTCGTTGTCCCAGCGCAGCGTGTGCGTTGGCGGGGTGGCTGCGGCAGGTGGTGGCGTGTCGGGGTTCACGTGAGCAGGCTGCTTTCTACAATGGGCTGGATGCGCCCGAAGATACCGCCAATTCATGACCGCGCAGCCAGCGACGCCGATCGATTGCTGGGCGATATGCGGCAATGGGCCCAGGCGCTGGGGTTTTCGCAGATTGGCGTGGCGGGCGTAGACCTCACCAGCGCAGAACCGGGCTTGCTGGCCTGGCTGGATGCGGGATTCCATGGCGGTATGGATTACATGCAGCGCCACGGCACCCGCCGCGCCCGTCCCGCCGAGTTGCTGCCCGGCACCGTCAGCGTGCTGACCGCCCGGATGGACTATCTGGGCGGGCACACGCCCCCCGATTGGATGGACGATGAGCTGCAGCGCCTGCAGCAACCCCAGCAGGCCGTGGTCTCGCTCTACGCTCGGGGGCGCGATTACCACAAGGTCATGCGCGCGCGCCTGCAAACCCTGGCGGTGCAGATTGCGCAGGCGGTAGGGCCGCTGGGGCACCGGGTGTTCACCGATTCCGCACCGGTGCTGGAGGTGGAGTTGGCGACCCGCAGTGGCTTGGGCTGGCGTGGCAAGCACACGCTGACGCTGGACCGCGAAGCAGGATCTATGTTTTTTCTGGGCGAGATTTTCCTGGACATCGCTTTGCCGCTGACACCGGCGCAAAGCGCGCATTGCGGATCGTGCAGCGCCTGTATCACCATCTGTCCCACGCAGGCCATTGTTGCGCCCTATCGGCTCGATGCGCGGCGTTGCATTTCCTATCTGACCATTGAGCACGCCGGACCTATCCCGCTGGAGCTACGGCCCTTGATCGGTAACCGCATTTACGGCTGTGACGATTGCCAGCTGGTTTGCCCCTGGAACAAGTTTGCCCGTCGCAGCGCCTTGCCCGACTTTGATGAGCGCGCCGGTTTGGGTAGCGCCACGCTGGCCCAACTGCTGGCCTGGCGTGAGGCCGACTTTTTGCGCTACACCGAGGGCAGCGCCATCCGGCGCATCGGCCATGTGCGCTGGCTGCGTAATCTGGCGGTGGCGGCTGGCAACGCTTTGCGCCAAGGGCAAGACCCTTGCTTGCGCTCAGCGCTAGCCCCCTTGCTGGTGCATGAGAGCGAGCTGGTGCGCGAGCACGCTGCCTGGGCGCTGCAGGCTTAAGCCAGCACCAGCGGGAGCAGTACGCCCAGCGCCACGCTCAGGCTGAGCATGCCCAGCAGCGTTGACAGCGTCACCAGGCTGCCCACGTACTCGCCGTCGTAGCCCATGCGGGAGGCCAGCACATAGCAGGTTGCTGCGGTGGGCATGGCAGCAAAAGCGAGCAAAACCGTGGCCTGGGTTTTGTCTAATGCGAAAGCTGCCGCCATCACTGCCGCCAGCAGCGGTGCCACCACGTGGCGGATCGAGAGTACGGCCACCGCCAGCGTTTTGGCCTGCGCCAGCGCTCCAAAGCGCATGCCCGCGCCGGCGGCCATCAGCCCCAGGGCCAGGGCGGCCGCTCCCATGCGCGCCAGCGTGGGTTCGATCCACGTGGGAATACTGAAACCCATCAGGTTGGCGCCCAGACCGCAGGCAGTGGAGACGATCAGCGGGTTGCGCACAATTTCGCCCAGCAGACCCCGGTCGGTATGCCGCGCCATGCACCATACGGCAGTGGAATTGAACAGCGGCACGAAGATGCCGATCAGCAGCGCGATCAACAAACTGCCTTGCGGCCCGGTAATCCGCTCGATCAAAGCAATGGCCACAAAGGAGTTGAAGCGAAAACCCACCTGTGCGCTGGCCGCATGCAAGCGCAGCGGCACATAAGCTTTCAGGCCGGGGATGTAGGGCAAGACCAGCGCCAGAACTACGCCAATGGCCGCCGAGATAAACGTTGCCGCCAGCAAATGCGATGCTTCGCCGATATGCACCGGGCTGCGCATGATGGAGTTGAATAGCAGCACCGGGAACAGCAAAAAATACACCAGGTTGTCTACCTGCTCCCACACCCGCCGATTCAGTGCGGTGTAGCGGCAAATCAGATAGCCACACAAAATCAAAGAAAAGTCCGGTACCAGCAGTTGCGCGTAATGCATTGGCTTGAGGATAGCAGCGGCCCGAAGCTTGCTACTCTTGGCGGCATGCGCGGCCACCACTCCAAAGCACTCAACGCAGCCCAACGCGCAGCCGGGCCGGGCGTCAGCCAGTCCGAGGTTGATGCGTTTGTGGACCATTTGTGGCTGGAAGCGGGGCTGGCTAAAAATTCACTGGACGCGTACCGGCGCGACCTGTCCATTTATGCCGCCTGGTTGGACGGCCGCGCGCTGCACAGCAGCACCGAAGCCGATGTGCAGCGTTTTTTTGCCAGCCAGCACGCCCACACCAAAGCCACTACTGCCAACCGCCGCCTCACCGTTCTCAAACGCTACTTCCGCTGGGCCCTGCGCGAAGGTGTGATGCAGTTGGACCCCACGCTCAAGCTCCAAGCGGCCAAGCAGGCGCTGCGCGTACCCAAAACCCTGAGCGAGTTCCAGGTCGAGGCGCTGCTGGCTGCGCCCGATACCGAAACTCCGCTGGGCCTGCGCGACCGCACCATGCTGGAGCTGATGTACGCCAGTGGCTTGCGCGTGAGCGAGCTGGTGGGCCTGTCGCTGCTCAACGTCGGGCTGAACGACAACGTGCTGCGTATTCTGGGCAAAGGTTCCAAAGAACGGCTGGTGCCCTTCGGCGAAGTCGCTGCGCAGTGGCTTACGCGGTATTTGGAGGGCGGCCGCGCCGCGCTGCTGGGCGCGCGCCAAAGCAAAGATTTATTCATTACCACCAAAGGCGCGCGCGCCGGTAGCGCCATGACGCGGGAGATGTTTTGGCAAAACGTGAAACGCTACGCGCTGATCGCGGGTATCCATGAGCCCCTGTCACCGCACACGCTGCGCCACGCCTTTGCCACGCACCTGATCAACCACGGCGCAGATTTGCGCACTGTGCAGCTACTGCTGGGCCATTCCGATATTTCCACCACCACGATTTACACGCACATCGCCCGCGAGCGGCTGGCGCAGTTGCACGCCAAGCACCATCCGCGCGGCTAGCGCGGTGCTCACTATTTCCGCGCGGCTAGCGCGGGTCTTTATTCAAGGCCGTCCGATGGCGCGGGCGGTGAACACGGCTTCCATCAGCCCACGGTCGTCGACCGCTTGGGGGTAATGGGTCTTGCGCACGCTCAACTCCACGTCCGGGTGCGCTGCGCCCATGGATTGCACGGCTTGCAGCGCGGCCTGCTCGGCGGCTGCGCCGGCGGCAGCCAAGGCCTGCTCGGCATTGGTAAAGCTTTGCGTCAACGCCGCACCCGTCACACGGAACATGCCGCTGCCGTCGCCATGCACCTCGGCCACCGCCGTGTAGGCCACCACCCCGGTAGCCGCGCCCACGGCATTGGCCACATCGCAATGCGGCGGAAAGACCACCTCGCAATCCAGCCTGCGCGCCAGTTCGCCGTAAAAAACTTTCACCGGCCCGCCCACAGCCACCACCGGTACGGCGGGCTTGATGCTGATGCGCGCCAGCCCCAGCGTCTGTTCGCCGTTGCAGATGGCGTTGCTGATGCGGTCTTCCGGCAGCGCATAACCCAGGGCTGTGTCCAGGATCACGCTGGCGCTCAGGCGCACGGTTTCGCTCCAGACCGCATGGGCGTAGTCCCGGGTGCGCTCGGGCGTGGGCATCTTCATCTCGCGCAGGCGGCAACCCAGTTGCGCCGCCATATAGGCCGCCGGGCGCGACCAGTTGGCTTGCAAATCCAGCACATGGCCCGCGTCGGAGGGTGTGAAGCCCGCCACCTGGATCAAGCCTTTGCGTTGCAGGGCGCTAATCGCTCGCTGTGCATTCATGGATGTGGCCAGCGCGCGCAGCGGCTGGGGGCCGGGCCGCACCAGGCGCAGCAGCTCGGCTTCGCGGGGAGACAACTCTGCAGAGACCTTGGGCGCGGTCGCCCCAAAAGGCAGCAACACAAAACGCCCGTGCATGGAGCCACCGCCGTCCACATCCGCCAAATCTGCCTCCAGCAGCGCCAGGGTTTCGGGGAAGCGCGCCGCCAGCAGCGACACGGGCACGATGCGCTGCGGCCGAACCTCCAGCCGCCCGTTCGCGCCCAAGGCTACCTCGCTGTCGCCGCCCAGTCCGATGGTGCGCACGTCAATCGCCCGCACCATGGTGCGCCAACCGCCGACCTCGGCTCCATCCATATTCACGCGGGGCAAGCCGTCGACCAGCGCCCCCACATCGGTGGTGGTGCCACCCATGTCCGAAAGAATGAAGTTGTCCAGGCCGCTGAGCCAGCGAGCGCCCACCAGGCTGGCCGCCGGGCCCGAGAGCACGGTCTCAATCGGCCGCTTGGCCACGCTGTGCGCCAGCGCCAGCGTGCCGTCGCCCTTGACGATCATCAGCGGGCAGACGATGTGCAACTGCGCCATGGCGCGTTCCACCGCGTCGATCAAATGCGTCACCCGCGAGATCAAGCGCGCGTTCAGGGTGGCAGTGAGCGCCCGCCGCGGCGCGTCTAGGCTGGAGGACAACTCGGTCGACAGGGTGACCGGCTTGCCGCAGCGCTCCACGATGCGGGTGCGTGCCTGCTGCTCGTGCTCCGGGTTGCGCACCGCGAAGGCGCCTGCCAAGGCAAAAGCGTCGACCTGTGGGGCCATGCGGTCAATCGCCGCGTCCAGCGCCTCCAGGTCTAGCGCTGCTGCGGCCTCGCCGTTGTGGTTGTGCCCGCCCGCGATACGCTCCATCGCCATGCCCGGAAAGGCCTTGGCAATGCCGGTGCGCTCGGCCATGGCCACGTCAAAACCGATCAGCAGTACGCCGACCGCGCTGCCATGGCCCTCGACCACCGCGTTGGTTGCCAGCGTGGTGGACACCGAGACCAGCGCGATGTCCTGCGGGCGCAAGCCCTGAGGCAGGGCGGCAATGGCCTGGGCAATCGCATCGCCCACGCCCAGCGCCAGGTCGCCCTTGGTGGTGATGGACTTGGCCGTGGCAATCACGCGCTGACTGGCGGCGTCGATGATGGCGGCATCGGTATAGGTGCCGCCGGTGTCGACGCCAATCAGATACTGCGGGGCTGGGGACGGCGGGACTGTGGGGTGCATGGCGGGGGCAAAGCTGCGTATTGTGAGGGTTTGTACGGGCTGCGCCGGGTGATGGCTCGCCATGGGGCAGGGCTTTCCCGATTTGACAGGCTGCCCCGGCGGCGCTACGGTTGCCCCATGAAAACCATACGCCGCTTTCCCCGCACCGTTACCGAAACCCCCAACCTCTTCATCCCGCTGCGCGACGGTACCCGGTTGGCCACGCGGGCCTGGATGCCGGCCGATGCGATCACAAAGCCGGTACCGGTCATCCTGGAGTACCTGCCCTACCGCAAGCGCGACGGCACCATCGTCCGTGACGCGCTGACCCACCCCTATCTGGCCGGCCACGGCTACGCCTGCCTGCGGGTGGACATGCGCGGCAACGGTGACTCGGATGGCCTGATGCACGACGAATACACCGAGCAGGAGCTGGCCGATGCCGAAGACGTCATCGCCTGGGCCGTGGCCCAGCCCTGGAGCACGGGCCGGGTGGGCATGATGGGCATTTCTTGGGGCGGCTTCAACAGCCTGCAGGTTGCTGCGCGCCGTCCGCCTGGCTTACAGGCCATCATCACCCTGTGTTCCACCGTAGACCGCTACAGCGACGACATCCACTACAAAGGCGGTTGCGTGCTGGGCGAGAACCTGGGCTGGTCGGCCACCATGCTGGCCTATTCCTCGCGGCCGCCGGATCCGGCCATCGTGGGCGAGCGCTGGCGCGCCATGTGGCTGGATCGGCTCAAGCACGAGCCGCTGCTGGCCATTCCCTGGCTGCAGCACCCGCACCGCGACGCCTATTGGAAGCATGGCTCGGTGGGCGAAGACATAGGCGCAATCCAGACCGCCGTGCTGGCCGTGGGCGGCTGGAACGACGCCTATACCAACGCCGTCTCGCAACTGGTGGACACGGTGCAGGCCCCGGTCAAGGGCATCGTCGGTCCCTGGGCGCATAAATACCCGCACTTTGCCGTGCCCGAGCCGCGCATCGGCTTTTTGCAGGAAGCCCTGCGCTGGTGGGACCGCTGGCTCAAAGACAAGGCCACGGGCGTGGAGTCCGACCCCGCACACCGCACCTACATCATGGACTTGCAAGCCCCCGGCGGCAGCGTCAGCCAGGTGCCAGGCCGTTGGGTTGCCGACAAAGCCTGGAGCGGGCCCCATGTGACCCGCCAGCCGCTCTTTCTGAACAGCAGCGGCCTGGGCGACAGTGCGGAAAAAACCACGCGCCGCAGCATCTGCTCACCCCAGCACACGGGCGCGGACAGCGGGGAGTACTGCATCATTTGGCTGGGCCCCGAGTTCCCCGGTGACCAGCGGCAGGACGATTCCGGCTCCTTGACTTTTGACGGCGCGGCGCTCAAGGCAGACGCGGATCTGATGGGCGCACCGGTGCTCACGCTCACTTTCAGCGTGGACCAGCCCGTGGCGCATGTGGCGGTGCGGCTCAACAGCGTTTGGCCCGACGGCGCGGTATCCCGCTTGACCTACGCGGTAGCCAACCTGGGTCACCTCGCAGCCGGTGGCACGCATGAAAAGCCCCAAGCGCTGGAGCCGGGCAAAACGTATACCGCGCGCATTCAGTTGGACGACACCGCCTGGCGCGTGCCCAAAGGCCACCGCCTGCGGGTGTCGCTCTCCACCAGCTACTGGCCGCTGATCTGGCCCGCGCCCAAGCCGGTCACGCTCACGGTGCATACCGGCAAGAGCCATATCGACCTGCCGCTGCGCAAACGCCGTCGGGGTGAGAAAGCCCCCGAATTCGCGCCTGCGCAGGCGGCGGCAGCGGTAGAGCTGATCGAGCTCGACGCGCCCTGGCACAAGCGGGAGGTGCAGATTGACCAGGCCACCGGCGAGCGGCGCATGACCATCATCGATGACTTCGGCCGCTCCACCATTGCTGCGCATGGCCTGACCACCTGGGGCTGCGGACGCGAGTACTACCGCATCCTGCCGCACGACCCGCTCTCCGCCCGCCAGGAATGCCACTGGTCCATGGAAACCGCGCGCGGCGACTGGGTCACGCGCACCGAGACCTACTCGACCATGACCGCCAGCGCCACGCATTTCCGCATCACCGGGCGCTTGGAGGCCTATGAGAACGGCAAGCAGGTGCTGGTGCGCGAGTGGGACGAGTCGGTCAAGCGGCGGCTGGTCTGAGGCCAGGCGCGCGGCTTGCGGGTGCTTAAGGGCCTTTGGCCCCGGCCGTAAACCAGCGCCCCAAGAGCGCGCGTTCCTCGGGCGTGATCCCGGTGGCGTTGTTCATGGGCATGGCCTGCAAGACCACGGCTTGCTGGTAAATCGCCTGTGCGTGCTGGCTGATGCCTTGCGCGGTATCCAGCACCACGCCCTTGTTCGCCACCTGTGCGTTGTGGCAGACCACGCAGCGCTGAGTGACCACGGCTTGTACTTGCGCAAAGTTGGGGGCGGGTTCTTGCGCTGACACCGGGGCTTGCGGCGCGGGCGCCAAGGCGGCGACCACGCCGCCAATCAAAACCACGCCGAGCGCCGCAAACTCCCAGGGCACACGCCTGCTGTGCAGGAGTGCCTGGTGGCGCGCCACAAAGCTGTGGCGGACCAGTGCGCCCGCCAGCATGAGTGCCACCAGCAGCGCCCAGTTGTGCGGCGCGCCGGTGAGCCAGCCGTAGTGGTTGGAGAGCATGGCCACCAGCACCGGCAGGGTGAAATAGGTGTTGTGCACGCTGCGCTGTTTGCCGCGCCAGCCGTGGATGGGGTCCACCGGCTGCCCACCCTTGTGCTGCGCAATCACTGTTCGCTGGCCGGGGATGATCCAGACCAGCACGTTGGCGCTCATGGCCGTGGCCATCATTGCGCCCACCAGTACAAACGCCGCCCGTCCGGCAAACAACTGGCAGGCCAGCGCGCTGCCCAGCACCACCGCCGCCAGCACGCCAACGCCCACCAGCGCGTCGCCGTTTTTCTTTTGTCCCAGGGTGCGGCATAGCGCGTCGTAGATCAACCAGAATGCCAGTAAAAAGCCGATCGAGGCCAGCCCCGCCGCGCTGCCGGAGGACCAGTCGTATACCCGCTTATCCACCAGAAAGGTGCTGGCATTGAACAGATACACCACGGTGTAGAGCGCAAAGCCGCTGAGCCAGGTGGCATAGCTCTCCCAGTAAAACCAGTGCATGTGCGCGGGCAGGGTAGGGGGCGCAGGCAGGTATTTTTGCGGGTTGTAAAAACCACCGCCGTGCACCGCCCAGAGTTCGCCGGTGACGCCTTTGGACTTCAGCGCCCCATCAACCGGTGGCGTGAGGTTGTTGTCCAGAAACACAAAGTAAAAGGATGCGCCGATCCAGGCAATCGCCACCACCACATGGGTCCAGCGCAAGAGCAGCGCCGCCCACTCCAGCAAATAGGCTTCCATGGCCTAAGAGCCCCGGTAGGTGGAGTAGGACCAGGGCGAGACCAGCAACGGCACGTGGTAGTGCGCGCCGGCGTCGGAAATACCAAAGTCAATCTGTACCGTGTCCAGAAAAGCCGGGTCTGGCAGCACCAGGCCGCGCGCGCGGAAGTAGGGCGCCACCGCAAACAGCAACCGATACTGGCCGGCGGCCATAGCCGCTGCATCCAGCAGTGGACCGCCATCGCAGCGGCCGTCGTGGTTGAGCGTCAGGGTGCGCAGGGTGATCGCCTGCCCGCCGTCTATGCGCTGCAAGACCACGCCCATGCCGGCGGCAGGGCAGCCGTGCATGGTGTCGAGCACGTGGGTGCTGAGGTGTCCCATGTGGGCTTCCTTTGTGCGGTTGTGGGTGGTGGAGATGGAAACCAATGCCTCTGGCAGTGTAGCGACCTGGGCTTGGCGCGGTCATCGGAACATTCCCGTCTGGCCGACAGTAGATGGTGCGTGTGTTGACATCAGCTACACGTCCAGCTAAGATCTGTATATCTTTTGTGTATTCGCTTGGAGACAGCTATGCGTGACGCCGCCATCAATTTGCGAGCCCTTCCTCAGCAGCGCAACCTGATTGACCAGGCCGCGCAGCTGCTGGGAAAAAACCGCTCCGACTTCATGCTCGAGGCCGCCTGCGACAAGGCCCAGTCGGTGCTGCTGGATCAGGTGTTCTTCAGCCTCGATGACGAGAAATTCCGGCAGTTCAACGCCTTGCTGGATGGCCCTCTGGAGTCCAATCCTGGGCTGGATCGCTTGTTGTCTCTCAAGGCACCGTGGGCGGAAGCATGAATGTGCGGGCCCCCGAGCCGTTATCAGCCGATCACCAGGTCCACGCATTTGCGTGCGGTGAAGCCATGCTGGACGAATGGCTCAAGCGCCGCGCGCTCAGTAACCAAACCAGCGGTGCCAGTCGCACTTTTGTCGTCACCACCGATGCGGGAGAGGTGATGGGCTACTACGCCTTGGCTGCGGGTGCCGTTGCGCACCGCGATGCAACACGGGTCATTCGCCAGAATATGCCCGATCCGATTCCCGTGATGGTGCTTGCCCGCCTGGCGGTCGATACCCGGGCGCAGGG
>CAMAQV010000058.1 GCA_945860595.1 Comamonas sp. lk
GGCAAAGCCCGCGCCCATGAACGACAGCGTGGCGACCAAGGAGCGCGGTGACATGCGCGAGAGCCCGCACACACCGTGGCCGCTGGTGCAGCCGGAGGCATAGCGTGTGCCAATGCCAACCAGCAAGCCGGCGCCGACCACCGTGAAAACGCCCGCTTCGATGCGCGGGGCGGATGCAAATCCCTCGGGCACCAGCGCGTGAAAAACCTGGGGCGCAGTCAACAGGCCTAGCAGAAATGCGACGCGCCACAAGGTGTCGCCCACCTTCGGCGGCATCAGCCCGCCCAGAATGCCGCTGATGCCCAGAATGCGCCCGTTGAGCAAAATAAACAGCGCCGAGGCCACGCCCAGCATCAGCCCACCGCTCAAGGAGGCCCAGGGGGTGAAGTGTTCCCAATCGATGTTCATGCGCCCTCTCCTTCTTGGGGTGCGCAAAATTGCGCATACAAAATGTTCATGACCGCCAAGGCTTGCGGGCTGGCGATTTGGTAATAGATGTTTTTGCCCTCGCGGCGGGTAGAGACCAGTTCTTCGTCGCGCAAGACCGTGAGTTGCTGCGACAAGGTGGGCTGCAGGATGCCCAGGATTTCCTCCAGCTCGCCCACCCGCTTTTCGCCCTGGGACAGCTGGCACAGCAGCATCAGGCGGTCGGGGTTGGAGAGCACCTTCATCAGGCGGCAGGCCTTTTCGGCCGCGATGTGCATTTTTTCAAGGTCCAATGTGGCGTTTTCCATGGGTGCGGTTCCTGTTTTTTCAAAAGATGTGAAATTCTATTGACTAATAATATATTTGTCAATATATTATCATGCATCTAACTGAAAAGGAGCTTTCCATGTTGACCCCCGCCCTCCATCCCCTGGTTCATGGCATTTTTGACCCCGCCACCTGGACCGTGACCTACGTTGTTTACGAACGGGCGGGCTCCGAATGCGCCATCGTCGATCCGGTGCTGGACTACGACCCCAAATCCGGCCGCACCAGCCACACCAGCGCCGACAAAGTGATGGCGTTCGTCAAGAGCCAGCAGCTCAGCGTGTCCTGGATTTTGGAAACCCACGCCCACGCCGACCACCTGTCCGCTGCGCCCTACCTGAAAGCGCAACTCGGCGGCAAAACTGGCATCGGCGACCACATCACCCTGGTGCAAGGCGTGTTCAAAGACATCTTCCACATGGAGCCCAGCTTCCACGCCGACGGCTCGCAATTCGACCACCTGTTCGCCGATGGCGAGAGCATTCCGCTCGGTGGCCTGCACACCCGCACCTGGTTCCTGCCCGGCCACACGCCGGCCTGCGTGGGCTACCAGTTTGGTGACGCGGTGTTTGTGGGCGACACCATGTTCATGCCCGATGTCGGCACGGCGCGCTGCGACTTCCCCGGCGGTGACGCCAAGACGCTGTTCGCCTCGGTGCGCAAGGTCTTGAGTCTTCCGCCAGAAACCCGTCTCTTCATGTGCCACGACTATCCGCCCGCTGGACGCCCCGTGGCATTTGAGACCACGGTCGCCGCCCAGCGCGCGGGCAACATCCATGTGCATGACGGCATCGACGAAGCCCAATTTGTCGCCATGCGCACCACACGCGACGCGACGTTGGAGATGCCCGTGCTGATCCTGCCGGCGGTGCAAATCAATATCCGTGCCGGTGAGTTGCCGCCCAAGGAGAGCAACGGCATCGCCTACGCCAAGATCCCGCTGAACGTGCTGTGAAATACAGGCCGCTCAGCGGCCTTAGCGACTACCTCGCCAGCGCTTCAATAGCGATGTCGATGCGCACATCGTCACCCACATAGGGCGCGTACTTGCCGGCGTTGAACTCGGTGCGCTTGATGGTGACAAAGGCATTGGCACCCAGGGCCGGCACTTTCATCATGGGGTGGGGCACGGCTTGGAACGAAGTGACCGTCAAAGTCACCCGTTTGCTCACGCCTTTGATGGTGAGCTGGCCTTCAATAGACGCAGGCTTGTCGCCGGCAAAAATCACTTTCGAGGATTTGAAGGTCGCAGTGGGGTACTTGGCCGTGTCCAGAAAGTCTTCAGCCTGGATGTGGCCGTTGAAATCGGTGGAGCCGGTATTGACGGTGGTGGTGTCGATCACGATGTCTACCGCGCCGGTCTTGGCTTGGGCGTCAAATACGACGGTACCAGTTGTCTTACTGAAGGTGCTGAGTTGGGTGCTAAAGCCCAGATGCAAATACGAAAAGCGCGGGAAGGTGTGCGAACTGTCCACCGTGTAGGTGAGCGGTGCGGCCAGGGCTGACCCGGCTGCCAAGGTCAATAAGGCCAGAGCGGCGCTGATGTGTTTCATGGGTTTCATAGAGATACTCCTGTTAAAAAAACGTTATTTGCCGGTGGCGGCGTTGAAAGCGGTGAACTGAAAATTGACCTGGATGTCGTTGGCCACGACATCGAACTTGGACCACATGCCTTCGCCAATGGCGAAGTCGGCGCGCTGGAGGGTGAAGCTGCCGCTGAGCACACTGGACTTACCCTGCGGGCTGAGCTTGAACACCGTTTTGACGTCGCGGCTGCGGCCTTTGATGCTCAGCGAACCGAGCACCTCGTATTGGTTGGGCGCAAGCTGCTTGACCTGTTTGGCCACAAACACCGCTTTGGGGAATGCGGCGGTGTTGAACCATGCTTTGCCCACCACTTCCTGGTCGACCTCGTCCGTGCCGGTGTCGATGCTGGCCAAATCGACCTCGATGCTGGCTTTGGCTTGTTCGGGTTTGGCCGGGTCGAAATTCAACGTGGCGCTGGACTTGGCAAAGCGCCCGTCCATGGCCACGCCCATTTGCTTGAAGCTGAAGCCAATTTTGCTTTTGTCGGGCTGTACGGCGTCCAGCGTCGCGGCATGCGTAGTCAGGGTCAACAGCAGACCGGCGCTCACGAGCAGCACGGGCTTGCGCAAGAATGTCACTGAAAATTTCAAAACGGTTTCCTTAAGACTTGGGTTGAAAGCGGACGGGCAGCATGCGGCGCAGGATGTCGTCTTTGAGAACCAGGTGGTGCAGCAGCGCTGCGGCAGTGTGAACCCCTATCAGCACCAGCAAACTGATATTGAGCGCGAAGTGGAGTTCGGTCAGTTGCTTGCCCAATTCCTTATCCCGAGCCAGCAGGTCCGGCAAGGGCAGCACGCCGAACCACACGGTAGGTACGCCCTTGGCCGAGCTCATGAGCCAGCCGCTCAGAGGAATGATCACCATCAATAGATACAAGGCCCCGTGGCCACCATGCGCCAGCAGCCGCTGCATGCCCGTCATGCCCAGCGGATAGGCTGGCGGGCGGTGTGTGGCGCGCCAGAGCAAACGCAGCCAGACCAGAAAAAACACGCTCACCCCGGCCCATTTATGCCAGGAGAAATACTGCAGTTTTTCAGGTGAAAGGGGTAAGTCCGCCATATAAAAGCCCAGCGCCAGCAGACCGAAAATCAGCAAGGCCATGGACCAATGTAGGCCCTTGGCTATCGCGGTGTAGTGCGGGTTCATAACAACCTGGTCAATGGAAGGTGTAGCCATCCATGGCGATCACGTAGTCACTGATGCCGCGGTAAAAGGCCTCTGGCTGCGCATCGGAACCGGCTGCGCCCAGCGCGGTGAACAAGGGCAATAAATGGTCTTCGCTGGGGTGGGCACGGGCACCGCCGGGGCTGGCCTGGCGGTAGTCCAGCAAAGTAGCAACATCTTTATCCACCATGTGCTGGTGCAGCCAATCGGCAAAGCCCTGCACATAGCCAGGTGTCTGGCCGCCCGCCATGCGCGCCGTTTGGTAATCACGCAGGTTGTGGGTGACATTGCCGGAGCCTATGACCACCAAACCGTGTTGTGCCAAAGCCTCCAGCGCCTGCCCCACGCGGTAGGCGTGTCCAGGTCCCAAGTGGGTTTGTACCGACAGCGGAATGACCGGAATGTCCGCGCTGGGGAACATCTGGCGCAGGGGCATCCAGGCACCGTGGTCCAGGCCGCGCTGCGCGTCTTGCTCAACCGCAAAACCATGGCCCTCCAGCGCATCCACCACCAACGTGGCTGCTTCGGGGCAGCCCGTAGCCGGGTAGCGGATCTCGTACAAGCGGGGGTCGAAACCACCAAAGTCGTAGATCGTCTCCAACTGCGTGGCGAACCCCACGGTGGGTACGGCGGTCTCCCAGTGCGGGCTCACAACCACGATGGCGCGCGGCGTAGGCATGGCGCGCGCCAGGCGCTCCATGGCCGCCCCTGCCGCACCGGGATGCAGGGCGAAGGTGGGGGCTCCGTGGGGCACGAAAAGGACGTTGCGCGGGTTTTGCATGGTGGTGTGGCTTTTGCCGAGGGGGAATGTAGGCGGATTTTGTAAACAGAAAAAGATATAAATGAAGATTTATCTGTTGCATAATTTGCAACAATGGACACGCTCAACGCCATGAAAATCTTTGTGCGGGTGGCAGAGTCCGGTAGCTTCACCGCCGTGGCCGACCAGTTGCAGGTGGCCCGCTCGGTGGTCACGCGGCAGATTGCCGCACTGGAAAAGCATCTGGCCGCCAAGCTCATTACCCGCAGCACGCGCAGCCTGATCCTGACCGCGGCGGGGGCAGCCTACCTGGAGAAATGCCGGGTCATCCTGAACCTGGTGGACGCCGCCGAGTCCAGCCTGGGAGAAGAAAAGGCCGTGCCACGCGGCCGTATCCGGCTGGCGCTTCCGCTGAGCTTCGGGCTAGAACGCCTGATGTCTGCGCTGCTGGACTTTGCCGACGCGCAGCCGCACGTCGAGCTGCTGCTGAATTTTTCCGACCAGCGCTCCAACCTGATTGAGCAGGGCATCGATCTGGCCGTGCGCATCACCGCCGACCTGCAGCCGGGAGACATCGTGCGCAAGCTCGGGGAGTGCCGGCTGCTCACCACTGCGGCACCCGCCTACCTGGCGCTGCACGGCGAGCCGCAGCACCCCGCGCAGTTACAACACCACGAATGCCTGGTCTACTCCATGACCACGAGCACCAGCAACTGGACCTACCAGGTAGAGGGCAAACTGCAATCCTTCGCAGTGCGCGGACGCCTGACGGCGGACAACGGACTGGCCTTGCTGCAGGCCAGCGCGCGGGGGATGGGCATTTGCTTGCAACCCGATTTTTTAGCGAGTGCCTTTGTGGCCCGCAACGCGCTCGTCGAAATCCTGCACGAATTTGCCCCACCTGCGCTGGGCATTTACGCCGTGCTACCCAGCAACCGCTACATACCCCACCGGGTGGGCGTCTTGATGGAACATCTGGCGCAGGCTTTGCGCGCCGATCTCGTGCACACTAGTGCCCCGGCAATGGCTTCTTGAATTCGGGAAGCCAGCCCCCAAGTCCCGGGGCGGAAGCTTTCCTCTTCCGCATCACCTCCCCCTCCCTTCACCTTCCCATTCCCCACTATTGGTCACCCATGCTTTTTGACTCCTACACTACGCCCACACTTAGCCTCTCCAACCGCACCGTCATGTCCCCTATGACCCGCAACCGGGCTGTCGACAACAACACCCCCAACGCCCTCATGGCCGGCTATTACGCACAGCGCGCCACTGCCGGCTTGATCATTACCGAGGGCACCTCGCCCTCGCCCAACGGCCTGGGCTACCCCCGAATTCCCGGCCTGTTCAATCAGGACCATGTCAATGGCTGGAAGTTGGTGACGCAGGCCGTGCACGCCAAGGGCGGAAAAATCGTCGTCCAGTTCATGCATTGCGGCCGGGTGGTCGGCGCAGACAACTTGCCTGCAGGCGCAAAAGCCGTCGGACCTACCAGCGCAACACTAGAGGGCGAGATCTACACCGACACCAAAGGCATGCAGCCGCACACCCAGCCCCACGCGATGACGCAAGCCGATATAGACGCCGCTGTTGCCGAATTTGTGCACGCCGCCAAATTAGCGGTTGAAGCCGGCTTTGACGGTGTTGAGCTGCACGCAGCCAATGGCTACCTGATCGAGCAGTTTTTGAATGCCAACGTCAACACCCGCAGCGACGGCTACGGCGGCAGCGCCGCGAACCGCAACCGCTTTGCCCTGGAAGTGGCGCGTGCCACGGTCGCAGCCATCGGCGCGCAGCGCGTGGGTATCCGGCTCTCACCCTACGGCGTGTTCAATGGCACCGGCGGATTCGCCGAGGTGCACGCGCAGTACGAGGCATTGGTCCAAGAACTCTCGGCTATGGGCCTGATGTATGTACACGTTTTAGACCACTCCGCCATGGGCGCACCCGCAGTACCTGCCGCGCTCAAGGCCACCCTGCGGGCGGCCTTCAAAGGACCATTCATCCTGGCGGGTGGCTTCGACCGCGAGAGCGCCGAAGCGGCCCTTGCAGCCGGCCAGGCAGACTTGATTGGTTTTGGTCGACCTTTCCTCTGCAACCCGGATTTGGTGGCACGCATGCAAGCAGGTGCTGCCATGAACGCACCCGACATGGGCACGTTCTACACGCCGGGTGAAAAAGGCTACACCGACTACCCGGCTTTGACGGCCTGAGATAGCCCACGCCCGCCCGACGGGGCGCTGGCTCAGGCTGGCGCGGTCTGCGGGTTGAGCTTGTCCTGGGTGCGGGTGTCAAAGTCACCCGCATCGTGGCGCTCATGGAGCTGCTGCGCCAAAGGTCCGACCACCCGGTTCACCATCCGTCCGCGCTGCACGGCCGGGCGTTTGGCAATCTCATCCGCCCAGCGGATCACGTGGGTGTATTCGGCCACGTTCAGAAACTCACCGGCCTCATAGGTCAGGCCCTTGGCGGTCGCACCGTACCAGGGCCAGATAGCGATGTCTGCGACCGTGTATTCGTCGCCTGCGACGTAGGGGCTCTCGGCCAGGCGGCGGTTGAGCACGTCCATCTGGCGCTTCACTTCCATGGCGAAACGGTTGATCGCGTATTCGATTTTGATCGGAGCGTAGGCATAGAAGTGCCCGAAGCCCCCACCCAGAAACGGCGCACTGCCCATTTGCCAGAACAGCCACGACAGGCACTCCGCGCGTTGCGCCGACTCGGTTGGCAAAAAGGCCGCAAACTTCTCGGCCAGATACATGAGGATTGCACCTGACTCAAACACCCGTACCGGCTCGGTGCCGCTGCAATCCAGCAAGGCAGGAATTTTGGAGTTCGGGTTTGCACCCACAAAACCGCTGCTGAATTGTTCGCCCTCGATGATGCGGATCAGCCAGGCGTCGTATTCAGCCCCCGCGTGGCCCAGGGCCAGCAGCTCCTCCAGCATGATGGTCACTTTGACACCATTGGGCGTACCCAAGGAATACAGCTGCAGCGGGTGCTTGCCGCGCGGCAAATCTTTTTCGTGGGTCGCGCCGGCTACCGGGCGGTTGATGCTGGCAAAGCGTCCGCCGCTTGCCTGGTCCCAGGTCCAAACGGTAGGCGGAACATACGGCGTTGGTGCTGTGGTGTCGGTCATAGAGCTGGCCTGTATCAGGCCAAGGTGAAGCCGTCATGGCTGAAGGGTGTTCTGCGCACGCGCACGCCACTGGCTGCGGCAATGGCGTTCGCCAATGCCGGGGTAATGGGCGCATACGGCGGCTCGCCCATACCGCCCCACACATCGCCTCCGCTGGGAACCAGCACCGAGTTAACGATGGGCGTTTGGCGCAGTTGCATCAAGGGGTAATCCGCCAGATTACTCTGCACCACACGCCCGTCCTGGATGTTGATCTCATTCATGAACGCAGTGGTCAAGGCATACACCACATTGCCTTCAATTTGCGCCCGCGCCGAGTCGATATTGGCGACCTGACCCGGATCCACCGCCACGGTGATGCGGTGTACCGTCACCATTTTTTGGGCATCCACCGACAGCTCGACCACGCATGCCGCGAAGCTGCCATAAGCGTCCTGCACCGCCAAGCCCTGGAAGCGCCCGGGCGCCAGCTTGGCACCCCAGTTCGCCGCCTGCGCAGCCGCTTCCAACACGCGGCGGTCGCGCCCGCCTGCGGGCAGCATGTCCAGCCGCCCGGTCAGCGGGTCTTTGCCCGCTGCAACCAGCACCTCATCGAGAAAACTCTCGCGGGCAAACGGGTTGTGCGCGTGGTACACCGAGCGCCAGAAACCCACCGGCACATTGATCTGCGCCACGTTGTGGCGGACATCGAGATGGGCCAGCGCATACGGCATGTCGTGAAAGGACTCGGCGGCCTGCCAATCCTGTCCGTCCTTCAAGGAATCGGGCCGGACTTTCTGCAAGATGGACTGAGAGGCCAGACGCGCCTGCCAACCCAGCACCTGGCCGCGCGCATTGACCACCGCGCGTTGCCGGTACAGCGCTGCGGGCCGGTAAAAGTCGTGCTGCATATCCTCTTCGCGCGACCACAGCAATTTGACCGGCACGCCCGGAACTTCTTTTGCAATGAGCACCACCTGGCGCACAAAATCCTGCGACGCGCCGCGCCGCCCGTAGCCACCGCCCAGATAGGGCCGATAGACGGTCACGCTTTGCAGGGGGAGTTTCAGGGTTCGCGCGGCTTCGGCCTGCGTGGCTTCAGCGCTTTGCGTGGGTGCCCAGACCTGCACCTGATCACCGGCAACCAGCGCGGTGCAGTTTTGCGGCTCCAGGGTGAAATGGTTCACATAGGGCGTGAAATATTCCGCCTCCACCTTGCGGTGGCCCGCCGCATCGGCCTGGGCCCACAGCGATGCGAAGTCGCCGTCAACACGCAAGGGCCGGGCCTGCTCCACACCGGCTTGCAAAATCTGCGCAATGCCCGCGTCGTTCAGCGTCTCACCGCCTGCGTAATTCCAATCCACCTTGAGCGATTTGAGGGCCTGCTGGGCGCGCCACCAGTTGTCCGCCACCACCGCCACAAAATCAGGCCCGACCACCACCTTTTTCACACCCCGGCGGTTCATCACAGCGGCCGCATCAAAAGAGCGGGGCGAGCCGCCGAACACCGGGCACTGCAACAGCGCCGCGTACAACATGTCCGGCACGCGCACATCAATGCCGAAGACCGCGCTGCCATTGCACTTGGCGGGGATATCCAGCCGCTTGACGGGCTTGCCAATCAGGCTCCACTGCTGCGGTGTTTTCAAAACCACGTCGGTGGGAACAGGCTGGCGCGCTGCATCCTGCGCCAAGGCACCGTAGGTCAAACGGCGCTTGCTGGCCGTATGCGTCACCACACCCTGCTTGGCCACGACCTCGGCGACTGACACGCCCCAACGCTGGGCCGCTGCCGCCTTGAGCATCTCGCGGGCTGCGGCGCCAGCCTGGCGCATCACCAACTGGGAACCGCGCGTGCCCCGGCTGCCGCCGGTACTGAAGGTGATGTAGACCTTGTTGCGCGCCAGGTGCTCGTTGACCGATGCGAACTCCATGCGCACATCTTCCCAGCGGCATTCCAATTCTTCGGCCAGCATCATGGGCAGGCTGGTGCTGGTGCCCTGGCCCATTTCGGCCCTGGCGACTTCGCAAATAACCTGGTTGTCCGGGGTAATGCGGATCCAGGCGTTGATGTCAATGGCGCTGCTGTGCGGGCCATCGGTGGCCAGTTTGTCGGCGGCTGCCGCAGGCAAATAAAACCCGAAACTCAAGCCCGCACCCGCTGCAACGGTGGCGTGCATAAAACTGCGGCGGGACAGCGCCGTTGTGGCTGTAGTGGAATGGTCAGTGTGCATGGGTACGCTCCTCACAGCCGGGCTGCAGCTTTGATCGCTGCTTTGATGCGCGGGTAGGTTCCGCAGCGGCACAGGTTGGTGATGGCGGCGTCAATATCCGAATCGGTAGGCCGGGGTTTGCGCGCCAGCAAGGCGGTGGCCGCCATCAGCATGCCGGACTGGCAGTAACCGCACTGCGGCACCTGCTTTTCAATCCAGGCTTTTTGCAACGCGGACTTGCCGCCCAGGCCCTCGATGGTGGTGACCTTGCGCCCCACCGCCACGCCCGCTGGCACGGCGCACGCGCGCACCGGTTCGCCGTCGAGCAGCACGGTGCAGGCACCGCACTGGCCGACACCGCAGCCGAATTTGGTTCCGGTCAAGCCCGCTTCGTCCCGAATCGCCCAGAGCAAAGGCATTTCTGCCTCAATATCGAGCGCCACTTTTTTACCGTTCAATGTGAGTTGCATAGACCGTCTTTCTCCAATCTTCGTTTCATTGTCCACCATAAAAATGTCGCATAGCCTGCTTGCCCCGCCAGCGGGCATGGACATGGGCACAGGGGCCATGAAACGGTGGCCGTGTTAAGTTGCTGCTCTTTTCCCCAGCCTCCCAGCGAACCGGAGTGTGTACATGAACCAACTCGATTTACACGGACGCCACGGCGTCATCACCGGTGGCGCAACCGGCCTGGGGTTTGCGATTGCGCAGCGCATGCTGGCCTCGGGCGCCAGCGTCACCCTGTGGGACCGCGACCCGCAGGCGCTGGAACGGGCCTGCAAGAGCCTGGGCGGCGGCGCGCGCGGCGTACTGGTGGACGTGGCGGATTACAGCCAGGTCGAAGCCGCGCTGGCGCAAACCCTGCAGGCCACCAGCCAGATCGACATGCTGGTCAACAGCGCGGGCATTACCGGGCCCAACACCACGCTATGGGACTACCCGGTGACGGAGTGGGAGCGGGTGATGCAAGTCAACCTGGGCGGCGTCTTCCATGTCTGCAAAGCTGTAGTTCCGGTCATGCGCAGCCAGGACTACGGCCGCATCGTCAACATCGCCTCGGTGGCCGGCAAAGAAGGCAACCCCAACGCCAGTGCCTACAGTGCCAGCAAAGCCGCCGTCATCGGCTTGACCAAGTCGTTGGGCAAGGAACTGGCCCAGACCGGCATCCGCGTGAACTGCGTCACGCCGGCTGCCGTACAAACCCCGATTTTTGAGCAGATGAAACCCGAGCACATCGCCTACATGCTGGGCAAAATTCCCATGGGCCGCTTCGGCACCACCGACGAAGTGGCGTCCATGGTCTGCTGGCTGTGCAGCCAGGAATGCTCTTTTTCCACCGGCGCGGTCTTTGACCTCTCGGGTGGCCGCTCCACCTACTAACCCAGCGGCCGGCGGGGCTTGCGGCGCGCAGCGAATAAATTGCGGGTAAACCGCAGTAGCAGGACGGCTTAACCTGGAGCACCATAGCCTGGCACCGTGGCAACACCCCTGCACCGGCGGCGGCCGCAGCCGCACTCCCCTGAAACCCTAAAGGAAACACGCCATGAAAGACAAAATCGCCGAAGAGTATGTCCACATTCCCGACCTGGACTGGATTCCCTTCCCCCCGGCGCTCTCCAGCGGCGGCATACGCTGGAAACTGCTGCACGTGCAGCCCGGACACGGTGCCTGGACGGCGATTTTCGATTGCCCCAAAGGCTCATCCTTCGCGCCCCACATCCACGCCGGGCCGGGAGAATACCTGCTGACCAAGGGCCGTATGGATGTACGTGGCGGCAAAGCCAACGGGGGTGATACCGCTGTGGCGCCGGGCTATGGCTTCGAATGCTCGGGCGCACGGCATGACCAGACTTCTTTTCCGGAAGACAGCGAGTTCTACATGACCTTTCTGGGCCCGCTGACCTTCATCCATCCCGACGGCTCGCCGATTGCGGTGGTCGGATGGGAGCAGGCCCAGGGCGCCTGGAACGCCTGAATGGCAAGCCAGGCCGCCAGCCCAGCATCCACCGGTGAGCCCCGGCCCCCGCTGCCGCTGGGTCTGTTTGATGCCTGCCGCGCTATCGCGGCGGGCACG
>CAMAQV010000059.1 GCA_945860595.1 Comamonas sp. lk
ATTGGCACACGCTATGCCTCCGGCTGCACCAGCGGCCACGGTGTGTGCGGGCTCTCGCGCATGTCACCGCGCTCCTTGGTCGCCACGCTGTCGTTCATGGGCGCGGGCTTTGCCAGCGTTTACGTTTTGCGCCACCTCATCTAAGGAAAGCACCATGTTGCACCACAACCTTTTCCACCGCATCAGCGAATTTGCGGTCGGTCTCTTGTTCGGCCTGGGTCTCATGCTTTCGGGCATGACCGACCCCGGCAAGGTCATTGGCTTTCTGGATATCGCCGGTTCCTGGGATCCGTCCCTCGCCCTGGTGATGGGCGGCGCCATCGCCGTCGGATTTTTTGCCTTTGCCCTGGCCAAGAAACGCACCAGCAATTTTTTGGGCGGCATGCTGCGCCTGCCCACCAACTCGCAAATCGACCGGCCACTCATCATCGGCAGCCTGCTCTTCGGCGCTGGTTGGGGTTGGGCCGGCTTTTGCCCGGGCCCGGCCATGGTGTCCATGGCGGACGGCCAACCCAAAGCACTGGTTTTTGTGGTGGCCATGGTCATCGGCATGGTGGGCTTTGAGTTGATGGACCGCTTCGTGCACGCCCCGCGCAAGCAAAAACTAACAGCCGCTTAAGCGATTCACATTCTGGAGACTCCATGGATATCAAAGCCCTTACCCCCAATCTGAGCGTCAGCCCGCAAATACTGGCGTCCGAGCTGCAAGCCGTAGCCGATGCCGGCTTCAAGGCGCTGATTTGCAACCGGCCGGATGGCGAAGGCGCTGACCAACCCAGTTTCGATGAAATCGCGCAGGCCGCCGCACGCCTGGGCCTGCAAGCCAGCTACCTCCCTGCCGAGACCGGCAAGGTGCGCGACGAAGACGGCAAGGCTTTCGGTGCTTTGCTGCACCAGCTGCCGGGCCCTGTGCTGGCCTATTGCAGAACCGGAATGCGCTCGACCACCATGTGGGCGCTGTCGCAAGCCGGTGTCACGCCTCTGCCGCAGATTCTGGAAGCCGGGCGCAAAGCCGGCTTCGAGATGCAATCGCTGGTGCAGCGCATTGCCAATGGCGGCGTGACACCCGGTGACCAAGCCGACGCCAGCCACCAGGTGGTGATCGTGGGCGGTGGCGCAGCAGGTATCGCGGTGGCGTCCAGCTTACTGGCGCGCAGCCCGCAGCTGGACATCGCCATCATCGACCCGGCCGACGCCCATTTTTACCAACCGGGTTGGACCATGGTGGGCGGCGGCATCTTCAAAGCATCTTCCACAGCACGCACCATGGCGTCCGTCATCCCCACCGATGTGCGCTGGATCAAGGCCGCCGTGGCGGCTTTTGAGCCCGATAAGAACCAGATCATCCTGGAGGGTTGCCGCGTGGTGAAGTACCAGCAATTGGTGGTCTGTCCCGGGCTCAAGCTCGATTGGAACGGCATTGAGGGCCTGACCGAGACCCTGGGCCGTAACGGCGTGACATCCAATTACCGCTTTGACCTTGCGCCTTACACTTGGCAGCTGGTGCAGCAGCTGAAAAAAGGTAAGGCCTTATTCACCCAGCCACCGATGCCCATCAAATGTGCCGGTGCGCCGCAAAAAGCCATGTATTTGTCAGCCGACCATTGGACGCGCCAAGGTGTCATCAGCCACATCGACATCGATTTTTGTAATGCAGGCGCGGTGCTGTTTGGCGTGGCCGACTACGTGCCGGCACTGATGGAGTACGTCAAAAAATATGGCATTGACCTGAACTTCGGCGAAACGCTGGTCTCCATCGACGGCCCGGCGCATCAAGCCACCTTCATGAAAACCTTGGCCGATGGGGCTAAGGAAAAAGTGGTCCGTGACTTCGACATGATCCATGTGGTGCCTCCGCAGAAAGCGCCGGACTTTGTCCGTGTCAGCCCCCTGGCCGATGCGGCGGGGTGGGTCGATGTGGACCCCGCCACCCTGCGCCACAAAACCTTTATCAACGTGTATGGCCTGGGCGATGTCACCAACACCCCCAACGCCAAGACAGCCGCTGCCGCGCGCAAGCAGGCACCGGTGGTCGCGCAAAACCTATTGACCGCGCTCGGTAGCCACAAAGGCCAGGCCGCGTACGACGGCTACGGCTCCTGCCCCTTGACGGTTGAGCGCGGCAAGATTGTGCTGGCGGAGTTCACCTACGGCGGAAAGCTGGCACCTAGCTTCCCCGGCTGGTTGATTGACGGCACCCGGCCGTCAACCCTGGCCTGGTATTTGAAGGAACGCATCCTGCCGCCCATCTACTGGGAAGCCATGCTTAAAGGCCGCGAATGGATGGCAGAGCCCAATATGGTGGGCTGATGCACATGGTCGCACGCTGGTTGCCGTCCGTGCCCATCCTGGTCTGGGGCCGGGCCTATGACAAGGAATCCCTCACCCATGACCTGGTGGCGGCGTTGATCGTCACCGTGATGCTGATTCCGCAAAGCCTGGCCTACGCCTTGCTGGCCGGGCTGCCGCCAGAGGTGGGCTTGTACGCCAGCGTCGCGCCCTTGGTGTTGTATGCGGTGCTGGGCAGCAGCCGCGTGCTGGCGGTCGGTCCAGTGGCCGTGGTCTCGCTGATGACTGCAGCAGCGGTGGGCGAGCATGCCGCCGCCGGAACCCACGCGTACTGGCAGGTCGCGATCACGTTGGCCTTTTTGTCGGGCGGCATGCTCCTGCTCATGGGTTTGCTGCGTCTGGGTTTTCTGGCGAATTTCTTGAGCCACCCGGTGATCTCCGGTTTTATTTCGGCCTCGGGTTTGCTGATTGCGGCCAGCCAGATGAAGACGATTCTGGGCGTCCAGGTCGAGGGCCACAACTTTGTGGAGCTGCTCATGGGCTTGCTTGCACAGTTCGGTCAGGTGCACGCCTTGACTGCGCTGCTCGGCGCGATGGCCGTGGCGTTTTTGTTCTGGGTGCGCACGGGGCTCAAGCCCTTGCTGGTGCAGGCCGGTTTGAGCGACAAGTTGGCCGGCATGTGGGCCAAGGCCGGTCCGGTGGCGGCGATTGCCCTGAGTACGCTGTTGGCCTGGTTGCTCGATTGGCAAGGCCAGGGTATGAAGCTGGTGGGCACCGTGCCCAGCGGTTTGCCACCGCTGACCCTCCCGCTGTGGGATTTGGCGCTGTGGAAAACATTGCTGATGCCGGCTGCGCTGATCAGCGTGGTGGGCTTCGTGGAGTCGGTGTCGGTGGGGCAGACCCTGGCGGCCAAGCGCCGCCAACGTATCGAGCCCGATCAGGAACTGGTGGCGCTGGGGGCCAGTAATTTGTCCGCCGCGTTCACCGGGGGTTTCCCGGTGACCGGCGGCTTCGCCCGCTCGGTGGTCAATTTCGATGCCGGTGCGGTCACTCCGGCAGCCGGGGTGTATACGGCCGTCGGCATCACGCTGGCCTCCTTATTCCTCACGCCGGCGCTGTATTACTTGCCGCAGGCCACCTTGGCGGCGACCATCATCGTGGCTGTGCTGTCGCTGGTTGACCTACCCATATTCCGTTCCACCTGGGTATTTTCCAAGCTGGACTTCAGCGCCTTGAGCGCCACATTTCTGGCGACCTTGGTTGTGGGCGTGGAGAGCGGTCTGGTCATCGGGGTAGTGCTCTCTCTGGGCTTGTTTCTGTTTCGCGCCAGCAGGCCGCATATTGCGACCGTGGGTCTGATGCCTGGGACCGAGCACTTTCGCAATGTGTCGCGCCACCCGGTGCGGGTCAGCGCCCGTCTGGTATGTCTGCGGGTGGACGCCAGCATGTTTTTTGCCAACGCCCGCGCCATCGAGGACCGCATCAACGCGGAAGTGGCATCGCGCCCCGCCTTGGAGCATGTGCTGCTGCAGTGTTCGGCGGTGAATGACATCGACGCCAGCGCGCTGGAAAGCCTGCACGCCATCGCCGGGCGTTTGCACGACAGTGGCATCGCGCTTCATTTTTCGGAGATCAAGGGTCCGATCATGGACAAGCTGAACAAGACGGATTTCCTCAAGACCCTGCACGGTCGGATCTTCCTGACCAGTTACCAGGCGGTCCAGGCGCTCACGCCTGAGGTGGTTTGAGCCCCGGCAGCGCAGGGCTTTAGCGCTTAAAAGTTCACCGCGTTCGCGCCCTTGAGGTTCAGCATCTGGCGGGCTTCATCGGGCGTGGCGATCTCCAGACTTAGGCCTTCAATCAGCGCCCGCACGCGGCTGACTTGCGCGGCGTTGGAGTGCGCCAGCTGCCCCGGGCCGTCCCACAACGAGTCTTCGAGCCCGACGCGCACGTTGCCGCCCATGGCCAGTGATTGGGTGGCAATGGGCATCTGGTTGCGTCCGGCACCCAGCACTGACCAGAAATAGTCGTCACCAAACAGACGGTCCGCGGTGCGCTTCATGTGCAGCACGTCTTCCGGGTGTGCCCCGATGCCGCCGAGCAGGCCGAATACCGACTGGATCAAAAAGGGCGGCTTGATCAGTCCGCGCTCGATAAAGTGGGCCGCAGTGTAGAGGTGGCCGATGTCATAGCACTCGATTTCAAATCGGGTACCGTTGTCGGCGCAGGACTCCAGAATGTGGGCGATGTCTTTGAAGGTGTTCTTGAATACGCGGTCGTCGCTGTTGGCCAGATAGGGGCGCTCCCACGGATGCTTGAATTCTGTGAATCGGTTGAGCATGCCGTACAGGCCGAAGTTCATAGAGCCCATATTGAGCGAGGCCACCTCCGGCTTATAGGTATGCACCGGCACCAGCCGCTCGGCCACCAGCATGGTGGGTGCTCCACCCGTGGTGATGTTGATCACCACATCGCAGGCGGCTTTGATCTGCGGCAAAAAATCTTTAAATAGAGCCGGGTCCTGTGAGGGCGATCCGTCCTCAATTTTGCGGGCGTGCAGGTGGACGATAGACGCTCCGGCGCGTGCTGCGCCAATGGCCGCCTCGGCAATCTCGGGGCCCGTAATCGGCAGGTAGGGCGACATGGTCGGGGTGTGGATGGCACCCGTCACGGCGCAGGTGACGATGACTTTTTTGGATTTTTTCATGGGGCGTTCCTGTCTGGAGTGGGGCGGGCGGGTTGCAGAAAAATGTAAGCGAAGCGAGCGCTGCGCAGCGGGTTTGATTCAGCCCTAGCGCGGTTGGCTGCGCTGGTGCGCAATCAGTGCCATCAGGCGGCGGTCGCGCCAGCGCGCCCGTGCTTGCATGTCCGCGGCCGGCAGGACTTCGCGCCGCTGGGCATGCAGTTGCGCCATCGTGCCGCGGTCCCAGGGGTTGGTGGCCTGGTCGGCGGCCACCTCACGGAAGGTGGGGCCGTAGCGCTCAGCGTAGTCCATCAGGCCTTGCGGGGCATTGAGGTCTATGGTTTCAAACGGGCCCATGAAAGACCAGCGCATGCCCAGGCCGTTTTTGAGCACCAGGTCCATGTCTTCCATGCTGGCAAAACCATCGGCATACAGGTTGAGCGCTTCATTGAGCACGGCGGCTTGTATGCGGTTGAGCAGGAATCCGGTGATCTCTTTGTGCAGCACCACCGGCACCTGTCCGGCCTCCTGGTAAATGGTCTTGGCGCTGGCCAGCACCGCCGCATCCGTCCAAGGCGCGGGCGCCAGTTCGACCAGCGGAATCAGGTAGGGTGGGTTAACCGGATGCGCCACCAGCACCCGCGCGCGCCCGGCCAGGCCTTCGGAGAATTCAGACGCTTTGAGCCACGAGGTGGAACTGGCCAGGATGGTGTCCACTGCGGCGTAGCGGTCGAGTTCGGCAAACACCGCACGTTTGATCTCCAGGGTTTCGTAAGCGCATTCCTGCACCAGACATGCGCCTTTGAGCGCCGCAGGCAGCGTGGTCTCGGTGCGGATGCGCTCCAGCACGGAGGCCGGTGCTTCGGCGATGAGTCCGTGCTCTGCCAGGTCGCTGATGTTCTCCAGCAGCAGGCGCTGGCATTGCGCCAAGGCGGTGTCGACAGCGTCATAGACCGCCACCGAAAAGCCGGCGCGGGCAAAAACAATGGCCCAGGCCCTGCCGATAAAGCCTGCACCCACGATGGCGACGTGTCGGTTCATATGTGCTCCTTGTTGAAATTGACGCTTATCCGAGGTGTTCGACGTTGCCGCAGACCGAGAGACTCTGGCCGCTGATCCGGGCCCCGGCGGGCGAACAAATAAACAGGATCTGCTGGGCAATGTCCTGGGCGCTGACCATGCTGCGCAAGGACACCTTGGAGAGCAGCCGCTCGCGCATGGCCTCATGTGCGATGCCATAGGACGCTGCTTTGGCGGCGATCACCCGTTCCTGTCGGTCGCCCTCGACGATGCCGGGCAGGATGGAATTGACCCGGATGTGCGATGGCCCCAGCTCCATCGCCCAGCTGGCGGTCAGGCCGATCACCCCAAATTTCGATGCCGAGTAGGGTGTGCGCAGCGGGAAGCCCAGACGACCTGCGGCGGATGACATGTTGACGATAGATCCGCCGCCCGCCGCTTTGAGCAGGGGAACGGCGGCGCGCGCGCACAAGAACTGACCGGTCAGGTTGACTGCAATGGTTTCGTTCCATTGCGACAGTGCGGTGTCTTCCAGCTTGGCCGTGGGGCCCGCAATGCCGGCGTTGTTGATCAGCGCATCGAGTGCGCCCCAGCGCTCGCCCAGCTCCTGGAACATGGCCTGCACCTGGTCCTCATGCGAGACATCGCACAGTGTCTGGCTGACGCCGGGCAGAAGCTGTTTGGCCGTGGCCAGGAACTCGGCGTTCACGTCACAGATGTGAACCTGGGAGCCAGCCGCTACGAAGGCCTGGGCGATGGCCAGTCCTATGCCTTGCGCCCCGGCGGTTACCAGGACGCGTTGATTGCTCAGTTCAATGTGCACAGCACGCTTTCCTTTTCAGTTGAATACTTGGGGGGACGGTTCAGGGCTTAACCGGCAAAGCGGGGTTCTTCGATGCCACGGATGCCCAGGCCATGGATGGCAAACAGGCTGCCGCGCAGTACACCGTCTTCCGGGAAGCGCGGCAGCGGCGGCTTGGCCATGCTGGTGACGTACAAGATGTCCATATTCGGGCCGCCGATGTTCACGCTGGTGACTTTTTTCACGGGCATCTGTATTACCCGGTCGACGCTGCCATCGGGCGCGTAGCGGATCACCTTGCCGTCATAGACCTGGGCGTTCCAGAGAAAGCCTTCCGCGTCCACGGTGGAGCCATCGGCCGCACCGCCGGTAGACGTGTCCAGGGTGACAAAGGTCTGGCGGTTGGACACGGTGCCGTGCGCCAGGTCGTAGTCGTATTTCCAAATCTCCCCGGACCAGGAATCGGCAAAGTAGAAGATGCTGCCATCCGGGCTCCAGCACGGGCCGTTGGAGCAGATGATTTTGTCGTCCAGTGTGTGTACAGAAAGGTCCGGGTCCAAGCGGTACAAGGCCCCAATGGGTCCGCTCTCGGTTGTGTCCATAGACCCGGCAATAAATCGCCCCATCTTGTCGACCTTGCCGTCGTTGATACGTGTGTGCACATTACCCGGCTCGGGGTCCACAATCAGTGTGACCTCGCCGCTGTCGAAGTCCAGAAAGTGAAAGCCGTTGGCCAGCGATAACACCGCGCCACCGTTTTTGCGCAAGGCCATGGAGCCGATCTTGGCGGGTACGTCCCAGGCGCGCACCTCGCCCCCGGCCGCGGTGCAGCGAAAGACGCGGCAGCCGAAGCTGTCAATCCAATACAGGCGTTGTTCTTGCACATCCCAGATCGGGCCTTCGCCCAGAATGGTTTTGACGTCGATCAGTACTTCAATTTGCATGCTGCGCTCCTTGCACGGGGTTGAACAGTGGACGGATTCATCGTTGCTCCTCACGCAAACCCATGACGGCGGCGAGGACCACCACGCCAAACAGAATGGAGCGCGAAGCGTAGGGCAGGGTGGTTCCTGCGAGCAGAATTTGCAGTGCGGTGATGAGCAGCACGCCGCCCAGCATGCCCAGGTAATGGCCGCGCCCGCCGACGATCAGCGTGCCGCCGATCACGACCACGGCGATCGAGGGCAGCAGGTAGTCGTCGCCCATGCCCAGGCTGGCCTGGCCGGACAGGCCGGTGAGAAACACTGCAGCAATCGCAGAGCACAGGCCCGACAACATATAGGCCAACACGATGGTGCGCCCTACCCGAACGCCGGCCAGTTCTGCCGCGCGTGGGCCATTTCCCACTGCGTAGACCGCGCGCCCGAAGGCGGTATTGCCCAGCACCAAAACCGCCAGTACGACAAACAGAACGACCACCAGCACCACCGGGGCAACGCCGTAGCTGCTGTCGGTCATCAGGCTGCGCAAATAGGGTGCTGAAAACCCGTCGGGCGTGCCGTTGGAATACACCAGCGCGAACCCTTGCAGAATGCCGTTCACCGCCAGCGTCATCACAATGGGTGAGATACCCAGCGCCACAATGCCTGCGCCGTTGAGCAGCCCGATGCCCGCGCCCAGCAGCAGCGTAAGCGGAAGCGCATAGACCAACGCTGCGTTAGACCCCTTGAGCATGCCTGCCAGCAATATGCCGCACAGGCCTATGGTCCAGGGCAGCGACAAATCCAGCCCGCCGGTCAGGATCACGGTGCCCTGGCCCAAGGCCAGCACCACCAGGAAGGAGGCCAGAACGATCAGGGAGTTGTAGTACGACCAGTGGAGTAATGAGGTGTCCAGCACGGCGTGGGTGACCAGCAAGACCAGACCGAATCCGACATAGGCCGGCAGGGTGTAACGCAGGGTGCTGGCATGGCGGCTCCAGAAGCTCGGCTGCGGCATGTTGGCGGCCGCGCTGCTTTTTGCGCCGTGCAACATGGTGGCGGGTGCCGAAGGCGGTCTTTGGGACAGCAGCAAACCCTGCGCACGCGCCTTCCACCAGCGCTTCAGCTGGCGCAGGTTGCTGCGCAGAGGCGAGGCGGCGTTGGCGGAACTGGCCAGTACGGCCAGAATCAAGATGCTGCCCTCGGCCACCGTCGCGTAATAAGCCGACACGTTGAGCACCAACAAGGTGTTGACCACCATCATCAGGATGTAGGCCCCGAATACGGTCCCGGCTGGGCCGCCGCGGCCGCCGCCGAGCACTGTGCCGCCTAAGACGACGGCGGTGAACATTTGCAGCAGCATGGGCGCGCCGATCAGCGGATCGCCGGAGCCGGTCTGTGCGCTGATCAACACGCCCGCCAGCCCGTAGCAGGCTCCGGCGGCGATGTACAGCAGCAACTGCACGGTGCGGGTGGAGACGCCGGCGGCCTGGGCCGATGCGTATTCGCTGCCAAGGGCGTACATGGCCATGCCCAAGCGCGTGACTTTCAGCCAGGACCACAGCAGCAGCACCACGGCGATCAGCAAAATCGGTTTGGGCAGAAGATCGGGTATCGCGTCGCCGACCAGAAAGTCCACAATCGATTGCGGCGCGGTACCACCCGGCTTGTCCATCACCAGCAGGGTCACGCCTTGCAGGATGAACATGGTGGACAGGGTGACCACGATAGGCTGCATGCGCATGACGGCGATGAAAAATCCGTTGAATGCGCCGGTGAGTGCGCCCACGCCAACGCCCACAGCCAGCACCGTCCAGGGCGATACATCGGGGTTGCTGAATTGCGACGCTACTACCACATTGACCAGCGAGACCGTGGCCCCAGCAGATAGATCAAAGCCGCCCGACAAAATCACCAGCGTCTGGCCAATGGCCGCAATCGCCAAAGTGGCACCGGACGCGGAAATGTTCGACAGGTCGTAGTAGGTCATGCCGATGCTGCTGATGGTGAACAGCATCATCAGCAGCCACACGCCGATGGCCATCAGCAAGCCGCGATGCCGGTTCAGGCCGCGCCAGCTTGCGGCGCGGCGCGGGCTCGCCGGGTCCGGGGTGTGCGCCTGCGCGATGGTGTTCATGCCAAGACCCCGGCTTCTTCGGTGTTGCCCAGGGCGGCGCGCAGCAAGGCTTTTTCGCTTAGGTCCTCACCGGCAATTTCGGCGCACACACGCCCGCCGTAGAACACCATGACCCGGTCGGCCAGGTGCACGAGTTCGGGGATCTCGGTGGAATACAAAAGCACGGCGCCGCCGGCCTGCGCAAACGCGCGTATCAGCTGGTAGATCTCGTTTTTGGTGCCCACATCGATGCCACGCGTGGGGTCGTACAACAAGAGGATGCGGCTTTCGGCCACAAACCATTTGGCGATGGCAATTTTTTGCTGGTTGCCGCCGGAGAACGCCTTCACCTGTGTCCACAGGGCACGCCGGTCAATGTCCAGCCTGTCGAAAACTGTGCCCACCGCATCGGTCTCGCTGGCATGGTCGATCAGGCCGCTCCCGATGAAGCGCTGTATCACCGGCATCGAGGCATTGTGGCGGCCATTGAGTTCAAGGAACAGCCCTTCGGTCTTGCGGTCCTCGGGCACCAGGCAGATGCCGGCCTGTATGGCTTGCGAGGGCGACAAGACCACGGCATCCACCCCGTCCACCCGCAGCGTTCCGCCGCTGACCTCAGCCATGCCGAAACAGGCTAGAAACAAATCCCGCTGGCCCATGCCTTGCAGGCCGGCGACACCCAGAATCTCACCCGCATGCAGGGAAAACGAAGCCGATTGCAGCTTGCCTGAAGTGGCCAGGTCTTGCGCACCCAGCACCTCGGTGCCCCGGGCCTTACCCGTCTCGGCGCGCGTAGTCTTGTTGTGTTCGAGTTTGCGGCCCACGATCATTTCAATGACCTGCGTGTCGGTGAAGTCGGACACCGTGCCGCTGGCGATGTGTTGGCCGTTGCGCAGCACGGTCATGCTGTCGCAAAAGCTGCGTACCTCGGGCAGGCGGTGGGTGATGAAGACTACGGTCACGCCTTTGCGCTTTTGCGCGGCGATGAGTTCGCCAATCCATTGCACGTCAGTGCCAGAGAGTGTGGAGGTGGATTCGTCCAGCAAGAGGATGCGGGGCTCGCGCAACAGCGCGCGGGCAATTTCCAATTTTTGCTGAATCGCCAAATCGAGGTTCTGTATTTCTTCGTTCAGGTCCACGGCATGCAGGCCCAGTTCATCCAGAAAGGCCCGGATGCGTGTGCCTGCGGCGCGGCGGTCGACGATGCCCAGCCAGTTGGTCGGGCCATAGGGCAATAGGAGGTTGTCAAGAACCGTCAGGTCCTTGATGTGCGTCATTTCCTGGAACGCGGTATGAATACCCAAAGCGTGCGCCGCTTTGGGGTTGCGGATGCTGACGCGTGCGCCCAGCACCTGAATCTGTCCGCTGTCGGGCGTCACCAGCCC
>CAMAQV010000060.1 GCA_945860595.1 Comamonas sp. lk
CCGCTCCATCCAGCCTGCGCAGATGCGGTGCAAGGCCGCCAGGCCGTCGGTCAGGGCAGCCGGTCCGGGTTGCAGAATCAGCGGCGATTTGATCTCGTACAGATCACCGTTGCGCACGGCGGACAGCGCGTCCCAGCCCGGGCGGGCCACGACGTTTTCGGGCCGAAATTTTTTGCCGCACCAGGAGCCGATGATGATGTCTGGCGCGTGGCGCAAGACCGCATCACCATCTGCCAGGATACGGTTTTTGCCCAGCGACTCCAGCGCCAGTTCCGGAAAAATGTCGTCACCGCCCGTAACACCCATCAACTCAGACACCCAGCGGATGGCGCTGATCTGCGGCGTGTCCCACTCCTCAAAATAGACGCGCGGACGGCGTGCACCACGCGCTTGCAAGTCCAGAACCCGGGCACGCATGGCATCCAAATCGGCACGCCAGGCGGCAATGCGTTCCAGCCCCTGCTGCACCTCGCCCACCATGGCGGCCACCTGGTAGAGCATGGAAAAAATCTCATCCACGCTGCGCTGGTTGAACACCGTGACCTGCACGCCGTGGCGGATCAGCGCGCTCGCAATGTCGGCTTGCAAATCGGAAAAGCCGAATACGCAGTCGGGTTTGAGCGCCAGAATTTTGTCAATCTTGGCGCTCAAAAACGCGCTGACCTTGGGCTTGTCCCGCCGCGCCTGCGGCGGGCGCACGGTGTAGCCCGAAATCCCCACAATCCGCGCCTCCTGCCCCAAGAGGTACAACCACTCGGTGGTTTCCTCGGTGAGGCAGACAATGCGTTGGGGGGTGAGGGTCATGGGGCGCAGTATCCGGCACGGGCTATTTGGGGGCCCATTGCAAGGTGGTCAAGAAATTGCATCCCGGGCTGTACGTGGCACCGAAGCTACTCTGTTTATAAGATTGATCGGTGGCGTTGTTGATGCGCAGCGACCAGGTCCAATCTTTGGCAACCTCGGTCTGCGCGCGCAAATTCAAAACGGTGTAAGCAGGATTGATCGTGCTGTTGTCGGCGTTATCGAAGGTTTGGCCTACGTCGCGCACATCGGCACCCAAGGTCCACTCGCCCAGCGTAGTCTCCACGCCAAGATTGATGGTTTGCCGCGCCCGCATGCTCAGGTACTTACCGGCATTTGTTCCAGCCTCATTACGCGGATTGATTTGATCCACGGATCCGTTCAACCTGAAGCCGGCGAACCGTTTGCTGCCCGACAGAGTCGCGCCCTCTACCGAAGCGCGCGCGACGTTGTAGTAGTAATTCCCGCTGGTTGAAACAAGGTCGTCAAAAACGTTGCGGTATACGACAAGTTTCAACTCCTGCCCCGACTTCGAAAAAGTCAGGCTTGCATCCAGGCTATGGCCCCTCTCGGGAGACAAAGACGTATTTCCGTAATAACCGTACAGCTGCTCAAGCGTCGGCGCACGGAATGAATTGCCAGCTGAAGTTGCGGCGCGCCAGGCGGGTGCGATTTGGTAGGCATAGGAGGCTGCACCAATGTTGCTGGCCCCGAAAACGCTGTCGTTATCGTTGCGTACGTTCAGCTGCCACTCGTGCGCCCCCCATTGCGTGCCGTAGCCCAAGCCTTGTGAATTGTTACTACGGCTTGCATCGATATAGGTATTGAGCCAGCTGTCTGCAATGGCGTTCAGGTAGTCTGTTTTCCGCTCAACGTAACCTGTCACAGTTCCGCCGAGCCCCTTCCATTTACCGTCGAGGCTCAGCCCATTCAGCACTGTGGTGTAGTTGGAATTGGCATCGTCATCTAGGTAGTCACTATGCGATCGCGTGACCTTCGTGGACGTACTGAGCGTATCCGTCCATTGGCTCTCCCAGGTAAAACCAAGTGCGGACGTTGACGTGTTGGCGGTCGCATCGGTAGGATAAGTCAACCCGTAAAAGTCGACAAACCGCATTTGCGTCCGGCTTTGGGATGCTTGCAGCTGTAGCCTATTGGCACTGTCCAATTGATAACCCAGCGCCAGGCCGCTTTCGCTACTTTTCGAGCTTTCGGTATCCGGTGAGTGGCTTACATCAGGTCGGGTATTGAATCCATCGCTACGGGTGGCCCCGGCGTGGACTGCGTAATCCCAGTCACCTTGGGCCCCGCGAACACCCGCTGTGAGGGTCTGGGTGTTGTAGCTGCCCGCACCCATGGTCACGAAAGGGTGAACCCCCGCTTCGCCTTTGCGGGTAATGATTTGTATCGCACCAGCCATGGCATCCGATCCATACGACACACTGGATGGCCCCCGCACGATTTCTATTCTCTCCACATCGCCCAAGGGGATTGCCTCCCAGGGAACTCCGCCGCCAATGCGAAATACGCCGTCCTGCCCACCCATCCGCACCCCGTCGATCAGCAAACCTGTCATTCGCGATTCGGCACCCCGGATGTAAATGTTGCCCGCCTTGCTGTCGCTAAAGTTGACCTGTAAGCCCGGCTGCGTCTCCAACAATTGCAAAACCGTCGTCGCACCACTCTCTTCAATCTGCTGCCGGTCAATCACCGTCACATCCGCCAGCACCTCTTTGACCGGGCGCGCAAATCGACTCGCCGTCACAACCACCTCCGGCAAAGCAACTGCCTCAGCGCCATCCTGGGCGCTAGCCGACATGGAAAAAATAAGCGAACCAAGCGCCACGGCTGCGCCATAGCGCGCAGAGAAAAAACCAGTTTTCATACAAAGTGAACCATCAACAAGAGCCCTCGCCGTCTTCCCCGACAGCGCATGGACGTCACGGCTGTGCGACGCGCGCACAGCCACCGTATTGGCCGGTATCCGGGCTGGTGGAACAAACGCCATCGCCTTCCCAAGCGCGTGTTCAAGACGCTCAGTGGCCGTGATGGAGCCGGAACCGGGGTCGGTTCGTCCACTTACCGTTGCGGGGGCAGCGCAGGTTAGGTTGGCGGATGTGCCGCCGTCCCTCCTGCTTCCCGTTGAACTGCGCCATGCGAACCACAGCGCGAGCACCAACGGGCCCATTGTAGGTGGGCAGCCCGAGATGCAGCATGCTGTGGATGCGACCTACAATGCGGCGCTATGCACCCCGAGTCCACCGTCGAACACATCGCCGAGCGCGTCGAGCGGCTGCTGGTCCGTTACGAAGAGTTGCAGCGCACCAATGCCCTTCTGAGCAGCCAGGTGCAGACATTGACGCAGGAACGCGACTCGCTGCGCTCGCGCCTTGCCGCAGCCCGGGGCCGGATCGAAGCCCTGCTGGACCGCTTGCCTGCGCCCGCAGCTGCGACCGAGGTCGTTCCGCTCGGCGACCACGGCGGCACCGTATGAAACAACTTGAAGTTCAAATCATGGGCCACGGCTATTTGCTGGGTTGCCCGGAAGGCGGTGAGGCCCAGTTGATGGCAGCGGTCAGCCGCGTCGATGCGGCCATGTGCAAGATCCGCGACGGCGGCAAGATCAAGGCACGCGACCGGATTGCAGTACTGGCCGCTTTGAACCTGGCCTATGAAGCCAACGACGTGGACAACGCTGCCACCACGGAAGAACCCATGCCGCTGACCTTGAGCCGCCGCCAGAGCGACGTGCTGCTCGAGCCGCTGCTGCGCCGCCTGGACAAAGTGCTGGGCGACGACGGCAAGCTGTTTTGACCGCTGCCCAAGAGGCCTACAATGGCTTCGTCTGCGGAACCGCCGGGCTTTTGATTTCCTTTACCAATGCTCATTGAGCCAGGGCTTGGAACATCGCTCTCCTAGCGCGATCATCTCGCGTCAGATGAACCCGATGGGGTGCTGACCTCGCCCACCTAAACTGCGGTTTAGGATGCCGGTCCGGCGGCTTCCGCAGACACTTTTCCCGCTCCGCCCGCCTCGTTCCCAACCCCCACCCCAAACTGATTCCATGTTTGAGCCGCAACTGATTGCTGAACTCGCGGCACTGGGGTTGTGCGCCGGATTCATGGCCGGCCTGCTGGGTATTGGCGGTGGCATGCTGATCGCGCCCTTCATGACCATCATCCTGGCCCAGCGCGGGGTGGGGACCGATGTGGGCGTCAAAGTCGCGATTGCCACCTCCATGGCCATGATCGCTTTCACCAGCCTGTCCAGCCTGCGCGCGCACCATAAGCGCGGTACGGTGCGCTGGGACATTGTGAAATCACTGGCACCAGGCATTGCGCTGGGTGGTGCACTGGCCAGCGCAGGCGTGTTTGCTGTGCTCAAAGGCCACACGGTGTCGCTGGTGTTCGCCGCCTTCGTGGGTTTTTCGGCCACGCAAATGCTGCTCAATAAGCAACCGCGCGCCAGCCGCCAGTTGCCGGGGGTGGCGGGGCAAAGCGCCGCCGGGGTGGCCATTGGCTTTTTGTCGGGGCTGGTCGGTGCGGGCGGCGGTTTTGTCAGCGTGCCCTACATGCTGGCGCACAACGTGGCCATGATCAACGCGGTGAGCACCAGCGCCGCCTTGGGGTTCCCCATCGCTTTTTTCAACAGCCTGGGCTATATCGCCGGAGGCTGGGATGCGCCGGGACTGCCACCCTGGTCGCTGGGCTATGTCTGGCTGCCAGGCCTGCTGGTGACCGCCTCGTGCAGCATCTGGACCGCGCCCCTGGGCGCAAAAATGGCGCACCGTCTGCCCATGATCACGCTGCGCCGGATTTTTGCGTTTCTGCTCTACGGCCTATGCATTTATATGCTGCACAAAGGCCTCTCCGGAGAATAAAAAAACCCGCCGAAGCGGGTTTTCAACTGGGTTGACCAGGGGCTTAACCCATGTGCAATCCGCCGTTAACCGAGAAGTCGGCGCCGGTCGCGTAGCCGCCCTCTTCGGAGGCCAGCCAGGCGATGATGGAGGCGATTTCGCTGGGCTCGCCCAGGCGCTTGACCGGCACGGTGGCCACGATCTTGGCCAGCACGTCTTCGCGAATGGCTTTAACCATATCGGTGCCGATGTAGCCGGGGCTCACGGTATTGACCGTCACGCCCTTGGTGGCCAGTTCTTGCGCCAGCGCCATGGAAAAACCGTGCATACCGGCTTTGGCAGCCGAGTAATTGGTTTGTCCGGCCTGGCCTTTTTCGCCGTTGACCGACGAGATATTGATGATGCGGCCCCAGCCCTTTTCGACCATGTCGGCCACCACTTGTTTGGTCACGTTGAACATGGAGTTGAGGTTGGTCTCGATCACCATGTCCCAGTCCTCGCGGCTCATCTTGAGGAACATGCGGTCGCGGGTAATGCCGGCGTTGTTCACCAGCACGTCGATCACGCCGTGTTCGGCCTTGGTCTTGGTGAAGGCTTCGACGGTGGAATCCCAATCTCCGACATTGCCCACCGAGGCGTAAAAGGTGTAGCCCAGAGCGGCCTGTTCGCCAATCCACTTCACGTGGTCGCGGGTGGGGCCGCAACCGGCAACGACTTTAAAACCTTCTTTGTGCAGGCGCTGGCAGATGGCGGTACCGATGCCACCCATACCGCCGGTCACGTACGCAACTTTTTGACTCATCACGATCTCCTCTTTGTAAATAAAAACTTCAGCTAAAAATTAACGCTCGATGGTCAGCGCAACGCCCATGCCACCGCCTATACACAGGCTAGCGATCCCTTTTTTGGCGCCGCGGCGGCCCATCTCGTGCAGCAGTGTCACCAAAATGCGGCAACCGGACGCACCAATCGGGTGACCGATGGCAATGGCGCCTCCGTTGACATTGACTTTGGAGGTATCCCAGCCCATCGCCTGGTTCACCGCACAGGCCTGTGCGGCAAAGGCTTCATTGATTTCGAGCAGATCCAGATCCTGCGCCTTCCACCCGGCGCGCGCCAGGGCTTTTTGTGAGGCGCTGACCGGGCCCATGCCCATCATGGCCGGGTCCAGGCCACTGGTGGCAAAGCTGGCAATACGGCCCAACGGGGTGAGGCCCAGAGCGGCGGCCTTCTTGGCCGTCATCACCATCACCGCAGCGGCGCCGTCGTTGATGCCCGATGCGTTACCCGCCGTCACACCACCGGCTTTGTCAAACGCCGGGCGCAGACCGGCCAAGGCGGCGGCGTCGGTTTTGCGGTTGATGTATTCGTCGGCGGCAAAAATGACCGGATCGCCCTTGCGCTGGGGGATGCTCACGGGCACGATCTCGTCGACGAACTTGCCCGCATCCTGCGCGGCTGCGGCTTTTTGCTGGCTGGCCAGAGCCAGCGCGTCCTGCATGTCGCGGCTGATGCTATGGGCTTTGGCCACGTTTTCGGCGGTGATGCCCATGTGGTACTGGTTGTAGACGTCCCACAGGCCATCGATAACCATAGAGTCAACCATATTCCAGTTACCCATGCGCTGGCCGTCACGGCTGCCCAGCAGCACATGGGGCGAAGCGCTCATGTTTTCCTGGCCACCGGCAATCACGATCTCGCTGTCGCCATAGGCCACGGCCTGGGCGGCCAGCATCACGGCCTTGAGGCCGGAGCCGCACACGGCATTGATGGTGAGCGCCGGGGTTTCCTTGGCGACGCCGCTCTTGATCAGCGCCTGGCGCGCCGGGTTCTGGCCCGAACCGGCGGCCAGCACCTGGCCCAGGATGATTTCGCCAATCTGGTCCGCGCCCAGGCCGGTGCGATCCAACAAATTTTTGATGACGGTGGCGCCCAAATCGGGCGCGGCAACTTTGGACAAGCTGCCGCCGAATTTGCCGACGGCGGTGCGGGTGGCGGCAACGATGACGATATCTTCCATGGTGGTGTACTCCTAAAAATAGTTTTGAAACAACTCAGGCTTTTGCCAGGACGTAGGTGCCCGGCGCAGGCATCAGGGCTTTGAACCCCGCTTTGCCGTAGGTCTTGGGGGCGGGAATTTTTTTACCGCCGTGGCCCGCCAGCCAGTCCGACCAATCAGTCCACCAGCTACCCGGATGTTCCGTCGCGCCCTCCATCCAAGCGGCGTGGGTGGCAGGCAGGCGGCCATCGGCGCGGATCCAGTGGCTGCGTTTTTTCTTGGCCGGCGGGTTGATCACCCCGGCGATATGGCCGGATGCCCCCATCACAAACCGGACCGGGCCGCCCAGTACCTGGCTGGATGCATAGGCGCCGTCAGCGGGCACGATATGGTCTTCGCGCGAAGCGTAGAGGTAGGCCGGAATATCGATCGCACCCAAATCCACCGCTTCGCCGCATACGGTCAACGCGCCGGGCTCAACCAGCTTGTTTTCCAGGTAGGTGTTGCGCAAATACCAGGCGTAAAACGGACCCGGCAGGTTGGTGGCGTCGGAATTCCAGTACAGCAGGTCAAAGGGCGGCGGCGATTCGCCTTGCAGGTAGTTGCCGACCACATAGTTCCAGACCAGCTCATTGGGGCGCAAAAAGCTGAAGGTGGTGGCCAGATCGCGGCCCTTCATCAAACCGCCCTGCCCCAGCTCGCGCTCGCGGTAGTCCACAAACGATTCGTCAATGAATACATCGAGCACGCCGGTATTGGAGAAATCCAGCAGCGTCGTCAAAAACGTGGCGCTGGCCACCGGCTTTTCGCCGCGTGCCGCCAGCACCGCCAGGGCTGTGCCCAGCATGGTGCCGCCCACGCAAAAACCCAGCGCATTAATTGCGCCATCGCCCTTGGATTTGGCGCCGATAGAACGGGTGACCTCGATGGCGCGGATCACCGCATGCTCCATGTAATCGTCCCAGGTTTTCTGGGCGATGGAATCGTCGGCATTGCGCCAGCTGACCACAAAAGTGCGGTGACCTTGCGCCACGGCGTAGCGGATCAGCGAGTTCTCCGGCTGCAGGTCCAGGATGTAAAACTTGTTGATGCACGGGGGCACGATCAAGAAGGGCTTCTCGTACACCTGCGCGGTCAAGGGCTTGTACTCCAGCAGCTGGAACAACTCGTTTTCGAACACCACCGCGCCTTCGGTGGTCGCCACGTTGTGGCCGACCGTGAATACGCTCTCATCGGTCATGGACACATGGCCCTGACCAAGGTCATGCATCAGATTCTGCAAGCCTTTGGCAATGCTCTGGCCCTGGGACTCGATGGCCAGCTTCTGGGCTTTGGCGTTGAAGGCCAGAAAGTTGCTGGGCGCGCTGGCTGCGGCCCACTGCTCGACCGCAAAGCGCAGGCGGGCCACGGTTTTCGCGTCCGCACGCACGGCGTCAACCAGACCGGTCAGCGCGCGCGTCTGAATCAGGTGGGCTGCCGCCGCATGCGAGGCCAGCGGGTTGTGCGCCCAGGCGGCATCGGCAAAACGCCGGTCGGCCCCAATGCCGGTGGCCTGCGGGCCCATGGCCATCAAGGCGGTGATCTGCTCTTGGAAATCCGCCTGCACTGCAGCCAGCTTGGCAGGCTCCATATGAACCTGTGGCATGTGGTCAACAAACTGCCGCCAACCGGCAAACAAGGCCTCCAGGGGCTGGGAGGCCGGGGAATCAACAGGCATGCATACTCCTTGGGTTTGCCCCGAGTATCTCAGGGCAAGCATGTGCTTTCCTTACTAATCCAGCGCATTGGGCCCTATTCGCAGACAATCTTGCCTATGTACATCGTTCCCTTTGTCTGGTTGTACGTCGCTTTCATGATGGCGGTAGCCGAAGCCACCAGCCCCATCGGCACGCTGCTGGGCGCGGGAATCACCTTTGTACTGTACGGGCTGCTGCCGGTGGGGTTGATTTTGTACTTCATGGGCTCCCCGGCGCGTCGACGGGCAAACCGACAGGCCGCGCAGGCGCAAGCCGACGCAAACCCGGCGCCATCAGTCTCAGACCAGGGCGATAGCAGCGGCCATACGTCCGCACATCCCGTCGCGCCGGAACGAGAAAAACCGTGAGGGCTGGGATATGGTGCACCATGCGGGTGACCCATCGTTGCCGTAAATGGCCTGCACACCGGCAGCCTGCAAACGCTGGCGCGCCAATGCAGGCAAATCCGCCAGCCATTTACCGGGGCGTAAGGGACTGAAGCACGCTGACGCAGCGGCATCCACGGCTACAAAAGCGCGCTGCACATCGTCGCCCACCTCAAAAGCCTGCGGCCCGATGCACGGCCCGAGCCAGGCCAGCAGTTCCCCTGGCGCGGCCTGCATAGCTGCCACGCCCCGCTCCACCACACCGCCAGCGTCGGCACCGGCCAGCCCGCGCCAGCCCGCGTGCAAGGCCGCCACCTGCTGGCCAGCGCGGTCGCACAACAGAACCGGCAGGCAATCGGCCACCTGCGCGGTACAGGCCAGCCCCCGCACACGGGTCTGGGCGCCGTCGGCCTGTAGCCCATCCGGCGTTTCGGCATCCGCCTGAATGACCGCAAACCCGTGTACCTGGTGCAGAAATAGCGGTCGTGCATCCAAGGCGGCACCGAGCTGGGCACGGTGGGCGGCAACGCGCTGCGGGTCGTCCCCCACCCGCTCGCCCAGGTTGAAACTGTCAAATGGCGCCCGACTTCCGCCCCCCGTGCGGGTCGTGCACAGCGCCCGCACCCGGGCGGGCGCGGGCCACTGTGGAATCATCCAGTCAGATTGCAGGGCGGGGGTCGAATCGGCATATTGCATCGGGGACAGCATACCCAAAGCCCCACGGTAGCGGCGCGTCACCCGCGCCCGTTACCATGCTGTCCACCGAAACCCGGAGTAACCAGGAAAGCCCGCCATGATTTTGGAAATCGCCGACATCCGTATCCACGCCGGCCAGAACGCTGCATTTGACGAGGCCATCGCGCGCGGCCTGCGCACCGTCGCCTGCGGGGCCAAGGGCTTTCGTACCGCATCGGTGCACAAGTGCATTGAAACCCCAGAGCGCTATGTGCTGCAGATTGAGTGGGACACGCTGGAAGACCACACAGTGGGCTTCCGGCAATCGGAAGCGTTTACGCAATGGCGCGGGATTGTCGGACCGTTTTTTGCGGGACCGCCCTTGGTCGAGCACTTCCACGTGCTGCTCGACGGCGTGTAGGCCCCCGCGCATGCGACAGCCCATCGGGTTCTGCAAATCGTGTGGTGCGCCTGCTCGCTACCGGGTCCCGGACGACGGTGACACCAAAGAGCGCGCGGTCTGCACCGCGTGCCAGCTGGTGCATTACGAAAACCCGCTCAACGTCGTCGGCACGATTCCGGTCTGGGGTGAGCAGGTTTTGTTGTGCAAACGCAATATCGAACCCCGCAAAGGCAAATGGACGCTGCCCGCAGGATTCATGGAACTGCAGGAAACCACCGCCGAGGGCGCAGCCCGGGAAACCGTTGAGGAAGCGGGCGCACAGTTTGAGATGGGCCCGCTGTTTTCTCTCATCAACGTCGCGCGGGTCGGGCAGGTGCATTTGTTTTACCGCGCCGAGCTGACCAGCGCGGCTTTCGACCCGGGCACCGAGACCATGGAAGCACGGCTTTTCGCGGAGGCCGACATTCCCTGGGGCGAGCTGGCGTTTCACACGGTGCAGGAGACCCTGCGCCGATTTTTTGCCGACCGCGCCGCCGGACACTTCGGTTTCCACGCCCTGGATATTTAAGAGCAGGCGCGCATGCTGCCCTGCTACGTGCTGTTGGATCTAGAGACCACGGGCGGCAATGCCACCGTCGACCGCATCACCGAAATAGCCGCCGTGCGGGTGGAAAACGGCATCGAGGTGGCCCGCTGGAGCACGCTGGTTAACCCCGGGGTGCGCATTCCGCCTTTTATCCAAAGCCTGACCGGCATCAGCGACGCGATGGTCGCCACTGCCCCTGCCTTTGATGAAGTCGCGCGGCAGTTGCTGGATCTTCTTGATGGCGCGGTTTTGGTGGCCCACAACGTGCGCTTTGACCACGGCTTTATCGTCAACGAGCTGCAAAGGCTGGAGCGCCGGCTGCAGATCAAAACCCTGTGCACGGTGCGGCTTTCCCGCGCGCTGTACCCGCAATTCAAAAGCCATGGGCTGGATGCGATTCTGGCGCGCCACGGCTTGCAGACGCTGGCGCGGCACCGCGCCATGGGCGATGTGGAAGTGGTGCTAGCCTGGCTGGAGATTGCCCGCACTGAGCTGGGGCGCGAGGCCCTTCAGCAGGCCGCGCAACAGCTGCTGCAAGGCAGCGCCAGTCTGCCACCGCAACTCGAAACCGCACTGCATGAGATCCCCGACACGCCGGGCGTGTACCTCATGTACGGCGAGGGTCCGCTGCCGCTGTACATCGGCAAAAGCATCACCATGCGCAAACGTGT
>CAMAQV010000061.1 GCA_945860595.1 Comamonas sp. lk
CGGAAGCGAGGGCCTTGCCGATACAACAGCACCGTCAACCCAGCAAGCACCCCTGATCGACGAGGCAGAACTCGCCCGCCGCGAAGAGGAAGCCCGTCGCCAGGCCGAACTGCTGCGTCGCCAGGAAGAAGAACTGGCACAACGCCGCCGCGAGCGCGAAGAGGCGGAGGCGCGGGAGCGTGCCCTCGCCGAGCAGGCTGCTGCTGAACGCCAGGCCGCGCAGGCCAGTGAGGCGACCGCAACACCGGCGCCACGCCGGGGTGGAAACAAAATTCAACCATCAGCGGAAGAGCTGCAAGCCCAACAGGCCAAGGAAGATGCTACGGCCGTTGCCGAACAAGCGCGGCTGGACGCGCTGGCCCAAGCGGCCGCTGCCTCCAAAGCCGCCTCTGAAGAGGATGCGGCGCGCGCCGCCGAATTGGGCGACCGCCGCCGTAAGGCAGAAGCCGAGGCCTCCGCCATCCGGATGATGATGTCGACACCGAAGAAGGTGCTCGTAGCCAAGAAGCCCGAAGAACTCAAGCCTGCGGTAGATGCCAAATCCGCAGTGAAGGGCACTTTGCACAAACCCGCTGCCGGTAGTACGGTGGCCAAGGCCAAACCGGGCGGTGCCCCCGCAGCTGGTGCCGGCAAAGAGGTCAAGTCTGCCAAGCTGTCCAGCAGCTGGGCCGGTGACACGGCGAAGAAAAAAGAGATCAAAACCCGTGGCGATACGGGCGCGGGAACCGGGCGATCCAGCAACTGGCGCGCCGGGCCGCGTGGCAAGCGCGGGCATGACCGTGACGACCACCAGAATGTGGCCGCTCCCGCGGAAGCGCGGGTGATTGAGGTCCACGTTCCTGAGACGATTACCGTGGCCGAACTGGCCCACAAAATGGCCATCAAAGCCAGCGAGGTCATCAAGCAGCTGATGAAGCTGGGGCAGATGGTCACCATCAACCAGCCGCTGGACCAGGACACCGCCATGATCGTGGTGGAGGAGTTGGGCCATACCGCCGTGATTGCGGCGCTGGATGACCCGGAAGCCTTCACCGACGACGAAGTGCAGTCGCAAGCCGAATCGCTACCGCGCGCACCGGTGGTAACCGTGATGGGCCACGTGGACCACGGCAAGACCTCCTTGCTCGACTACATCCGCCGCGCCAAGGTGGCGTCCGGCGAGGCCGGTGGCATCACCCAGCACATTGGGGCCTACCATGTGGAGACCGCGCGCGGAATGGTGTCATTTCTGGACACCCCGGGCCACGAAGCGTTCACGGCCATGCGCGCCCGAGGTGCGCAAGCAACCGACATCGTGATCCTGGTGGTTGCAGCCGATGACGGTGTCATGCCGCAGACCAAAGAGGCGATCAAACACGCCAAAGCGGCGGGCGTGCCCATCGTGGTGGCGATCAACAAGATCGATAAACCAGACTCCAACCCCGAGCGCGTGAAGAATGAGCTGGTGGTGGAAGAGGTGGTTCCGGAAGAATTCGGCGGCGAGTCGCCCTTTGTCAGCGTGTCCGCAAAGACCGGGCAGGGTATTGACGAATTGCTGGAGCAGGTCTTGTTGCAGGCCGAGGTATTGGAGCTGCGTGCGCCGGTGGATACCATGGCCAAAGGTCTGGTGATTGAGGCCAAGCTGGACAAGGGTCGCGGACCTGTGGCAACGGTGTTGGTGCAATCCGGCACCCTGAAGGCGGGCGACGTGGTTCTGGCTGGGCAGACCTATGGCCGCGTGCGCGCCATGCTCGACGAAAACGGCAAACCCTCCAAATCGGCTGGCCCATCGATCCCTGTGGAAATACAGGGTCTTACCGAGGTTCCGCAGGCCGGCGACGAGTTCATGGTGATGTCTGACGAGCGGCGCGCCCGCGAAATTGCGACCTACCGTGCCGGTAAGTTCCGTAACACCAAGCTGGCCAAGCAGCAGGCCGCCAAGCTGGATTCGGTGTTTGCCGACATGACCTCGGGCGACATCAAGATGTTGCCCATCATCGTCAAAGCCGATGTGCAGGGCTCTCAAGAAGCGCTGGCTGCATCCTTGCTCAAACTCTCCACCGAGGAGGTCAAGGTACAGATGGTCTACTCGGCTGTGGGCGGCATCAGCGAGTCCGACATCAACCTGGCAATTGCGTCCAAGGCCATCGTCATCGGCTTTAACGTGCGGGCTGATGCCGGTGCGCGCAAGCTGGCCGAGGGCAATGGCGTGGACATTCACTACTACAACATCATTTACGACGCGGTCGATGAGTTGAAAGCAGCCATGTCCGGCATGCTCGCGCCTGAGAAGCGCGAAGAAGTCATCGGCATGGCCGAGATCCGCACCGTGTTCGTGGCGTCCAAAATCGGTACGGTGGCCGGTTGCATGGTCACCGCCGGTTTTGTCACCCGCAGTGCGCACTTCCGCCTGCTGCGCGAGAACGTGGTGATTTATACCGGCGAGCTCGAATCGCTCAAGCGTATGAAAGACGATGTGCGCGAGGTGAAAGAAGGCTTTGAGTGCGGTATCAAACTCAAGAATTACAACGACATCAACACCGGTGATTTGTTGGAATTCTTCGAGATCAAGGAAATCGCGCGCACGCTGTAAGCGACCCCTTTAGATGCGCAAAAAATCCGCCACGCCTAACCGCAGCTTCAAGGTCGCCGATCAAATTCAGCGTGACCTGACCGAGCTGATTGCGCGCGAGTTGAAAGACCCGCGCGTGGGCATGGTGACGATTCAGTCGGTCGAAGTGACGCCCGACTACGCACACGCCAAGGTCTATTTCAGTTTGCTGCAAGGCGACCCGGTCGCCTGCGCGACCGGTCTGAACCAGGCCGCCGGTTTTCTGCGCAACGGCCTGTTCAAACGCTTGCACATCCACACCGTGCCCACGCTGCATTTTTTGTTTGACCAAACGACCGAACGTGCCGCCGACATGAACGCGCTGATTGCGCGGGCAGTGGCCTCGCGCGCCCAGGAGGCCTGAGCCCATGGATGCGCCACGTGCACGGGTTGCAAGGCGCCCCGTGCATGGGGTGCTGCTGCTGGACAAGCCTCTGGGGGGTTCCAGCAACCAGGTATTGCAAAAAGCCAAATGGCTGCTGCGCGCCGAGAAAGCGGGGCATACCGGCACGCTCGACCCCTTGGCCAGCGGTGTTCTCCCCCTCTGCTTTGGCGCGGCGACAAAATTCAGCCAAATCCATTTAGACGCAGACAAGTCGTATGAGGCCACCTTGGCGTTGGGTGTGAGCACAAGCACCGGTGACGCCGAGGGCGACGTGTTACGCCGCCGCCCGGTCCAGATCGATGCTGATGGGCTAGCCGCCGTGATTCGCCAATTCACCGGCCCCATCACACAGGTGCCGCCCATGCACAGCGCACTCAAAAAGGATGGCAAAGCCTTGTATGAGTACGCTCGCGCCGGCATCGAAGTGGAGCGCGCGCCGCGCGCAGTGACCATCCACGCGCTGGAGGTGCTGGCACTGCGGCTCGATGCGCCCCAACCCGCTATCGACATCCGCGTGACCTGCAGCAAAGGCACCTATATCCGTACCCTGGGTGAAGACATGGGTGAAGTACTGGGTTGTGGCGCGCACCTGAGCGCGCTGCGCCGCGTGGCTACCGCCAATTTCCGCGCTGCGCAATGCGTGACGCTGGCTGCGCTAGAGGCCATGGACGAGGCGCAGCGCCTGGCCCGTGTGCTGCCAGTGGACGCGCTGCTGGAAGGTTTTAGCCGCGTCACATTGGACAGCGACAATGCCGGGCGCTTTTTGAGCGGCCTGCGCCGCCGGGGTGATTGGCCTGATTGCGCGCAGCTTGCGGTGTATGGACCGGCACCTTCTGGCAGGCACGACGCGCTCCTGGGTTCGGCGCACAGCGTGGCGGGGGAGTTGATTCCGACGCGCCTGCTCAGCCCCGTAGAGGTTTCCCAATGCGTGGCGCAGCACAGCGCGGCCACGCAGCTTGAATCTGTAGTTCTTTAAGAAAGTTGACCCATGAGTAGCACACAAATCCGCAACATCGCCATCAGTGCCCACGTTGACCACGGCAAAACCACCATGGTCGACCAGCTGCTGCGCCAGTCCGGCACCTTCGCGGACCACGAAAAAGTGGTCGATACCGTGATGGACAACAACGCGATTGAGCGTGAGCGCGGCATCACCATCCTGGCCAAAAACTGCGCGGTGAGCTGGCTGGGCACACATATCAACATCGTTGACACTCCGGGACACGCCGACTTTGGCGGCGAGGTCGAGCGCGCTTTGTCGATGGTGGATGGCGTGGTGCTGCTCATCGACGCGCAAGAGGGCCCCATGCCACAAACCCGCTTTGTGACCAAAAAGGCACTGGCGCTGGGCTTAAAGCCCATCGTTGTCGTCAACAAAGTGGACAAACCCGGCTCCAACCCGGACATGGTCGTGAACGCGGCTTTTGATTTGTTTGACAAGCTCGGCGCGACCGACGAGCAGCTCGACTTTCCCGTGGTCTACGCATCCGGCATCAACGGCTGGTCGTCCTTGGAGCAGGGCGAGGCGGGCGAGCAGTGGGGGCCGGATATGTCGGCGCTGTTCAACACGATTTTGAGCCACGTTCCCGCCCAGTCGGGCGACCCGGCGGCATCCCTGCAGCTGCAAATTTCCGCGCTGGACTTCTCCACTTTTGTTGGCCGCATCGGCGTGGGCCGTATCAGCGCGGGCACGATCAAGCCCGGAATGGATGTGTTGGTGATGTCGGGCGCTGACGGCCCGACCGTCAAGGGCCGCATCAACCAGGTGCTGAAGTTCCAGGGCCTGGACCGCATTCAGGCGACCGAGGCCGGACCGGGCGACATCGTGTTGATCAACGGTATTGCCGATATCGGCATCGGCGTGACGGTGACCGATCCGCTTCGCCCGGCGCCGCTGCCCATGCTGAAGATTGATGAGCCCACGCTGATCATGAACTTCTGCGTGAACACTTCACCCTTGGCAGGACGCGAAGGCAAATACGTCACCAGCCGCCAGCTTTGGGACCGGCTACAAAAAGAGTTGCAGCACAACGTGGCCCTGCGCGTGAAAGAAACCGACGAAGAGGGTATTTTTGAAGTTGCCGGTCGCGGCGAATTGCACCTGACGATTCTGCTGGAGAACATGCGCCGCGAAGGCTATGAGATGGCGGTTTCCAAACCCCGCGTGGTGTTCCGCGAGGTCAACGGCGAGCGCCATGAGCCCATTGAAATGGTCACTGCCGACATCGAAGAGCAACACCAAGGCGGCGTAATGCAGGCATTGGGCGAGCGCAAAGGTGAGTTGGTGAATATGGAGCCCGACGGACGCGGACGGGTGCGCTTGGAGTACCGCATTCCGGCACGCGGCCTGATTGGCTTTACCAATGAGTTCATGAATCTCACGCGCGGCTCGGGCCTCATCTCCAACATCTTTGACAGCTACGAGCCGCACAAAGGCGACATCGGTGGCCGCAAAAACGGTGTGCTGATTTCCATGGACGACGGCGAAATTTTCACCTACGCCCTGGGCAAACTCGACGACCGTGGCCGCATGTTCGTCAAACCCAATGACCCCGTGTACGAGGGCATGATTGTCGGTATCCACAACCGCGACAACGACCTGGTCGTCAACGCCACCCGCACCAAGCAGCTGACCAACTTCCGCGTCAGCGGCAAGGAAGACGCGATCAAGATCACCCCACCGATTGACCTGAACCTGGAATACGGCGTGGAGTTCATTGAAGATGACGAGCTGGTCGAGATCACGCCCAAGAGTGTGCGGCTGCGCAAGCGCCACCTCAGCGAGCACGACCGCAAGAAAGCCGCGCGCGGCCTGTAAACACAAGGGGTTTTCGTAGCGGGGGCCTCGGCCCCTGCCTTAGCGATGGTGGGTTTTCATGGCGCGTTCCACCTCGCGCTTGCCTTCGCGGTCCTTGATGGTGTCGCGCTTGTCATGCTCGGCCTTGCCCTTGGCCAGGGCGACTTCACATTTGATCGTGCCGGCTTTCCAGTGCAGGTTGATGGGTACCAGCGTGTAACCTTTTTGTTCGACCTTGCCGATCAAGCGCAGGATTTCTGCTTTGTGCAGCAGCAACTTGCGGGTACGCACCTTGTCCGGGCTGATGTGGGTGGATGCGGTGTTGAGCGGGTTGATTTGCAGCCCGATGATGAACAGTTCGCCGTTGCGCACCACCACGTAGCCATCCGTCAACTGAACCTTGCCCGCGCGCAGGGACTTCACTTCCCAGCCCTCTAAAACAATCCCGGCCTCGAAGCGCTCTTCAAAAAAATAATTGAAAGCGGCCTTCTTGTTGTCAGCAATGCGGGAGGAGGTGTCGGGTTTTTTGGCCATCGTGGGGGGCAGGGGGGACTGAATACAATCCCGCGCAGCCTGCCATTCTATGAAAACCGTTCACAAGTCCGTTTTGATCTGGTACAGCCCGCAGGAAATGTTCGCGCTGGTCACCGATGTGCCGCGCTACCCCGAGTTCCTGCCCTGGTGCGACCGTTCGGCGGTCCTCGCCGAAGATGCCGACGGCATGACAGCGGAAGTCGGCATCGCCTTTGGCGGCATCCACCAGAGCTTTACCACCCGCAATAGCCACCACGCACCGGATTCGGTGGACGTCAAGCTGATCAAGGGCCCTTTTTCGCAGCTTGATGGCCAATGGCGCTTCAGCCCGGTGGGTGATGGCTCCCAACGCGCCTGCAAAATCGACTTGACCCTGAACTATGGCTTTAGCAGCGCCACCCTCAGCGCCCTGGTTGGCCCCGTGTTTGACAAAATTGCTGCCACTCTGGTGGATGCTTTCGTCAAGCGCGCTGAGCAGGTCTACGGCGATGCCTGAAATCACCGTGGTCTGCGCTACCGGCCAACGGCAGGTGGCGGAGTTGCAACACACGTGCCCCGAAGGCACCACGGCCCTGCAGGTGTTGCAACTTCTGGCGCAGCCCTTGGGCCTGGAGCAAGCCACGCTCCAAGCCGTGGTGAGCGATGGCCGTATCGGTGTCTGGGGTAAGCCCGTCCAAGCTGACCGTATGCTGGTCGAGGGTGACCGTCTGGAGGTTTACCGCCCGCTGACCGTAGACCCCAAAGTCGCGCGCCGCGAGCGCTTTGTCCGCCAGGGTGCCAAAACCGCCGGCCTGTTTGCCAAAAAGCGTCCCGGCGCCAAAGCGGGATACTGAAGGAGCTCCACTGAAAACCCCGTGGGTACAATCGGTTTTTTGGAGCTTTCACCATGCGCCTCCTCGGCAAAGCGCTGACCTTCGACGATGTGTTGCTGGTTCCCGCGTACTCCCAGGTCCTCCCAAAGGACACCTCACTGGCCACCCTGTTTTCCCGCAATATCGCCCTGAATCTGCCCCTGGTATCTGCCGCCATGGACACGGTGACCGAGGCGCGTCTGGCGATCGCTATTGCCCAGGAGGGCGGCATCGGCATCGTGCACAAAAATCTGACAGTCGCCGAGCAGGCTGCGCAGGTGGCCAAGGTCAAGCGCTATGAGTCCGGCGTGCTGCGCGATCCGGTGGTGATCACGCCGCATTTCACGGTGCGCGAGGTCATGGCGCTGTCGGACCAATTGGGCGTATCGGGCTTCCCGGTGTGCGACGGCGGCAAAGTGGTGGGTATCGTCACCGGGCGCGATTTGCGCTTTGAGACCCGCTACGACCAGCCGGTCAGCGACATCATGACGCCCCGCGAGCGCCTGGTGACGGTGCCGGACGGCACCACCCTTGTCGAAGCCAAGGCGCTCCTGAACAAGCACCGACTGGAGCGCTTGTTAGTGGTTAACGACGCTTTTGAGCTCAAAGGCCTGATCACGGTGAAAGACATCACCAAACAAACCAGTTTTCCCAACGCCGCGCGCGACGCCCAGGGCAAGCTGCGCGTGGGCGCAGCAGTCGGTGTGGGCGAGGGCACTGAGGAGCGCGTCGAGGCGCTGGTGCGCGCAGGCGTGGACGCCATCGTGGTTGACACGGCGCACGGCCACAGCAAAGGCGTGATCGACCGGGTGCGCTGGGTCAAACAAAACTACCCGCATGTCGATGTGGTCGGCGGCAATATCGCCACCGGCGCGGCGGCGCGGGCGCTGGTGGATGCGGGCGCCGACGCGGTCAAGGTTGGCATCGGCCCCGGCTCCATTTGCACCACCCGCATCGTCGCAGGTGTCGGCGTGCCCCAAATCATGGCGGTGGACAGCGTGGCCACCGCTTTGCGCGGAAGCGGCGTGCCGCTGATTGCCGATGGAGGCGTGCGCTACAGCGGCGATGTGGCCAAGGCGATTGCCGCCGGTGCATCCAGCGTGATGATGGGCGGCGTGTTTGCCGGAACCGAAGAAGCGCCGGGTGAGATCGTGCTCTACCAGGGCCGCAGCTACAAAAGTTACCGGGGCATGGGCAGCATTGGCGCAATGCAGCAAGGCAGTGCAGACCGCTACTTCCAAGAGTCCAGCACCGGCAACCCCAATGCCGACAAACTGGTTCCCGAAGGTATCGAAGGCCGCGTTCCGTACAAGGGCTCGATGGTCTCCATCATTTTTCAGATGGCCGGTGGCATACGCGCCAGCATGGGCTATTGCGGCTGCGCCACCATCCAGGACATGCAAGACAAGGCCGAGTTCGTCGAAATCACCTCGGCCGGTATCCGCGAAAGCCATGTGCACGATGTGCAAATCACCAAAGAAGCACCCAATTACCGGGCTGACTGACAACGCCAATTGACCTGATGTCCCACCACACCATTCTGATCCTCGACTTCGGTTCCCAGGTCACCCAACTGATTGCGCGCCGACTGCGCGAAGCCCATGTGTATTGCGAGGTGCACCCTTGCGATGTCAGCGAGGACTGGGTGCGCGCCTATGCCCGCGACGGCAATTTGAAAGGCATCATCCTCTCGGGTAGCCACGCCAGCACCTATGAAGAAGAAGACTTGCGTGCACCCAAGGTGGTGTATGAACTGGGCATTCCGGTGCTCGGCATCTGCTACGGCATGTTCACGATGGCCGTGCAGTTAGGTGGCCAGGTAGCACCCAGCCATAAGCGCGAATTCGGCCACGCCGATGTGCGCGCCCACGGCCACACGCAATTGCTCGACGGCATTCAAGACTACGCCACGCCCATGGGCCACGGCATGTTGCAGGTGTGGATGAGCCACGGCGACAAGGTCACCGAACTTCCCCATGGCTTCAAGCTCATGGCCAGCACCGACAGCTGCCCGATTGCCGGTATGGCCGATGAAGAGCGGCGTTTTTACGGGCTGCAGTTCCACCCGGAAGTCACGCACACCAAGCGGGGCGCAGCGATTCTGGAGCGCTTCGTGCTCGGTATCTGCGGCGCCAAGGCCGACTGGATCATGGGTGACTACATTGCCGAAGCCGTGGAGCGCATTCGCGCCCAGGTCGGATCGGAAGAAGTCATATTGGGCCTCTCCGGCGGGGTCGATTCTTCGGTGGCTGCTGCGCTCATCCACCGCGCTATCGGTGATCAACTCACCTGTGTTTTCGTGGACCACGGCTTGCTGCGCCTGGATGAGGGCGACGCCGTGATGGAAATGTTTGTGGACAAGCTGCACGCCAAGGTCATCCGCGTCGACGCCGCAGAATTGTTCTTGGGCAAACTCGCGGGCGTGTCGGAGCCAGAGGCCAAGCGCAAGATCATTGGCGGGTTGTTTGTCGACGTCTTCAAGTCCGAGGCGGCAAAACTCAAGGCGGGCAACACCGGACACAAAGGGGCAAGCTTTCTCGCCCAAGGCACGATTTACCCAGACGTGATCGAAAGCGGTGGCGCAAAAAGCAAAAAAGCCGTCACCATTAAAAGCCACCACAACGTCGGTGGCCTGCCCGAGCAACTGGGTTTGAAACTGCTGGAGCCGCTGCGCGATCTGTTTAAAGACGAAGTGCGTGAACTTGGCGTGGCCCTGGGTCTACCGCACAGCATGGTCTACCGCCACCCGTTCCCAGGTCCGGGTCTGGGGGTGCGCATTCTGGGCGAGGTCAAACAAGAATACGCCGACCTGCTGCGCCGCGCCGACGCAATATTCATCGAAGAGCTGCGTAACTTCCGCGATGATGCAAGCGGCAAAAACTGGTATGAGCTCACCAGCCAGGCTTTCGCGGTATTCCTGCCCGTGAAGAGCGTGGGCGTGATGGGCGATGGCCGAACCTACGACTATGTCGTCGCACTGCGCGCCGTCCAAACCAGCGACTTCATGACCGCCGACTGGGCCGAGCTGCCCTACGCCCTGCTCAAAAAAGTCTCCGGCCGCATCATCAACGAGGTGCGCGGGATTAACCGGGTTACCTACGACGTGAGCAGCAAGCCGCCGGCGACGATTGAGTGGGAGTAGAAACTCTTACCTAAGCTGTTGATTTATATAGGATTTGTAGTTACACAAAACAGACACACGCCCAACTAAGTTGTTGATTTAGTTGGGCGTTGGCATTAAAGTTACACGTAAAGCTACACAACGCTGTAGCCGTTCAAAAACGTAGTAACCCAAAGCACATATGCCGCTAAAAAAACAAACTTTTACTGCTGACGAAATAGAAATATACGACGAAGCTGTTGTGTATAAGCGCGGCGAGTATTGGCAAATGCGTATGTGGTTGGGTAAGGAAAAGAAATACGCACGTTTTAGCTTAC
>CAMAQV010000062.1 GCA_945860595.1 Comamonas sp. lk
TGCGTCATCGGCGGGATGACGCTCAACACCCGCAGCCCGGAGACTGCCGGGTGCATGGCTGGGTTGGCAGCCAGCGTCACATGCCCGCGTAGTTGGGGCCGCCTCCGCCTTCGGGCGTGACCCAAACGATGTTTTGCGTGGGGTCTTTGATGTCGCAGGTTTTGCAGTGCACACAGTTTTGCGCATTGATCTGCAGGCGTTCGCTGTTGTCGTCGTTTTTCACAAACTCGTAGACACCCGCAGGACAGTAGCGCGCCTCGGGGCCCGCGAACTTGGCCAAGTTGATGCCCACAGGAACCGAGACATCTTTGAGCGTCAGGTGGGCGGGCTGGTTTTCTTCCTGGTTGGTGTTGCTCATGAAGACGCTGCTCAGGCGGTCAAAGCTGATCTTGCCGTCCGGCTTGGGGTAGTCGATGGGCTTGCACTGGTCTGCGGGCAGCAAATGCGCGTGGTCGGGCTTGTCGCGGTGCAGGGTCCAGGGAATGTGGCCGCGCAGGGCAAACTGCTCCACGCCGTTCATGATGGTGGCGACCGTCAGACCTTTTTTGAACCAGTTCTTGAAATTGCGGTCTTTGTTCAGCTCGGTGTGGAGCCAGCTTTTCTCAAAGGCTTGCGGGTATGCGCTCAGCTCATCATGGGCGCGCCCTGCGACCACGGCTTCAAACGCTGCCTCACCAGCGAGCATGCCCGACTTGATGGCGGCGTGGCTGCCCTTGATGCGGCTGACGTTCAGGTAGCCCGCGTTGCAACCGACCAGCGCGCCGCCGGGGAATACCGTTTTGGGCAGCGAGGACAAGCCGCTGGCGTTGATCGCGCGTGCGCCGTAAGACAGGCGCTTGCCGTGGGCGATGCCGTGGGCGGCGTCGCCCTCCAAGTACCAGCGCACGTTGGGATGGGTTTTCCAGCGCTGGAATTCTTCAAAGGGGCTGAGGTAGGGATTGGTGTAGCCCAGGCCGGTGATAAAGCCCATGGCGACTTTGTTGTCCTCCAGGTGGTAGAGGAAGGCGCCGCCGTAAGTCATCTCGTCCATGGGCCAGCCGGCGCTGTGCATCACAAAGCCGGGCTGGTGGCGTTGCGGGTCAATCTCCCAGACTTCCTTGATGCCAATGCCAAAGCTTTGCGGATCCTTGCCCGCGTCAAGCCGGTACTTAGCAATCAGCTGCTTGCCCAGGTGGCCGCGCGCGCCTTCGGCGAACACGGTGTATTTGCCCAAAAGCGCCATGCCGAGCTGGAAGCTGTCTGTGGGCTGCCCGTCTTTGCCGATACCCATGTTGCCGGTGGCTACGCCTTGTACGCTGCTGCCGTCCTTGTAAAGCACCTCTGCCGCCGCAAATCCAGAAAAAATTTCCACGCCCAGCGCTTCGGCCTGCTCCGCCAGCCAACGGGTGACTTTGCCCAGGCTGACGATGTAATTGCCCGCGTTGTGGGCAAAGGGCGGCAGCAGAAAATGGGGCATGCGAAACGCGCCCTTTTCGCCAAAGAACATGATGGCGTCGTCGGTCACCGGTTGGTTCAAGGGGGCGCCGAGCGCCTTCCAGTCTGGAATCAGCTCTGTCAAGGCCTTGGGGTCCATGATCGCGCCGGAAAGAATATGCGCGCCCGGCTCAGAGCCTTTCTCGAGGACGACCACCGACACCTCTTTGCCAGACTGTGCGGCCAGTTGTTTGATGCGGATCGCCGTGGCCAGCCCGGCGGGGCCGGCACCGACTACGACCACGTCGTATTCCATGGATTCACGGGGGCCGAACTGGCCCAGAATTTCTTGGGGTGTCATGCGCAGGGACGGTGAATAAGTGGGGGTGGGACGCCAGAGACGGGAATCAGCGGGGGGCCAAGCGGATGGCACCGTCTAAGCGGATCACTTCGCCGTTGAGCATGTCGTTCTCGAAAATGTGGAGTGCCAGCTTGGCGTAATCCTGCGGCGTACCCAGGCGCGAGGGAAAAGGCACTCCGGCGGCCAGCGCGTCTTGTACTTCCTGGGGCATACCAAACAACATGGGTGTACCAAAAATACCGGGTGCAATGGTCATATTGCGAATGCCGTTGCGCGCTAGGTCGCGGGCAATCGGCAGGGTCATGCCCACGATGCCGCCCTTGGACGCGCTATAGGCGGCCTGGCCGATCTGCCCGTCATAGGCTGCTACCGACGCGGTGGAAATCAGCACGCCGCGTTCACCGGTAGCCTCCGGTTCATTGGCACCCATTGCCTCCGAGGCCAAGCGAATCATGTTGAAGCTCCCGATGAGGTTTACCGTGATGCAGCGGGTGAAACTCGCCAATGCGTGCGCGCCGTTCTTGCCAACCGTTTTTTCCGCGGGCGCAATGCCGGCGCAATTGACCAAGCCCATGAGTTTGCCCATGGAAACGGCTTTGGCAACAACCATTTGGCCATCGTCCTCATTGCTGACATCGCAGCGCACAAATGCGCCATTGATATCCCGGGCAATTGCTTCGCCTTTCTCTGTTTGCATGTCAGCAATGACGACTTTTCCGCCACGAGCGGCAAGCGCGCGCGCTGTTCCTTCACCCAATCCTGACGCTGCGCCGGTGACGATAAAAACTTTTCCTGCAATGTCCATGGGTGAATCCTTGAGAGCTGAAGAGACCGCTATCCAATGGATAATCGGCGACAGCCCGCGATTATCTCGCAGCCATGCTGCTGCTAGAATTCAAATTGGTAGACATTCAACAGGCGCATAGCTCAGCTGGTTAGAGCACCACCTTGACATGGTGGGGGTCGTTGGTTCGAGTCCAATTGCGCCTACCACCCCTTTTTTCGACACAGGTTCGAGCAATTCATTCTCGCGCAGCGTGCTCTCGCGTGTTCCCTTTTGTATGATGGGGGGAATTTTATAAAAATCGATATAATTTTCGTCGGAAGGTTGTGATTCGATAAAATGTCTGCAACAAGTTGTGGACTCAATTTTTAAAGGAACGACGTTGGACCAAAATAATTTTGCAAAGCGCTTGCAAGAAGCGATAAAAGCCAAATACGGTGCGCGGGTCTCGGCGGCACGCATTGCACGGGATTTGGAGCATGCCAGCAAGTTTCAAATCCAGGTGACTTCTGAGGGAGTTCGTAAATGGCTGCTGGGGCAGTCAATCCCCCGAGCCCAGACGGTTGCACACCTGGAAGTGATGCTCGGCACCCATCTGGTATTCGGCCACTCGGTCTCGCGATTTGCTGACATGAGCGAGGCTGAACTGCTGGCTTGCCGGGAGCAGATCGACCAGGCGCTCAAGGCGAAGACAGAGGCGGTTTAATACGGCTTACCCGACCGGGCCTTGCATGGCTTATGGCGCGAGCTAGGGCATCTGGATTGATCACGGGGCCTTAGCGGACCTACCGTTGGTTGAGCCCTACAATGCGCGGTCAACAAATGCGGCGTGCAGCTGCCCGACTCCCACGTCCATGCCAAAACCCAAGTTTGTACCACCAACGGATTCCGTCAAGCCTGGGCCTGGCGGGCCGCTGACGCAGCGGGTGATCAAGAAATACCCCAACCGCCGCCTGTACGACACCAGAACCTCTACTTACATCACCCTGGCTGAGATCAAGCAACTCGTTATGGATAGCGAGCCGTTTTCGGTGCTGGACGCCAAAACCTCCGAAGATATCAGCCGAAGTATTTTGTTGCAAATCATTTTGGAGGAGGAGGCTGGCGGATCCCCGATGTTCACAGCCCCGGTTCTGGAGAACATCATCCGCTTTTATGGCAACACCATGCAGGGTTTCATGGGCGGATATTTGGAAAAAAATATGCAATCGCTGATGGATTTGCAGCGCACTGTGATTCCCGCGGCCCTGTCCACTCCCTTGGCGCCTCTGGGCAACAACGTGTTTTTGCAGATGCAGGAGCACATGCAGAAGCAGACAGAGCAATTCTTGTCGACTTTTGCACCGAAGCGCTGAGCTGCCTCGGCTTCCGGCGCGTCTCATCTTTATGTCTATTCTTCCCATGAGTGCCGTTCCGGCGCAGCGTCCTGCACCGACCATCGGTTTTGTCAGTTTGGGCTGCCCCAAGGCACTTACCGATTCGGAACTGATCCTAACCCAGCTCAGCGCCGAGGGCTACCAGACGACCAAGACCTTTGCCGGTGCCGATCTGGTCATTGTCAATACCTGCGGTTTTATTGATGAAGCGGTTCAGGAGAGTCTGGACACGATCGGCGAGGCCTTATCGGAGAACGGTCGCGTCATCGTCACCGGTTGTCTGGGTGCCAGAGCATCGGGCGATGGTGGCAATTTGGTTCGCCAGATGCACCCCAAAGTATTGGCGGTGACTGGCCCGCACGCCACCCAGGAAGTCATGGATGCGGTGCATTTGAATTTGCCTAAACCGCATGACCCGTTTTTGGATCTGGTTCCCGCATCTTTTGGTGTTGCCGGGATCAAACTCACACCGCGCCACTATGCTTATTTGAAAATCAGCGAAGGTTGCAACCACCGCTGTACTTTCTGCATCATTCCCTCCATGCGGGGGGATTTGGTTTCGCGTCCGATCGGCGATGTATTAAACGAGGCGCGGGCTCTTTTTGAAGGCGGGGTGAAAGAGCTGCTGGTCATCAGCCAGGACACCTCCGCATATGGTGTGGACGTTCAATACCGTACCGGATTTTGGGACGGTAAGCCGGTTAAAACCCGTATGCTGGATCTGGTGCAGAAGCTGGGCGAATTGGCTCAACCTTTTGGAGCCTGGGTGCGCCTGCATTACGTCTACCCCTATCCGAGCGTGGATGCGGTGGTTCCGCTAATGGCATCGGGTCTGGTTCTGCCGTATCTGGATGTTCCGCTGCAGCACAGTCACCCGGATGTGCTCAAACGCATGAAGCGTCCGGCCAGCGGCGAGCGCAACCTGGAGCGAATCGCCCAGTGGCGCAAGGAGTGCCCAGAAATTGTGGTTCGTAGCACCTTTATCGCCGGCTTTCCGGGTGAGACCGAGGCGGAGTTTGAAGACCTTCTGGCATTTGTTCGCGAAGCGCAGATCGACCGCGCCGGTTCTTTTGCCTACAGCGCAGTCGACGGTGCCCGGGCCAACCAGTTGGAGGGCATGCTGCCGATCGAGCTGCGTGAAGAGCGCCGCGCGCGCTTTATGGCCGTAGCCGAGCACGTGTCGGTGGAAAAGTTGAAAAAGCGTATCGGTGCCACGATGCAGGTGCTGGTCGATTCCGCTCCCGGCTTGGGCAAAAAGGGCGGGGTGGGGCGCAGCTACGCAGATGCCCCGGAAATTGATGGCGTGGTGCGTTTGCTGCCGCCAGAGAAGGCCAGTAAAACCATGAAAACCGGAGAATTTACCCGTGTCCGCGTCGTCGCGACACAAGGACATGACCTGGTCGCACTACCGGTGTAGGCTGTGCTACTGGCAAAGGCCAAGCAAGCACAAAAATGACACCCCGGGAAACTTATCTGACAATGCGGCTTCTGTGCCGCGGTATTGATGGTGCCCAGGAAGGGACTCGAACCCCCACGAAGTTACTCGCTAGTACCTGAAACTAGTGCGTCTACCAATTCCGCCACCTGGGCTTTCAGGAAAGAGAGAGATTGTATCAAAACCCCCCCCACTCCCCTCAACGCTTTGGATGAAGTCGAAGGCGTCGTTCAAGGTCATCGCGATGGCCACGGATTTGTGTCGCGCGACGACGGTGCGCCAGATATTTACTTACCACCCAACGAGATGCGCGCCGTCCTGCACAAAGACCGGGTCAAGGCCCGCATCGTGCGCAGCGACCGCAAGGGTCGCCCTGAAGGTCGTGTCGTGGAAATCATTGAACGTTCCGGGCAGCCCATCATTGGCCGCCTGCTCCATGAAGGTGGCGTCTGGCTGGTAGCGCCCGAAGACAAGCGATACGGGCAGGACATCCTGATCCCCAAGGGCGCCACGGGTACGGCCCGGGTGGGACAGGTTGTGGTGGTCGAACTGGTGGAGCCTCCGGCTCTTTTTGGTCAGCCTGTGGGCCGCATCAATGAGGTGCTAGGTGAGGTGGATGACCCGGGAATGGAAATCGAAATCGCCGTGCGCAAATACAGTGTGCCGCATGAGTTTTCGCCAGCCTGTCTGGCGCTCACACGCGCTCTGCCCGACAAGGTGCGGGAGCAGGATTGGGCAGATCGGGTCGATCTGACGGATATTGCGCTGGTCACCATTGACGGTGAAGACGCACGCGATTTTGACGACGCCGTGTACTGCGAACCGATCAGCAAAGGACGCGGAAAAAGCGCGGTCAAAGGCTGGCGTTTGCTGGTGGCGATTGCCGATGTGAGCCATTACGTGGAGAACGGTTCGGCGATCGACATTGACGCCTATGACCGCGCCACCAGTGTGTATTTTCCGCGCCGGGTGATCCCCATGCTGCCAGAAAAACTCTCCAACGGTTTGTGCTCGCTCAACCCGGAAGTGGAGCGCCTGTGCATGGTCTGTGACATGTTCATTAGCTTGGAGGGCGAGGTCCAGGCCTACCAGTTTTATCCGGCGGTGATGTGGAGCCAGGCGCGCCTGACCTATACCGAAGTGGCTGCCATTCTGGGCAACACGCGCGGACCCGAGGCCACCCGCCGCAAGGCGCTGCTCCCGCACCTTTTGAATTTGCACGGGGTGTACCAGTCGCTCTTGGTCTCGCGCCAAAAGCGTGGCGCGGTCGACTTTGAGACTACCGAGACCCAGATCGTCTGCGACGACAACGGCCGCATTGAAAAAATCATCCCCCGCACCCGTAACGTGGCGCACCGTCTGATTGAAGAAGCCATGCTCGCTGCCAATGTGTGCAGCGCCGACTTTATTGCTGCCAGCAAGCACCCCGGCCTGTTCAGGGTGCATGAGGGCCCGACTCCTGAGAAGAAGGAGATCCTGCGCAACTACCTCAAGGCCATAGGCCTGGGTTTGACCATCAGCGACGATCCGAAGCCGGGCGAGTTCCAGCATATCGCCCAAGCCACCAAAGACCGCCCGGACGCGGCGCAAATCCACTCCATGCTGTTGCGCTCCATGCAGCAGGCGATTTACACGCCGCACAACAGCGGTCACTTCGGTCTGGCTTTTGACGCTTACACCCACTTCACCAGCCCGATCCGTCGCTACCCCGATTTGCTGGTCCACCGGGTGATCAAGGCAGTCCTGGAGAAGAACAAATACCGATTACCGGCACTGCCTACGCCGGGCGAGGCGCACGCCAAATTGGCCCGCCGTCTGGAAAAAGGCCTGTCCGCTAAGGTTGCCGACCCGGCTATCAAGCCGAAGAAATCCAATGCTGAAGGCCAGGCATGGGAAGCTGCGGGCCTGCATTGCAGCGCCAACGAGCGGCGTGCCGACGAGGCCAGCCGCGACGTGGAAGCCTGGCTGAAATGCAAATACATGCGCGAGCACCTGGGTGAAGAGTACGGCGGTGTGGTCAGCGCAGCCACGAGCTTCGGTCTGTTTGTGACCCTGGATGCGATGTATGTGGAGGGCCTGGTGCACATCACCGAACTCGGCGGCGAGTACTTCCGCTTTGACGAGGCCCGCCAGGAACTGCGGGGTGAGCGTACCGGTATGCGCTACGCCATCGGTACGCGGGTTCGTATTCAGGTCAGCAGGGTCGATCTGGATGGTCGCAAGATCGATTTCCGGCTGGTACCTGACGAGCTGGCGGGTGTCGCTCGCGTCTTAGCGGACAAAGGCAGCGATCGCAGCGAAAAATCTCCCCGCCCGTCGGCCAAAGGTTCGCCCGCTAAAAAGGCCTCGACCAAAGTCCCGGGCAAACGCTTGGAAAGTGCCGCCCGGGCGGGGGCCCGGGGTGCTGACCCTGTTGCGGCTCCTGCAGGTAAGCGCGCAGCACGCAAGGCCACTGCCAAGCCAGGCAGCCGTAAAAAACGTTAATCCACAGTGGTTTGCGCAGCGCCGGGCAGCGCGAACACAGTTCCCGGCGGCGCACCTGCGAGGCGCTTGAGCAGCAGGCGGTAGGTATCGAGATCAAAGGCCAGCGCGGCGGTGTCGCGGCGCGACTGCAGGGCTGCTTCCAGATCGGCCTCGTCCCGCACGGTTGCCAGGTGGCACCATTGTTCAAAGATGTGGACATCGGTGCGACCGGTTCGGGTGTCGTGCTCACGCAGTGCGACACGACCGGGGTAGGGCCAGGCCTGCAGCCGCTGTGCCGCCAGGGCGAGCTGCAGGCGCAGGTGGTGCACGGCCGGGCTTTCGCGCCCGGCACACACGCCTGTGCAGTGGCCGATCTGGCAGGCAAAGCACGGCCCCTTGCCAGACTCCAAACCGATCGCCTGCGGACACAGCTTGTGCAATTCGGCGAGGTCGCGTAGCGACTCCAAAGCCTGCCGTTTGCTGCGGTAGACACCGTATAGCTGCGCCAGACCGCCGCCATCAACGTCGTCCATGCGCACCAGGTTCAGCAAGGGCTGGGCCGCGGGATCATCCGCCAGCCGCCAGGCACATAGCTGTTTCTCGCTGCGCAAGCGCCTGTTTAAAACTGGTTGCATGTCTTTGACCAGTCGCGATTCGAGCAGCAACGCCCCAAGTTCGCCCGCAGTTTCCCGCCATTCCACCCGCCGCACTTCTTGCACCAGGCGCATCTCTTTGGCCACCCGGGCCGAGGCCTGGAAATGGGACAGGACACGTTTGCGCATGGTGATGCTTTTGCCGATGTACAGCGGCAGCGGACCCTCGCCGTACATGAGGTACACGCCCGGCGTGTCGGGGATCTCATGCAGTGCGGTTTCGAGTTGCGGTGGCAGACTGGCGCTGCCTTGCAGCAGCTGTTG
>CAMAQV010000063.1 GCA_945860595.1 Comamonas sp. lk
GCCGCCGCCGCAGGGAGGCGCCGCGGTGCAGGTGCAGGCGCAGGCGCAGGTGCAGGTGCAGGTGCAGGTGCAGGTGCAGGTACAGGTACAGGTACAGGTACAGGTACAGGTACGGGTACTGGTACTGGTACGGGTACGGGTACGGGTACGGGTACGGGTGCGGGTGCGGGTTCGGGTATGGGTACGGGTACAGGTATGGTGTCGGGCAAGGGTGTTGCTGCTGCGGCAACCGGTGGTTCTCTGACAAGAGCGGGCATTGCCTGCGCGGTGGGCTTGGGCGTGGGCGAATGAACTTCCGGTGGCACGGGGCTGCGTTGTAGGGCGCACGATGCGAGGAATGCCAGGCTGAGCAGCACAGTCCACCGCGTCAGCAAGCCTCCAGCCACCGCAGAAGGGCAGGTTGCTTGACGGCGTGATGCGGCGTAATCCATACCAGACATCCGTTCTCCAAGCGGTCGCAAAGGCAACCGGAATGGGGCGCAGTATATTGGCGACATGATGACCACCCCATCCCCCCGAGACGGCCTTCTTGCACTGTTCCGCGCAGCTGTACACAGCGCCATGCCCAGCCATACGCTGGCTGCCCACCTGCCAGCTCCGCCCCTAGGCCGCACCCTGGTTTTGGGCGCGGGCAAGGCCGCAGGGGCTATGGTGCATGCGCTGGAGGCGGCCTGGCCCGCCGACGCGCCCTTGTCCGGGTTGGTGGTGACGCGCTACGGCCATACCCCGGAGAGGGTGCCGGGTGTTCCTGAGCGGGTCGAAATTGTCGAGGCTTCGCACCCGGTGCCCGATGCTGCCGGGCTGGCTGCCGCCGCGCGCATCCTGTCTTTAGCGCAGGGATTGGGTGAGGATGATTTGGTCATTTGTCTGATGTCCGGCGGCGCGTCTGCGCTCTTGACGCTGCCCGCTGACGGGCTGGACTTTGAGACCAAACAAAGCATCAACCGCCAGTTGCTCAATTGCGGTGCGGCGATTGATGAGATGAACTGTGTGCGCAAGCACCTCTCGGGTATCAAGGGCGGGCGCCTGGCCCAGGCCTGTGCTCCGGCGCAGGTGTTGACCTTGGCCATCAGTGATGTGCCCGGTGATGACCCATCGGTCATTGGAAGTGGGCCTACGGTTGCGGATGCCACCACCTGTGCGGACGCCCTGGCGATTCTGCGTCGCTACGGTATCGCGGTTCCACCCGGCATTCAGGCCGCCATGCAGGCCGGTGCCCTGGAGACGCCCAAGCCCGGCGATCCTGCGCTGGCGCGGGCGCAGGTCGAAGTCATTGCCGCGCCCCAGCGTTCGCTGGAAGCCGCAGCCACGCTGGCGCGCAGCTATGGTGTCGCGGCTTTTGTTTTGAGCGATGCCATCGAAGGCGAATCGCGTGAGGTCGCCAAAGTCCATGCCGCTTTGGCACGCGCGGTGGCGCTCGGACGCGGCCCCTTTCCCAAACCCTGCGTCTTGCTCAGCGGTGGCGAGACCACCGTGACCATCCGCCCGCGCGCACCCGGCGCGCCAAGGGGACGCGGCGGCCGCGCAGGGGAGTTCTGCATGGGCCTGGCGCAGGCGCTGCAGGGAATACCTGGCGTGTGGGCGCTGGCAGCGGATACCGATGGCATTGACGGTGTAGAGGACAACGCTGGCGCGTGTGTGGGTCCCGATACCGTGCAACGCGCCCGCGCTGCGGGTCTCAACCTCGCCGACCATCTTGAGCGCAATGATGCCTACGCTTTTTTTGATGCGCTGAATGACCTGGTGGTGACCGGTCCCACCCACACCAATGTGAACGACTTCAGAGCCATCTGGATCGCATAAATGCTCCAAGGCAGGCAGGCGACGGATAATCGCTAGCTTTGCCGACACTCTTGGAGCTTTGTTTGACTGTTTCTCTCGCGCCGCCTGACGCACTGGTTTCCGATTTCCGCCACGCCATGCGGCGCTTGGCTGCCACAGTCACCCTGGTCACCACCAGCGACGAACAAGGTGAGCGCTATGGCATGTTGGCGACCTCGGTGACCTCGGTGACCATGGAGCCGCCCATGCTCCTGGTCTGCGTCAGCCGCAGTGCGCATGTGCACCCCACTCTGATGGCACGCAAATCCATGTGCATCAATGTGTTGCTGGACGAGCAGGCCTCGCTGGTACGCGCTTTCAGCAGCTCCTTGCCCCACGAGGAACGCTTTGCCAACGCCGCATGGGACAAGCACCCGACCTTCGACTTGCCCTATTTGCCAGACGCCCAGGCGCTGTTTTTTTGCGAAATCGATCAGGTGATTGAAGCCGGGACGCACTCGGTGGTGCTGGCGCGGGTGCTGGAGTCTCGCTCAATGGATGTGGTGCGGCCGATGGTCTATGTGGACGGGCGCATGAGCCATCTTCCGGGTAGCGGGCCTGCGTGATCACATTCCAGCTTGCTGGACTCTTGCGGCAAGTGCCTGCTCCGCCTCTTTGCGCTCGCTATAGCGGTCCACCAGGTAGGGTGCCACGTCACGCGTGAGCAGGGTGAATTTGTAGAGTTCTTCCATCACATCCACCACCCGGTCGTAGTAAGCCGATGGTCTCATATGCCCCGCCTCATCGAACTGCTCATAGGCCTTGGGCACGGAGCTCTGATTGGGAATAGTCATCAGCCGCATCCAGCGCCCCAGGATGCGTAATTGGTTGACTGCGTTGAACGATTGCGACCCGCCGCTGACCTGCATCACCGCGAGCGTCTTGCCCTGGGTTGGACGGATCGCGCCGATGGCCAGCGGAATCCAGTCGATTTGGGATTTCAGGATCCCCGTCATCGCGCCGTGGCGTTCGGGCGAGCACCAGACCATGCCTTCGGACCATTCGGCCAGCGTGCGCAGCTCCTGCACCTTGGGGTGGGAGTCGGGTGCGCCATCGGGTTGCGGCAAGCCCGCCGGGTCAAATAGCCGGGTTTCTCCCCCCATGGCCTGGAGCAGTCGCTCAGCCTCCAGGGTCAAGAGCTTGCTGTACGAGCGCTCGCGCAAGGAGCCGTAGAGCAGCAAAAAGCGGGGCGCGTGGTGGGCGCGCTGGGGGCGATCCAGCGTCTGTGCGCTGGGGATCTGAAAGCAGGCGGCGTCGAGTTGTTCGGGCAAAGGTCTCGTATGGGGCATGGTCGCTTGGGTGCTCAGCCCGGGGTGGGCGGTGGCGCAGTATCGTCCACTGCAGGCCGTCCCAGCGCGCGGTGCAACAGAACGCCCAATGCTGCACCCACCAGCTGCGCCAAAACAAAACCCGGCGCGTCAGCCGGGCTGATGCCGGCAAAGGTGTTGCTCATCATGCGGCCGAATACCGCGGCCGGATTGGCAAACGAGGTGCTTGCGGTGAACCAATAGGCCGCGCCGATGTAGCAGGCCACCAGCGCCGGGGCCTTGCCTGCAGGGGCACGAAAAATGACGAACAGCAGGCCCGCAGTGGCCACCGCTTCGGCCAGCCATTGGGCCGGGCCTGTGCGGACCTTGAGCGACCATTGCACGATGTCCAGCCCAAACATGGCATGCGCGACCCATGCACCCAGCGCAGCACCGCTTAGTTGCGCCACCACGTAGGCACCGGCGAGTGTGGGGGGCAGCGCCCCGCGCATTGCCATCACCAGCGTCACTGCCGGATTGAAATGCGCACCGCTGACCGGCCCCAGGGTTTCAATCAGCACATACAAGGCAAACACCGTGGCCAGCGTATTGGCCAGCAGCGCCACGGCCACGTTGCCGCCTGCGAGGTTCTCGCCCATGATTCCTGAGCCGATGACCGCGCAGAGCAGGGCGGCGGTGCCCAGCAGTTCGGCCAGGCAGGTTTGGCGCGCGCTCACGAGCGGGCCAGTGCGCGGGCCTGTTCTTGCAATGCCATGCCGCGCAGGCTGGCTTGCGGCAGATTCATGAAGAGTTCCAGGCGGCGGCGGATCTGATGCAGGGTCTGGGTAAACGCCAGGCGCTTGTCCTCGTCGCTGCCATCCCCCTCGGACGGATCGGCGTAGCCCCAATGCGCGGTAGCCGGTTGGCCCGGCCAGTAGGGGCAGACTTCACCCGCTGCGTTGTCGCAGACCGTGATCACCAGGTCCATATGGGGTGCATCCGTGGTGGCGAATACGTCCCAGCTCTTGCTGTGCAGCCCTTCAGTGGTGATGCCGGCCTGGCGCAGCGTCTCCAGGCCGAGGGGGTTGGGCTGCTGGTTTTCGCGCGGGCTGCTGCCGGCTGAAAAAGCCTGAAAACGCCCCTTGCCCAGGTGGTTCAGCATGGCCTCGGCCAGGATGCTGCGCGCCGAGTTGTGGGTGCACAAAAAGAGCACGTTCAGGGGTTTTGGATCGGACATGTTTGGTTCCAGAGTGTTTAGCAGGTGGTGCAGACGGCTGCGGGATTGACTTCACAAACACTGCCCGCGCAGCAGTTGCGGCTCAGGTAGCCCAGCAAGGCGTTCATGCGGGCGAACTCGGCGCGGTAAATCAGGTTGCGCCCGGCGCGCTCCTGGCTGACCAGGCTGGCATGGCTCAACTCTTTGAGGTGGAAGGACAGCGTATTGGCGGCGATGGACAGACGTGTTGCCAGATCGCCGGGGGTCAGCCCACCGGGCCCAGCCTCTACCAGCGCACGAAACACCGCCAGACGTGACTCCTGGGCCAAAGCGGCCAGAGCTTGCACCGCGTCGCCGGATTCCAAGGTAATTGTTTCCATAGTTCAATGATAGTTGAAATATATGACGCTACTGGACGCCACTGGCAAGGGGGTCCCCATCCCGCAGCGTCCGCCCACACTGTGTTTGCGTGGAGGTAGTGGCGTTTCTTATGGCCTGCGCGTGACCAGAAATTCCCGCCCCAGCAGCCACTGCTGGGGGTAGGCGATGTTGTCCAGCCGGACTTCGCCCGCTTTGTGGCGGCTTTTCACAAACCAGCGCTGGTCCAGCACGCGGCAGGCGGGTAGGCATTCGGGTTGGGCATCGGATTCGACGATCCAGACCACGGCATCGAATTGCTGGAGCAAAAATTCCAGGCGCTGCGGGCCGGGCATATCGGGCCGCAGTGCGCCGGTGTTGCGGCCCAGTGCGTCGTAGGGCACCACCCTGGCCCCTGGCAGCGCAAAATGGAAGCGCTCAAACTGCCCGGTGAATCCATTGGGAACGGCAACGTGTTGGCCGACCAGGAGCGCCTGCGTTTCTGGCCGGAGCTGGGCGTTTGGCTGGTCCAGCGGCGCGGTCATGGTGAGCAAGCAGGCGTACAAACCGGCGCACAGCCACAGGGTGCCCATGCGGCTGTAGCGCGGCACCAGAATCACCGCCATTGCGGCCCCCAAACTGCCCAGCGCCAGAAGCATGTTTGCCCATAGCAACAGTGGGTTGCCGACGTCGCTTCCGCCCAGTACCCAGGCAATCCGCGCCAGCACCAGGATCGCGGGTGCGAGCACCAGGGCAGTAGCGATGAACCAGCCGCGTGCAATACGCTCCCACAGCAGCGCCACCGCGATCGCGATGGCCGGCATGGCCGGGATCAGGTACCGTGCGTCGCGCTGGCTGGGTATGGCAAACACCAGCAGCCAGACCAGTGGCCAGAGCCACAGCAGGTGCAGCGCGGGTGGTATCCGGCTCTCGGTAGTGCGGCTTTGCCAGGCCAGCCTGGCAGCGCTGACCATGCCCCCGACCACAACCAGACCTAGGGTTGCGGCATTTTCCGGGTAGGCCCACAGCTGCTTGTAGACCGGGTCATCCCCCCACAGCGCCGCCTGCCAGTAGGGCAGGGCAGCGTCCATCTTGCGGGTGTTTTCGCCCAGCACAAATTCCTGCCACACCGCTGTCGGATCCGGGTCCAGCCAGAACCACAGCGCAAAAACTGCCAGCGCAATCGCCGCGCTAAGTGCTGCGCCCAGGGTGGCAGGGATGAGCCTCTGGCGGCGCGACTGCGGCGAAGTCACAAGGGCTGCGCCCCACAGGCTGGCGCAGGCCGGGGCGATGAGCGCGAATGATTTGTACAGCGCACCGACACCGAAGCAGATACCAGCAATCAGGTACAGCCACAGGGGCGGCGCGCGCTGGGGCGGCGATCCGGCGTCGGTCTTGCCCAGTCGGGTGTGTGTCCACAGCAGCGCAAACATGGGCAACCCGAACCAAAAGGTCTCCGGTGCCGATGTCAGGTAGACCCGGCAGTAGCGGAAAGTGGAGAAAAACAGCAGGTACAACGCGGCTGCGATACAGGCGCTGCGCAGACTGCCACTGATGCGCCGGGCCAGCAGGGCCACCAGCATGGCAGTCAGCAGCGTATAAACCACGCTGGGCAGTCGCAGCGCGGCCAGGGACCAATTCCGCCCCCAGTCCCCTGCCACCATCGCCTGCCAGAACAGCAGGGGCGGTTTGGTATTGCGCATCTGGTCGAGTTCGCTGGCCAGGGGCAGCCAGTGCTCGGTCTGCGCTGTGGCGCGGGCGATGTGCACATAGACCATCTCGTCACCATTGGTGGGCGCGTAGGCGCTGTCCAGACCGAAAAAGTACAGCAACACCAAGCCCGCGAGCAGCAGCAGCCATGGCCACAGTGGGGCGGGCGCTGCAGCGTGTGAGCTGTTCATGGTTGGGGCTTTTTGAAGGTCCAGCGATCGTTGGCTAAAAAGTTGCTAACGCTGGCCACCAGGATTGCCAGCACATTGGCCAGCATATAGTGCATAAAGTGGGACCACCACAGCGTGAGCACATACTGCAGGCCGATACCGAACCAGGAGGCCAGTGCGTATTTGAGCAACTGGTGCAGAAAGCCGGGCGTGGCCTCTTCAGCAGTTTCTGCGCGGCGGTCGGGCCAGGTCCACAGGCGGTTCCAGCTGAAGTTGTTCAGGGTCCCCACCGCAATAGCCACGGCCAATGACAAGTACGGTTTCCCCAGGTCCGCTTCCAGTCCATCAAAGAGGTAGTTGTGGCACAGGTAGAGAACCACCATATTGACCACCGTGCCGCTGGCACCGACCACGCCGAATTTGACATAGCGCATCCGGGCCAGCCACCGCAGCAACCGCAGCGCGCGCTGCTGCCAGAGGCTCACGCGGCGCTACCCAAAAACTGCAGGGCCTTATCGAGTACCGGATCGGGCGCGATGCGTTTGAGGCATTGGTTGTCGCCGTCGCAAAAGGTTTGCCGGTGGTTGTAGGCGCTCAGGCAGGGCGAGCAGGCGATGCCCGATTCCAGCACCAGATTGCGCGAGCCCAGCGGGCCGTAGAGGCGTCCGGTCTCGGGCCCGAAAAACACCATGGTTTGAATCGGCGTGAGCGTGGCGAAATGCCCCGGTCCACCGTCGTTGGTGATCAAGAGGCTGGCGGCGTGAAACAGCAATAGCAGCTCCCGGATGCTGCGGGTGTAGCCGGTCAGGTCCAGGCAGGCCTCATGGTCGATTTGGGTGCGCAGCGTGCGTGCGAGTTCGGCGTCGTCCTTCAAGCCGATCAAACCCACCGCGTAACCCGCTGCGCACAGGCCTTGGGCGACGCGTGCGTAGTGCGCCGCCGGCCAGGCCCGTTCTGGTAGCAGGCCGCCGCCGGCATAGAGCAGCACCAACCGCCGCTCAACGGTGGCCGGGTGGTCTTTGTGCAGCTGGGCGCGGTAACTATCGAGTTCGGTGGGGGAAAAATCCACGGCCAGCTCAGGCTCCACGGGAATGCCGCGTGTGGGCGCGGGTTTGTTACGCGGTGCGCCCGTGTCGGTCAGCGCGTCGACAAGGGACAAAAACTGCTTACTGATGTGCTGGTAGGGGTTGTAGGGAATGCTGTGGTGGATGAAGCTGCCGCGGTACAGGCCTTCTTGCGTGTGCGGGGTGAAGCCCACCCGCACCGGTGCTCCGCATGCAAAAGACAGCAGGCTGCTGACGCGCGAGAACAGTTCGCAGTCCACCACCGCATCCACCCCCAGTCGGCGCATACGCCAGCTGAACAGCACAATGTCACGCAGCAGGCGCAGCCCCGAGCTGTCATCCAGCGTGTGCAAATTCGACGGCTCGGTAAGGCCCAGCAGCCGCGCAACCTCTTGGTTTTTTTGGAGTTGCAGCACATGGAACTGCGCAGTGGGGAAGCGCCTGCGCAACTGCGCAAACATCGGCCCGGCCAGTACGATGCTGCCCATCTCGGACAGCAAAATGACCACAATGTGGCGGGGTTGTGCAGGTAGCGTCGCTGCGCTGCGCTGCGTCAGTCCCACCCAAGCTGACACCAGTGCGCACAAGAGCTGGCCTAGCCAGCGGTCAATCGCGCGTTGGGTCTGCAGCTTCATCGTGCCCTTTTAAAGTCCCGCAGCCGCCCGCAGTGCTGCGGCTTTGTCGGTGCGTTCCCAGCTGAACTCAGGCTCTTCGCGGCCAAAGTGGCCGTAGGCGGCGGTTTTTTCGTAGATCGGG
>CAMAQV010000064.1 GCA_945860595.1 Comamonas sp. lk
GCGGTTGTCTTTCATGCCGCTTTTACCGACACCGTGAACGCGGTGCGCGCCCGCTGCACCAAGGTGCGGCTCTGGCTGTGGGTGGCCGATACGCATGCAAACGACAACAGGGCAGTATGCCCGGCATGGGCTGTGCCCTATGAAGCATCGGCACAGGATCATCCGGCGAGGGTGGAGGCGGCATGGGGCCGCTGCGGCGACGACCAAATTTTGATTTACACCGGCGGCACAACCGGGCGTCCGCGCGGCGTGATGTGGCGACAGCATGACCTCTACGTGTCGTCCAATACCACCGGTGACCCGCCGCAAGCCGACCTGGCATTTGTTCGCGCGCGCGTGGCCCGCCTACAGAGCGAGAAAACCGCGCCGCCAGTAGGCCTGCCAGCCGCGCCGCTGATGCACGGCACGGCTTATGTCTTTGCCAGCGCCATCCTGAACCGCGCAGGCAGCGTGGTCACGCTCACCGATACGCAGTTTGACGTGGCCGAGCTGCTGGGCGCGATACAGGCTGGGCCGGTCACAGACCTGTGCATCGTTGGCGACGCCTTTTGCAGGCCCATGGTTGACGCGCTGGACGCAGCACCCGGCCGCTGGCATATCGCCTGCCTGAAAGCGGTGTCGTCGTCGGGAATGATGTGGGGCAACGCCAACAAGGCGCGGCTGCTGGAACATGCGCCGCATGCGGTGCTGATTGATTTTTTGAACAGCAGCGAGGCTAGCGGCATGGGCCGGGCCATATCGTCCAAAGGCCGCGCCAACCCGTCCGCGCGCTTCAAGCTCGGCAAGAACGCGTTTGTGATTGATGCTGACAATCGGCCCGTCGAGCCGGGCAGCGGTGTCGCCGGGCGAATTGCCGTAGGCGGCAACGTGCCGTTGGGCTACTACGGCGACCCTGAAAAAAGCGCCGCCACTTTCCTGGTGATTGACGGCATACGCTGCGCCGTGCCGGGCGATTTTGCGATGCTTGAGCTGGACGGCAGCATCACGCTGCTGGGGCGAGGCTCGGTCAGCATCAACACGGGCGGTGAAAAGGTTTTTCCTGAAGAAGTCGAGGAATGCATCAAGCAACTGCCCGAAGTCCGTGATGCTGTGGTGGTGGGCATGCCAGACGAACGCTTTGGCGAAACCGTGGCGGCAGTGGTCGAGCTGGCCGATGGTCAGCGCGCTGATGCCGAAGCCGTGACAGCGCTCATCACAAGCCACGTGCGTGCCCACCTGGCCCGCCACAAGGCGCCGCGCCGCGTGATGCTGGTGCCTTCGGTGGACCGCGGCCCGAACGGCAAGGCCGACTACATGGCGCTGCGCAAGCGGGTGGCGGATTGGCTTTTAGCCCAACAAGGAGCCTAGTTTCAATGTCCCAAATTCTGATCGAGCAAAAGGACGGCATTGCCATCGTCACGCTCAACCGTCCTGAAAAGAGAAATGCGCTATCGCCAGAAATGCTGGTCCGGCTCGCAGCGTTCTGGAAAGAAATTGCCGACGATCATGCCGTGCGCGTGGTGGTGGTCACAGGCGCGGGCGACCAGGCGTTCTCGTCAGGGGGCGACATGGGCAGCCTGATTCCGCTGATGATGCGAACCCGGGCGCCCGTGGGCGAATGGGAAGAGCGCTTTGCCGCAGACCGCAAGCAGCTGGGCGCAGCGCTGCTGCGCAATGCGACGTTTTTCAAGCCCGTGATTGCCGCCATCAATGGCCACGCCCACGCCGGCGGTGCCGAGTTTGTGATGAGCACCGACCTGCGCGTGATGTCCAGCCAAGCCACCATCGCCGTCACCGAAGTCAGACGCGGCCTGATCGCCAGCGGCGGCTCGCTGGTCCGCATGGCGCGCCAGGTGCCGTGGGCGCATGCGATGGAGCTGCTGTTGTTGGGCGAGCCCGTCAGTGCGCAGCAGGCGCTGGCGATGGGCCTGGTCAACCGCGTGGTGCCGCCCGATCAGGTGATGGCCACAGCGCTGGATCTGGCACGCCGCGTCAGCTTGGGCGCGCCGGTAGCACTGGAAAAAACCAAAGAGGTGATGGTGCGATCCAACGGCCGACCGCTGGAGGAAGCCTTTGCGATTGAAACCCAGTGCACCAAGGAGAACGCCGCCATGGACGATGCCAAGGAGGGCTCGCGTGCCTTCATGGAAAAGCGTCCGCCGGTGTTTCGCGGAAGGGCTGCAAAATGACTTTACTCAATGGCATACGCGTGGTGGAAATGGGGTTGTGGGTGGCTGGTCCCGCAGCCAGCGGGATGTTGGCCGACTGGGGTGCCGAGGTCGTCAAAATCGAGATGCCCAAGGGCGACCCGATGCGCAAATTATTTGGTGCCTTGTCCGGCTCAAAGGAAGACCGTTGCCCGCCCTTTGACCTGTACAACAGGGGTAAAAAAAGTATCGCGGTGGATGTCAATCATGCCGATGGTGCCGCGCTGGTGCGGCAATTGGTCGCCACCGCCGATGTGTTTGTGACCAATATGCGGCCACAGTTTCTCGAACGCATCGGACTGGACCACGCCGCCTTGTTGGCAAAGCACCCGCGTCTGGTGTATGCCAGCCTGACCGCCTATGGCTTGGAAGGCCCAGACCGCGATGCGCCAGGCTACGACATGGCCGCTTTCTCGGGCCGCAGTGGACTGGCCGAACGCGCCACACCGCCTGGCGCTGCGCCACCCGTTCTACCGGGCGGGCTGGGCGACAACGTCACGGCCATCACCATGGTGTCGGGCATCATGGGCGCGCTGTTTCACCGCGAACGCACGGGGCAAGGGCAATTGGTATCAACCTCCCTGCTGCGCACCGGCATTTACAGCATCGGCATGGACGTTGCCACGCGCGTCGGGCTAGGGCGAATTTCAGCAGCGCCATCGCGCACCAAGCCGCAAAACCCCTTGATGAATTCGTATTGCGCCAGTGACGGCAAATGGTTCTGGATTGTGGGTGCTGAATCCGAACGCCACTGGCCGGGTATCGCGCGTGCACTGGGGGACATGTCACTGATGGACGACGCGCGTTTCGGAACACCGCGCGAACGCAGGCGTCATTCGGAAGCGCTGGTGCTGGCCATCGAAGCGCTCACGGCGCGGCACACACGGCAAGAGTGGGCCCTGATCTTCAAACAGCATGACGTGTGGTGGGCACCGATCAACTCGGTCGACGATTTACTGACAGACCCGCAGGTGCTGGCCTGCGGCGCGTTTGTCAAGGTACCCGTCGCACCAGGTCAGGCCGCGCCAGACAGTTTTAACGGTGTCGCCACGCCAGTCGATTTCAGCGCCACCCCGGCTGGTCCGGCTGGCCCGCCGCCCGGCATTGGCGCCGATGCCGATGCTGTGCTCAAGGCGCTGGGCATCGACGACCTTGAACTCAATCGCCTTCGCAGTGCAGGTGTGCTGGCGCAGGCATCAGTGGCTGAAAATTAAATCTTTATGTCCAACAACTCCACCCCTTCCGAATCAGCGCTACAGCCCCTTACGGGCGTGCGGATTGCCGATTTTTCTTCCAACATCGCCGGACCTTACGGGGCCATGATTCTGGCGCAGCTGGGCGCTGACGTGATCAAGGTGGAGCCGCCGCAGGGCGACGATTCCCGCGCCTGGCCACCTTTTGTTGACGCCATGAGCCTGACGCACCGCCACATGGGCGCGGGCAAACGCGGCATGGTGATCGATCTGAAAAAGCCCGAAGGCGTCGCTGTCGCCACCGCGCTGATGGCGCGTTCTGATGTGGTGATTCAAAGCATGCGCCCTGGCGTGGCCGACCGTCTCGGCATGGGCCAGGCAGCAGCCCGCGCGGTGAATCCAGATGTTCTTTACTATGACGTGAGCGCCTTTGGTGGCGGGGAGACGGGGCGCGTCATGCCGGGTTATGACCCGCTGGTGCAGGCCTTCACCGGGATCATGCTGATGACCGGGCATGAGGGTTCGCCCCCCACACGTTGTGCGCCCTCGCTGATCGACCTGGGTAGCGGGCAATGGATTGCGATGGGTGTGCTGGCCGCCGTGCTGGCGCGGCACCGGGGACGGCCTGTGGGCTCGCTTGAAACCGCGCTGGTGGATACCGCCTTCAGCGTCATTCCTTACCAGGCCGCAGCGGCCAAGCTGTCGGGCCAGAGGCCACCCAAGGCTGGCTCTGGAAACCCGATTGCAGCACCCTACCAGTGCTACCGCGCGCGCGATGCGGATCTGCTGATTGCAGCGCCCAGCCAGCGCCTGTGGGAAGGCGTGGTTCGCGCGCTGCAGGCCCCAGGTCTGGCGCAGGACGAACGCTTTGCGAGCGTCAGCGCACGCAGCCAGAACCTGAAAGCGCTGGAACAAGCGCTCAACCAAATTTTTGGTCAGCACGACGTGGACACATGGATCGCTCGTCTTACCAAAGCCGGTGTTCCCGTCACCCGGGTCAGCGGTCTTGAAGAAGCGGTCATCAGTGACATTGCCCAAGAGCGCGGCACGTTTATCGCGTCGGGCGGCGTACCGCTGGTACGGCTGCCCTGGCTGGCAGATAGCCAGCCCATCAAATGGCAACGACCAGCCCCGAAACTGGGCGAGCACAGTCTGGAAATACTGGCTGAACTTGGTTATGACGATGCGCAAGCTGCCGCGCTGCTGGGCTGTGGTGCGGTTGTCGCAGCGCAAAGTGCTGATCCAGCGGTGTTGGACGCAAGCTTGCCCTGACATATTTTTCCCAACTGAGATTTCAAAACCCTATAGGAGACATCATGAAACGCAGAATAGTACAAACCTTTGTTTTTTTGGCAGCTGTCGCCGCCATGACCAGTGCCTTGCAGCCTGTGCATGCGCAGGGCGCCTACCCAAACAAGCCGGTCAAGGTCATCATTGGCTTTGGCCCCGGCAGCGGCACTGACATTTTGGCGCGCATGATGGCCGAAGAACTGCGCGTGGCGCTGGGTCAGCCTTTCATTGTCGACAACCGGCCGGGGGCTTCGGCGCAGATTGCTGCCTCTGCGGTGGCCAAGTCGCCTGCGGATGGCTACACCCTGTTCCTGACCTCGAACTCGTCGCATTCGGTGAACCCGCACATGTTCAAAAAGCTGCCCTATGACCCGATTGCAGACTTCACACCGATAGGCGGCATTGCCTACTTCCCTTTCATCCTGGCCGTCAACGCCAGCCTGCCGGTCAAGACGCCCAAGGAGTTTGTAGCTTACGCGCAGGCCAACAGGGGCAAGCTCAACTATGCCTATGGCACGCCCACGGTGCAGATTCCGGCAGAGGCGCTGAACCGGCTTGAAAAGCTGGAAGCCACTGGCGTTCCCTACAAAAGCAGCCCCGCCGCCATGACCGATGTGATTGGCGGGCAGGCACAGTTTTTGGTGGTTGACCTGGCATCTGCTCGGCCCCATCTGCAGTCAGGCCGCCTGCGGGCGCTGGCGGTGACCACCTCCAAAAGATCGGCCCTCGCACCTGACCTGCCAACCATTGAGGAAACACTGGGCCTGCGCGACTTCGACCTGGCGGCCTGGACTGGCCTGTTTGGCCCGGCTGCGCTGCCCAAAGAAGTGGTGGACAAACTGTCTTCGGCGCTGCTTCAAATCCTTAGCAAACCAGAAGTGCGTGAGCGCATCCTGACCTCGGGTGCGGAACCCACGCCTTCAGACGTGGCTACCTTCACCGCCTTGGTAACACGCCAACTGGAGATTTGGGGCCGCAAGGTCAAGGACGCCGGCATTCAAGCAGAATGAGCTTTGATCCGCGTCAGCCCGTCTTGGTAGGCATCGGCACTTGCATGCAGCGTGAGGATCTGCTGGCGCGCAGCAAAGAGCCGATGGACCTGATGCTGCAAGCCGTTCGGCGCGCGGGCATAGATGCGGCTGGCGTCAATGGGGGTGACGTGCGCGCCCTGAGCAGTGTGCAAACCATTGCTGTGCCCAAAGGCCGCTGGCGCTACCGCAATCCGGCTGGGGAAATCGCTCGCCATATCGGCGCTAAGGCCGCCACCACCGTACTGGCCAGCGTTGGTGTGTTGCAGCAATCCCTGATTGGCGATGCCTGTGATCGCATCGCAAAGGGCGACATCGATTGCGCACTCATCGTCGGTGCAGATGCGGGCCACCGTATTCTTTGCGCCAAAAAGAACGGTGAACGGGCGGGGGAGCGTCAGCAGGACGACGCGCCCGATGTGTCTCTCGAACCCGAAGAAGAACTGCTTCATCCGGCTGAATTAAAAGCAGGCCTGCGCATGCCAGTAGCGCTGTACGCTCTGATGGAGTCGGCCTGGCGTGCAAAAAATGGCTTGTCAGTCGACGCGCATCGTGCCCAATTGGGCATGCTGTATCAGCGATTTTCTGAAGTGGCGGCCCATAACCCTGAGGCGTGGCGCAAAACATCATTCAGCGCCCAAGAGATCAGTCATGCCTCAGAGCGCAACCCCATGCAGGCTTTCCCGTACACCCGGCGCCATTGCGCGACCTGGAATGTAGACCAGGCTGCGGCTTTGCTGATCTGTTCCGCAGCTCATGCGCAGGCGCTGGGCATTGCACCATCGAAGTGGGTTTATGCCGCAGCGAGCAGTGAGTCCAACCACATGGTGCCAGTGTCAGCACGGGCAGACCTGGCCGCTTGTGTGGGTGCCCGGCTGGCAGGTCATGCGGCGCTGGCCGCCGCAGGCATCACCGCATCACAGCTTGATCTGGTCGAGCTTTACAGCTGCTTTCCGATTGCCGTGGAAGCCTATGCGCAGGAGCTGGGTATCCCATTGACACGGGACTTGACCGTGACCGGCGGCATGCCCTTTGCAGGGGGGCCGTTCAACAATTACGTCCTTCAGGCGACCTGCCGTATGGCCGAACTGCTTCGCCAAGAGCGCGGGTCCAGCAGACGGGTGGGCCTGGTCTCTTCGGTGTCAGGAATAATGACCAAGCAGGGCTTCGGTGTCTGGGCCAGTCAGCCAGGCGATTCGGGGTTTGCGTTTGAGGATGTCTCGGCAGACACCGCGCGTCAGCAGCAAACCAAAGACGTCAGCTTGTCTTTTCAGGGTCGGGCAGCGATTGCCGGTTACACCGTGCTGTACGACAAAGCTCAAGCACCCCGCGCGCTGGTGCTGGCAGACACTGACACGGGCTGCCGCGCGCTGGCCTGGAGTGCAGACCCGGCGCTGCTCAGTCGAATGGAGGGCGGTGAGTTTTGCGGTGCCAGCATCTGTGTGCACGATTCGCTGTTCACTTTGGCTTGAATTGGAAATCTGCCAGTCATGTTTGATGTCTCGCTGCTGACCAAAACGCCCTTGACAGGCCCGCGCTCCATCCTGCGCGTGGTTCAGGTCTTTGCAAAGCTGGCGGCGCACCCTGAAGGGCAAACGCTGGCCCAGCTTTGCCACAACCTGGAGCTGCCAAAAACCACGCTGTTCACCATGCTCAAGGTGCTTGAGAGCGCCCACTACCTGAGTCAGGAGGGCGGCGCTTATCGGCTCGGCCCACAGGCAGTGGCGCTGGGCGCAAGCATGGCCGAAAGCCCGGCGCGCAACTTTCCCAATTGCGCCAATGGTGTTCTTCAAAGCCTGTGCCAGCGCACTGGAGAGACAGGCTTTCTGGCGGTGCTCACGCCGGATCGCCAGTTTTGCAAATATGTTGCCGTGGCTGAGACCGACAACTGGCTTCGCTTTAGCGTCAAGGTGGGTTCGCAAAAGCCTGCGTATGCCACCGGCAGTGGCCGGGCCATGCTGGCCTTTATGCCTGAGAACGAGGTGTTGCAGTTGCTGGAAAGTTTTCCCTTTGAGCGGCTGACACCCAAAACCGTGTCGTCGCGGCGCAGCTTGCTGGCGAGTCTGAAAGAGGTCAGAACCCACGGCGTGAGCTGCATCGACAGCGGCACAGTCGCCGGTGTGCTAGCCGTTGCCGCGCCCATCTTTGGTGTGGACGGTCAGGTTGCAGCAGCCATCAGCGCCGGCGGGCCAACCAGCCGCGTGGCGGATCACCTGCCAGCGGTGAAAACGGCGGTACGCGATGCTGCCGAGGATATTTCCAGAATTCTCGGCTATTGCGGTGAATGGCCGGCGATGCCGTCAGGAACATAGCGTTGCTGCGGCAAGGGATGAGGCTCGAAAAATAGACTCAGATGCTATTGTTTTGGTAGCTTTTCACCTAGGAAAAACCGGGCCAAAACCCGGTTGATGTCCGCCTCATCCAGCCCGGTGAAGGTCGTGTTGTGCCGGTCCGTCAAAGGCCCTCCGCCTGGGATGAGCTGGCCTGATGCGTCAAGCCCAATCGCCTTGAACTTCCACACGCTGCCAATCAGCTTGAGGTTGCCAACGTGCAGACCGGCGCTGGTATGAACTT
>CAMAQV010000065.1 GCA_945860595.1 Comamonas sp. lk
GAGTCGACCGCGTGGGTATCGACGTGGGTTGCACTCATGGAAATCCTCAGTCTTCGCTACGTAGAGAAGCGCGGATTGTAGCTGAGGGGGTCGCGCTTTACGCCTGTCCGGGACACTATCCCCTACGCGCGGCGGCCAACGCCGCCAGCAGGCTGGCTGGGTCGGCGCGACCCGTTCCCGCAATGTCAAAAGCCGTACCGTGGTCCGGACTGGTGCGCACAAAGGGCAAGCCCAAGGTACTGTTGACGCCCTGCTCCACGCCAAGGTACTTCACCGGGATCAAACCCTGGTCGTGGTACATCGCCACCACCACATCAAAGCCCTCGGCTTGCCCGGCCCGGGCGCGCATGAAAACGGTATCGGGCGCAAACGGCCCGCTCGCGTCTATGCCCGCCGCGCGCGCCGCCCCAACCGCTGGCGCAATGAGCTCCACCTCTTCCGAGCCGAACAAGCCGCCCTCGCCCGCATGCGGGTTCAAACCGGCGACCGCAATCCGCGGCGCCCGACCCAGCATGCTTTTCAAAGCGCGGTGGGTAATCTCAATCGTCTGCAGCACGCTTGCGAACGTGACGGCTTGCAGCGCACGCGCCAGGGACAGATGGATGCTGACCAGCACCACGCGCAGCTCAGGGTTGCTCAGCATCATGCGCACAGGAACGGCGTCAGGACTCAGGCCCGCGTGCAGGGCGGCTTGCCACTGCAGCATCTCGGTGTGCCCGGGGAAACGGTCGTAGGGCGGCCCCGCGGCGTTCAAGGCTTCTTTGTGAATGGGCGCGGTCACTACGGCACCGAGTTCGCCGCGCAACGCCGCTTGCGCCGCCCACACAATGCAACGCCCTGCAAATTCGCCGGCCGACGCGCTGATCTGCCCCATCGCAACCGGCCCCAGCGGCTCGCCGATCTGCAGCACCGGCAGGCAACCGGGCGGCAAGTCTGCCAGCCCGCCGATAGATTCCACATGCGCCACCGGAAACGGCACGTTGCCCGCTTGCACCAGCGCCAGGGCGCGGCGCATGGTCTGCACATCGCCTGCAACAAAGCAGCTCCGCGTGGACTGGGGGCTGTGCAGAAAAGCCTTGGCAATGATTTCCGGGCCGATTCCCGCAGCGTCACCCATGGTGATGGCAAGCGGCATCTGGGTGGGGTGGCTCATGCGGGGTTGTCGATATCGATAAAGGTATGCCGCAGGCCCAGGCGCTGGGCCACATGCCCGGCAACGGCGGGCGCGCCATAGCGCTCGCTGGCGTGGTGGCCGCAGGCGATGAAGGAGACACCGCATTCGCGCGCGTAATGCGCCTGCGGCTCGGATATTTCGCCGGTGATGAACACGTCCACGCCCGCTGTAATTGCCGCCTCAAAATACCCCTGCGCCCCGCCACTGCACCAGCCCACACGGCGCAGCGGCCCCGGCTTGGCATCAACCGCCACCACAGCGCGGCCGCACACCGATTGCAGTTGCTGCACCAGCGCCTCCACGCCGCCCAAGGGTGCATCCAAATCGCCCCAGCAACCCAACATTTGTTCACCAAAATTGCCTTGAATCCGCAGGCCCAGGCGCAGGCCGAGCTGCGCGTTATTGCCCAGCTCCGGATGCGCGTCCAGCGGCAGGTGGTAAGCAAACAAATTGATGTCATGCGCAAGCAGTCGGGCCACGCGCTGGCGCATCCAACCGGTGATACATCCGTCTTGCCCGCGCCAGAACAGACCGTGGTGCACAAAAATCGCGTCGGCCCCTTCGGAAATTGCCGCGTCGATCAAAGCCAGGCTGGCAGTGACGCCGGATACGATGTGGCGGACTTCGCTGCGCCCCTCCACCTGCAGGCCATTGGGCCCGTAGTCTTTGAACCGCGCGGGTTGCAGCAGGCCGTCAAAGGCGGTGAGCAGTTCCTGGCGGGTGGTCATATTCAGATTATGGGCGGCTCAGCTGGGCAGCGCCTGGCTGGCCAGCGTGTCGGCGTCAAACTGTCGCATCGCGTCCGCCGTGATGCTGTCGGCGGCCAGGCTGGCAATCAGCGCGGGCTGCAGGGTTGCCGCTGTCGCACCCGACGCGATCAACTGGGCCAGCACATCGGCAGACTTCACGCTGGCTGCAAGCAAGTCGGTGCCCCGCGGCTGCATCGCCACACACGCAGCCACCAGCGCCCACACATCGCGCCCGCCGGCCTGCAAGCGACCCAGATAGGGAGCAACATAGGCCGCGCCCTTGTGCACTGCCCACAGCAGTTGCACCGGATTAGCCACTCCGGTGAGTAAAACCGGCAGGCCGCGCGCACGCACCGCGTCCATCAGCGGCTCCCAATCCGGGTGGCAAGGCAGTTTGACGGTGAGATGCACCGACGCGCGCTCTGCATCAACCTGTAGCGCATCCAGCCAAGCCATGCCCTGGGCCACATCGGGCTGGGGCAACTGCAGCATCAACTCGGGTAAACCGCATTCGCCCGCCTGCGCCACCAAACGGCGGTAACCGCCTACGCTGACTGGCAATCCAGCGCGCAGCACCAGGGTCGGGTTGGTGGTCACGCCCTGCACCGGCGGGCAGCCGGGGGGCAGCCGCCATTCGCTGTGGGCGGCGGAGTCGATGTAGAGCTTCATACGAGGTCGCGCTTGAGGAAAATGTCTTTGTCCGGGAAAAACTGGCTGTGCAGCGGAAGCAACGCAGCCCCCAGGGCACGGGCGTGCGCGCCGACTTTGCCCATGAGAAGGCGCGGCTGGTACATGCCATCAAAAGCGTAATGCGCCATCGCAGCTTGCGTGTCCTTGAGCAGGACCGCCATCAACGGGGCCGCCATCGCGCCGTCCATCACCACCGCGTCCAGATCCAACAAGGCGGCTGCGCTGGTCACGGTCATGGCCAGGGCGCGGCTGCTTTGGGCCAGCCAGGGCTCCACATAGCGGGCATAGGCCGGGTCCATGATGGCGGTTTGTTGGAGCAAAAACGGATCGTGCCCGTGCGCAATGAGCGCCTGCTCCAACTGCCAGCCCGAGGCCAGTTGCAGGAGCTGCGGCGGGCTGTGGCCGGGCGCGTTACGGCCGTCCTCCAGGCGTATGGGCAAAGATCCGATCGCCCCCGCATTGCCCCGCTCGCCGCCCATGATGTGACCAGCCAGCACCAGCGCGCCGCCAATAAAAGTGCCCACAAAAACATACAAATAGCTGCTGATGCTCTGGCCATGGCCTTGGAGCAGCTCGGCCACACACGCGGCGGTGGTGTCCTTGGCAAATTCCACCGGCAAATCGGTCAGCGCCTGCACCTGGGCGCGCAGATCCACCGACTCCCAGCGCGCCAGCGCTGTGGCTGCCTGCCCGCCCATCACCTCGGCCCATTGGTGCAAAAAAAGCGGCGCGCCTAAACCGATGCCAACTACGCGACTCCAGGAATCGCCGCGCCGGTGCCGCAATTCGGCCAAGCCCTGGGCGATGCCGGGTAATACCGTGTCCGGGTCCGGGTAGGCGTAACGCAAGTCAAAGCGTTCCACCAACTGGCCGCAAAAATCCACCACCACCAGCTGAAGGCTGCGCCGCCCGACCTGGATACCGATGCTGTACGCGCCGTCGGGGTTCAGCGCGAGCGGCACAGAGGGCTGTCCGATGCGCCCGCGCAAGCGGTCTTGTTTGATCAACAGGCCATCGTCAAGCAAACGGCCCACGATGATGGACACCGCCTGGGTCGACAAATGCGTCATGCGCGCCAGGTCGGCCTTGGGCAAGGCGCCGTGATGGCGTACCGCCTGCAAAACGATGCGCTCGTTGAACTGCCGCATGCCCGTATGGTTGGAGCCACGCATACGCCGGGTGTCGCCCATGCCTGTCTCAGGCGGGGCTGTGCCCTCGGGGACAAGGCTATGGGGTTCGGGTTGGAGGTCTGCCACTTCTAGCCCAGAATCACGCCTTTGCAGAAAAGCGCGTTGCCATAGGCGGTGCTTTCGCCGGTTTGCACAATCAGGCTGGCGACCTTGATGCGCTCATAAAAGGCAAATCGCTCCACCGGCTCGACCCGCTCCGCCACACAGCCCGCCTGCGCTGCCAGCGCCACTACGGCGTCCTGGGCGGGCGTACGGTGCGTGGAGGCTACGTTGCAGACGTGCATGAAAGCCACCGGGTGCGCCACATCGACCGCCAGCGGGAAGACCGACAACACAGCGCGGCTCACCCGCTCCAGGCTGTGACCGGGGATGCGCACGACCGGGCGGCCCTGGGACAGAAAATCTGCGGTGAAATTGGCATCGACCACAGCCACCCATTCACCGTGGCCCATGGCGCTGAGGTGCATCAGCAGCTCAGGCGTCAGCAGCGGGTCGATGCCGATCAGCACAGCCGGGCCTCCCCAGGCGCGCGGGTCTTGGATTGGAGCAGAAAATAAAGCGCGTTCATGTTAAAAAACAGGGTTGCAAAGGCGTGGAGTATCGCGCTTTCGCGGCTTTATTCAAACACCTGTGGTTGAATTAGTCCTGTCGCCGCTGGGCCGAGTGCCTGCAGGCAGCGCTGCACCAACCGCATCTAACTCCGTCCCCCGCCATGAAAAAGCACGTATTTGTCCTTGGCGAAGCCCTCATGGACTGCATTGCCCAAGCCGACGGGCAGCTACGCCCCTTGCGCGGCGGCAGCCCCTACAACATGGCACGCGCGGCCAGCTTGCGTGGCGCAACCGTGCACTACCTCAATCCCCTGTCCACCGACCGCTTCGGCCACGAACTCGCCGCGCAGTTAGTAGCCGACGGCGTGCAGATCAGCCCGCAGCGCAGCCCCCGCCCCACCTCGCTGGCCGTGGTGCAAATCCAGGACGGCCAGCCCAGCTACGGCTTTTACCGCGAAGGCATTGCCGACCGGGACTACACGCCGGACGCCGTGCTGGAGCGCCTAGCAGCGCACGCGCATGTCCACGGACCGGGGGTGCTCAACACCGGCTCCTTGCTGTTGATTCCCCCGGAAATAGACAAAGTCCGTGCCGTGGTGCAGCAGGCGCGCGCAGCCGGTTGGACCATCAGCATGGACGTCAACCTGCGCCCGCAGGTGGCCAGTGATGTGCAGGCCTACGCCAGCGCCATCCGCGCCCTGCTCCCTTTCGCCGACTGGATCAAGGCCAGCGACGAGGACCTGCAAACCCTGGGCTATGGCGCAGCGCGGCTGGACGCTGCCGCTTCGCTGGCCCGCGCGCTGCAAGCGGCGTGTGCGGGTTCAGCCAGCCGTATTGCACTCACCTTCGGCGCAGACGGAGCGTATTTGCAAGTAGACGGCAACGGCGCCGCCCTGCCCGCGCCCCACGTGGCCGTGGTCGATACCGTCGGCGCTGGCGACACGTTCTGGGGTAACTGCGTGGCCGACTGGGTGTTGGGCCATAGCGCGTCCACCGAGGCCACCTTGCGCAGCGCCATGCAGGCCGCTGCCATCAACTGCACCCGGGCCGGTTGCCAGCCGCCGCGCTGGAGTGAAGTGCAGGCTTTCGCTGCGTCGGCCTGAGCCCAGCAAGCCACAAGGTCCATTGCTACCGCCGGGTGTGGGGGCTCGTCAGCTGGTCAGCCGCTCAGCGCACCTGCAAGGTGCTGCCATCAAACTCCAGGCCCAGGGTGGGTACGGTCACAGCCTTACGGTCGCCCTCTTTGCGCACCGTGCCCGCATGCCACGCGTCGTAGCCGCCGGCTTGCGCAGCGGCCAAAGTGGCATCCAGATCGGCTGGGGCCACATAGGCGACAAAACCCACGCCCATATTGAAGGTGGCATAGGCCTCGCGCAGGTCAATCGGGCCGGCTTGCATCAAAAACTGGAACAGCGCGGGCGCCGGGCGCGGGGTATGGATCTCGTAGACAAACGGCGCTTCCAAGCGCATCAGCTTGCGCCAGCCGTGGCCGGTCACGTGCGAGACATAGTGCAGCCCCATGCCCGCCTGCTGGCAGGCGCGCACAAAACTCACATAGATCACCGAGGGGGCCAACAGCGCCTGCCCATAGGTGCGCGCATCGCCATGGCCAATCGGCGTCTGGTAACCCGCGGGCAGCCGATCGGCGATCAGGCGGCACAGCGACAAACCGTTGGTCTGCACGCCCGACGAGGCCAGAAACACGATGGCGTCACCATCCTGCACGGCGCCGGTGATGCGCTGCGTCTTGGGCGCAACCCGCCCGACCGCAGAACCCGCAAGCACAATCGCGTGCGGCTCGACAATGCCGCGCAAAGTCGGCGTCTCGCCGCCGCCCCAGACCGCGCCCGCCTGGCGGCAGCCCTCGGCCCAGCCGTTTACCAGCGCCTGCATGCGCGGCGCGTCAGAAAACCAATCCGACTCACCCACCGCCGCATGCATGGCCACCGAGATCGGCAGCGCGCCACAGGTCACCAAATCATTGACGATGGTGGCCACCGTATCGATGGCAATTTCGCGGTAAAAGTTTTCTCCGGTCTGGGCGTAGACCGCGTCGGCGACCAAATTCTTGGTGCCCAGGCCTTCTTCCACATGGGCCAGAAAGTGGTCCTCGGCCTCCATCAGGTAGCAGCTCTCGCCCCGCGTGTCAGCGGGTTCGGCGTAGCCGTGGGCGCTCAAGAGCGGGGCCGTGGTGCGCGCAGCCTGCTGGCAGGCGCGCTTGAAAGCGTCAAGCTGGTCGTAGTTGACGCCGGAAGATTCGTAGCTCAAGGTCATGGGCCAAGTATCGCAGGCCGGGCTGGCGGGGCGCCGTCTGCATTAAGCTTGGAGCCCATGACCTCAGACGCCTCCCTCGCCCCCGCTGCCCTGGACTGGAGCCCCGCGCTATTCCTGGGCGACGCCCGTATGGACGACACCCACGAAGAATTCGTGACCTTGCTCAACCAGCTGCTGGCCACCCCGCCCGATCAACAACTGCCGCTGTACCGCGAATTCATCGCCCACACGGTGGAACATTTCGCGCAAGAAGAGCGCTGGATGCTGGCCACCGGCTTCAGCGCCGACAACTGCCACGCCGATGAACACGCCACCATTCTGGAAACCATGCAGGCTGTGGTGCAACACAGCGAGCAAGGCGACGCCGAACTCATCACCCGCATGGCCGAGGCTCTGGCCGAATGGTTCCCGCTACACGCCACCAGCAAAGACGCGGGGCTGGCGCAGCATTTGAAGAATGTGGGGTTTGATTCGGGCACGGAGACGGTGGTGGGAGCAGAAGTCGCAAAGACGTAACTCGCGCGCTGGGTGACCACTTATTTTGAGACTTCCCAAGGATTGAGAAGATTGACCCCCGTCGGCTGAAAGTCGGTGCAGTTACGGGTCACCAGGGTCATACCGTGGACAAGGGCGGTGGCTGCGATCAGTGCGTCCCGTTCGCCCCGCTTGTCGGGCACATGCAAGCGAGCGCAGCGTTGCGCGACGGCGGTATCGACGGGTAATGTGCGGTCAGCGAATTCGGGCAGTACGTGCTGTTCCAGCCAGGCACGCAACAAGGCGCCTTGGGCGGCATCTTTGTGCTCAATCGCCAAAACGCCCAGCTCCAACTCCATGACCGTGATGGCCGATACAAACAGCTCCGCCGCATCCACGCTTCGCGACCATGCCACCACGTTCGCGTCGGCCTTCCCCTGACGCGTCTTGCGCAGTTCGGAAACCACGTTGGTATCCAGAACGAACATCACGAGAAATCTGCCGGCCGTGCGTCGATGGTCACTTTGGGAGGCTCAAAAGCGATGTCGGCCACTTCAGGCATCGCCAGCGCATCGGCAATGTTGCGTCGCTGCCTGGTGAGCCGCTGGTACTCCTCGAAGCTGATCAGCACATGGGCTGGTCG
>CAMAQV010000066.1 GCA_945860595.1 Comamonas sp. lk
AGCTGCGGTGCGTCGGCGCACTGCTGGGCGTGGATCGTGCCCGCCAGATCGATACAAACCGCCTCGCCAGGCTCCACATTGCGCTCCAGCGTGTGACCGGTACCCTCAAGTGCCACCGACTCACTGGCCAATACCACCGTGCCTGGGCCACTGCCGATGCACAAAGGGCGGATGCCATAGGGGTCGCGAAACGCCAGCACACCCTGCCCTGCGATCAAGGCAATCACGGCGTAAGAGCCCTTGACGCGGCGGTGCACCTTACGTACCGCCGTGAACACCGCCTGCACATCCAGCGCATGCCCCCGGGTGGTGTGCTCGAGTTCATGCGCCAGCACGTTGAGCAGCACTTCGGAATCGCTATCGGTGTTGATGTGGCGGTGGTCCACGGTGGAAAGTTCCGCTTTGAGCGCATGGGCGTTGGTCAGGTTGCCGTTGTGGACCAGCACGATGCCAAAGGGCGCGTTCACGTAAAAAGGCTGCGCCTCTTCTTCGCTGAAGGCATTGCCCGCCGTCGGGTAGCGCACCTGGCCCAAACCGCAGTTGCCCGGCAGCGCCCGCATATTGCGGGTACGGAACACGTCTTTGACCATGCCCTTGGCCTTGTGCATGAAGAATTTTTCTTCCTGCTGGGTCACGATGCCCGCCGCGTCCTGGCCCCGGTGCTGCAAAAGCAGCAAGGCGTCATAGATCAGCTGGTTCACGGGTGCGTTGCTGACAACGCCGACGATTCCGCACATCTTTGCAACTCGCTTCTTTTTATTCAACCCGCCCGCAGGGACGCGGGCAGGTACTTGGAAAAATCGGGCGCCAACCAGGGCTTGAGGCCGCGCAATACGGTGTCTGCCACTGCGGCAGCCTCGGATTCTGACCAAGCAGGGTCGTCGCGCCAAGGCGTCATGGCGACCACGGCGCTGATCACCAGAAGCAGCAGCATGCCCCGACCGGCTCCAAAAACCGCCCCCAGCGCGCGGTCCGCCGGACCCAGCCCAGCTGCCGACAAGGCACTTTTGAGCACAAATGCAAGCACGGTGCCGGCTACGACAGCCAGCACAAAAACCAGCACAAACCCCGCAGAAAAACGCAGCAGCTCCGGCGCACCCGCCAAGGGCAACCAGCCGCCTGCCGTCTCACCAAACCACTGTGCCAGCACGAAAGCCGCAACCCAGCTCAACAAGCCCAGCAACTCCGAGGCCAAGCCACGCCATAAGCCCCACAAGGTAGACAAACCCAGAATGGCGAGAAATATCCAATCGGTATTCGCCATAGCCGGTACGCGCAAACTCAGAGTGCCAGCACCTGAGCGGGCAGATCGAGTTTTTTGATCCGCTCGGCCAATTTGTCAGCCTCGGCCAGCGAAGCGACCGGCCCCACCCGGACACGGGTTCGCTTGCCGTCTTTGGTATCGGCCACGTGGGTATAGGTTTTCATGCCGGCGCGCTCGAGTTTGGCGCGGGCGTCCTTGGCTGCAGCGGCGTCCGCGAACGCACCAGCCTGCACGACAAACCGCGCGCCGGTGGACGCCGCCGCGGCCTCCAGCAGGGCGCGCGTTTTTTTGGCTTCGTCCGCTGTGGACTGGGTCGCATCAGCGGCGTTATCCCCAGGCTTGTCCTGCGGTTTATCCACAGTCTTGTCAACAGGCTTGGACGTGGACAGCACGACTTCCGTATCGAACGCGGCTTCTTTGGCAGCGGCTGGAGGGACAACTGCCGCAGGCTCGGCTGGGCCGGGGGCCAGGACCACATCCGCGGGGGCTAACGCAGGGGGGGGAATCAGCACCGGCTTACCCTTGTCTTTGTCGGGAATATCAATGGGTATATCCAGCGCAACCGGGCGCGGCTGGGTGTCAAAAACCAAAGGAAAACCGATCACGCCGGCCAGAACCAGGGCTGCTGCGCCCACCAAGCGCTGCCGCGCACGCTGGCGCAGAAGGTCCAGACTTTCGCCCGCAGACGCGGGTGGCTGCGCCTCGGAGTCACTGGAGCGGAACTTGAAGAAAGCCATAGGAAAAGGGAAGTTTAGGGTGCCAGATGCGGTGCTGCGCGTTGTGGTAATCCCTGCTGGAGGACGCCGCCGACCGTATAGAACGAACCGAACACCACAATTCTATCAGCGGGGTCTGCTGCGGCGAGGGCCGCAGACAGGGCGGCAGTGGGGTCAGAAAAGGCCTGGGACGTCCGCGTTACGGAACGTGCGGGGCCTGTCCCCGCAGGGGATTTTTGATGGGCCTGCCACTGCGCTTGCAAAGCGGTGCCGGTGGCCGCGCGCGGCGTAGGCAGGTCGGTGAAATACCAATGGTCCACCAGCGGATGCATGCGCGCCCAAATAAAGGTCAGCTCTTTGTCGGCCATTGCGCCGAACACGGCATGGGTGGCGGGGAAGTAGCCCATGGCGTCCAGATTGGCCGCCAAGGCAGCCGCCGCATGGCCGTTGTGCGCCACATCCAGCACCAAAGCGGGTTGGCCCGGAATAATTTGGAAGCGCCCGGGCAGCTCCACGGTGGCCAGTCCGCTGCGCACGGCCTGGGCTGTCACGGGCAGCACCGCACGCAGCGCGCTCAATGCCGCCAAGACGCCGGCTGCGTTGACCAATTGATTCGCGCCGCGCAGCGCCGGGTACGCCAGCCCGCTGTAGCGCCGGCCGCGACCGGACCAGCCCCACTGTTGCTTGTCACCCTCGACAGCAAAGTCGACGCCCGCGCGCCACAGATCCGCGCCCAGGGCGGCGGCGTGGGCCAGCACACTGGCCGGAGGAACCGGATCGCTGACCACCACCGGTCGGCCCGCGCGCATGATGCCGGCCTTCTCGCGGCCTATAGTCTCCCGGTCTGGGCCGAGCAGCTCCATGTGGTCGAGGTCGATGCTGGTGATGACCGCGCAGTCGGGGTCGACGATGTTGACGGCGTCGAGCCGCCCGCCCAACCCCACCTCGAGAATGACCACGTCCAAGCCGCTGCGCGCCAGCACCCACAAAACCGCCAGCGTGGTGAATTCAAAATAGGTGAGGGACACCGCCTCCACGCCGCCGCCGGGGGCGCGGGCCAGCTCCACCGCTTCCATGCCCGGCACAAACTGCGCGGCCAACGCGGCTCCGCCGTCCATGCGCATGCGCTCCTCAAAGTGAACCAGATGCGGTGAGGTGTAGACCCCGGTGCGGTAACCGGCGGCACGCAAAATCGATTCGAGCATGGCCACGGTGGAGCCCTTGCCGTTGGTGCCGGCCACGGTGATCACCGGGCACGGCATGGTCAGGCCCATGCGATCGGCCACGGTGCGGACTCGCTCCAAGCCCATGTCGATGGTGTGGGGGTGCAAGCGCTCGCAATGCGCGAGCCATTCAGTGAGGGTTTTCATAAGCCTGGGGATTGTCGCCCAGCGTGGCATCATCCATTCCATGGTTACCGTCTATGGCATCCCCAATTGCGACTCGGTCAAAAAGGCCCGCGACTGGCTGGCGGCGCCCCAGGTCGCTTATGTTTTCCAGGACTTCAAAAAACAAGGTGTATCGACGGACTTGCTTGCACACTGGACCGCCACAGCAGGCTGGGAGCGCGTACTCAACCGGCAGGGACAAACCTGGCGCAAGCTGGGCGCAGCCGAGCAAGCCCGCGCAGTGGATGTGGCCAGCGCCTGCGCGCTCATGCAAGTGCATACCAGCCTGATCAAGCGCCCCGTGATTGATTGGGGTGGCGCGGCGCTGACTGTCGGTTGGCAGCCCGATGCCTTCGAGGCGGCCCTGGCTCAAGCGCTGACCTAAAATCGCGCCCTTCAGCCCTACCCGACCGGCACGGTCATTTTTTACACCCCGACCCATGATCACTACCCACCTGAACGCCGCCACGGTTTCCACTGCCGCCAATGTGTACTTTGACGGCAAATGCGTCAGCCACGCGCTGACCATGGCCGATGGCAGCAAAAAATCGGTGGGCGTTGTGCTGGCGTCCAGCCTGGTGTTTGGAACCGCCGCGCCAGAAACCATGGAATGTGTCGCAGGTGCGTGTGAATACCGCCTGCCCGGAAGCACCGAATGGCAGACGTCTACCGCCGGACAAACATTCAGCGTTCCGGGCAATACGCGCTTTGAGATCCGCGTCGCCGAGGCTTACCACTACATCTGCCATTACGAATAAGCCCTTCCCGGCGCACCCGCTTTTTTCACATGTCCACCATCCTCCAAAATATTCCCGTTGGCCAGAAAGTCGGCATTGCCTTCTCGGGCGGCCTTGACACCAGCGCTGCCCTGCACTGGATGCGCAACAAGGGCGCGGTGCCATATGCCTACACCGCCAATCTGGGCCAACCCGACGAATCCGATTACGACGATATTCCGCGCAAAGCCATGGAATACGGTGCGGAAAAAGCGCGTCTGATCGACTGCCGCAGCCAACTCGCCGCAGAGGGCATTGCCGCGCTGCAAAGCGGAGCCTTCCACATCTCGACCGCGGGCGTGACCTACTTCAACACCACGCCCATTGGCCGTGCGGTGACCGGCACCATGCTGGTGGCGGCGATGCGCGAGGACGATGTGCACATCTGGGGCGATGGCAGCACCTACAAGGGCAATGACATTGAGCGCTTTTACCGCTACGGACTCTTGACCAACCCGGCGTTGCGCATTTACAAGCCCTGGTTGGACCAGGCATTCATCGACGAGTTAGGCGGGCGCGCGGAAATGTCGGCCTTCATGACACAAGCGGGATTTGGTTACAAGATGTCAGCGGAGAAGGCCTATTCCACAGACTCCAACATGCTGGGCGCAACCCATGAGGCCAAAGACCTGGAGCATCTGAACAGCGGGATCACCATTGTGAACCCCATCATGGGCGTGGCCTTTTGGCGCGACGAGGTGCCCGTGGCACGCGAAACCGTGCGGGTGCGTTTTGAAAAGGGTCGCCCGGTGGCGCTCAATGGGGTCGAATACCCGGACCTGGTGGCGCTGGTTTTGGAAGCCAACCGCATCGGCGGGCGCCACGGCTTGGGTATGAGCGACCAGATCGAAAACCGGATCATCGAGGCCAAGAGCCGTGGCATTTACGAAGCTCCCGGCCTGGCGCTGCTGTTCATCGCTTACGAGCGGCTGATTACCGGCATCCATAACGAAGACACCATCGAACAGTACCGTGACAACGGCCGCAAGCTGGGCCGTCTGCTGTACCAGGGCCGCTGGTTTGATCCGCAGGCCATCATGCTGCGTGAAGCAGCACAACGCTGGGTGGCGCGGGCGATTACCGGTGAGGTGACGCTGGAGCTGCGCCGGGGCAATGACTATTCACTGCTGAATACCGAATCCCCCAACCTGAGCTACCACCCTGAGCGGCTGACCATGGAAAAAGGTGCCTCGGCCTTTTCCCCGGCAGACCGCATTGGTCAACTGACCATGCGCAACCTGGACATCACGGACACCCGCGCCAAGCTGGGGATTTATGCGCGATCCGGACTGCTAGAAAACGGCCAGGGCATGGATATGCTGGGATTTGACGCCAAGGCTTCTGACTAGCGGCTGAGGTAGCCACGGGCCACGGGTTCGATAGCCGCTGCGGTGATACCCAATTGCGCCAACCCGGGCATGCCTACGGTGGCCACGTTGTCCACCAGCATGGAGTCCAGGTTGTCGCGGCTCATCAAAGGCGCGCCGGGTGCCAGTTCCATGAAAAATGCCTGGATACGCGCCGCCCACATGGGCAAACCAAAAATCGGACGCCCTTTTCCCGCGCCTGCCCCGCTGAGTACGCCCGCTATGTGCACCAAGTCGCGCAAGCGCATCACGTCCGGCCCCACCAACTCCCAGGTATGCACGGAACCCCCACCCGGCGGCAGAGCCAGCACCCGGACAATGGCCTGCGCCACGTCACAAACCCACACCGGCTGAAACCGCGCGTCAGCCCCCGCCAGCGGAATGAACGGAAAGACAGCCTGCAATTTGGCAAAGACATTCATGAACTGGTCGTTCGCGCCAAAAATCACGCTGGGTCGCAGCAGCGACACGCGCAGCGGGTCGGACGCAGAGGCCACCTGCACGAGAACGGCCTCCGCAGCACTTTTGCTGCGCAAATAGTAGGAAGGGGCGGTGGTCATGCGGGCCGAGTCCGCGCCCAATGCGCTCACATGAACCAGCTGTGCCACGCCGTTTGCCAGGCAGGCCCGGGCGATCTTTTCGACCAGATGCACATGGATCTTGGCGAAAGTGGCCGCATCACCGTGCAGGATCGCCACCAAATTGATGACGGCAGAATGGCCGGCCATGGCGTGGGTCAACGCAGCTTCGTCGTGTACATCGAGCTCGAGCACGGTGAGACCCGGGAGATGTTGGATGGCCTGGGCATTCACCCTGCGCCGGGTTGGCACGGTGATCTGCCATCCGGCACGCACCAACTGCTCGCACACGTGGGCACCCACAAAGCCTGTGCCGCCCAGTACAAATATATTTTTCATGCCCCGACTGTATGGCACACCTAGCACCGACACATTCAGAGCACGACGGGTTCGGTCTGCAGCATCAGGCCGAAACGTTCGTAAACGCTGGTCTGGATTGCGCCGGCCAGGGTCATGACTTCGCCGCCGGTAGCCCCGCCTGCGCCCTGCCCCCGGTTGACCAAGACCAGGGCCTGCTTTTCATAGACCCCCGCCTGACCGATGGACTTGCCGCGCCAGCCGCAGGCGTCGATCAGCCATCCGGCCGCGAGCTTGAATGAACCGTCGTGCAAACGGTAATGCACGACCTTGGGGTCGCGGGCAATGATGTCGGCACATTGTTCGGCACTGACGGTGGGGTTTTTGAAGAAACTTCCGGCGTTGCCGATCTGCGCCGGGTCGGGCAATTTGGCGCGACGGATCTCGCAAACCCAGTCGAACAGCTGCTGGGCGCTGGGATTTTCTATGCCGGTCTGGGTCTGTTTTTTCTCCAGATCGGCGTAGCCCAGCACCGGCTTCCAGGCCTGCGGCAGCGCAAACCGCACCCGCAAAATCATGGCCCGGCCCTGCAAACCCATGTGACGCTCAGAGCCATCATGCTTAAACACCGAGTCGCGGTAACCGAAACCACATTGCGCGGCATTCAGCGTGAAAACGCGGCCAGTCTCCAGGTCTATCGCGTCGAGGGCTTCAAAGCGATCTTGCAACTCGACGCCATAGGCCCCAATGTTCTGCACGGGCGAGGCACCCACAGTACCGGGAATCAAGGCCAGGTTTTCCAGACCCGGCAGTCCCTGGGCTAAGGTCCATGCCACAAAAGCATGCCAATCGACGCCGGCGCCCGCCTCGACCACAGTGACTTTGGAGCGCTGTTCGACCACGCGGCAGCCCTCGATTTCCGACTTGAGAACCAGGGGCT
>CAMAQV010000067.1 GCA_945860595.1 Comamonas sp. lk
GCGTCTCCAGTGGATGCAGCATATTGAAGCGCTCGCAGTCCTGGCCGTCACGGGTCAGTTCGTTGAAGCTGGGGCAGCTCCACACATCGGCCGCAATGCCCCAGTCGGCAGACAGCAGCTCTTGCGCTGCAATCGACTCGCGCAAAATCGTGCCCGAACCGAGCAGCTGCACCCGCAAGGCCGAGGTTTGCACGCCGGGCCGCCCCAAGGGCAAACGCTCCCCCTCGGGGGGCAGCGCGTCACGCGCAGCGGAAAGCGTGGGAGCCACACTTTCTCCTGGCTTGCACAGGTACATGCCCTTGATGATTTGCTCTTCGGTGCCTGCGATCAGGCCGGGCATGGCGTAGTTTTCGTTGAGCAGCGTCAGGTAATAGAAGACGTTGTCTTGCTTCTCCACCATGCGCTTCAAGCCATGGTGCAGGATGACGCCCACCTCGTGCGCAAAGGTCGGGTCGTAGCTCACGCAGTTGGGGATGGTGCCCGCCATGATGTGGCTGTGGCCGTCTTCGTGTTGCAGGCCTTCGCCGTTGAGCGTGGTGCGCCCCGAAGTGCCACCGAGCAAGAAGCCGCGCGCCTGCATGTCGCCCGCCGCCCAGGCCAAGTCGCCAATGCGCTGAAAGCCGAACATCGAGTAATACACGTAAAACGGCAACATGATGCGGTTGCTTGTTGAATAGCTGGTGGCCGCCGCAATCCAGCTGCTCATGCCGCCAGCCTCGTTAATGCCTTCTTGCAGAATCTGGCCCTGCTTGTCCTCGCGGTAGTACATCACCTGGTCTTTGTCCACCGGGGTGTACTGCTGGCCGGCGGGGTTGTAAATGCCGATTTGGCGGAACAGCCCTTCCATGCCAAACGTGCGCGCTTCGTCCACCAGAATCGGCACCACGCGCGGGCCGATGGCTTTGTCACGCAGCAGCGTGGTCAGGAAGCGCACATACGCTTGCGTGGTGGAAATTTCGCGGCCCTCGGCGGTGGGTTCGATCACCGCTTTGAACGTATCGAGCGCGGGTACCGTGAACTGCTCGTCGGCCTTCATGCGCCGATGCGGCAGGTAGCCACCCAGGGCCTTGCGCCGTTCGTGCAGGTATTGCATTTCGGGGGTGTCGTCGGCCGGTTTGTAAAAAGGCAGCTTCGACAACTCGCTGTCCGGAATTGGGATATTGAAGCGATCGCGGAAGGCTTTGATGTCTTGGTCGGTCAGCTTCTTAGTTTGGTGCACATTGTTTTTGCCCTCGCCGCTTTTGCCCATGCCAAAACCCTTGATGGTCTTGATCAGCAAAACGGTGGGCTGGCCTTTGTGGTTCACGGCCTGGTGGTAGGCGGCGTAGACTTTCTTGGAGTCATGGCCACCACGGCGCAACTCGAAAATCTCTTCGTCGCTCATGTGCTCCACCATCTTGGCGGTGCTGGGGTGCTTGCCAAAGAAATGCTTGCGCACGTAGGCGCCATCGTTGGCTTTCATGGCCTGGTAGTCGCCATCGACCGTGTCCATCATGACTTTACGCAGCGCGCCGTCTTTGTCACGCGCCAAAAGCGGGTCCCAGCTGCTGCCCCAGATCAGCTTGATGACGTTCCAGCCCGCGCCACGGAACTCGCCCTCCAGTTCCTGGATGATCTTGCCGTTGCCGCGTACCGGACCGTCCAGCCGCTGCAGATTGCAGTTGATGACAAAAATCAGGTTGTCCAAGCGCTCACGCGCGGCCAGCCCGATGGCACCCAGGGATTCCACCTCGTCCATCTCGCCGTCGCCGCAGAACACCCAGACTTTGCGGTTTTCAGTGTTGGCAATGCCACGGGCATGCAGGTACTTGAGGAAGCGCGCCTGGTAAATCGCCATCAGCGGCCCCAGCCCCATGGAAACCGTGGGGAACTGCCAGAACTCGGGCATCAGTTTGGGATGGGGATAGCTGGACAAGCCCTTGCCATCGACCTCCTGGCGGAAATGCAGCAGGTGCTCCTCGCTCAGCCGGCCTTCTAGATAGGCACGCGCATACACGCCAGGGGCGACGTGGCCTTGGATATAGAGGCAGTCGCCGCCGTGGTTTTCGCTCTCGGCGTGCCAGAAATGGTTAAAACCCGCGCCAAACAAACTGGCCAGCGAGGCGAACGATCCAATGTGGCCGCCGAGGTCGCCGCCGTCGGCAGGGTCATGCCGGTTGGCCTTGACCACCATCGCCATGGCGTTCCAGCGCATATAGGCCCGCAGCCGCTCTTCCATCTCCAGATTGCCAGGGGAGCGCTCTTCATGCGCGGGCTCAATGGTGTTGACATAGCCCGTTGTGGCCGAAAACGGCATGTCAATGCTTTTTTGGCGGGCGTGCTCAAGCAGCTGCTCAAGCAAAAAGTGGGCGCGCTCAGGGCCCTCGGCATCAATGACAGCGGAGAGCGCGTCCATCCATTCCCGGGTTTCCTGGGCGTCAATGTCAGAGCCGATTTGGAATGGAAGCGCTTGCGCGGCGCCGGTGTTTGAAACGGACATCACAGTCTCCTGAACTGGTTGTTGTATAGCTGGGACTAGTGTCGCATAAAACTACCCATTTTCAAATAGTGCAAAGTCATTCCATATTACAAAATATTGGTGCGCACCGGGGGAGAAAATCCCGTGCCTCCCTCCCCTACACTCCGCCCATGCAAAGCCTTGCACATTCGCTATGACTCTCCGCCTGCAGTGGCCCCTCGTGGGCAACATCCGGCGGTGGTGGATGGATCTGAATCCCACGCGCCAGGACCGCCTGGCCATGTTGGCCCCGCTGGCCTCTGTACTGATCTTCTTTCTGGCCATCGTGGCCGCCTTGACCTACCTGCGGGTCGAGGAAATAAACCGCGATCAGGAGGCGATTGAGCGGGACGTGGAATATGCCCAGCAATCGCTGCGCCAGCGCCTGACCGAACGGCAGGAACAACTCAGCCGACTAGGCCGCGAAATTGCCAAACGCGAAACCAGCGCCGAAGAGGTGCGCATGCGTATCAACGTCGTGCTGAACCGCTATCCGGAGGTGCAAGGACTGGCCTGGGTGGATGAAAACCGCCGCGTCTGGGCGGCTGCAGGATCGGCTTCCGTCTGGAATCCCAAGCCCCAAGCCAACACAGCCCTGAGCACCAACCCCGACCACGATCTGCTGTTCATGCGCGCTCGCACTGCGCGCACTCCTTTTTACTACCAGGCCTTGCGCAAAGACAGCTACGCACCAATGTTGCAGTTGGTGATCCCGTTACGCGAACCGGGCAAATTTAACGGCGCTCTTATGGCTGAGTATTCGGTCGACGGTTTGTACCGCTACGGAATCCCGGCGGAAATCTCCGCGCGCTACGCGGTCTCCCTTAGCGACGCCAAGGGTTCGGTGCTGGCAGGCGTGCGGCCGGACGCCAAAAAACTCAGTAACCTGATGCCTGATTGGGTCAGCTACCCTACCAGCTTTGCCCTGCACGTGGCACCGGTTGGGATCGAGCTGACCCTGCGCGCCCAAGCCTACCGGGCCTCGCTCGGTGTAGTTGGCAGCGGATTGTTCTGGCTGGTCGGGGCGCTGAGCCTGCTCACCGGCTGGATGCTGGTGGCCAACTGGCGCCATACCCGCAGACGTCTGCGCACGCAGCAGGCCCTGGTTACAGAGACCAATTTCCGCCGCGCCATGGAAAACTCCATGTTGACCGGCATGCGCGCCATGGACCTACAAGGACGCATCACATTCGTCAATGCCGCTTTTTGCCAGATGACGGGTTGGAGCGACACCGAACTCGTCGGTCAGCGGGCCCCCTTTCCCTATTGGCCAGACGAAGACCGCGCCAATTTGCACGACCTGCTGGCCAAAGAACTGAGCGGCCAAACCCAGCCGGGCGGAGTGCAGGTACGAGTCAAGCGGCGCGACGGCAATGTGTTTGATGCGCGCTTGTATGTGGCCCCCTTGATCGATGCGTTCGGCACGCAGACGGGTTGGGTGACCTCGATGACCGACATCACCGAGCCCAACCGCATCCGCGAGGAACTGTCACGTGCACACCGGCGATTCACCACGGTTTTGGAGGCGCTCGAAGCCTCGATTTCAGTGGCACCCCTGGGCAGCGACGAACTGTTGTTCGCCAACAAGACCTACCGGCAATGGTTCCACGCGCACGTTTCGGGGCACCTGCAACTTGCCGCAGAAGCCGGTGTTGCGCCCGGGCGCAGCAACGACGAGTCAGGCGATAACGTGGACTCGCTGGCCGGATTTCCGGTGGCCTCGGTCACCGAACACGAATCGGAGAACGCCGAAATTTTCATACCGGCGCTGGGCAAATGGCTGGAAGTGCGCACGCGCTACCTGAGCTGGGTTGATGGACGCCTGGCACAGATGGTGATTGCCACCGACATCACCGCCCGCCGCATGGCCGAAGAACAGGCCGCCATCCAAGCCGAACGCGCCCAATCGGCCAGCCGCATGATTACCATGGGCGAGATGGCGTCCAGCGTCGCGCATGAGCTCAACCAGCCACTGACCGCGATCAACAACTACTGTCTGGGCATGGTCTCTCGCATCAAAGCGCAGCAGATCACTGAAGAGGAGCTACTCGGAGCGCTCGAAAAAACCACCCGGCAAGCGCAGCGCGCGGGCCAGATCATCCAGCGCATCCGCGAATTTGTGAAACGCAGCGAGCCCAACCTTGCGGCCTCCTCGGTGAGCCACATGGTAGACGAGGCCCTGGAGCTGGCGGAGCTGGAAACCCGCCGCTTCAACGTGCGCCTGAACCACTACGTGGCACCGAACCTACCGCCGCTGCGGCTAGACCCCATCCTGATCCAGCAAGTCCTGATCAACCTGCTACGCAATGCGGTTGAGTCCATTGAAAGCGCCGCCCGCCCGTCACAGCAGCGCACAGTGGACTTGCGGGTGGGTCTGATGCAGGCCGAGGGTCAGACCGTGGTGCAGTTCGCTGTCAGCGATACCGGCATGGGCATTGCGCCTGGCGTCATGGAACGCCTGTACGAGGCGTTCTACACCACCAAGTCAGACGGCATGGGCATGGGCCTGAGTTTGTGCCGCTCGATCATCGAATCGCACCACGGGCGTATCCAGGCGGAGAACATCTACAATGGTTCTGCTGTCCTCGGATGCCGTTTTGCTTTCTGGATTCCGCTGGACACGGCCAAACCCGGCGTCGAGCGCGTCCGTTCCACCGTTTAACTCTGAGTTGCACCCATGAGCCTGATCCCCAAAAAAGGAACCGTTTTTGTGGTGGACGATGACGAAGCCGTGCGCGATTCGCTCCAATGGTTGCTCGAAGGCAAAGACTACCGGGTGCGCTGTTTTGACTCCGCCGAATCGTTCCTCAGCCGCTACGACCCGCGCGAACTGGCCTGCTTGATTGTGGACATCCGCATGGACGGCATGTCGGGCATGGATTTGCAAAACCGCCTGGTGGATGTGCGCTCACCCCTGCCCATAGTGTTCATCACCGGACACGGCGATGTGCCCATGGCCGTAGAGACCATGAAAAAAGGCGCGGTGGACTTTGTGCAGAAGCCCTTTCGCGAAGAAGAATTGGTGCGGCTGGTTGAACACATGCTGTCCATCGCACGGGACAACTTTGCCGAATACCAGACCACGCTGAACCGCGAATCGCTGCTGGCCAAACTGACTACCCGCGAGGCACAGGTGCTCGAGCGCATCGTCGCTGGACGGCTGAATAAGCAGATTGCCGATGACCTGAACATCAGCATCAAGACCGTGGAGGCGCACCGCGCCAATATCATGGAAAAACTGGGCGCAAAAACTGTGGCCGATCTGCTGCGCATCGCCCTGGCCCAGACCCCGGGTAAAACAGCAGGACCCGTCGGATCGTGAACCCACGCGGCGTCCGACACAGGACGGGCGCATGTCGCATGTGCGCTGGGAAACTCCGCATCCGCACGCTCGGGCCAGCGCTGAAGACGGCACCATCTGGCGGCTAAAACCCTTGTACCCACCACCCAACCGAGAAACCCTATGACCCAAGCTACCGCCAAACTGATCGATGGCAACGCCCTGTCTGCCAAATTGCGTACCGATGTTGCGCAGCGCGTCACGGCGCTCAAAGCCAAAGGCGTAACGCCCGGTCTGGCGGTGATTCTGGTGGGCGAAAACGCCGCCTCGCAGGTCTATGTGCGTAACAAGGTCAAGAGCTGCGCCGAGGTCGGCATGCACTCGGTACTGGAGCGCTACGACGCCAGCATGACCGAGGCCGACTTGCTGGCCCGCGTTGATGCGCTCAACCATGACGCCAGCATCCACGGCATCCTGGTACAGCTACCCCTGCCCGCCCACATCGACGCGAACAAAGTTATTGAGTTCATCAGTCCCGCCAAAGATGTGGACGGCTTCCACATCGCCAGCGCCGGGGCGCTGATGGTGGGCCAGCCCGGCTTCTGGCCCTGTACGCCCTACGGTTGCATGAAGATGTTGGAGAGCATCGGCTACGCGCTGCGCGGCAAGCACGCGGTCGTTATCGGACGCAGCAACATCGTGGGCAAACCCATGGCCATGATGCTGCTGCAGCAAAGCGCTACCGTCACCATCTGCCACAGCGCCACGCCCGACCTCAAAGCCCACACCCTACAAGCCGATGTGATCGTGGCCGCCGTAGGTAAGCGCAACGTGCTGACCGCGGACATGGTCAAACCCGGCGCAGTGGTTCTGGATGTGGGCATGAACCGCAACGATGAAGGCAAACTGTGCGGTGATGTGGACTTTGACGGCGTCAGCCGCGTGGCCGGTTACATCACCCCCGTTCCCGGCGGCGTAGGCCCGATGACCATCACCATGCTGCTGGTCAACACCCTGGAGTCGGCAGAGCGGGCGGCGGGCGAAGCGCCGACTGCCTGAAAACTCTGAGCACATCGGGTCTAAATCGCTCGGCCCGGCTACCGCAGGCGTAGTGCTTAGCGCATAGCGCGCAACGACCACAATTACCCGGCATCACGTAGATTGGGCGGTGACGCCGAATCCACCTGTGCACGCGCTGATAAGGGCACCCATGTAGGGGAGTCGTAAGCACAGGGATGGCTCGGTACCTGCGCCCGCACATCGACCGCGCAAAAAAGAAAAAGCCCAAGTAGAAGAACTACTTGGGCTTTTGTTTTGGCGGAGAAGGCGGGATTCGAACCCGCGGAGGGTTTTACCCCTCGCACGCTTTCCAGGCGTGTGACTTAAACCGCTCATCCACCGCTCCGATTTAACAATTTTAGCCCAGCGGTTGGGGGCGTGGGGCTGCTGAACAGGAGCGGCAAGAAAAAAGCCACCCGAAGGTGGCTTTTTTTGAGCGCGGTTAAATTAATTCAAAGCGATCTTGGACGTGCCCTT
>CAMAQV010000068.1 GCA_945860595.1 Comamonas sp. lk
GGGGTGCAAATCCAGTCGACCAGCACATCGTCAGGGCTGGGATAGAGTTTTTTGTCCAGCACCTGGATGTCGTGCACGGCGGTCACCAGCGGGGTGTGGTTGTCCACCAGGCCCATGTCGCTGAAGATGCGCCACTCCAGATCCAGAAAACCATGGCCGCGCCCAAAGCGCACGCCCGATGTCGCTACGGCGGACGCGCCGGTAGCGACCAGATCAAAGCGCCCCAGGTCCGCCAGCGCCTGCAAACCCAGGGGCTGCCCGAAATGCGCCAGACCGTCGGGCCAGGCCCCGTACAACTCGTGTCCGGCGGGCACCGCGCCCGGGCGCAGCAGATAAAAGCCGCTGGCCATGTTGTAGCTCGACACCACCAGGCTCACGCCCGCACACAGCAAGCGTCGGCGCAGCTCGGTCAGGCTGTTGTCGGGGGTCACAAACACATGGCGCGCCTGCGCCAGCGCATGCAGTGTGAGCAAACGGTCGGTAGCCTGCGCACTGCCTTCAAAGTCGGGGATGAACTCCGAGAACCGGGTGTGAAAGCGCGAATCAGGCACAGCCACCGCACGCAGGCTATCCCACATCGGCTCACGGGCAAAACTGGCGTTGGGCAATCGGACTTCCTTCGCGGCTGGCGGGGATGGGCGGTCGGTTGAGTTGAAACCACTGTTTCAGCATTTCATCGTAGCATGAAATTCTTGTTTCATAATGCCGCATGCGCTCTGTATCCCGCCTATCTGCAACGCAAGCCCCCGGCGGCGCGCAACCATGACCACCCGCCTAACGCTGGCCATCCAGGAGCGCTTTGACAAGCTCTCCCCCAGCGAGCGCAAGCTGGCCGCCTTGCTGCTGGACCGCGCCGATGACATGCTGACCTTTTCCGCCACTGAGCTGGCGGCCATGGCCGAGGTCTCCAAGGCCACGGCGGCGCGCCTGTTCCGCAGCCTGGGCTACGCCGATTTCAACGAAGTGCGCCTGCAGGCCCGCGAAGAACGCAACCTGGCACCGCCCTTCCAGTCCCAACCGGCAACGGCCAGTGCGCCGGTGCGCAAGCATTCGATCACCGCCCACCTGCAAACCGAGTCCGACAGCCTGGCGCGCACCTTCGAGTCGCTGCGCAGCGACACCTTGCTGGCAGCGGCCAGCCAAGTGGCCAAAGCGCCCAAGGTCTGGTTGCTGGGCCTGGGGTTGGACGACGGGCTGGTGCGCTTTGTGCGCCCGCAACTGGCGCGCATCCGCCCCGACGTCTATTGCATGGGCAGCCAAAGCGGTGTCTGGGCTGAAGACCTGGCCATGGCCGTACCGCGCGACACGCTGCTGCTGGTGCTGACACAAACCCGGCACCCCGACATCGAGCGCCTGCTGGCACACGCCTCGGCCACGCTGGTGGAAACCGTGGCCGTGGTCGATGTGCGCAACGCCGCCTGGGCCCAGCGCTTTGCCAAAGTGGTGCTGCCCTGCTACAGCAGCAGTACGGACCAGGCCTTCTCCGCCATGGCAGCGGCCAGCATGCTGCACCTGCTGGTGCAAAACGTGGCCGCCCGCATGGGCAAGCGCGCCCAGCAGCGCCAGCAGGTGGTGGACGATTTACAGCGCGAACTCAGCGGCGACGAACGCTGAACCGGCATCAAAATGGTGCGGGCTATCATCCCGCCATGCCTGTAACGCCCCCCTCCGACATCACCTGGGCAGATACCGCCCGACAGCAAATTTTCACGCACTGGCTGCAGGTGCAAACGCCCGCCTTCCAGCTCCAGCCGCAGAGCCTGCGCATGGCGTCGGCAGATGCCAGCTTTCGGCGCTACTTCCGCGTCGACAGCGCCGACGCGGCAGGCAGCCGCATCATCATGGATGCGCCGCCCGACAAAGAAGACAACGCGGCTTTTGTACGCATTGCCGCTCTCCTGCGCGAGGCCGGTTTGCGCGTGCCCGAGGTCTTGGATTGGCAACAGGAACACGGCTTTTTACTGCTGAGCGACTTGGGCGCGCAGACCATGATGCAGAGCATGGATCCGCAAGGCCCGCCGCCCCTGGCGCGTTACCAAGAGGCGGTGGACGCGCTGATCGCCTGGCAACTGGCATCGCGCCCTGGCGTGTTGCCCGACTACAACGAAGCCCTGCTGCGCCGCGAGCTGCAACTGTTCCCCGACTGGTACATCACCCGCCACAAAGGGCAGGCACCCACACCCGCGCAGGACAAGGTGCTGCAGGCGGCGTTTGACGCCATCGTGGCGGAGAACCTGGCCTGGCCCAGCGTCTATGTGCACCGGGACTTCATGCCGCGCAACCTCATGTACACGCCAGGCCAGGCACCCGGTGTGCTGGATTTTCAGGACGCGGTTTACGGGCCGATCACCTACGACATCGCCAGCCTGATGCGCGATGCCTTCATCAGCTGGGACGAGTCCTTCTGCCTGGACGTAACCGTGCGCTACTGGGACCAGGCCCGCAAAGCCGGGTTGCCGGTGGGTGATGACTTCGGCCAGTTTTATCGGGGCGTGGAGTGGATGGGCTTGCAGCGCCATCTCAAAGTGGCCGGCATTTTTGCCCGTCTGACCCTGCGCGACGGTAAGCCCAAATACCTGGCCGATACGCCGCGCTTTATCGGCTACATCCGCGCCACCTGCGCCCGCTATGTCACTTTACGTCCGCTGCTCAAACTCGTAGAAGACCTGGAGGGCATCAGGCCCGCGATCAACCTGGCCCCGCCCGATTTGCGGCGGCGCGACTGAAGTGGCCCGTCTGTATTGCCCGCTGCCGCTGGTCTGCGGCAGCACCCTGGAGCTACCTGCCACCGCCGCCCGCCACGTACAGGTCTTGCGCTTGCAACCGGGCGATGCGGTCACCTTGTTCAACTTTGGGGCGGGCTGGGACGGGCCTATGCAGAGCCCCGGCGGCGAGTTCAGCGCCACCATCACCGCCATGGGCCGCAGCAGTGTGCAGGTGCACGTAGACACCCACCAGCCGATTGAGCGGGAAGCTGCCCGCGCCGTCCACCTGGCGGTGTGCATGCCTGCCAACGAGCGCATGGACTGGCTGGTGGAAAAAGCCACCGAGCTGGGCGTGGCCAGCATCCAGCCGCTCATGAGCGAGCGCAGCGTGCTGCGCCTGAGCGGCGAGCGGGCCACCAAAAAGCAACAGCACTGGCACAGCGTGGCGGTGTCGGCCTGCGAGCAGTGCGGCGGCAACCGCGTGCCTCTGGTGCATCCTGTCACCACTTTGGCGGCCTGGCTGAAAACGGATGCCGCAAGCGACGTGGCCAGTCAGCGCCTGCTGCTGGCACTGCACGACAAGGCAACGCCCCTGCGCGCAGCGGCCGACCCGGCCCAGGGCGGCGGCACGCGGCCCGAAGCGCAGTCCGGAACGCCGCGCAGCGTCACCCTGCTCTCGGGCCCCGAAGGTGGTTTGAGCCGCGCCGAAGAAGCGGCGGCGATGGGCTGCGGTTTCGCCCCGGTTTCTCTGGGGGCGCGGGTTTTGCGCGCAGAAACGGCGGCGCTGGTCGGCCTGGCGCTGCTGGTTTAAGACTGCACGATCAGCCCCACTGCGGGGCATTGCCGTTTGCGCCCTGCGGCGCAGCGCACTGCAAACCCGGCGCACCCCATCACGGCGCGGCGGCAATCACCTGCGCCACTGCCGCCGTGAGTTTTTTGGCGTAGGGCACGTGCAGGAATTCGTTGGGGCCGTGGGCATTGCTTTTGGGGCCGAGCACGCCGCACACCATCATCTGCGCGCGCGGGAAACCCAGGCTCAGCATATTCATCAGTGGAATCGTCCCACCCTGCCCGATGTAGCCGCAGGGCGCGCCAAAGTGCGCCTGCGAGGCGGCGTTGAGCGCCTGCTCCAGCCAGGGCGCGGTGTCCGGCGCGTTCCAGCCGGTTGCGCCGCCGCCACCCTCGAAGGTCACTTTGGCCTGGTAGGGCGCGCTGTCTTCGAGCAGGGTTTTGAGCTGCTGCACCGCCTGCGCCGCGTCCACCAGCGGGGGCAGGCGCAGCGAGAGCTTGAAGGCGGTATAGGGGCGCAACACATTGCCCGCGTTTTTCAAATCCGGCAGGCCATCAGCACCGGTGACGCTGAGCGTGGGGATCCAGGTGCGGTTGAGCAGCGCTTGCAGCGGATCGGTGGTAGTGGGCAGGGTGAACTGGCTGGAACCGCCGCAGTCGTAATGCGCCCAGGGAAAGCGCTTGTACAGCTCCTCGCCCAGAATCGCCGCCGTAGCCCGCGCTTGCGCCAGGCGCTCGGGCGGCACTTCGCAATGGAAGCTGGCCGGGAGCAGGCGGCCGCTGGCGCTGTCCTCCAGGCGGTCCAGCACCTGGCGCATGATGCGAAAGCTGGACGGCACCAGCCCGCTGGCGTCACCCGAGTGCACGCCTTCGGTCAGCACCTCCACTTTCAACACCCCGCTGGCCATGCCGCGCAGGCTGTTGGTCAGCCAGAGCTGGTCGTAATTGCCCGCACCCGAATCCAGGCACACCACCAGCCCCACATCGCCCAGGCGGGTGCGCAGCACGTCGATATAGGGCATCAAATCGTAGGAGCCACTTTCCTCGCAGGTCTCGATCAGTCCGACGATGCGCGGGTGCGCCACGTTCTGGGTTTTCAGGGCCTGGATAGCGGCCACTGCTGCATAGGCCGCATAGCCATCGTCAGCGCTGCCCCGGCCATACAAGCGGCCGTCTTCGTACTTGGGCGTCCAGGGGCCCAGGTCAGCACGCCAGCCGGAAAACTCAGGCTGCTTGTCCAGATGCCCGTACATCAGCACGGTCGCGTCAGAGGTTTGCGCACCGCTGCGGGTGGAGGCGACTTCAAAAAACAGCACCGGGGTGCGTCCCGGCAGGCGCACCACCTCCAGCGTCAGCCCCGCCACACGCTGCGCCTCGATCCACTGCGCCGTGTTGCGCACCACCGTCTCCAGCAAACCGGCTTCTGCCCAGTTGGCGTCAAACGAGGGCGACTTGGCCGGAATCTCCACATAGTCCTTGAGTCGCTGAACGATGTCGCCATCCCAGGCCTGGCTGACCTGCGCCAGGGCCTGGGCGGTATTGAGCAAAGGGCTAACAGCGGAGTCGGGTAGGCGGGCGCTCATGGAGTTCTCCTGGACATGGAAGGGGGCGGGGGGTGCGCAAGCTTACGCGTACAGGATAGGGTCGAAAACTCCGAGCCCAGCCATTGCAGTCGAATTTGCACCTCGTGAATGTCCTCGCAATGTCCGAATAGTATCCAGGCATGGCTCCCCCAAATGCTCCGACAGCTTCCCCCAGCCCCTGGCGCCTCTCCGTCGCCCCCATGATGGACTGGACCGACCGCCATTGCCGCTTCTTCCACCGGCTGCTGAGCCGCCAGACGCGGCTGTACACCGAGATGGTGACCACGGGGGCTTTGCTGCATGGGAGTGTGGAGCGGCATTTGCGCTTCAACGCCGATGAGCATCCGGTGGCGCTGCAGCTGGGTGGCAGCGAAACGGCCGACCTGGCGCATGCGGCGCGGCTGGGGGCGCAGTGGGGCTATGACGAGATCAATCTGAACTGCGGCTGCCCCAGCGAGCGGGTGCAGCGCGGGGCGTTTGGGGCCTGCCTGATGAACGAGCCGGCGCTGGTGGCCGATGGCGTCAAGGCGATGGTGGACGCGGTGAGCCTGCCGGTGACAGTGAAGCACCGCATTGGCATCGACAAAAACGAGGACTACGGCTTTGTGCGCGACTTTGTGGGCACGGTGAGCGAGGCGGGTTGCGCGGTGTTCATGGTGCATGCGCGCAACGCCTGGCTGCAAGGCCTCTCGCCCAAAGAGAACCGCGAGATTCCGCCCCTGCGCTACGACCTGGCCTACCAGCTCAAGCACGACTTTCCGGGCCTGACGATTGTGGTCAACGGCGGCATTACGCAGGACGCGCAGATACAGGCGCACTTAGCGCAAGTGGACGGCGTGATGATCGGGCGCGAGGCCTATTACCAGCCCTGGCTGCTCAGCGGCTGGGATGCGCTGTACTTCAACGCCGCGCCGCAGACGCTGACCCGCGAAGCAGTGGAAGAAGCGATGGTGGCCTACATGGAGCGCGCTTTTGTAGAGGACGGTTGCCCCTGGTACGCGATTGCCCGCCATATGCTGGGGCTCCACCATGGCCAGCGCGGCGGGCGCTTGTGGCGTCAGGTCTGGAGCGACCACAAACGCAAGCCGCAAAGCCCGCGCGAGGTCTGGCAGGCCGCGCGCGCGGCGCTGGAACGCGGCGCGGCAGTGCCGGACATACCAGCGACCTTGGCGTAAAGCGCGCCATGTGGGCTGTGGTAGCGTCACCGTTGATTTTTTTCTTGCCCAGAATTCGATTTGACCGAACCCCTCTCGTCTGCCAACGCAGCAACCGCCGCCGTCCACCCCCACACCCGTCTGGCGCAGGTGCTGATTTGGGTTATCCCCTTGCTGTGGATCGTCAATTCGGTGATCGCCCGGCGCGCGCCGGGGGTGGTCACGCCGCATGTGCTGGCCATTGGGCGCTGGATACT
>CAMAQV010000069.1 GCA_945860595.1 Comamonas sp. lk
TAAAGGACACTCGTGTCGTGGCGCTTGAGACAAGCGCGCTGCCGAGGTGGGCAGCAACGCAGGCCAGGACGGTGGTGGTACGGCTGGCTTCCTGCACGATCTTCGGATGCTCACCTAACTTACGGATCGCCGTCAGCACGGCGGCCCTCAAGGCTGGTGCTTCGTGCGTGCCAAACAGCACCAGGCCGCTGCGTGCAATGTCGACCAGGGACACCTTGCCATCCGAACCCACTGGAAAATCTTCCTGCACGGCTGCGACCATGCGGTAGCGGGCAATCACGCGTTGCCTCATGTGAGCGCGGATTTCAACCGGGGTGTAGAGCAGGCCGACGTCGATCGTGCCAGCTTCAAGGGCTGCAACTTGGTCAAGGTCCGCCATCTCACGCAGGATAAATTCCACGCGTGGCATTTTTTCCCGATGTGCATACAAAGCCTCGGGTAACAGCTGCAGGGATGCGGTCGCCACAAACGCTATGGTGAGCCGCCCGGCCGCGCCTTGGCCGATATGGCGCGCATGCTCGGTGGCTGCTTCAATGCGGGCCAGACTCAGGCGCGCATCCTCAAGAATCGCCTGACCGGCCACCGTGAGCTGGGCTCCCCTTCGAGAACGGGTGAACAGCTTGACGCCCAGCAGGTCCTCCATGCGCACCAGTGCCTGGCTCAGGGCAGGCTGCGCCAGGCCCAGGGTCTCGGCAGCGCGAGTCAGGCTTCCAGCATCAGCAACTGCCAAAAAGTAGCGTAGGTGTCGGGTTTCCATGTGAATCTCTTATGGGAAAAGACTTATTCATCCGCTGGGCTTATCTTGCTCCGCGAAACAGCATACGCATCCCGTACAAACCCTTTACTCGTCAACTTGAGAAGCATGCGTGATCGCCGGGCAGCGCATTCGCATTCGCAGACGACCGAACTTTTACATGCTCGATTCTTATGAATATTGATGGTGGCTGTGCTGGTAGCTTATTTGATCCGCTTCCATACTCGCATCAAAAGCATAGGCTTCCCCAAAAGTTAAGGATACAAAAAATGCAAGGATCTAAATTTCTGCGCTGGCTGGCGTCTATTTTTCTTTTCACGGCCGGCGGCTTTTTGCTCGCAGCGCCGGCGCTTGCCGACTACCCTGATCGCCCGATCAAGCTGGTGGTCGCCTACCCCGCAGGCGGTGCCACCGACGTGACCGCGCGCGCCGTGGCACAGCGACTGAGCGAGCGGCTCAAACAGGCCGTGGTGGTTGAAAACCGCGCCGGGGCTGCCGGCATGATAGGCACGGACTACGTCGCCAAGGCGGCCCCTGATGGTTATACCCTCATGTTCACGGCGGCTGATACCCACTCGATCAACCCGCACGTTTACCCCAAAATCACTTACGACGCGCGCAAGGACTTCACCCCGATTGCCCAGGTGGGCTACTTACCGATTGCGCTGATCGTCAGTCCCCAGTTACAGGCTAAAAACGTTGCTGAATTTATTGCCCTGGCGCGCAAAAGCCCGGGCAAGATGAGCTATGCGTCGTTTGGGGTGGGCAGTTCCGGCCATGTGGCGATGGAAATGCTCAATATCCAGTCAAAGATTGAGTTGCTGCATGTGCCGTACCAAGGCGCAGCGCCTGCCATCGCCGCCGTCATGGCCGGCCAGGTTGACGCCATGATGGTGCCGCTGGTACTTGCCGTACCGAACGATGCGGCCGGCAAGGTCCGGCTTCTGGGCGCCGCGACCCCCACGCGCTTTGCCGGCGCGCCCAATGCGCCGACGTTTGCCGAACAGGGCATACCGCTGAACTCTGCGCCCTGGGTCGGCATCGTTGCGCCGGCCAGGGTGCCACAGGATATTGTTGAAAAACTCAACCGCGAACTGAACGCCGCGCTGCAGGACCCACAAGTGCGCGAAACGCTGATCAAGAACGGCCTTGATCCGGCCACCAGTTCCCAGCCGGCCTTTAGGGCATTGCTGGAAGCCGAGTATGAGCGTTGGGGCAAAACCATCACCACGGCAAACATCAAGGCCAATTAACGCCGCCCCGCATATCTGCGCTTGAGCAGGCCGGGCTATGCACTCTTCTTGGCCATTTGCACAACAACGAAACACACCATGAAAATCTGGCACCAGAGTTTTACCGTCCTTGAGGACTTGCCAGCCTATGCCGAGGCCATGCGGGTTCACATCAAAAAGGTGGTACGCCCCGATACGGAAGTTGTCATGCATGGCCAGTTGCCGGGCACCTACCCATCCAACTACCCCGGCACCGACCTGGGATTTGCCGCCCTCTATCACCTGCATGGCGCGCAATGGATCGTTCAGGCGCTCAAAGCGCAGCGCGAGGGTTTTGATGCTTATGCCATGGCCACACTGCCCAACCCGCTGATCCGGGAAATCCGCAGTTTGGTGGACATGCCCGTGATCGGCTACGGCGAAGCGTCCATGCATATGGCCTGCATGCTCGGGCACCGCTTCGGCATGCTGGTTTTCATCGACAAGATGATCCCGCTGTTCCATGAGCAGATCGCCGGTTATGGATTGACCTCACGCTGCGCCGGCGTGCGGCCGGTAGGTTTCACCTTTCAGGAAGTTCTTCCCGCCTTCACCCATCCCGGGCCTGTGCTGGAGCGTTTTCATGAAAGCGCCCGCGCCCTGATCCGGGACGGTGCCGAAGTCATCATGCCAGGCGAGATGCCCCTGAACATCCTGCTCGCCACGAATGGCATAACCCAGGTGGATGGCGTGCCTGTGATTGACGGCATAGCCATCACGATGAAGCTCACCGAATGTTTTGTCGACCTCAGGCAGAGCGTAGGAATGAAACAAAGCCGGCACGGCTTTTTCGGCGACGCGCCTTCATCAGAACGCGTCGGTCAGCTGTTGTCCTTTTATGGACTGGACAAGCTAGGGCAATAACTTTTTTCGGATGGAATACAGGCATGGCACTCCCCAAAAAAATCACCATTCATGAACTCGGCCCGCGTGAAGGCATGCAGATCGAAAAAAACCCGGTTTCAACCGCCGACAAAATTCGATTGATAGACAGGCTGTCGGAATGCAACTTCCATGAAATAGAGGTCACTTCTTTCGTCAGCCCAAAGTGGGTGCCCCAGATGGCTGATGCAGAAGACGTGGTTGCAGGTTTCAAGAAGAACCCGGCCACGCGCTACACCGCCATTTATCTGAACTCGCAGGGCCTGGCGCGGGCGGTCAAAACAGGGCGGCTAGATGTCGAGGGAAGCCTCAGCGTCACGGCCAGCGAAATGTTCTCCAAGAAGAACACCAACCGCACCATTGAAGAAACGTTGATCGAAGCTGAGCGCCGCATCGACTCGCTCAAGACCATGAACGTCATGGCCAAGGAAGTGAGCGTGATGGCGGCCTTCGGATGCAACTACGAGGGAAACATCGACCCCAAACATGTGGTGAACCTGATTGAGCGGTTGATCGGCATCGGACAGGACTATGGAATTTCCGTAGAACTCATTCAGCTCGCCGACACCATGGGCTGGGGAAATCCGCTGAGCATCCGGCGGCTGGTCGGAATGGTTCAGGACCGCTGGCCTGATAAGCGCATCAACCTGCACCTGCACGACACGCGCGGCATGGGGCTGATGAATGCCTTCGCGGCCATGGAAATGGGCGTGGACGACTTTGACTCGGCGGTGGCCGGACTGGGCGGCTGTCCTTATGCAGGGTTCAAGGATGCACCCGGAAATATCGCGACCGAAGACCTCGTGCACATGTGCAACGAGATCGGCGTGGAGACCGGCGTTGATCTGGACAAGCTGGTAGATGTTGCGCGCGAGGCCGAAATGATTGTTGGCCACCCGCTGCCGGGGAAAGTGATGCGCGGCGGCGTGCTGCAAACATACCGCAACAACGCAGCCAGCGTTGGACAATGAAACCGAGGCGCAGACGGTGAGCGACTCACAAGCCAACTACGACCGCTACATCGGCATGACGGGTGAACCCAAGGTCGCCCCCATGCCCCTGGAGCGCGACACCCTCAGACGATTTACGCAAGCCATCATGGATCCGGACCCGCTCTACCATGACGACCAGGCTGCTGCCGCGTCCCGCTTCGGTCAGGTGGTTGCCCCGCCGCTTTATCCTGCACATGCCTACCGCACACCTGCCGGTGCAGCGGATCCCTTTGAGGTCTTTTCGCAAAACCCGGACAGCGATGGCACGGCCGGCAATGAGGGCATGCTTTATGGCCTGCCTGAAATTCAGTCACCCTACAAACGGCTTCTGAACGGAGGCAACGAGCTGACGTTCTACCGCGCGCTCGCAGTGGGCGAGCGTTGTGTGGTCACACCGCGTTACGCTGACGTCAAACTCAAGGAAGGCAAGAACGGCTTCATCCTGCTGGTTGTGGTCGAAACCACCTTCCGCACTGAAAAAGGCGAGATGCTTCTGGTCAACCGCCAAACACTGATCTGGAGATGAAGCCTATGAACACGCTTTATTTTGACGATGTGACAGTCGGTCAGCAAATCGCTTCCATCGACAAGGGCACCATCACCACCACACACATCATGCGCTGGTCGGCGGCCATCGAAAATTTTCACCGCATTCACTATGACCAGGCCTTTGCCACCGGCCACGACAAACTGCCTGGCGTGCTGATCAATGGATCCTGGAAACAGCACATCCTGATACAGATGATCAAGGACGGCTTTGGCCCTGGCGGCTGGGTTTGGAAGCTCAACTTCCGGTACAAGAAAATGGATATCGCCGGGGATGCCGTACGCGGAACTGCCAAGGTCACGGGCAAGCAGGAGGCCGGCGGCCTGGGATTCGTGACCCTGACGGTGCAGCTTGTCAACCAACATGGCGAGGTGTCCACGGCGGGTACTGCCATCGGCGTGCTGCCTTTGCGCGGCGGCAAAAAGGTTCCAGATCCATTTGTAGAGGCCGCAGAGTATGCGTCGGTCCAGATGCCCGTCGATGAATAGGGACTCCGCTGAAGGGCTGACCCTTTACAGCATTTTTCGGCACAACTGCGGGCACTTCGCACAGCGCACCGCCATGCGGATTGACGGCTATTCGATCTCCTATGCGCAACTCCACACCCTGGTCGACCAGACCAAGCGCATCCTCTCCCCACATGTTCAAAGAGGCGATCGTGTCGCGCTCTGGATGCACAATTCTTTTTCGTGGGTCGCCAGTTTTATTGCCCTCAATGCGCTGGGCGCGGTTTCCGTCCCCGTCAATACGCGTCTGACTGGCCTGGAGTTGCGCACCATCATTGAAGATGCCGACGCACACGTGCTGATCACCGCGAACAGCTACCGAGACAGAACCTATATCGATGAGGCCATGGAAGCTCTCAAGGGATGCGAGGTGACGGTTTTCTCAGCCTCCGACGACTTGCCGCCGGCTTCCTGGCCGTGCATCGCAGGTGCATCGGGTACGCAAGCACCTTTAGCGGCCCCGGCAGGGCTCTTCTGCGTCCAGTACACCTCCGGCACCACCTCGACACCGAAAGGGGTCATGCTGACAAATGAGGGCTACCTCCGCACGGCAGCCTATGTGGCCCGCTGCCAGCGCCTGACACCCTCTACCGAATTCATCAGTGCCGGGCCTTTTTTCCATTGCAGTGGCAGCATGCACGCCATCACCACCTGCCTGCTGGCAGGCAGTACGCTGACCAGCATGTCAGTCTGGGACCCTGAGCGCTACCTTGACTTGGTCGAGACTCACCAGTGCGATGTCTCTCACATGGTCTATTACCGCGACGTGCTCAGCCTGAACCGCAGTATTGCAAGGCACAAGCTGCGCTCCATGCGTGTCACCCATGACCTCGGCACGCGTGAATACCTGCTGCGCCTGCACGACGAATTGGGCCTTGCCGGTATCTCCAATATTTATGGCATGACGGAAACCGCCGGCCAATACACGATGTGGTGCCCCGACGATCCCCTGGAAAGCCGTACATCGGCCAACGGGAGGCCACAACCGGGCAATCTGCTGCGTCTGGGTGACCCCGATACCGGTGAAGCCCTTGCGCGCGGAAAGACGGGTGAAATACAGATGCGCGGCAGCACGCTGTCCCCCGGCTACTTCAACAGGCCGCAGGCTGATGCGGCTGCGCGCACCGCCGACGGCTGGCTTCGCTCCGGCGATTTGGGCCAACTCACCGAAAACGGGGAGTTGGTGTACATCGCGCGCCTGAAGGAAATCATTCGTGTCGGCGGCGAAAACCTGGCCCCTGCCGAAGT
>CAMAQV010000070.1 GCA_945860595.1 Comamonas sp. lk
TGGCCGACGCGCTGCGCCGATCCAGCCAGGGCTCACCCGATCTGTATGAGGCGGTTTTGATAGGAAACGCCATCGACGGTCGCGCCAGTTTGATTCGTCCGCCCTACGCCATGCCGCAGGTGACTTTGGGCTCGCAGAGTGATGAGCGGCACTGAGCCCAGCGCAGCGCGCGTACTCGAGGTCGGCGGTCGCCTCCAAGGCGGCCCCGGTAGTGCACTGGTCGCGCGTGCTTTTGCTGAAGAACTGCGCCACCAAGCCGGTCTTTCCCAAGCGATCGGGCTTGTCGATCTGGCGTATGTGCTGGCGAACACCGAGGCCGGTCACATTCCGGCGCAGGAGGGTGGGCAATTACTGCGTGCCTTGCTGGAATTGGAGCAGCACAGCCTGGTCTTGGATCCGGCGCTCGGCGACCTGTACACCAATCGGGAAGCCTGGCTGTATGGTCGTACCCCTGCCACGGCATGGTTGGGCTGCGGGCGGGCGCGCCGCGAAGCGACCACCACGGCGTTCCACCTGCACGTCTGCGACGGTCTTCGGGCATTGGCAGTGCAGCTGGTTGCGTTAGGTCAGGAAATTTTGCTGGTGGCGCATCGGGAGGCCGACACCCTGGTGGCGGACTACACCTACTTGCAGGCCGGACAGCCCACCACGTTTGGACATTACCTGCTGGGCTTCGTCGGCCCGCTGTTACGTGATCTGGGGCGTATCCAGGCCTTTCACGCCCGTTTTGACGCATCCCCCGCTGGCTGCGGCAGCACCAACGGCTCACCGCTGGCCCCGGACCGCCAACGGGTGGCCGAGTTGCTGGGATTTGGCGGTCTGGTGACGCATGCACGTGACGCGATGTGGCAGGCCGATGGTCCGATTGAGGGCATGGCCACTGTGGTGGCGGCCTTGGTGAACATGGACCGCCTGGCCGAAGACCTGATGGTTTTTGCCAGCGCCGAGTTTGGCGTGGTGACCTTGGCCGATGGTGAGTCACGCGCCAGCAAGATCATGCCGCAGAAAAAGAACCCTTTTGCGCTGGCTTATGTACGTGCCAGCGCCAACCAGGCTATTGGTTTGCAGGCAGCCTTGGCCGCATCGGGCCGCACCCCAACCGGGCAAATGGACAACCGCATGCTGGCCTATGGCGAACTGCCACGCGCGCTCGATCTGGCTGCGGGCGCGGCTGAATTGATGCAAAGCGCACTGGCTGGCTTGCAGGTGAACCGTGCGGCTGCGCAGCAGACGCTGCAACGCAGCTTTGTGCTGGCCACTGACCTGGCCGAGTCGCTGGTGCGTCATGCCCATGTGGATCCGCGCACCGCGCACACAGTCGCCGGGCGAGTCGCCCGTTTGCTGCATGACAGTGGACGCGCGCCGCAATCGCTGACGCCACACGATATCGCCCAGGCCAGCAGCGCATTGGGTGGTCCATCGCTGGTGATCAGCCCGGCTGCCTTGGCCCAGGCGCTAGACCCTCGCAGCGCCATTGCCCAGCGCACCGGTGAAGGCGCTGCCGCTCCCGTTGCGCTGGCGCGCATGCTGGCGCACTATGGCGAGCAACTCGATGAGGTTACCGCATGGTGTGAAGCCGAGAGCCAAAGTAAATCGCTGGCCCAAACGGCACTGTTTGACGCGGTCCGCGTTGTGGTGGACGCGCAGACATGAGCGCAGCGACCATGCAGGATTCGGTGGTTTTTGGCAGTCTGTGGAGCCAATCATCGGTGCATGCGCTGTTTGCCGAAATTCCGCGTACCCGCGCCTGGCTGGAAATCGTAGCGGTGCTAGCCGAGGTGCAGTCCGAGTTCGATCTGATTCCCGCCGATTCAGCACACGCCATTGCCGCCTGCTGCCGCAGCCTAACGGTGGACGCCGCGCTGCTGGAGGAATTCCGTGCCGGACGCGCGGCCAGTGGCCACTCCATGCAGGGCTTGATACGGCTGGTGCAGGCGCGACTGGAACCGCAGCATGCCCAATGGGTGTACACCGGTGCCACTGTGCAGGACGTGACCGATACCTGGACCATGCTGGTGCTGCGCCAGGTGCAAACGGGATTTGAAGAGCAACTGGTAGCGCTGGACCGCGTGCTGGCGGCACTGGCCGCGCGGCATCGCGACACCGTGATGGTGGGCCGTACCCATGGCCAGCAGGGTCTGCCGATTACCTTTGGCTACAAAGTGGCGGTCTGGCTGGTTGAGCTGCGTCGGCATCGCCAGCGTTTGCTGGAAGTGGGCAGTAGGAGCCACACCGCGCAACTGTGTGGCGGCGTGGGCAGCGTCGCCTCGCTGGGGCCGCGCGGCCTGGAGCTGCAAGCCCGATTTGCGCAGCGCCTAGACTTGAAGGCTCCGGCTATTTCATGGACGAACAGCCGCGATGTCTACGCCGAATGGGGCAACTTGCTGACCCTGCTCAGCGGTACCGCCGACCGCATCGGCCATGAGGTCTACAACCTGCAGCGCAGCGAGATCGCCGAGCTGCGCGAAGGCTTGGTGCCTGGCACCGTGGGCAGCATCACCATGCCGCACAAGCGCAACCCCGAGATCGCCGAGCATCTGGGAACGCTGGCCCGCCTCACCCGGCATCTGGCTGCCGCGCTGAACGAGGGTTTGGTGCACGACCATGAGCGCGACGGCCGGGCCTGGAAAACCGAATGGCATGCCCTGCCTGAGGCAACCATGATGACCGCCCGGGCGTTGGAACTTCTGCTGACCATGTTGGAAGGTTTGGAGGTCGACGCTTTGCGCATGCGCGCTAACGCGGAATCTACCGGCGGCTTTGTGCTGTCCGAGGCTTTCATGCTGGCACTGGCACCCACGCTCGGGCGCGATGCGGCGCACCGCTTGCTATACCAGTTATCGCTGGACGCCCACGCGGGCGGTCAGACGTTTGCGCAAGCGGTTCGGGCTGACGCCACCATCAGCGCGCATCTGGCTGCGGCGGATCTGGACGCACTGCTCGATCTGGGCCGCCACACCGGGCAATGCGCTGCCATGGTGGACAGGGTGCTGGCAGGCGCTGCATGAAGGCCCAATTTTTCGATCGCCTGGATGCCTTGCCGCGTGAGCGGCTGGCGCTGCTGCCCACGCCGCTGAGCCCGGCTGCGCAACTCGGGGCCGCCATCGGGCTGCCCGGTTTGTGGATCAAGCACGATGAGTTGATCGGTTTTGGTTTTGGCGGCAACAAGGTGCGCGGGCTGGAATTGCTATTAGCCGATGCCCGCGCCCAGGGTGCAGATGTGCTGGTAACCGGTGCCGGTGCGCAGTCCAACCACGTGCGGGCCACTGCCGCTGCGGCGGCGTATGCGGGCATGGATGCGCACGCCGTGTACTGGGGTGAACCCCCTGCAGCCGTGGAGGGCAATCTGCTACTCACGCGCATGCTCGGTGCCACCACCACATTCACCCATAGCAACGATCGCAGCCAGCTCGATGGCGCGATTACCGCAGTGGCCGCAGATCTGCGTCAGGCAGGACGCCGCCCCTACAGCATTCCACGCGGCGGGGCGTGTGCGCTGGGGGTTTTAGGGCATGCCCTGGCCGCACGGGAACTGTTAGCGCAGTGCCGCGCATTGGGTCTGTTTCCCACCCGTGTGCTGATGGCCGTAGGTTCCGGCGGAACACTGGCGGGTTGGTTGCTGGGCTCGGCCGCGCTGGGTGCGCCTTGGCAGGTTGAGGGTGTGACGGTCAGTCGTCCTGCTGACGAGGCGCGCGCGCGGGTTCTGGAGCTGGCGACGCAAGCCGCAGCGCTGCTGGGTCAGGCACCCATGGTGCATGCGCAGGACGTGCGGGTACACGACGGTTTCATTGGTCCGGGCTACGGTATTCCCAGCCCGCAGGGGCAGGCCGCCATTGCGCTGGCGGCGCGCCAGCAGGCTGTTTTTTTCGACCCCACTTACACCGGCAAAGCCTTTGCCGGTTTGCGCGCCCAGTGCGCCGACCCGACTTGGGCGCAGGCAGGTGCGGTGGTCTTCATCCATTCCGGCGGTGAGCCCGCGCTGTTTACCGGCCAAGGCCAGGGACTTGCAACATGACATCTTTGCTTCATTGGGGTCAAGCGGCCTTCAGCCCACGCCGTATTGCGTTGGTTGGCGCATCGGAGGAAAAAGGCAAGGCTGGCAAACTGCTGATGGACAACCTGCTAGGCAACCCAGACACGCAGGTAGTGCCCATACACCCAAACGCCCAGCACATCATGGGTTTACCTGCGTTTGCCACAGTCGCGGCCGTGCCGCAGCCGGTTGACTTGGCGATTGTGGTCACCCCGGCTGGGAGCACGCCGGCCATCCTGCGCGACTGTGCGGCAGCACGGGTGCCGGTGGTGATGGTGCTTAGCGGCGGTTTTGCTGAAACTGGTGCCGCAGGCGCAGCCCTGGAGCAGGAGCTGCGCGCCATTGCGCAGGCCAGCGGTATCCGTCTGATCGGCCCGAATTGCCTGGGCGTTATCGACAGCGCGCAGCAATTGAATGCGTCTATGGCGATGGGCATTCCAGCCAGCGGCGGGGTGGCCCTGTTCACCCAAAGTGGCTCCTATGCGATGGCGGCGTTTTCACGCTCGCAAGAGGGTGCTATTGGCTTTTCTAAGGTGCTGTCAGCGGGTAACAAAGCTGATGTGAACGAGGTCGATGCGGTGCGTTTTTTTGGTGCGGATCCGGCGACACGGGTGCTGGCGCTGGTTCTGGAGTCGGTCTCGGATGGGGCGGCGCTGGTGCAGGCTCTGCGCGCCGTGACCCCGCATAAACCGGTAGTCATACTCAAAACCGGACGCAGCCAGGCCGGGCAGCGTGCGGCCAGCAGCCACACTGCGGCGCTGGCACAAGACTTCGCTATCACCCGCGCTCTTTTGCGTCAGGCCGGAGCCATAATGGTCGACGATGGGCTGACGCTGTTTGACGTCGCTGCTGCGCTGGACTGCCAAGGCGTCTTGCGCGGACCACGCGTAGCCATCATCAGCAATTCAGGCGGCACCGGCGTGGAACTCACCGATTTGTGTGAGGCCCAGGGTTTACAGGTGCCGCATTTATCTGACAGCTTGCAAGCGGCGATAGCGGCGCACCTGCCTGCCCACGGCAGCGCGGCCAACCCGATCGATGTGACCACGGCATGGGCGCGCTTTCCGGCCATGTACGGGCTGAGCATTCAAGCGCTGCTGGAGAGCGACGAGGTCGATGCGGTCATACCGGTCCTGCTTCAGCGTTCGGCCCTGGACGAGGGCGTGATCGACGCCGTGATTGCCCAGTCGCAACAGGCGCGCGCCAAAGGAATCGATAAACCCATTCATGTGTGTTGGGCTGCGCCTGCCCAGGCCGAACCGATGCGGCGCAAGCTGATGGCTGCTGGCATTCCGTGTCACGATTGGGCTGCACGTAGCGCGCGCGTGCTGGCGTATTGCCGCGCCCCGATGCAAGCGCCGCCAGTCACGGTTCAGCCCGCGTTGCCTTTTCCGGCGGCTTTTGATACCCACATCGCGTGGCCTGAACCAGCGCAGCTATTTGCACAACTGGACGCCTGGGACTTGCCGCTGGCGGCGTACCGCTGTGTAGACGATGCGCCTGCGGCTGTTCAAGCTGCGCGCGCGCTCGGTTTCCCGGTGGCGCTCAAAGCGATTAGGACGGGGCTACTGCATAAAACCGAAGCCGGTGCCGTGCGCCTGAACCTGCGAGACGCAGATGCGGTCATCCAGGCCTGTGCTGACTTTGACACCCGCTTGGGTACCGGTCCTGTTCTGGTGCAAGCGCAAGCCAAGCCGGGGGTGGAGCTGATGCTTGGCGCGGTACGAGACCCAACGTTCGGCCCGGTCATTGTCTTTGGGCTGGGTGGCGTCTGGGCTGAGGTGCTGGGGGATGTGGTGATGCGCCTGTGCCCGCTGAGCCCGGCCGAAGTGGAACTGGCGCTTACCGAGTTGCGTGCGCAGTCATTGCTGGATGGTGCGCGGGGCACTGAGCCGGTAGACCGGCACGCGTTGGCACAACTTATTTCCCGTGTGTCCGAATGTATTGCGCGCGCTCCCTGGTGCCGCGAACTCGACCTTAACCCCGTGATTTCCCACGGATCCTCGTTTGTCATCGTAGATGCGCGTATGCGCGTAGAAAAGGAAAAATCATGAGCCAAATTAGTAGCACCCCCGCCCCCGTTAAAGACGATGCCGCCGATGAAATTGCCGCGCTGATGGCCCGCGCCCGGGCCGCGCAGC
>CAMAQV010000071.1 GCA_945860595.1 Comamonas sp. lk
CTTGATGAAATGTTGTGCCTGCACCGGGTCACCGGTGACGGTGATGATGGCGTGGTTGTCCTTGGTCTGTACTGTCACCACGCTGCCCTGGTGTTTCTCCAGCGCTGCAGCCAGTGCTTGCCAGTCAAAGCCCGAACCCAGCGCGGTCAGACCCGAGTACACGCTGATCTTGCGGGCATGCTCGTCGCTAAGCGGGTCGCTGAAAACAGCCAAACCGGCCGAGTCCGGGCCGCGCTCGGTCATGCCGATCAGCATGGGCGTCATCCAGCGCCCCAACTCGCTGCGCAGTGCAGGCTTTTTAATCAGTAATCCAATAATTCCGCACATGGTCGGTCCTTTGCAAAGCCCTTGAAAAAGGGGTTAGAAAAATTCGAGGTAGGTTTTGATTTCCCAATCGGAGACATGGCGCATGTATTCCACCCACTCCATGCGCTTGAGATCCACAAAGGTCTGTGCCACCGGTCCCAGCGCGTCCATGATGACGCGGTCTGCTTCCAATGCGTCGATGGCTTCGTTGAGGTTTTGCGGCAGCGTTTCAATGCCTCGGCTGCGCAGCTCTGCAGGGCTCATCTCGTAGAGGTTTTCGTTGACCGGATCACCTGGGTCGATCTGGTTTTTCATGCCATCCATGCCTGCGGCAATCACCGCTGCTGCGGCCAGGTAAGGGTTGCAGCCACCATCGGGCACGCGCAGCTCCAAACGTCCGCCCGGGATGCGCACCATGCAGGAGCGGTTGTTATTGCCATAGCTCACATAAGCGGGGGCCCAAGTTGCGCCAGTGAGCGAACGCCCGACCACCAGCCGCTTGTAGGAGTTGACGGTGGGGCAGCAAATGGCGGTCAGCGCTTTGGCGTGCTTGAGCACACCGCCCAGAAAGTGGTAGGCCATAGTGGACAAGTCCAGCCCGCGCTTGTCAGATTTGTCTTCAAACAGGTTGCTCTTGCCATCGCCCATGGACATGTGCATGTGCATGCCATTGCCCGGGCGGTTGCTAAAGGGCTTGGGCATGAAGGAGCAGATAAGCCCCATGTCGTTGGCAATCTCGGCTGCTGCCATCTTGAAGCCGATGAACTGGTCGGCCGAGGTCAGGCAGTCGCCATAGGTGTAATTGATCTCGAACTGGCCGTTGCCGTCTTCATGGTCGATCTGGTAGACATCCAGCCCCGAGCCAATGGCCGCCGTCACCAAGCGGTCCATGTACTCGCGGGTGCGCGACAAGGCCTTGTAGTCGTAACAGGGTTTTTGCAGGGTATCGCTGGCGTCGCAGGGCACGATATTGCCCTGCTCGTCACGGCGCAAGACGGAAAACTCGGGCTCCAGCCCGGTAAAGAAAGTCAGGCCTTGCTCCTTGAGCAGGGCCACCTGTTTTTTCAGCACCACACGGCTGTCGTGTTCCCAAGGTTTGCCGTGCACATGGCCATCACAGACGATGCGGGCAAAGCCGGGTTGCCAGGGCACCAAGCTAACAGCGCCGAGGTCACCACGCGCCATGAAATCGGGCCCGTGCGGCTGAATACCCAGCCCCCACACCGCAAAACCGGCAAAACCCGCGCCGGTGTCCAGCACTTCATCAAAATGTGAGACTGGGACCGCTTTAGCTTTGGCCGCGCCGTGGATGTCCACAAACTGCGCCAGCACATAGCGTACGTTGTTGTCTTTGAAAAATTTCTTAGCCTCGTCTCGATTCATTGTGTGTCTCCTTGGGTTTGGGCAAAGGTTGGGGGTTCTTATGACAAAAATTCAAGGCGAAGGGCACCTGCGCAGGCTGCCGCAATCGCGCGCCACTTCCACTAGCGTGTCCCATAAATAACTGCCCATGGTGCCGTCGGCCCACAGCAGCAAGGCGTCACCGCGCCACAGCAGAGTTACACCAACGCCCACCAGGGTGGTCAAGAACACCGCGTCCGGCGGGTTCTCACGGGCCTGCAAATCGACCGAGCAGACTTGCCGCAACAGCGTGTGCAGGGCCGGGCCCTCCAGCTGCAGGGCTGCGTCCTGGCGCAAGACCGGATACAAGCCATGGACCCGCCCTGCGGGCATGGCAGCATCTAGCAGCAGGCCTAGCGTGGCGGCCTCAGCTTCAATCAAAAATTCGGTGACACCAAGGCGCGCGACCAGGCCACCGGTCGCCAGCTCCAAGTAACGGTTGTACACAGGCGGCACGGGCAAGCCGTGTTCGGCCAGCCACTGTGGCGCTGCAGGGCCTTTGCAGCCCCAGCGGGCCGTCTGTAACGAGCGGTCGGTCAGGGTCAGGTCCGCTGCGACAGGGCCCGAGGCTTGGGCGCTCCAGTGATGCGCTGACTCGCAGGGCGAAGCGCGGCGTGGCGCATGCGTCACGATGTTCATGCGCTGGCCTCCTTTTGGCGGGCACCGGCCGCGTCGTAGAACGGTAGCGCCACCACCTGTGCGTCCAACATCTTGCCGCTGGTCAGGCGTATCGGCAGGCGGGTGCCCACGGCACTGAGCGCCGGTGTGACATAGGCCATGCCGATGACCTGCCCCAGCGCCGGGCTGAACGCCACGCTGGTGATACGCCCGCTGATCGCGCCATCCACGATGACCAGGTGGCTTTCTGAGGGCATGGCGGGGTGGCCGTCCTGACTGGCGTCCATGCCGGGAATCTCCAAGGTGAAGCCAACCAGTGTCTGCTTTTGCTGCTGTTTGGCAATCGCCTGCAGGCTACGCTGACCGATGAAAAACGATTTGTCCAACTTGGTCGCCCAGCCCAAAGACGCTTCGCGCGGCACGCTCAATCCATCCGTGTCCTGGCCAATAATGATGTGGCCCTTCTCCAGTCGTAGCAAGCGCTGTGCCTCCACGCCGAAGGGGCGTATGCCCAGACTTGCTCCGGCTTGCATCAGGGCCTGCCACAGCGCAGCGCCGTACTCGGCCGGCACATGGATCTCATAGCCCCACTCCCCGACAAAACCCACCCGCATAGCGCGCGCCGCAATCCCGGCAACCTCTATGGCGCGTACGCCGAGGTAGGGAAAGGCGGCACCGTCCAGATCGGCGCTGGTCAGCGTGGCCAGCAATCGGCGCGCCTGAGGACCGGCCACATTCACGCCGGCAAACGCACCCGTGTGGTTGACAATGCCGCAGTCCATACGCCACAGGGTGTTCAGGCGCGAGAGTTCGCGGTACACCGTGGCCGCACCGGAGGTGGTGGTCGTGAAATAAAAATGCTGCTCACCCAGGCGTGCAACCACGCCATCATCAATCACAACGCCGGACTCGTCGCACATCACTGCATAGCGGGTCATGCCCACGGCCAGATTGGCGTAGCGCGAGATGTAGATGCGTTCTAAAAATTCGGCGGCTTGCGGGCCGATGACTTCGAGCTTGCCCAGCGTGCCCACGTCGATGATGCCCACGCCTTTGCGCACGTTCATCGCCTCTTCGCGTATGCACTGCATACGCGAGCGGCCCGCCATCGCGTAGTACTCGGGGCGCTGCCACATACCGGCTGCCATCCAGACCGCGCCGGCCTGCACATGCAGAGCGCGCATGGGGGTGTGCCGCTCGGGGGTGAAACCGCGCCCGGCCAGGTGGGAAATTGGCACCGGATGGTAGAACGGTCGCGCGGTGGTGGTGCCGACCTCGATCGGGGTTTTTCCGATGATGCGCGCCAGCACCCGCAGTGCCGTCATATTGGAGTGCTTGCCCTGGCTGGGGCCCATACCGTTGGTGGTGTAGCGCTTCATTAGCTCGATGTTGTCGTAGCCCTCTTGCGCCGCGTTGTAAAAATCTTTGAGTTGCAGGTCCTCGTCGAAATCGACAAAGTTCTTACCCTTGGGATGGGCCACGATGGGCCAGGGGTGGCTCGGGCAATGCAGTGGCGCAGGCACAACTGGCACCTCTTGGCTGCTCGCGAAGCCGCAATGGGCGGCGGCCAGCAGGCCGGCGCGCTGGCCGTCCAGCGCCTTGGCAGCGCTGTCGTACACGCCGTTGACACGACCGCAGGCAAAAATGCCCGCTGGCAAGGTGGCCGGTACAAACTGCTGCACCGTATCGGACCAGCCCATGGACGTGCCGGCCTGGTACAGCAAATTGGCGGCAGGGGCGTAGCCCACGCTCATGATCACGCCGTCGCAGGCCAGATGTTCGCCAGCGCGGGCATCCGCATCACCATGGGCCATTAGGGGCGCAATAGTCACGCCGGTGAGTCGGCGTCCGCTGTCGCCGGAGTGGGCTTCGTAAATCGCCCAGCCGTCCAGCACGCGCACACCGGCAGCGCAAACGGCCTCACGTGCGGCACAGGCCGGCGCTTGCATGCGCATGTCGGCAACGGCGGCGACTTTCACGCCCGCGCGCAGGGCATCGAGTACAGCAGTGAAACCTTCGCTGTTGGCTACCAGTGCCACCGCAGTGTGCATGGGACGCACCGCGTAGCGGTTGATCAGCCGCTGCGCCGCACCGCCGGTCATGATGCCGGGAATATCGTTGTGGCGGAAAACCGCAGGCAGCTCGAAGGCCCCGCTGGCTACCACCACGGCCTTGGCACGCAGCTTGGTCATGCGCTGCGCATCCACTAGCGCGATCCAGTGATCCGCGTAGTAACCGGCGGCAACCGTGTCGGTGAGCAGGCGGATGAGCGGCTGCGCTGCCACGGAAGCTTGCAGTTCGCGCAATGCGGCCAGTGGCGCGGTATCGGCGCCCAGCTGATAGCTGGCGCTACCACCGCTGCGGGCGTTCTCGTCCACCACCACGACCTGGGCCCCGGCCCGCGCTGCGTGCAAAGCCGCTTGCAAACCCGAAATGCCCGCGCCGATCACCAGCACATCGCAAAAATCGTAGCGCTTGGGCGTGTGCAAGGCCGGTTTCGCCAGATCGAGCTTGCCCAGGCCGGAGAAATTTCGGATCACGCGCTCCCATAGGGGGAACAGCATCTTGGTGTGGAAAGCCTTGTAGTAAAAGCCCACCGGCAGAAAACGCGCCAGCAGGCCCATGAAGCGGTTGCGATCGTTCTCCACGCCCCCAGCGGTGTTGACCGCGACCAACTCCATGCCCGCGCGCAGCGCCTCCACGTCGCCGCGGATGTTCATGGCCTGGGGCGTCTGCAGCATCACATTGATGTCATGGTTGGCCAGTGTCAATATGCCGCGTGGGCGGTGGTATTTGAAAGAGCGGCCCAGCGTGTGCTGCCCCGCGGCCCACAGGGCGGCGCTGATACTGTCACCGGCAAAACCGCTGTAGCTACGCCCTTCAAAGCGAAAGGGCAGGACTGCGCCGCGGTCTAACCACTCGCCGGGCTGCGCAGGTAAGCGCATGGAATTACTGCTGGCCATAGAGAAAGGTCTTTTCAATCACATCAGACATCGTGTCGCGCACTGCAATAAACCAGGTGTTGCTGGGCGTGTGGCACCACCATTCATGCTTTATTCCGGGCGCGCCACTTTTGTTGAACACATAGTCCGCCCATTGCGCATCGGTACAGTCTGCCGGCTCCGGCATGGTTTTGCATTCACCCCAGTAAGCGAACTCCGAAATCAGGCGCGGGCCGTTGATGGGGCAGGTCATGATTTTCATGGTGCGTGGGTCTGGTGTGTGCCTGCGGGCTGCTTCAATGTCCGACCGAGGCCGCGCCTTTTTCGCCGGTGAGCGCGTAGCGCTCAAAACGGTCAAAAGCAAAGCCTTCAATCAGTGGATGCGCCCGGTCATTGGCCACGGTGTAAGACATGGTTTTGCCGGAAACCGGCGTGGCCTTGAAGCCCCAGGTTCCCCAACCGGCATCCAGATAAAAGCCTTCCACGGGCGTCTTGCCCATGATGGGCGCGAAGTCGGGCGTCATGTCGGCCATGCCCGCCCACTGGCGCACGACTTTGGCTTGCGACAACTGGGGCAGCATCTCCACCATGTGGGCGCTCAGGCTCTCGGTGAAGTCCAGCGTCGAGCGGGTGGAATGCAGCTCGTAGGGGTCCAGCGATGCGCCCATGACCAATTCACCGCGCGCGGTCTGGCTGATATAGACGTGCAAGCTGCCCGAGACCAGAATCGGATCGAGCCACTGCTTCATGGGTTCGCTGACCATGGCTTGCAGGGGGTGGATGTAAATCGGGCTGCGCAAGTCCAGCATTTTCAGAATGCGC
>CAMAQV010000072.1 GCA_945860595.1 Comamonas sp. lk
ACGCTGCACGCATCGATGTCCAGTCACTGACCGAGCGCGAACAGCGCATCGCCGCGAGTTTGGATGTGCGTGAGCCCTTGCGCGCGCCGGTCTCGGGTGTGATTGCACGTGCCGATGTGAAGGCGGGCCAGATTGTGGACACACGCGAGTTGTTGATCGAGGTCATCGATCCTGCGCGCCTGATGGTGGAGGCCAGCACACCCGATGTGTCGCTCGGTAGTCGTTTGGGCGCAGCCCATTTGGCCGGGCTCGAGGGCGTCAAGCTGCAACTGGTCGGCGCTGCGCGGTCCTTGCGTGACGGCATGCTGCCGCTGAACTTCCGAGCTTCGGTCGCTGCTGGCGCAGCACCCTTGGCGGTAGGTCAAACCGTGACACTGGTCGCGGCGCTCAAGGAGCGGCGCAAGGGCATCGTACTGCCGGCCTCTGCTGTCGTGCGCAGCCCGTCGAACGAACCCATCGTCTGGATCAAGACGGGCGCCGAGCGCTTCATGCCGCAGCCGGTTCAGGTCCAGCCGCTAGACGCTGTCACGGTATTGGTCACCCAGGGGCTGGCCGCTGACAACCGTGTGTTGGTTCAAGGCGCGTCGCTGATCGCGCAGATCCGCTGAACCGAGGCTGCACATCATGTTCAATTGGATCGTTCAATACAGCCTGCGCAACCGTCTATTCGTCTTGGCCTTTGCAGCTTTGCTTATGGTCTATGGGGCATTGACCGCCTGGCGCACACCGGTCGACGTGTTTCCCGACCTCAACAAGCCGCTGGTGACGGTGCTGACTGAGGCCGGTGGCATGGCGCCCGAGGAGGTCGAGCAACTGGTGAGTTTTCCCATCGAGACGGCCCTCAACGGCATGCCCGGTGTTACCCGGGTGCGCTCCACCTCGGGCATTGGCCTGTCGGTGGTGTACGCCGAGTTTGACTGGGGCACAGACATCTACCGCAACCGCCAGTTGGTCGCCGAGCGATTGGCGCAATTGCGCAGCCAACTGCCTGCCGAGATCACGCCCATGATGGGGCCCGTCTCGTCCATCATGGGCGAGATCATGCTGATCGCATTGCCGCTGCAAGGCGGCGAAGGCGCTGCCTCGCCCATGCAGGCCCGTGAATACGCCGACTTTGTGCTGCGTCCGCGCTTGCTTGGTATCGCTGGCGTCTCTCAGGTCATTCCCATCGGCGGTGAGGTACGCCAGCTGCGTGTCGAGCCCGATCCGGCGCGCATGGCCCAACTGGGCATAACACTGAGCCAAGTCGAGCAGGCCCTGCGCGGGTATGCCGGTAACGCTGGGGGCGGCTTCATCGACCTGAACAGCCGGGAATACCTGATTCGTCACATGGGCCGTACCCAGCGGCTAGAGGATTTGCAAGGCATGGCGGTGGCTTGGAAGGATGGGCGGCCCGTGCTGCTTGAGCAGGTGGCGCAAGTTCGCTTTGCCGCTGGCCTCAAGCGTGGCGATGCGGGTTACCAAGGGCAGCCTGCAGTGATCCTGAGCGTGCAAAAGCAGCCGGCGGCTGATACGGTCAAGCTCAGCCGGCAGATTGAGCAGGCCTTGGATGATCTTCAGGCAGGCTTACCAAAAGGGCTTGCCAAACCCCAAGTGCTGTTTCGGCAGGCCGATTTCATCAAGGCCTCCGTTGGCAATGTGACGGAGGCGTTGCGCGACGGCGCGGTGATTGTGGCCATTGTGCTGTTCGCGTTTTTGCTGTCAGTACGCACCACGCTGATCTCTATGGTCGCCATTCCACTGTCGCTGGCGGTCACGGCTTTGGTCTTTCGCTGGCTCGACCAGTCGATTAATGTCATGACGCTGGGGGGTTTGGCGATTGCGATTGGTGAGTTGGTGGACGATGCCGTGGTTGACGTTGAAAACATTTTGCGTCGGCTCAAAGAGAACCGCGTCCTGGCCCAGCCGCGCTCGGTGATGGCGGTCGTGCAGCAGGCCAGCGTCGAGGTGCGCTCAGGCATTGTGTACGCCACGGTGATCGTGGTGCTGGTGTTCGTGCCCTTGTTCGCCTTGCCGGGCATCGAAGGCCGTTTGTTTGCGCCGCTGGGTATTGCTTACATCGTCTCCATCTTGGCGTCGATGGCGGTGTCCATGACGGTGACCCCGGTCCTGTGCAGTTACCTGCTTCCCAGGATGAAACAACTGGGACACGGAGACAGCCCCCTTGTGACGCGCCTGAAGGCTTGGGACCGAAGGCTGCTGAACTGGTCCTTTCCGCGCGCACGGATACTGATCAGTACCGCGGTTGTGGCTGTTTCTTTGGCCGCTGCCAGCGTGCCCTTTTTTCCGCGCGCCTTTCTGCCGGCCTTCAACGAGGGCTCGCTGGTGCTGTCGCTGTTGTTCAACCCGGGCACCTCGCTGGCCGAGGCCAACCGCATGGGGGCGGTGGCCGAACAACTGATCGGGCAGGTGCCTGGCGTCAGCCAGGTGGGGCGGCGTACCGGCCGTGCTGAACTCGACGAGCATGCCGAGGGCGTGCACTCCACAGAGATCGATGTGGACTTGCATCGCGATGGCAAGCCGGTCGATCGCGAGCAAGTGATGGCCCGCATCCGCGCCCAACTGGTTGTATTGCCCGCGCAAGTGGCCATCGGCCAGCCGATCTCGCACCGGCTGGACCATCTGCTCTCGGGTGTTCGGGCTCAAATTGCGGTCAAAATTTATGGCGACGACACCGACACCCTGCGTGGGCTGGCCGAGCAGATGCGCGGCAAACTGGCCACCATCCCTGGCTTGGTGGACTTGACCGTGGAGAAGCAGGTGCTGATTCCACAGATCATGGTCAGGCTTGACCCGCAGCGACTGGCGCAGACAGGTCTGCCGCCGGGTGAGGCCCTGCGCATCCTGAAGGCCCTGACTGACGGTGCCCACGGCTCTCAAATTGTGGACGGGGCCAGGCGCTACGACTTGGTGCTGCGACTGCCTGACGATAAGCGCAGCCCGCAGGATCTGGCACGCATGCTGGTAGACACGCCGGCTGGACGCTTACCGGTGTCGAGCTTCGCCACGGTCACGGAATCCGATGGCCCCAACCAAATAGGGCGCGAAAATGGCCGTCGGCGTATCGTCGTTTATGCCAACAGCGATGGCTCCGATATGGGCCGCATCGTGGCAGACATCCGCCAAGCCATTACTGCTACAGCGCTTCCCAGTGGTAGTTTTATAAATCTGGAGGGTCAATTCCAGGCGCAAGAGCAGGCCACCGGACAGATCATGGGCTTGTCGCTGGTGTCGCTGGCGCTCATGTTCTTGGTGCTTTACTCGCGCTATCGCTCGGCGGTGCTGGCGGGCATCATCATGGCCAACATTCCACTGGCATTGATTGGAAGCGTTGTCGCGATGTGGCTGGCGGGCGTGACGCTGTCGGTAGCCACGATGGTGGGCTTCATTACCTTGGCGGGCATTGCAACTCGCAACGGCATCTTGAAGATCAGCCATTACATCAATCTGTGCAGATTTGAGGGCGAGACCTTCAGCCAAGCCATGATCGTACGCGGCTCGATTGAGCGGCTGACGCCGGTGCTGATGACGGCGCTGGTGGCGGCCTTCGCATTGACGCCGCTGCTGATGGCCGCTGATGCGCCGGGCAAGGAGATACTGCATCCCGTGGCAGTGGTTATCTTTGGCGGATTGATCAGTTCTACGTTGCTGGACACCTTGCTCACACCACTGCTGTTTTGGCACTTTGGAGCCAAGGCTACAGACCGGCTGCTGCAGCAAAGTAGTACCGGCGAGGACGCAAAGCAGCCGGTACAAGAAGCATTTTGACGAGTGGATCTACAGGTTTAGTGGTGCCGCCTTTAAGCGCACCACGCCCTACAAGGAGTTAAGAAACATGAAGATGAAGCATTTAATTTCAGTGACAGGTTTGGTCCTGTCCTGCCTGAGCATGAACCCGGCCCAGGCCCATGGCGACGCCAAACCCCAGCATGGCGGCATCGTGCAAAAGGCCAATGACCTGAGCTTTGAGCTGGTCGCCCAGGCCGATGGCGCTACGATCTACCTGATGGACCATGGCAAGCCCATGGCCTCTAAAGGCATCACCGGCAAGCTTACCGTTTTGCAAGGCGGCAACAAGATCGAAGCCGATATCAAAGAAGCAGGCGACAACACACTGCGCGTCATGGGCGTCAAGCTGGGCAAAGGTGACAAGCTCGTCGCTGCCCTGAGCGATGTCGGTGGCAAGAGCATGACGGTGCGATTTACGATCCGATAGGGTCGCCTGCATGAAGTGACAGCAAGAGAGTCGTCCTCTGGAACCACTGCTCCATGAGTTTTCGGGTTTCGGCCAAACGGGCTTGGTACCAAGCGCAATAAAGCGTAGCCTTGTAGGTTTATTTAGGCTTTTCAACCTGCGTCAGCCGGTGCAGCACCTGTTGCCCCGATTGCGCAATGCTCTGCATGTTGGCTTCCAGCAGGGCCATTTCTCGCAGCGTCTGCGCGAGCGCTCGGTACTGGGCAGATGGCCCCTGGGTTGGCCCATCTGCAATGGGGTAGGTCGATTCGCGCAAGCCATCAACGGTCTGCTCCAGATCGCGGTTCAAGTTGCCAAGCCGACTCCCGGCGTCCACCACTTTGCTCAAAATCTGATCCAAGTCGGTCACCACCACGTTGATGCGGTCCAGGAAATGGTTGAGGTCTTGCGCCAACTCGCCAAACTCGTCTGCACCGTTGACCTTGGCCCTGGGCGACAAGTCCATCAGGCCACGGGCTAAGCGCGACACCGTACTGCGCAAAGACAAGAGCGGCGCCATTCGAACCTTGAGCAGAAAGAAAAGCAAGATGGTGTGCACCAAAATCTTTAGACTTAAGGCTCCGGCCGTAAGCCTCACCTCGGTCCACCAGGCGGCTTCTTTTCGGTCTAGGTAACTACCGACCTTAACGGTACCCAGCACATCGCCTACTTTTGCCTTAACGTGGCAATTAAGACAAAAATGCTCTGCGGTGAGATTGACGGCCGATTCCAGATGCGGCCCGACTTTCCAAGTCGGCTGTAAGCCTTTGACATCTAACCTGAACGACTGCTTCATGGACTCCACCGTCACTTCAGACGGAATAACAGCAATGGAGAGCCCCAGATCATCGTAGTTGCGATTGAGTATGGGGTAAACAGTTTGCGCTGCCAAAGGCCCGCCCGAATTGAGCATGATGGACTTCACATCGTTGGCTAATTGTTGTGCTGCCTGGTCTACACGGGCCTGTTCCTTGATGGCAAAGTCATAACGCACAAGCGCATAACGAATGCCCATTTCCACCGTTGCCACCAGCAAAAGCAAGAGAAAGAAGTCTCGGATCATGTGGAACATGAAGGACTGCTCAAAAGGACTGCTGATACTTTTCACTTTTGTCATGTTGGCCTTTCAACGAAAGTTATCCAGTGCAAGGTGATATTGTCTCATTGCGGATAGGAAGATCTACGCCCTTAGACCGCTCAATAAACGCGGGCACCTTTTTGTCATATTGAATTTTAGAAAGTTCATGGGTCAGATTGTTCCAGGTCAGCGGTCCCCACAACATCACGTACAGGCTGCACCCAACTGATAGTG
>CAMAQV010000073.1 GCA_945860595.1 Comamonas sp. lk
GACACGCATGGCTGAAGACGGGTCGCTCCCTGCAAGCGCTTTGGACACCGCCCAGGGTCCGGGAACCCGCGCCCACGCGCTACAGCAGTTTGACGGCCTGGAGCCGCTGCAACACCTGCTGGTCAAGAACGCCAGCGCGCAGGCCTACGTGGTGACGGCCGGGCAGTACATCCAGATCGTGGATGTGGATGGCAAGCAGTGCACCGATTTCCAATGCTTCTCCCAGGCCAAGCTGGATCAGGGCTTGCAACTACCGCTGGACGTCACCACCACCCGCACACTGATGGGCCACTCCTACCCCATGCCGGGCCTGCATGCCAAGTACTACGACCAGGACATGACGGCGTTGGTCGAGGTGGTGCAAGACACCGTGGGGCGCCACGACGCTTTTGCCATGGCATGCGCCGCCAAGTACTACGACGACCTCGGCTACCCCGGCCATAACAATTGCAGCGAAAACTTCAACACCGCGCTGGCCACTTACGGCATTGCCGGACGGCGGGGCTGGATGGCGATCAATTTTTTCTTCAATACCTTCATCGACGCGCACGGGGTGGTGGGCTCGGACGAGCCTTGGTCGCGCCCCGGCGACTACGTGCTGCTGCGCGCGCTGACCGATCTGGTTTGCGTGTCCTCGGCTTGCCCGGATGACACCAGCCCGGCCAATGGTTGGAACCCCACGGATATTCTGGTGCGCGTGTTCGACGCGGCCCACGCCTTTCCCCCCAGCATTGCGCACCGGGTTACGCCCGCATCGGAGCCCACCATGAGCAGACAGTCCGCATTCCATCCCCGCACCTCGGCGCTGACCCGTAACTTTGTGGAGTACAAAGGCTTCTGGCTGGCGCGCAGCTACGCCAAGAGCGACCCGATTGCCGAATACTGGGCCTGCCGCGAAAAAGCCGTGCTGGTCGATTTGTCGGCCCTGCGCAAATTCGAAGTCACCGGGCCTGATGCCGAAACCTTGCTTCAGCATTGCCTCACGCGGGATGTGAAAAAGCTGGGCGTCGGCCAGGTGGTGTATTCGGCTCTGTGTTACCCGAATGGCGGCATGCTCGACGACGGCACCCTGCTGCGCCTGGGGCGCGACAATTTCCGCTGGGTCGGCGGTGACGACTTTGGCGGCATCTGGCTACAAGACCAGGCCAAGGCGCTGGGCTTGCAGGTGCTGGTGCGCAACTCCACCGACCAGCTGCACAACATTGCGGTGCAAGGCCCGGCCAGCCGCGCCCTGCTTGCGCCCATCATCTGGACGCCGCCGCATCAGCCCGCGCTGGCCGAGCTCGAGTGGTTCCGCTTCACCGTAGGCCGTCTGGGTGACGCCAACGGCCCGCCGCTCATGGTTTCACGCACCGGTTACACCGGCGAGTTGGGCTACGAGGTCTGGTGCCACCCGCGTGACGCCTGCGCCGTGTTCGATGCGGTCATGGCCGCCGGGCAGCCGCACGGCCTCTTGCCCATGGGTCTTGACGCGCTGGATCTGGTGCGCATCGAAGCCGGGCTCATTTTTGCGGGTTACGAGTTCTCGGACCAGACCGATCCGTTTGAAGCCGGCATCGGTTTCACGGTTCCACTCAAGGGAAAAACCGATGACTTCATCGGCCGCGCAGCGTTGCAGCGGCGCAAAGACAACCCCTCGCACAAACTGGTGGGCCTGGACATCGAGAGCACCGAGGCGGTGGGCCACGGGGACGGTGTTTATGCTGGGCGCGCGCAGGTCGGCGTGGTCACCTCGGGCATGCGCTCACCCTTGCTGGGTAAAACCATTGCGCTGGCACGCGTGGACGTGCACCACAGCGCCATCGGCACGGCGTTGGAAATCGGCAAGCTCGACGGCCAGCAAAAACGCCTGACGGCCAGCGTGGTGCGCTTCGCGCATTACGACCCCGACAAAACCCGACCGCGCTCCTGAATGCGGCGGTTGGACCGCCGCACATGGGCCTGCGTTGTCGCAGGCCCGGGGATCCGTAATCAGTAGCGCCCGTCGTGGCCCGGTATCCAGTTGGTTCCGGCCAGCGGCAGGCGTGCCATCGCGGCGGCCTCCACCGTCAGTGCTACCAGGTCTTCGCGCTCCAGGTGGTGTACGTTTTGTTTGCCGCAGGCGCGCGCGATGGTGGTGAGTTCCATGTTCAGCGTCTTGAGGTAATTGCGCAGGCGTTTGCTGCCCACATCGGGCTGCAGGCGCTGCTCCAGCACGGCGTCCTGCGTCGTCACGCCCACCGGGCATTTGCCGGTGTGGCAGTGGTGGCAAAAGCCGGGGGATGTGCCCAGGGCTTCATATTCAGCCAGGGCACTCATGTGCTCGCCGTTGTGCATGTAACTTGGCGAATTGCATCCCAGCGCAACCAGCACGCCCTGGCCGATGGCCACGGCGTCTGCGCCCATGGCGAGTGCTTTGGCTACATCGGCCCCGGTGCGGATGCCGCCGGAGATGATGAGCTGCACCTTGCCCACCATGTCCAGGTCTTCCAGCGCGTCCACCGCTTGGCGCAGCGCTGCCAGCGTGGGTATGCCGACGTGCTCAATAAAGCAGGTTTGCGTCGCTGCGGTGCCCCCTTGCATGCCGTCCACCACGACCACGTCGGCACCGGCATGCACCGCCAGTTTGACGTCATTGAAGGTACGGGTTGCGCCCACTTTCACGTAAATCGGCTTTTCCCAATCGGTTATTTCACGCAGCTCGTTGATCTTGATGGTCAGGTCATCGGGGCCGGTCCAGTCGGGCTGGCGGCAGGCGGAACGTTGGTCCACGCCTTCAGGCAGGGTGCGCATCTTGGCCACGCGCGGGTTGACTTTCTGGCCCAGCAACATACCGCCGCCGCCGGGCTTGGCACCCTGGCCAATCACGACCTCGATCGCGTCGGCGCGGCGCACATCGTCCGGGTTGAAGCCGTAGCGCGAGGGCAGGCATTGGTAGACCAGGGTTTTGGAAGAATTGCGCTCCTCGCTGGTCATCCCGCCGTCGCCGGTGGTGGTGGACGTGCCCATTTCGGTGGCCGCGCGCCCCAGCGACTCTTTCACATTGGCCGAGAGCGCACCAAAGCTCATGCCGGCGATGGTGATGGGGATGTCCAGCTCAATCGGTTTTTTGGCAAAGCGTGTGCCCAATACCGTTTTGGTGGTGCAGCGTTCGCGATAGCCTTCCAGCGGATAGCGCGACAGCGAGGCCGCTAGAAACAGCAGATCGTCAAAGTGCGGCAGGTGGCGCTTGGCGCCCATACCGCGAATTTCGTAGAGGCCGTGTGCGGCGGCGTTGCGGATGTACTGCTGCATTTTTGCGTCGTAGCCCCAGGACTCTTCGCGCACCAGGGGTTTGACAAAATTCATCGGATGTTCCATGGCGTTCTTTCTAATATTCTTGACCGGCGTCGGCGTTCCAGTGGTAGAGCTCACGTTTGCTGGCGACCCGTTTGAAGTCGGCAGCCTTGTGCTCCGAGTAACCGGCCTGGGCCAGCAAATCGGTCACCGTTTTCAGATCGGCCTCGCTCATGGGCTCAATGTGCGCATCCGCGCCCAGTGATTTGATGCTGCCTTTGACGTACAGCACCGCCTCATAGAGCGAGTCGCCCAGCCCGTCGCCCGCGTCGCCGCAGACCACCATGCGACCGGCTTGCGCCATGAAGGCAGAAAAGCTGCCCACCGAGCCGCCCACCACGATGTCGCCGCCTTTGAGCGAGATACCGCAGCGCAAAGCGGCGTTGCCGTCAATGACCAGCAGGCCGCCGTGGGCTGAAGCGCCCGCGCTGTTGCTGGCAAAGCCCTTGACGTGGACACGCCCGCTCATCATGTTCTCGGCCACGCCGGTGCCGGCACTGCCTTCGATGGTGATATCGGCATGCATATTCATGCCAGCGGCGTAGTAGCCGGCGTGGCCGTGCACCACGACTTTGACCGGTGCATTCAGGCCCGCGGCAATGTTGTGTGCGCCGTCGGGGTGGTGTACGGCGATGGTGCCGCGCTTGGCCTTGCCTTCTGCGCTGTGCAAAAAGCCGTTGAGCTCACGCACCGTCTGCTGGCGCAGATCGAAATTCATGCCTTCCATATGTACATCTCCTGGGGTGCGGGTTCGAACACATAGGCGTGGTCGATATCGGGCAGGTGCGCCAGCGAGCGGAACTCCGAGGCAATCGCCACGTAGTCATCGGTCTCTGCCACCACGGCCGGTTTGCAGGCAAAGGGGTCGCGGATCAGTGCGAGCTGGTCCTGAGTGCCCATCAGCAGCGTGTAAAAACCATCGAGCTCATCGAAGCCGGTTTCCAGCGCGGTCTTCAGGTCATCGCCTTCGCGCATGCGCCACTCGATGAAACGGCAGGCGCTCTCGGTGTCGTTATCGGTGTCGAACTTGATGCCGCGCGGCTCCAGCATGCGCCGGATTTGGTAGGGGTTGGAAAGCGAGCCGTTGTGCACCATGCAGAAGTCCTGGCCTGCGGTAAACGGATGCGCCCGGTCCGGCGTCACCGCCGATTCGGTGGCCATGCGGGTGTGGCCCACCACGTGCGAGCCGCTCATGTGCGCAAAGTCATAGCGCTGCGCCACGGCAGCGGGCATGCCGATGTCTTTGTACAAATCGATGCTGCGCCCCAGCGAGAGCAGATGCAGCAGCGGGTCATAGGCTTTGATGAACTGCTGCGCCTGCACCGGGTCACCGGTAACGGTGATGATGGCGTGGTTGTCCTTGGTCTGCAGGGTGACCGCGCTGCCTTGCTGCTTCTCTAACGCGGCCACCAGCGCATGCCAGTCAAAGCCTGCTCCCAGCGCAGTCAGCCCGGAGTACACGCTGATCTTGCGCGCGTGGTCGTCGCTCAGCGGGTCGCTGAACACGGCCAGCCCGGCAGAGTCGGGGCCGCGCTCGGTCATGCCGATGAGCATGGGCGTCATCCAGCGCCCCAACTCGCTGCGCAACGCAGGCTTCTTAATCAGTAATCCAATAATTCCGCACATGGTCGGTCCTTCGCAAAGCCCTGGGAGCAGGGGTTAGAAAAATTCGAGGTAGGTTTTAATTTCCCAGTCGGAGACATGGCGCATGTATTCCACCCACTCCATGCGCTTGAGGTCCACAAAGGTCTGTGCCACCGGGCCCAGCGCGTCCATGATCACGCGGTCTGCTTCCAATGCGTCGATGGCCTCGTTGAGGTTTTGCGGCAGCGTTTCGATGCCACGGCTGCGCAGTTCGGCAGCGCTCATCTCATACAGGTTTTCGTTGACCGGATCGCCCGGGTCGATCTGGTTTTTCATGCCGTCCATGCCTGCGGCAATCACGGCTGCGGCGGCCAGGTAGGGGTTGCAGCCGCCGTCCGGTACGCGCAGCTCCAGCCGTCCGCCGGGAATGCGCACCATGCAGGAGCGGTTGTTGTTGCCGTAGCTCACATA
>CAMAQV010000074.1 GCA_945860595.1 Comamonas sp. lk
GAAAGCCAAGAAGGTTACCGTCCGGTACGTCTTACCGAATTGACACCGGGCCGCGCGGTCAGCTACGAGGAAATGAGAGAGCGCGTTTACACGGACTGGAAAGAGATCACATCATCGGATTTGACCAAGAACGCCATACGTGAAATCGCCAAGAAATACCGTATTCGCGACGAAGGGAAGAGCTCGTGATGCTTTCCCATTTCAAGCAACTGCTCAAGCACGCAGTCTTGTCCCTCATTTTGCTGGTGGGTGCAGCGGGAGTCTACGCCCACGAGATGACCATGACCGATCTGTCGATGCGGGAGGTTGCACCCAAAGAGTTTGTTTGGGCCTGGGGCATTCCTGGAAAAAATACGCCGGTCTCGCAAGACTTGACACCGGTCTGGCCAGAAGGTTGCGTCGGTGACGCGAGAACGGTTCGCTGCGGCGAACGCGGCTTGGCGGGAAGCCTGTCGGTCAATGGCATAGGAAAAAACTACTCGGCCGTCATTTTGCGTATCACTTGGCAAGGGGAGCAGCGCAGTACTTTTACCTTGACCCAAAATCAATCTTCCGTGCGCTTGTTTGGCTCTGCGCGCGACGAGCGCGACGCCTGGCAGGTGGCGCAGACTTACGCTGTGCTGGGGATAGAACATATTCTCAGCGGTATCGATCATTTGCTGTTTGTGCTCAGCTTGTTGTTTCTGGTGGGTTTTCGGCGTCAACTTTTGGCAACCGTCACCTTGTTCACGGTGGCGCACAGCCTGACCCTCGCCGCCAGCGCCTTAGGTGCATTAACGCTGCGGTCACCGCCGGTGGAGGCGGTCATCGCCTTGTCCATTGTGCTGGTGTGCGCGGAAGCCTTGAGTCAAAAGGACACCCTCACCCGCCGATGGCCTGGGATCGTGGCTTTTGTATTCGGGCTCATCCACGGCTTGGGCTTCGCAGGTGCCCTGAAAGACATTGGACTGCCCGAGCAGCATGCCAACATGGCATTGCTGACCTTTAATTTGGGTGTGGAAGCGGGTCAGTTGCTGGTCATTGGACTGGCATGGCTAGTGGTTCTTGTTACCCGCCGATTCACCTGGACCACTAACGCGCGGCGGGTGATTTTGTACGGCATTGGCAGTGTGTCGGTGTTTTGGACCTTCTCGCGCATAGCGGTGATTGCGGGCTGACTCACCATGGCTGAAATCTTTGAGCTGTTTCCCACGCCGGTAATGCGAATCCCCGGCTTGCTCTCACCAGAGTCGGCGCTGGCCTTGGCAGAACGTTTGTCGCAGGCAGCCTCGGTGGCCAACCCACGATCCCCGCAACTGTCGCACACGCGCATCCTCAGGCCCGGCGAAGACAGCGCTCTGGATGCGGTGGTCGGGCAGGTCGGGCCGCACCTGCAAGCCTTTGGCCAACTGCTTTTCGGCGAGTCTTTGCGCTGGCTTGTGAAAGAAATTTGGGTCAACGTGCTTCAGCACGGTGGAAGCCAATCGCTGCATAACCACGCCAACTGCTTCGCATCCGGTGTCCTGTATCTCAGCCCTTGCGACGCGTCGGCCTGCACCCGTTTTAGCCGGCCGCTGGGCGGCGCGGAGTTTGTCTTTCGCAACACGCATGCCAGCATGGAGACTGGCCCTTTTAACGCCGACAAGTGGAATGCACCACTGCCCGCGCCAGGCGACTTGATTCTTTTTCCAAGCCACCTGCTGCATGAAGTCCCCATCAATCTGGGTGGCGAGCGGGTCACGCTGGCTTTCAATGCCATCCCGGATCGACTGGATGCATGGGGCTACGGCGTTGGATTTGCACCTTAAGTTCTGCAATTACGCCGGCATGACCGGCCTTAAAGGAGTCGTCAATGATGAAGCGCGTTGGGATAAACATGATTTTTTTATCGATGTTGGCCATGGCTGCACCGGCCTACGCGGAAGATGCTTTGGTATGTGAAACCCAGTCGGTCCACTTCAAGTGGAGAGAGTATCGCTGCCCTTTGACGGTCAACGCAAGCGCGCAGAATATCCGCTTCAAGGCGGACTTTACGGGAAGTCACGACGACACGCGGTTGTCCATTTCCCTGAGTTTGGACGGCTTGCCTGTCACCTGTGGCAAGGATAGCAAGACGTGGCTCAATGGCGAGGACAGCGAGGCGAGCGACGTCAGTCTTGAATGCAAATTTGTACTAGACGGTGCGGCGGGTAGCCAGAGAATGCTCCGTGCTGTTGTCAACATTTATCACGCCGGATTTTTGGGAATTCAACTCAGCGCCCCCTGACCTAGGTCACCTACCTGGCTTGTTCAGTGCCATACGTCCTGCCTTTGGCGCGTATGCCGAAAAAGTAGTGGTGTAAGGCGACCCATCCGAACGTCAGTTCAGGCCACCTTCAAGCGCGCCCCCGCCAGCGCCGTCTCCAGCACCAGCCGCTCTGGCGCGCTAAAGCACAGAAAACGCTTGTTGGTGGCACGGCCTATGGCGCACAGGTTCAGGCTTTGCGCTACCTGGTGGCCCATCTGGGTGATGCCGCTGCGCGAGATGACGATGGGCACGCCCATTTGTGCGGACTTGATAATCATCTCGCTGGTCAGGCGGCCTGTGGTGTAGAACACTTTGTCATGCGCGCTCATGCCAGTGCGTGCGCCCTGCCCGGTATTTTCATTGGGCTGCATAGCCATCCAGCCGGCAATAGCGTCTAGCGCGTTGTGGCGGCCCACGTCTTCCACAAACATCAGCATGCGCTCGCCCTGAAACAGCGCGCAGCCGTGTACTGAGCCCGCAGTTTTATAAATGCTGTCGTTCAGGCGAATCGTGTTGACGATGCCGTAAAGCTGGCTTTGGGTGATGGTGGCCGGGGGCAGTTGGATGCTATCGACATCTGCCATCAAATCCCCAAACACACTGCCTTGCCCGCAGCCGGTGGTGACCACGCGTTTGGCGGTTTTTTTCTCTAAGTTGACAATGCCCTGGTAAGTCATCACCGCAGCAGCGCCCACTTCCCAGTCCACGGTAATGGACTCCACTTCCTGGGCGGAGGCGACCAATCGCTGGTTGAGCAAATAGCCCAGCACCAGCCACTCAGGCTGCGCTCCCAGGGTCATGAGGGTGACGATTTCGCGCTTGTCCACATACACCGTTAAAGCTCGCTCGGCGGGGATTTGCAGGCTTTGGGTTTCGCCGTATTCGTTGAGCACCTCAATAGAACGGGTCACGGCCACCTGGGCACGGCTCAGGCGCGGTAAGCGTGGCATGAGGGATATGCGAGGCAAAGTCTGCATGGTCAAGCAGTAGCCTCTGCCACCGGGTCATTAACACCAAAGCCCGCGTTTTCGCGCGTGCTGCCGCCTTTGCTAACCGCCACCGCGCAGTACTTGAACTCGGGGATTTTGCCCACCGGGTCCAGCGCGGAGTTGGTCAATTCGTTGGCTGCGGCCTCGTAATAGGCGAAGGGCACAAACACCGTGCCTTGTGGCGTGCCGTCGTCGCGGCGTACATGCAGCGCCACCTCGCCCCGGCGTGAGGCGATGGTGATGATGTCGCCGGCCGCCACGCCCATGGCCTTAAGGTCTGCGCCACACATGGAGGCAGTAGCCATGGGCTCAATCGCGTCCAGCACTTTGGCGCGGCGTGTCATGCTGCCGGTATGCCAATGCTCCAACTGGCGGCCGGTAATCAGCACGAAGGGGTAAGCCGCATCAGGCCGCTCGTTAGCCGGGATGATGTCGGCGGGCACCAGTTTGACGCGGCCACTGGCAGTGGGGAAGCTGTCGATGAACACGGTCGTCGTGCCGGGATCGTCTTCGCTCAGGCACGGATAGGTAACGCTGGATTCACGCTGCAAACGCTCCCAGGTAATACCCGAAATAGCCGCGTGCATAGCGCGGCGCATTTCGTCATAGACGGCGGCCACGCCATCGTGCTCGCCCTGGTAATCCCAGGGCAAACCTATGCGCTTGGCCAGGTCTTGCAGTATCCACAAATCGGCGCGAGCCTGGCCGGGCGGATTCAAGGCCTGCTTGCCCAGTTGCACCATGCGGTCGGTATTGCTCACCGTGCCGGTTTTCTCCGGCCAGGCGGTAGCGGGCAGCACCACATCGGCCAGCCAGGCGGTTTCGGTCATGAAAATGTCTTGCACTACTAAATGGTCCAGGCTGGCCAGGGCATGGCGGGCGTGATTCAAGTCAGGGTCGCTCATGGCGGGGTTTTCGCCCATGATGTACATGCCGCGAATCTTGTGCGGATCGCTGTCCTCGGCTAGCGCTTTGTGCATGATTTCGACCACGGTGTAGCCCGGCTGGTCGTCCAGCTTGGTGCCCCAGAAGTCTTCAAACCAGGCATGCGCGGCGGCGTTGTCCACACGCTGGTAGTTGGGGAACATCATCGGAATCAGGCCCGCGTCTGACGCGCCCTGCACATTGTTTTGTCCGCGCAGCGGATGCAGGCCCGAGCCGGGTTTCCCGATCTGGCCGGTCACACTGACCAGCGCGATCAGGCACCGCGCATTGTCGGTGCCGTGCACATGCTGGCTGATGCCCATGCCCCACAAAATCATCGCGCCTTTGGCTTTGGCAAAAGCCCGTGCCACTTCGCGCAAAGTTTGGGCCGGGATGCCACAAATCGGCGCCATGGCTTCGGGGCTATAGCCTTTGACGTTATCGCGCAGTGCTTCGTAATTGCTAGTGCGGTTGGCGATAAAGGTTTCGTCGGTCAGGCCTTCTTCAATCACCGTGTGAATTAGCGCGTTGAGCATGGCCACGTCGGTATCGGCCTTGAACTGCAAAGTGCGCCAGGCGTGTTGCCCGAGGTCGGTGATGCGAGGGTCGGCCAACACGATTTTGGCACCGCGCTTGGCGGCGTTTTTCATCCAGGTGGCCGCTACCGGGTGGTTGGACGTGGGATTGGAGCCGATGATAAAAATCAAATCCGCATGTTCCACATCATTGACCTGATTACTCACCGCGCCCGAGCCCACGCCTTCGAGCAAGGCGGCCACGCTGGAGGCATGGCACAAGCGGGTGCAGTGGTCCACGTTATTGCTACCAAAGCCGGTGCGCACCAGCTTTTGGAACAAATACGCTTCTTCATTGCTCCCTTTGGCCGAGCCAAAACCAGCCAGCGATTTGGGGCCATGGGCGTCGCGCAAACCTTTGAGGCCACCGGCGGCCAGCGCCATGGCTTCTTCCCAGGTGGCTTCGCGGAATACGGCAGACCAATCCGCGGTATCGCGGTTGAGGTGGTTGATCTGCTCCGGGTCTTT
>CAMAQV010000075.1 GCA_945860595.1 Comamonas sp. lk
TCACCGCGCGAAAGCCAAACTCGCGCAGTGCCTTGGGTGCACGCTCGCGCGATGATCCGCAACCAAAATTGCGATCCGCCAGCAGCACCTGGGCGTTGCAGTAAGGCTCCTGGTTCAATATGAAAGTCGGGTTGGCGCTGCCATCGGGCAGGAACCGCGCGTTCGCGAACAGGTGCGCACCATAGCCCTTCGCGTCGGTACCACCCAGGTAGCGCGCCGGAATGATTTGGTCTGTGTCAATGTTGATCTGCATCATCGGCGCGGCGATGCCGCTGATGGATTCGAAAATTTCCATACCTTAGACCTCCGCAGCACTGGCAATGCAGCCGGCGATAGCCGACGCCGCCACCGTTGCCGGGCTCGCCAGATGGGTACGGGTATCCGGACCCTGTCGGCCCTTGAAATTCCGATTGGTGGTGCTGATGACGCGCAAATTGGCGAAGCGGTCGTCGCCAATATGGCCGCAAAAGCCGCAGGCCGACGCGTGCCACTCAAATCCTGCGTCCTTGAAGATGCGATCAAGGCCTTCGGCTTCTGCCGCGCGTTTGACGGTCGTTGAACCGGGCACACAAATGGCCTGCACGCCTGGCATGACCTTGCGCCCCTTGAGCACAGCGGCAGCAATGCGCAGGTCCGACAGCCGGGCATTGGTGCAAGAGCCAATGTAAGCCACGTCAATCGGAACACCGGCAAGCGACATCCCCGCTGTCAAATGCATGTAATCAAGTGCCTGTTGCGCATCAAGCTGTGCCTGCGCATCGCGTTCTGCCGAAGCGGCGGGAACCGCGGCATCAATGGATGCGACGTGCTGCGGGCTGGTGCCCCATGTCACCATCGGTGTAAGCCGGGAGCAGTCGACGCGAACTTCCGCATCAAACACGGCGCTCGGGTCTGTCCGCAGCGAGAGCCAGTAAGCCGCGGCCGCGTCCCAGGCAGCACCTTGCGGCGCAAATTCGCGGCCGGCCAGGTAGCGCAAGGTCACCTCGTCCGGCGGCACAAAGCCAAATTTGGCAGAGAACTCAACCGCCATATTGCAAAGGGTCAGGCGCCCCTCTATCGGTAGCGCGGCAATCACCGGGCCGGCAAACTCAACGGCATACCCAATGCCGCCATTGGCACCAATCTGCCCGATCAATGCAAGGATGAGGTCCTTGGCATACACGCCACGCGGCAGCTGGCCTTCAAATGAAACACGCATGGTCTTGGGTTTGGTCTGGGCCAGCGTCTGCGTGGCCAGCACGTGTTCTGCTTCGCTTGCACCGATGCCCCAGGCCAGAGCGCCGACGCCCCCGACCGTACAGGTGTGGCTGTCACAACAGACCAGCGTGGTGCCAGGCAGCGCAATGGCGAGTTCGGGCGCGACCACGTGGGCGATGCCCTGCCGCTCATCGTCGTAGTCTATAAAGTGAAACCCGTACTTGAGCGACGCCTCGCGGGTCCCCTGAATCATGGCGGGCCCGCTGACCGATACCGAATCGGTCGGTCCGCGGTCTGGCCGTGTTGAGATCAGATGCTCGATGACCGTGAACACCTGGCCACGACTATCGGGCTGATGCCCACCTTCGGCCAGCGCCCTCACCGCCTGGCTGCCGCTAAGTTCGTGCAGCACCAACCGGTCAATCTGCATCAAGGCCAAATCATCGCCCAGCATAGTGATCTGATGGTCGCGCCAGACCTTATCGAAAAAGGTTTCGGGGGTTGCCATGGTCAGACTGCCCGTGCGCCGTATTTGTCGGCCAGCCGGTTGTAGTGCGCGGCGTCCACCATCTGCTGGCGTTCCTTGAACATCATGAGTTGGTCTTCCATGCCGGCAATGGAGCCGTTGTCGTGCAGGTGTTTCAAAGACTTCTCCATGGCCTGAAGCGCGGCCTGCAGGGCAACGTTCGCATAAACGATGGCTGCAAACCCCATTTTGGCGAGCTCGTCGCGATGCAGCAGCGGCGTCTTGCCACCCACCACAAGGTTGCAGATGTGGATGCCCGGCACCTCCCTAGGTATGGCAGCCAGTTCCTCAACATTCAAAGGCGCCTCAATGAACAGAAAGTCGGCACCCGCCTCCTGGTAGGCACGGGCACGGTCAAGCGCACCCTGCAGGCCTTCAACCGCGCGCGAGTCGGTGCGGGCCAGAATCATCATGTCGCCGTCAAGCCGTGTGTCGACAGCAGCCTTGATCTTCTGCACCATCTCGTCTTTGCTGATGATGTCCTTGCTCTCAAAGTGCCCGCAGCGCTTCGGGAAAGTCTGATCCTCAAGCATGATGGCGTTGGCCCCGGCCCTTTCAAGCACGCGGACCGTGTGCACCACACTGATGGCGTTGCCAAAGCCGGTGTCGCCGTCAACCAGCAAAGGAATGCTGACGGCGTCGCGGATCGCCCCCACATGGCCTGCCAGTTCGGAAAGCGAGACCAGGCCAATATCAGGCACGCCCAGATAGCTGTTTGCGACCGCCGCGCCGCTGACCATCAGCATTGAATGCCCGGTGACCTCAATCACCCGGGCCGCCAATGCATTACCAGCGCCCGGCATGATGATGCCGGCACCAGGCTGCAAAGCCTGTCGCATGGCGCGGTTGAGTGAATGATTGTTGCTTGGACCTGTCATGGGGTGTTTCCTTTGGATTCTTCTAGAGTCATTTTGTTTCGCTGAACCCAACATTGTCAACAATCCAAAGTTTTAGTTGACACAAAATCCACCGTGAAGCTAGGATAGGCTCTCAGAAGCAGCGGTTTGATGATCAACATATCTGCGCCGGAGACGCCATGAAGAAATACAGCATTGCCCCGCCCAACTTGAACAACGAGCGTTCCCAAGTTCGCCGCAGGTTCGTCCTGCAGGCGATTGGTGCGACTGCATCAACCATGACGCTCGGGCTTTCAACGGCTGCCGATCCATTACCGGCAGCGCCCATCAAGTTGATCGTGCCGTACCCTCCCGGCGGTGCAACCGACACGATCGGCCGTCAACTCGCCATTGAGGCCTCCAAGGCGCTGGGGCAACAAGTCGTGGTGGAAAACAAACCAGGGGCAGCCGGCAATCTGGGTGTCATTGCGACGATCAATGCATCTGCAGACGGATACACCGTCGTTCTGGCCGGGTCCAACAATGTGGCCGCCGACCCGATTCAGGAAAAAATGCCATTCGTACCCATGCGCGACCTGGTTCCGGTGGCTCCTGTGGTGGCCATTCCCTATGTCGTGGTGGCTAATCCTGCCTTCGCACCCAACAATATCCGTGAGCTGATAGCCGCAGCGAAGGCCAATCCGGGCAAGATCAATTTTGCTTCCTCGGGTACCGGTGGACCACCACATTTCGCCAGTGAGTTGATCAAGTCACAGGCTGGCCTGGACATGCAGCACGTGCCTTACAAGGGTGCGGTTCCGGCCTTTACCGACGTTGTAGGCGGACAGGTGCAATTCATCACGGGGGACATCAACACGGCCATGCCTTTCCTGCAAAGCGGCCGACTCAAGGCGATTGCGACGACCGGAAAAGAACGGCTGGAACTTCTGCCCAACGTACCCACCGTTGCCGAAAGCGGCCTTCCCGGCTATGAGTCAGAAGGCTGGTTTGGCGTATTTGCGTCGTCCAAAACGCCGCCCGAGATCGTTGCGGCCCTGACGCGCGGTTTTGTCAAGGCGACCCAGGAGGCCGATTTCAAGAAGCGCATGGGCGTATTGGGCGGCCGCGTTTTGTCCATGGGCAAGGCAGACTTTGACCGCTACATTGCCAGCGAGACCATCAAACGGTCTAACCTGATCAAATCCAACAAAATCGTCCTTGACAACTGAAGCCTGAACACATGCCAGGTAACGAGGTCTACCCGCAACTTTTTTCATCTTTCACGCTGGCTGGGCGCACGCTGAAGAACCGCATCGCGCATGCATCGATCTCGCCTCGCTTCGGGGCAGAGAAAGGTATGCACACGTCCTACTGGCAATATTTTGTCAACCGGGCACGGGGTGGCGCCGGCATGATCGTCACAGACCCACTGGGCATAGCGCCACACCAGAGTAACGAACGCATCGTCGCCTGGAATGACCGCATGGAAGGTGACCTGAAACGCCTTGCCGATGGCGTTGAATCCGAAGGCTGCCTCCTGCTAGGCCAGATCCAGGACAGTGGGCGTGGGCGTCACGTACCAGGGCGGACCTATAACGCTGTAGGCGCCACACCTTTGCCCGACGACCTGAGCTACACGGTACCGCACCCCATGAGTCATGATGAGATCATGCGGTTCATTGATCTGGCAGCTGCGTCCAGCGCCCGCATGCAACGTTGCGGTTTCTCGGGCATCGAAATCTCGGCCGGGCATGGCCACCTTTTTCATCAGTTTCTGTCGCCGCGCTCCAATCAGCGCGAAGACGCCTGGGGTGGCGATGCGTCCGGCCGGGCGAAGCTGCTGGTGGAAGTGTGCCGGGCCATTCGCGCGGCCTGCGGCGGCGGGTTCATCGTCGGCGTGAAGCTGCCAGGCGACGACGGCATCGCGGGCAGCATCACGCCTGAGCGCGCCGGAGAAATTGCGGCTCACGTCGTGGCTCAGGTGAAAGTGGATTACCTGACGTATGCCCAGGGTACGCACCACCGCACACTGGAGATGCACCTGCCAGACGACAGCACGCCGCGCCTGACCTATATGCCGCTGATCCGGCAATTGCGCACTGCCACACCAGGCGTGCCAGTGATGGCTTTGGGCCGCATCACTGACCCGGCGGAGGCCGAAGCCATTTTGCAGCGGGGCGAGGCTGAGTTGGTGGGCTTGTGGCGGGCACTGATAACCGACGCCGCCTGGCCCATCAAAGCCGCCCGCGGCCGCGCCCGGGACATTCGCTACTGCGTTTCGTGCAACACCTGCTGGAAGGCCATCAACTCCAATCGAACACTGGCCTGCGACAACAATCCGCGCCTTTCAAATCCGGATGAATTGGAGGCGCTACCGCGATCCGAACAAAGCCGCAAAGTGGTTGTGGTCGGGGCTGGCGTTGCAGGACTCGAAGCGGCGATGGTTGCGGCTCAGCGCGGCAACGACGTTGTTGTCTTTGGCAGCTC
>CAMAQV010000076.1 GCA_945860595.1 Comamonas sp. lk
TACGACGGTGCGATCAGCGAGCCATGCGCCTACAACGTCAGCATTGACCAGGAAGAAGCTGGACGCGTGACCGCCGAATGGCTGTCCAACAAACTCAACGGCAAGGGCAACATCGTCGTGATCACCGGCGTTCCCGGCGTCTCGGTCGATACGCTGCGCACCAAGGCGGCCAAGGAAGTCTTCGCCAAGCACCCCGGCATCAAAATCGTGGGTGAAGCCCCCGGAATGTGGAGCCAGGCGGTTGCCCGCACCGAGCTGTCCAAGATTTTGGCCACCAAAAAATGGGACCAGATCGACGGCCTGTGGATGCAAGCCGGCTGCTACACGGCCAACACCATGCAAATCGAAGCCGGTGCCAAGACCAACCAGCTCAAGCCTTGCGCAGGTGAAGGCTCCAACGGCGGACGTATCCAGATGCTGCCGGTGGGAACCGCTGTGGAAGGTGCCAACGGAACCTATGCTCCTATGGGCGCTCCGCGTATTTCCTACGCTTCGCCACCCTACTCCGGTGCCTATGCGCTGAAGCTGGCCGTGCAAAAGCTCGAAGGCAAGAACATCCCCAAAGATATCAAGCTGCCCTTGCCCATCGTGAGCAGCGACACCGTCAAATACTGCAAGGAAGGCACCTGGGCCGAAATGGCCGCGGGTTGCAACGCATTCCCGCCGGCGCTGGTCTCCAACCCTGGATGGTTCGCCGCGATTTATTCTCCGGAAACGCCTGAAATCGGCTTGGATGGCGCATTACTCGGACAACCTGAGTAAAGGATAGAAAACCGGTGCACTGCGGGTCATACGACCTGCGGTGCACCTCGCGCAAGGTAAAGACCATGACAGCTTGGGGACAGCCTACGGCTATCGATCAGCCCGTAGCGATCGAGATACAGCAGATCTGCAAGTCCTACGGAGCCACCCGGGCGGTGGACGACGTTTCCATCACCATCGCACGTGGCAGCGCGCACGCGCTGCTGGGCGAGAACGGGGCCGGCAAATCCACGCTGGTCAAACTGCTGGCCGGGCTCGTGACGCCCGACAGCGGAAAGATTCAGGTGCTGGGGTCGCCCGTCAGCATCCGCAACCCCAAAGCGGCGCACGCTTTAGGTATTCATACCGCGTTCCAGGAAATGACGCACATCAAGGACCTGACGGTTCTTGACAACCTCCTGTTGCCCTATGGCCCGACCAACTGGTTGGGCATCGTAGACCGCCGCGCCGCAGGCATACGCATCCGGGCCTTTCTGGATGAACTGGGCCTGCATGCCGTGGACCTGCACGAAGAAATACAGAACCTCGATTTGGCGGTTCAGCAAAAATTGGAAATTGCCCGCGCCTTGTTGCGCGAACCCAGCATCCTCTTGCTCGACGAATCCACCTCCACACTGTCCGGCAGCGACGTGCAATGGATTGGCGAACTCATCGCCGCGCAAAAGCGCAAAGGCGTGACCGTGGTGTTCATCACACACCGCCTGCCCGAGGTACGCAGCTTTTGCGACAGCATGACCGTGTTGCGCAACGGCCAGCACATTGCCAGCGGCGCGGTGTCCGACTTCACCGACGCGCAGGTCATTGAAATGATCGTAGGCCGCAAACTCGAACACAACAAGGCCGCTCGCGCCGAGACCACCAAACACCAGGGCGCCGAGGTACTGGGTGCGCAAGACCTGGCCACTTCGGGAAAGCTGCAATCGGCTTCGTTTTCTCTGCATGCAGGCGAAATTTTGGGTGTGGCCGGCCTGCAAGGCATGGGCCAGCGGGATTTGTTTCTGGCCTGTTTCGGCATGGCCGAGGTCAGTGGCGGAACGCTGCGGGTGGACGGGGTGGATGCCGTAGTCATGTCGCCCTCGCAGGCCATACAGGCCGGTATCTGTCTGGTGCCCGAGGACCGCAAGACCGAAGGGCTTTTCCTGGAACTCAACGGCCGTCACAATGCCTCGATGCCGGTGATCCAGCGCTTCATCGGTGGCGGCCTGATCGACCATGCCAGCGAGACCGATGCCGTGGGCGCGGTTTTTGACCGGCTCGATATCGATCGGCGTGCCCTGTGGACGCAGGTCAAGGCGTTCTCCGGCGGCAACCAGCAAAAAATTGCCATCGCGAAATGGTTTGTAGCCGAAAGCCGCATCCTCTTGTTGTACGACCCCACGCGCGGCATCGATGTGGGCACCAAAAACGAGATCTACCAGCTCATACGCGCGTTTGCGCAGGCTGGCGGCGCTGTGCTTTTGTATTCCACCGAGATCCCCGAACTGGTGCACCTGGCAGACCGGGTGATGGTCTTCTACGGCGGACGAGTGTGCACCGAGATTGCTGGTGAGGACCTGAGCGAAAAAGCCTTGCTGCGTGCCGCCCTGGGCACTACCGCAGAAGCCGGAGTTTTGGCATGAACACCATCGCGCAGGCGCACACCCCGAACCTGGCCAGTCCGCGCCGCATCACCAGCTGGCGCGGCCTGAACCGGCACCGCGGCTTGCTGATCGCCATCGGCGTGTGGCTGATGATGATGCTGTTCACCATTGGCAGCATCGGCATGACCTACTACGACGTGTCGAACATTTCCGCGTCCGGTGCCACGCTGGCCATTGCGGCCATCGGCCAGACGCTGGTGATTTTGTCGGGCGGCTTTGATCTATCTGCCGGGGCCACGGTCTCGCTGGTCAATGTGGTGGTGGCTTCGCAATTCAGCAACCCCGACGTGTCGCCCTGGACGGTGCTGGCTGTGGGCGTTGGCGTGGGCGCACTCACCGGCGCATTCAACGGGTTTTTCATCGCCGTCATGCGCATGCAACCCATCGTGGTCACCCTGTCCACCATGTTCATCCTGCAAGGTGTCACGCTGCTGGTAATGGACAAGCCAGGCGGTAGCGCACCGCAATCGATCGTGGACTTTTTGGTGGGCGACGCCATACCCGATCTTCTGCCCAAACCGATTTTGCTGATCGCCGTGGTGCTGCTGCTATGGGCCTGGCTGAAGGTCACGCGCTTAGGCATGGCGATGTACGCCATCGGCAGCGAATACGCCTCGGCCCAGGCCGCAGGCGTCTCCACCCGCACCGTGCAGTTGCTGCTGTACATCGCCGCCGGTGCCTGCTACGGGCTGGCGGGCGTCTTCATCAGCGCACAAACTGGCTCCGGCGACCCGCTGATCGGCGCACCCATGCTGCTGCAAATGTTCACCGCCGTCGTGCTGGGCGGCACCGTGCTCGGCGGTGGTCGCGGCGGCCCCACCGGAACCGTGTTCGGGGCCTACATCCTGATGATGGTGGTCAACACCTTGCTGGTGCTCAACGTGTCGGCTTATTACGCGACGGTGGCCGAGGGCAGCATATTGATTTTGGCCGTGCTGGCAAGTTCTACTAACGCCGCCTCGCCCCTGCGCAGCAACCTGCGCCAGTTCAAACGCTGGTGGACGGCACGTGCGCAGGGTTTGCTGCTGTCCCAAAGACCGCCTTCGGCACCCGCCACCATGTCGCACGGCGCAAAAAGCAGCGCGGTGGCCGATATGCCGCAGCCGAGCTTCTGGAGCCGCCATGCCAGCACTCTGCGCTACACCCTGCCGTCCTTTGTCGGATTCGGTCTGGTCTTGCTGGTCACGCATGCCGTGCTGGACACCTCACTGCTGCACTGGTCGTACTACAACTCGCTGATCGTGCTGGCCTCTTTTTTGGTGGTGCTGGCGCTGGGCCAGGGCACCGTGATCCTGACAGGCGGGCTGGATTTGTCGCTGCCCTGGACCATAGGCCTGTGCGGGATATTGCTGGCGGGCATGCTCAAAGGCTCCAACCTGGCGCTGGTCTATGCGCTGCCGCTCACGCTGCTGCTGGGCGCGGCTATCGGGCTGCTCAATGGCGCGGGCATTGTGGCGCTGGGTATCTCGCCCATCGTGATGACACTGGCCGTCAACGGCATTTTGCAAGGTCTGGCCTTGGTCTATTCCAACGGCACGCCCGACGGGTTTTCAGCACCCTATTTGCGCAGCCTGATGACCGACAGCACCTACGGCATTGCCCCGGTGGTGCTGGTGGTCGTGCTGTTTGTGGTGCTGGCAGTTTTGGTGCTGGGCAACACCGCCTTCGGGCGCGCGGTCTACGCGGTAGGCAATGGCCAACGCGCGGCGGAGCTGGCCGGCGTGCGGGTTGGGCGCACCATCGTGTTAGCCTATATGTTGTCGGGCCTGTGCTCTTCGATTGCTGCAGTGTTTCTCACCGGCCTGTCCGGCCAGGCCAGCCTGGGCATGGGCGACGACTACCTGCTGCCCTCGATTGCCGTGGTCGTGATCGGCGGCACGCTGATCGTTGGCGGGCGCGGCCATTACCTGGGCATGCTGGGTGGCGTGCTGCTCATCACCGCACTGCAAATTTTGCTGGCAGGAACCACCCTGCCTTACGCTTCACGCTCCATCCTGTTTGGCGTGGTGGTCCTCGCCGCCGTCATGGGACTGCGTGAGGAGCAACGATGAATCCGTCCATTTTTCAACCCCGTGCTAGGAGTGCAGTATGCGAATTGAAGTACTGATCGATGTCAAAACCATTCTGGGCGAAGGCCCGATCTGGGATGTGCAGGAACAACGCCTGTATTGGATAGACAGCTTCGGCTGCCGCGTCTTTCGCTGCAACGCGGCCGGGGGCGAGGTACGCGCCTGGGACGTGCCCGCCAAGATCGGCTCCATGGCCTTGCGCAAAAACGGTGGCGCGGTGCTATCGCTGGCCAACGGCTTTCACTTTCTGGACTTTGACAGCGGAGAGGTCACGCTGATTGTGGATCCCGAGCCGGGCAATGCGCACACCCGCATCAACGACGGCAAGGTCGACAAGATGGGGCGCTTTATCGCAGGGTCCATGGATACGACCGAGAGCGGACCGATTGGCGCCTTGTACCGGCTAGACCCGGACCTTTCGGTGCACACGCTGGACGACAAAATCATCTGCTCCAACGGCCCGTGCTGGAGCCC
>CAMAQV010000077.1 GCA_945860595.1 Comamonas sp. lk
GACCTGGTCGTGCCCATCATGGACCACATCATCCGCATCGACCGCGACTCGCTCACCCTGGGTTATGCCGGGGTGTATTCCAGCTTCTTGCTGTTTGCCAAGCGCGCAGGCGCCAAGTACGGCGTGCCCGCGCGCGACCTGCTGGTCGAGCTTGGCCGCCGCGGCATGGTCGGCGGCCAGGAAGACATGATTGAAGACACCGCCATGACCATGGCCCGCAACCGCAACACCACCCCGAAAGCCGCCGCATGAAACTCGACCCGTCCACCATTGCCGCTTTGGCCGAACGGCTGGAAAACTGTGAACTGCAAGCGCAGGACACCACCAAAATCACCGACGACTACCCCGACATGGACTGGGACGACGCCTACGCCATCCAGGACGAAGTGCGCCGGCGAAAAGTTGCGCGCGGTTCGCGCATCGTGGGCCTCAAGGCCGGCTTGACTTCGCACGCCAAGATGAAGCAAATGGGTGTGAGCACGCCGGTGTTTGGCTTTATGGCCGACTACTACGCCGTGCCTGACGGTGGCGAATGCCGCATGAGCGAGCTGATCCACCCCAAAGTCGAGCCCGAAATCGCCTTTGTCACCAAGGCCGAATTGCGCGGCCCAGGTTGCCACATTGGCAGTGTGCTGGCGGCCACCGATTTTGTGATGCCCGGCATTGAGGTGATCGACAGCCGCTACCGCGACTTCAAGTTTGACCTGAAAAGCGTGGTGGCAGACAACACCTCGGCGGTGCGCTTTGTGGTGGGCGGCCAGCCCATGGCTGTGACAGGCGTGGACCTGCGCACCGTGGGCATCGTGCTCGAGAAAAATGGCCTGCCCGTGGCCTTTGGCGCCGGTGCAGCGGTGCTGGGCCATCCGGCAGCGGCCATTGCCATGCTGGCCAACCACCTGGGCGCGCGCGGCCAGTGCATTCCGGCAGGCAGCCTGATTTTGTCGGGTGGCATTACCGAAGCGGTGTCCGTGCAGGCCGGCGACAACGTCACCCTGCGCATCCAGGGCATGGGCAGCACCAGCCTGCGCTTTGTCTGAACCCACCCCAATTCCAACCGGAGAACTCCCATGCCATTTGCCCAAATTTACCTGCTCGAAGGCCGCACCGAAGAGCAAAAGCGTGCCGTCATCGAAAAAGTCACCCAGGCCCTGGTCGATGCCGTGGGCGCCCCGGTCAACACAGTGCGTGTGCTGATCCAGGACGTGCCCAAGACCAACTGGGGCATCGCCGGGACCAGCGCCAAAGACCTGGGGCGCTGACCTAGAGCCCGCCTGTTTTGGCGCGCGTCAACTCGGACAACTTGCAGGCTTGACATTCTGGACTGACCGTTCCAGAATCACGGCATGGGCCGAACTCTTGCATTCAACCACTCCAGCGCCAGGGACAAGGCGCTGGTGCTGTTTTGGCGCAAGGGCTACCAGGCCACAACGCTGGACGATCTCCTGCAAGCGATGCAGATCAGCCGCAGCAGTTTCTACGCCAGCTTCACTGACAAGCGCAGTCTCTTTTTGGACTGCCTGGACCTGTTTGCCCAGCGCACGCAAGATCTGCTGCGCCGCGCACGTTCCGAAATGCCCCCCATCGACGCGCTGCAGCGTTTCTTGGAGCGCAACGTCATCGGCGTGCGAGGCGCCCAGGCCAGTTGGGGCTGCATGCTGGTCAGCACCGTGCTTGAAATGGCCGACGTCGATGACGAACTCAGCGCCCACGCCAGCGCCCATCTCTCGGCCATGCAGGCCGCGTTTGAAGAGAGTTTGATTGACGCCCATTGCGAGCCAGCGCACGCCGCTGAACTCGCAGCGCTGTTGATGCTGGTCAACGAGGGCGTTCGCGTTGCCAGTCGCCGCAAGCTGTCAGTCGCGCAGCAACTGGCCCCGATTGAAACCACCTTTCGTTTACTCAGGAGTGCCATCGCGTGACACACGGATCCCCACTGCCCGCCAAGAAGTTCTGCCAGGTCAACGGACGGCGCCTGGCCTATGTGGAGCAGGGAGGTGGCGATCCCGTCGTGCTGCTGCACGGCAACCCCACCTCCAGTTTTTTGTGGCGCGATGTCATTCCCGCCCTGCTTGGCTGCGGCCGCATCATCGTGCCCGACCTCATCGGCCAGGGCGACTCCGACAAATTGCCTGCGGCAGACGGACCCGACCGCTACAGTTTTGAAGCCGCCTATGCCTACCTTGACGGCCTTCTTGCCGCGCTGGACGCGAACCAGAAGGTGACGCTGGTGCTGCACGATTGGGGCACGGCGCTGGGCTTCCATTGGGCGCGGCTGCACCCGCAGCAGGTGCGCGGCATTGCCTATATGGAGGGCCTGGTCATGCCCTTGCCAAGCTGGGACGACTGGCCGGAAAAAGCGCGGGGCATTTTTCAGGGCTTTCGCTCCGCCAAGGGCGAGGACCTGATTCTCAAACGCAATATGTTCATCGAAGGCGTATTGCCAAGCTCGATCCTGCGCAAGCTCAGCGACGAGGAGATGGCGCAGTACCGCGCGCCATTCGTCGCCGAGGACGATCGGCAGGTCACGCTGAACTGGCCGCGCCAGCTCCCGATTGCCGGTGAGCCGCCGCACATGGTGGCACTGGTGCAGCAGTACGCCACCTGGCTGAGCCAGAGTTCTGTGCCCAAGCTGTTCATCAATGCCGAGCCAGGCTCGATTCTGGTCGGCGCGCAGCGAGAGTTCTGCCGTAGCTGGCCGAACCAGACCGAGGTCACGGTCAAGGGGCTTCACTTCATCCAGGAAGACTCAGGGGCCGAGATCGGTCGCGCCCTTGCTGCCTGGCATTCCACTCTTTCATGAAAGTACCCACCATGTCCGATGTTCCTGTCTTTGTCCTGGCCAATCTGCTCGTGCACGACGCCGCCGAGTACCGCATCTACGAAAAGGGATTTTTCCCGATACTCAAACGCCATGGCGGCGAGTTCGTCACTTACGACGACAAGCCGGACACCTTTGAGGGCTCAGCGCCGCGTCCTGGGCGCGTCATCATTTTCAAGTTTGCGTCCGAAGATCAGGCGCGGCAATGGTACGCAGATCCCGAGTACCAAGCCTTGTCAGCCCACCGCCGCGCCGGCGCCGCGCTGGAATTTTTGACCATGGTGCGCGGCATGGCGCCGCGCGCATAAGCAGCCCCGCGCGCCGCCGCGCTGGGCCGCCCTCAAAGTCAAGGCACAAAGAAAAGGGCGCTGGTGACAGTGTCCGTGATCTAGGACGCGGTCTGCGCGCCGGTCGCCACAGCGGAGTACAACGCTCTCTGTGGGTTCTCAGAATAGCTGCAAATTCAAGGACGGCAAATAAATGAGCTTCGCACCGCCAATGAGAAAACCGCCAATCAAAATTCTCACTTAGGTGCAAATGTCCTAAACCCATTAGTCGCGATATCTTGTTTGTGTAATCCTTACGTTCCGATCATGGTCTTTAATCAGCCTTGACCCGACATCGGCGCCAACCAAGCGACCTACAGCTTCAGGCTGATTGCAGTCGCTTAATCGGCGCAAGTGACTGGCAGCAGTTGACCCTGAGATTGCCGGGACCGGGCCTAATCAGCCATTGAACGAACTCAGTTCTTCTGAATTGCTTGAGCCAATCGCGCAACACCTTTTTTGATTTCAGTCGGCGTCAACCCGGCATATCCCATAACCAGTCCGGCACACTTTTTCCGTCTGAGCTTGTCGCCTGCCGAGTAAAGCGGCGTGATGCTCCAAATGCCTATGCCGATAGCTTTTGCGCGCGCGATCAGATCGGGTTCATCTTCGATCTGAAAATCTTCTAACCAGACGACGATGTGCAAACCTGAAGCGGTGCCTTCAACTTCAACACGCGTGGGTAGGATTTTGTGGATCGCCTCGATCAGCACAGCCCTTTTGGTCTCGTTCGCCCTTCTGACCCGCCTGATATGTCTTTCGTAGGCGCCACTTTGGATGAGTTGGGCAATCACTAGCTGATCAGGACTTGGCGTATGGCGGTCTGTCAATTGCTTGGCCTGACGGAAAACATTCACCAGTTCCGCAGGTAATACCAGATACCCGAGACGCAACTGCGGTGAAAGTGTCTTCGAAAACGTCCCGATATAGATGACCGAGCCATCGACATCCAGCGACTGCAGGGTCTGCACAGGTCTTAAGCCGTAGCGAAACTCACTGTCATAGTCGTCCTCGACGATCCAGCAGCGGTTTCTGGCCGCCCATGCCAGGAGCTCACGTCGGCGGCCGATGGACATGACGGACCCAAGCGGGAATTGATGCGATGGTGTCACATAGACCAGCGCATTTTTGACATTGGGCAACTGGTCGCACATGAGTCCTTGCTCATCGACGGTGATCGGTGAAACCTTAGCGCCCATGGCTTCAAAATTGAGTCGCGCACCCAAATAGCAAGGCTCTTCCATCAACACCTCAGACTCTGGGTCGACCAGCAGCCGCGCACAAAGATCAATGGCCT
>CAMAQV010000078.1 GCA_945860595.1 Comamonas sp. lk
TGCTTGAGCGCGCGCTCCACCATGACCAAATCGGTTCCCCAGGGGACGGTCATCACCTGGCCGTTCTGCTCAATATCAAACTCCAAGAGACAGCACTTGAGCAGGGTCGGCTCGCTGCGCGCACCGGCGATTTGGCGCGGACACATTTCCACGCGTGGCGGCTCATCCCCGTAATAGTGGCGGTGGAACTGCAGGCTGCGCTCGCAACCGACCAGCACCCAGTCGCGCCGCTCGGCGGGGCGTTCATCCAGAAAATGCACCGGCGCACCCAGGTCATCCAAACCGCCGCTGCGGCAGGGCACCAGGTATTCCTTGGCCGGGCAACTGCGGGCAAGTTGGGCCACGTCGATACGCTCCAGCACAATCCGAATAGCGGGCAGATCCGCGTAGCTGAGCACATGCCGCACCAAATCGAAGAGCTTGGCGGGCTCCGGCGGTGCGACTTCCACAATGCGCAGCACCAGCGGATCCGGACGGTGTATGAAATTCACATGGTCATACAGGCCCCAGGCGACCAGCGTCTGCTTCTTACCAGCGCCCGACCGGTGCGCCAGCTCGGCAAGGGCAGAACGGTTGGCACAGTCGGTCTGCGGGTCCTGGGCGAATACGCATTCATCCGGGAGCGCCAGAACTTCCACTTCGGTAATGGGTGAAAAAAGATCTTTGTCGTTGGTTCGGGCAATGGCGATCACGGCCAGAGGACTGTTGCGCACGTCACCCCGGTGCAGCACGATGAAGTTGGTCCGCCGGTAGGCCTCGCGGCCCATGAAGTGCGCGCTGATGGCAGTAGCCGTCATGGCACCGGCGTAGGGCTGCACGCTGACCTGCCGGTAGGGCAAAGGAACCAGGTTGCTGTGCTGCGTGAAAGCCAGGGTTGACGTGGCGGCGGTGGATGCGCTCATAGGACTCCTTCAGGCAGCCAGTGGAAACCAGCGTTCGTTGTCGGCGGGGCGCAGTTCTTTGCGGTGGACTTGCAAAGGATCGAGCGCGCGGATGATGGCCACGGCCTGCGCGTCAGGCATGGGCATGGGCTCCAAAACGTCCAGGCTGCGCAGGGCAAATCCGGTGTTCAGTGCCACCTCTTCCCGCGTCGTATCCGTGTAGACGCTGCGCAAACGGGCATGGCCCTCCGCGTCGTAGTCAAACAATCCCAAGTCGGTGACCAGGCAATCGGGGCCGCCGCCTTGGTGGCCGAGTTGCGCGCGGCTGCTGCCGTCCACGCCGCGGTGCCCCAGCGAGGTCACAAAGTCGCATTGCTGCACCAGCCGCAACATGCGCCGCCCATCTTTACCGACCGCGCCCCGATGCGCCGTGGTCCACAAGGTGAAGTTACCGACGTCGCAGGACAGGTTACAGCCCCCGCCCCCGCCCGGCAGCTTTAGGCGCAGGGTATCGCCCCCCAGACGGGTGACGTTGGCGTTGCCAAATGCGTCAATTTGCAAACCCGACAAAAACATGCGCCGCATGCGGCCAGAGGCAGCCAGATCAAAAAGCTCCTCAATATCCAGTGAGCATTCAGCGTGGCGATCGAGCGCCCAATCGTTAGAGGTAGGTGTCAGAAAGGGTGGCTGCGGGTTGATGCCGTACGTGGCACCGGCCACCAAAATCAAGTCAGGCGCGTGGGTTCGCTTAGCCAGATGCAAAGCCAGTTGCACCAGCGGCGAACCAAAGCCATGAAACGCCAAATCGCCATTACGAATGGTGCGCGCCAGGTTGAACACCATGGCTTCGCCCAGGCTGCAGGTATCGCTCATGCGGGCACCTCTCGGTATAAATCCATCCAAGCGGTGTTGCTGTCGGACCAGCTCGCCAGGCGTTGTTGCGTGCCACTGCCACCCACGCGCTCAACATACGCCGCGTGGTCAGGGCAGTCCCGCACATAGGTTTGCAGGTAGTCGCGCTCAAAGGCCTCGCGCCCGGCACTGGCAGCTGCGTAATAGGCTGCGGTGTGGGTCCGGTCGTAGGCGTACATGGGGTAGCAGGCGGTAGGGTGCGCACCCATGGGAACCTCACACAGCGCCGCGACGTACAGATAAGGAACGTTGGCGCCGCCTAGCGCCTGCAGCTCCTGGTTGCTGACCAGTTTTTCTACCGTTGCCAGCACCTTGATAGACGCCCGAGCAGCCAGGATGTCGGTCACGGGCGGACCTTCAATGCGCAGATTGCCGTGGGCGTCCCCGTATTGGGCGTGGATCAGCACGACGTCCGGTTGCAAGGCTGGCACTAGCAGCAGTTCCTCACCGGTGTACGGGCATGTCATGGTCTTGTATTCAGGGTGCATGGCCGAAAAACTGGTGCCGCGCACCGAGCGCATGGGCATAAAGGGCAATCCATACGCGGCGGCGCGCAGTTGCTGAACCAGGGTGTAACAACAACCGTCTGCCATTTCCACTTCGCCCGACTCGCAGGCTCTGCGAAAGTTGGGCGCCATGCCGAAGTCCTGCTCAAAGCCGACATAGCTCTCTGAAGACTTGGAGACCGCACCCGCACCGCACAGCAGGTCAATGTCGATGCCATGCGCCGAGCCGACCACATGCAAATTTTTGCGACCCGCGCGCACCAAGGCCCGCACCAGCGCCATAGGCTCGCGCGACGACAAACCACCGCCAACGGCCACGCAGTCGCCGTCCTGCACCAAGGCAGCCAGGTCATCCAGGCCCAGGCGTTTGTCCTGCGCCGCATAGACCGGCTTGCTCTTCATATGGTGGTCATCCCGCCGTCAACTGCCACGATGGAGCCGACAAAGAAGCTGGCAGCGTCGGACAGCAAATACACCACAGCGTTGGCAATTTCATCGGCCCGCCCGAAGCGGCCGATGGGGTATTTGGCGAGTCGCTTGTTCATGGCTTCCTCGCTCGTGTCGCTGCCCAGCAAGGACTTGCCCATGGCGGTCTCTGCAATCGTGCCGGGGCACACGCAGTTCACCCGAATACCGAGGGGCGCATATTGCGCTGCCATCTGACGCGAGAGATTGACCACCGCACCCTTGGCCGCGCAATACGCCGCCATATTGGGAATGCCCACCATACCCGCAACCGAGCCCACGTTGACAATGGCGCCGCGCTTGGCCGCCAGCATGTGCGGCAGCGCAGCGCGGGAGACCAAAAACGTGCCGGTGACGTTGACCGCCCAGACCTTGTTCCAACTGTCCGGGGTGCTCTCGTGCACGCTGCCAAAACCGGCAATACCGGCGTTGTTGAACAAACCGTCCACGCCCCCCATGGCCTCAATGGCTGCGGCTACCGCCTGGTTAACGCTGTCTTCCTGCGTCACATCAGCGGCGAAACCGAAGGCTTTTCCAGTGCCCTGCAGTTTGGCAGCGGATGCCTTGGCAGCCGCACCATCCAAATCGAGAAGGGCCACGCTAGCGCCCGCTTGCATGAGTTGGCTGGCGGCGGCCAGTCCAATACCGGCAGCACCACCGGTGATGATGATTTTTCTGCCGTTGAAGTCATGGGTCATAGGGTTCTCCTGAAATGTGAGATGAAAAAAAATGGGATTGAGACGGGACAGCAGCGGTCAAACCGACGAATACGCACCGTCGACAACCAGCGTGGAACCATGCAGGTAGCTGGCCTGTGGGCTGGCTAAAAATTGGACGGCATGGGCAACGTCTAGAACGCTGCCCACATCGCCTTGGGGGATACGCGACACCACGCGCGCGCGCAGTTCGGGCTGCTGCAAACGCCAATGGGTCATCGGCGTATCGATCATGCCGGGACACACCGCATTGCAACGAATGCCCTGGGCGGCGTAGTCGACTGCAATCGATTTGGTCAGCATGACGACCGCACCCTTGCTGATGCTGTAGGCGCTGCGCTCTGGAAAGGCCACCATACCGGCCACCGAGGCGATATTGACGATCACGCCGCCGCCTTGGGCCAACATGAGCGGCAAGGCGGTACGGCACATCAGAAACACGCCGCGTCCATTGACCGCCCAGACCTGGTCAAAGTCTTCAATCGAAGTCTGGTGCAGCTTGAGCGCCTGCGGTCCACCGGTGATACCCGCGTTGTTGACGATCACGTCGAGCCGGCCGGTGCGGGCGTGCGCCACGTGCAAGGTGCGCTTCACGTCCCCTGACTGGGTCACGTCCCCTCGCGACAGGCTGAGAAGCTGCCCATATGCAGCCCAGGAGCGTACGCGCGCAGCCTCCAAGGCCTCGGCGTCCAGATCCATCGCTGTGACATGGTCACCACCTTGCAAAAGCAAGCTGGCGATCGCTTCGCCAATGCCCGATGCCGCCCCGGTGACGACGATGCTGCGGCTCATAAGTTCTTGAGTTTTCGGTGACCGGCACGCAGCCTGGAGAGCTGAATGAAATGGGTGGGATTGAGAAACAACTCATCCATGTCACCCAGCTGGTCAATCGTCAGCCCCTGTTTCATCAG
>CAMAQV010000079.1 GCA_945860595.1 Comamonas sp. lk
CCGCCCACTTGCAGGCTTTGCACCCAGGCGCGCACTTCACTCACTGACAGCGCCGCAATGTCTGCAATCCCCACGCCGCCAAAACGCACTGCGCGTGCAGTCGCGTTCAAACGCGTGCCCTGGCAGCGCGGACAGGCAGTGTCTGCCAAGTCCTCCACATCAGCCTCGGCAAAGGTATGTTCGCGCCCGCCCTTGTCTTCGCGTACCGTGTCGTCAAACACCTTGCGTTGCTCTTTGGTTAGCGCCAGCCCGGTGCCCACGCAATCGGGACACCAGCCGTGCTTGCTGTTGTAGCTGAACAGGCGTGGGTCCAATTCGGTATACGAGGTGGAACACAGCGGGCAGGCGCGCTTGGTGGAAAACACTTCCACCCGTCCGATCGCCGCCGTGCTGCTACCAGCCTGCATAGCGCCGCCTAAATCGTCCAGGCCGCTCAGCACATGCACCACGCCTTTGCCATGCGTTAAGGCCTGCGCCAAACCCGCGCGCAGCGTGGCTTCGTCAGCGGCTTTGACGTCCAGGCTCAGCACCGGCAACTCGATATGGTGCTCTTTGAAACGGTCTATGCGGGGGAAGCTATTGGTGGGTAAAAATTCGCCATCGACCCGCAAATGCGTGTAACCGCGCGGCCGCGCCCAATCGGCCAATTCGGTGTAAACCCCTTTGCGCCCGACGACCAATGGCGCCAGCAAACCGATGTGTTGCCCGCGGTAGGTTTTCAGCAATTGCGCGGCAATGCTGTCCGCACTTTGCGGCGCAACCGCAGCCCCGTCCTTGATGCAGTGTTGCGTGCCTAGCTTGACGTAGAGCAAACGCAAAAAATGCCAGACCTCGGTGGTCGTGCCCACCGTCGATTTACGCCCGCCGCAGGACAGCCGCTGTTCAATCGCCACCGTCGGCGGAATGCCATACACCGCATCCACCTCGGGCCGGCCCGCCGGTTGCACGATAGAGCGCGCATACGCATTCAAGCTTTCCAAATAACGCCGCTGGCCTTCGTTAAACAAAATATCAAAGGCGAGCGTCGATTTGCCCGACCCGCTGACGCCAGTGACCACGCTGAACTGCCCGCGCGGAATATTCACCGACAGCGATTTCAAGTTGTGTTCTTTGGCGTTGACGATACGGATATTGTTATCCGGTGCAACTCGCGCGCCTGAAGAAGCATCCGCTGGCATCAGGTATGCAGCGCTCGGCTCCGCCACCTCGTGCACCACGCCCATACTGGCCGCATAGTCGCGCAAGGCCTTGCCGGTGTGGCTCGTGGGGTGCAGCAGCAAATCTTCCGGCGTGCCGCAGGCGACTATTTCGCCACCAGCCTCGCCGCCTTCGGGGCCGAGGTCGATGAGCCAGTCGCTGGAGCGGATGACGTCCAGATTGTGTTCAATCACCAGCAGCGAATGGCCGGCGTCTAGCAATTTGCGCAGGGCGCGCATCAGCTTGGCGATGTCGTCAAAATGCAGCCCGGTGGTGGGCTCGTCCAGCATGAACAAAGTGCCACGGCGGGCCATAGGCTGGCGGCTATTGCTAGCGGTTTTTGCCGCCTCGGCCAAGAAACCGGCCAGCTTCAGGCGTTGCGCCTCACCGCCTGACAAAGTGGGCACCGGTTGGCCCAGCTTCACATACTCGAGGCCCACGTCGACGATCGGTTGCAGCGCCCGTATGACTTCGCGGTCCCGCGCAAACACCGTTGCCGCTTCGCTGACGGTGAGACCCAGTACATCGGCCACGTTATAGGCCTTTGGTACACCATCAGGACCACTGCGCCGTTCAATCGTCACTTCCAAAATTTCCGGCCGATAACGCTTGCCATTGCAATCGGGGCAACGCAAATACACGTCGCTCAAAAACTGCATCTCAATATGTTCAAAGCCTGAGCCACCACAGGTGGGGCAGCGCCCATCCCCGCTGTTGGAGCTGAACTTGGATGCGGTGTAGCTGCGCTCCTGCGACAGCGGCGCAGTGGCAAACAGTTCGCGGATCGCATCCCAGGCGCCCACATAACTCGACGGATTAGAGCGCGCGGTTTTACCGATGGGCGATTGGTCCACAAACACCACGTCACTGAGCATGTCTGCGCCCAACAAGCGGCTGTGCAGACCTGGCGTATCCGTGGCTTTGCCAAAGTGGCGCAGGAGCGCTGGCGCCAGCACGTCCTGTACCAGCGTGGACTTGCCCGAACCGCTGACGCCCGTCACGCAGACCAGGCGTTGCAAGGGAATTTCTACATCCACATTTTTCAGGTTGTGTTCGCGCACGCCTTCCAGTACCAGGCGCGGCGTGTTGTCGCCCACCATGCGCTTAAAGCCCATGCCCACCTGCTTGCGCCCGCCCAGGTAAGCGCCGGTCAAGGTGTCGGCTGCTTTCAGAGCTTCGGTGCTGCCGTCAAACACTATTTGCCCGCCTTTTTCGCCCGGCCCCGGACCCATGTCCAGCATGCGGTCAGCGGCCAGCATCACTGCCGGGTCGTGCTCGACCACCATCAGCGTGTTGCCCGCATCGCGCAGGCGTTGCATGGCCACGATGATGCGGTGCATATCGCGCGGATGCAGGCCGATACTGGGTTCATCAAGCACAAACAAGGTATTGACCAAGGAGGTGCCCAAAGCGGTCGTTAGATTGATGCGCTGCACTTCGCCGCCGCTCAAAGTGCGACTTTGCCGGTCCAGCGTCAGGTAGCCAATGCCCACATCGCACAGGTATTTCAGGCGGGTGCGGATTTCGTCCAGCAGCAGCTTCAGGGTTTTGTTATCCGCCTCTGAATGGGTACTTGGGCTGGCCAGCTCTGGTGCATTGAGAGCAGGCATTCCCGGCCCCCGGGCTTCCAGGCCCACTTGCAAGCGGTCGAAAAACGCGCGCACACGGTCTAGCGGTAGCAGCATCAAATCATGCAGGCACAAACCGGGCAGGGCCTGCAGTTGCGTCGCTGTCCATTGCACCCCCTGGGGCAGAAAGCGCTTGGCCGGCGCTAACACCGCATCCGCATCGGCTTGGCTACCCACGCGCCACAACAGGCTCTCAGTTTTCAGCCGGGCGCCTGCACATACACCACAGGGCGTGTAGCTGCGGTACTTAGACAGCAGCACCCGGATGTGCATTTTGTAGGCCTTGCTTTCCAGGTATTCAAAAAACCGGTCCACCCCAAACCAATGCTGACTCCATTTGCCATTCCAGTGCGGCGAACCTTTGAGCACCCATTGCTGCTGCGCGGCGCTCAGCTTGTACCAGGGTGTGTCACGTGGGATGCCCTCGGCCTCCGCATGGCGCATCAAATCATCCTGACATTCCTGCCAAGCCGGGGTTTGCATAGTTTTGATGGCGCCTGCGCGCAGCGTCAACTTGTCGTTGGGAATCACCAAGCCATAGTCCACACCCACCACCCGCCCAAAACCCCGGCAGGTCTCGCAAGCACCCACGGCCGAGTTAAAGGAGAACATGGAGGCGATGGGCTCCTGGTAGCGCACATCGCTTTGCGGGCAATGCAGCCCGGTGGAAAAAGACCATACTAAATGGGGGTCAGACCCCAATAGATCCGGCTTATCACTGCCTGGCGCCGGGTACACATGGACCCGCCCACTGCCGCGTTTGATGGCCAGCTCCAGCGCTTCGAGCACGCGGGCTTTGTCGGCACTTTCGATACGGAGTCGGTCCGCCACCACGTCCAACACGCGGCGCTCGCCGGACACGCGCTCGCCATGGACGCGGGTAAATCCACTGGCGCTAAGCCATTGGCTCAGCTCTTCGGCACTGGTAGCTAACGGCAACTCGACTGGGAAGGTGACTACCAAGCGCGGATTACCGGCTCGCGCGGCGCGGCGCATGAGCTCGGCATAGATGGACTCTGGCGTGTCGTGTTGCACCGCTTGGGCGCTGACGCGGTCAAACAACTGCCCTGCGCGGGAAAACAGCAGTTTGAGGTGGTCGTTCAGCTCCGTCATGGTGCCCACGGTGGAGCGGCTGGAGCGCACCGGGTTGGTCTGGTCGATGGCGATGGCCGGGGGCACGCCCTCCACCTTGTCCACCGCTGGCTTGTCCATACGGTCCAGAAACTGGCGCGCATAGGCGGAAAAAGTCTCTACATAGCGGCGCTGGCCTTCGGCATATAGGGTGTCAAAGACCAGGCTGGATTTGCCCGAGCCACTGGGGCCTGTGACCACCGTCAATTCGCCGGTGCGAATATCCAGGTCCAGGTTTTTTAAATTGTGTTGCCGCGCTCCGCGAATGCGGATGGTGCCCTCGGACATAGTAAGGCGCTCCAACAAAGTAGGGGAGCAGCATTCTAGGCAGTGCGCGCCGCTTTAAGCCGGGTCGAGGACATTCATGCGGCAGGCGGC
>CAMAQV010000080.1 GCA_945860595.1 Comamonas sp. lk
TGCCCTACTTCAAGCAACACGAGTGGCACCACCGGCTGGATGCGAAGAACCAGAACAAAAGCTTTCCTACTGCTGATTTTCATAGCGGGCAGGGCGAATGGCGTGTGGAGCGGCAGCGCCTGCGATGGGATTTGCTAGATGCGTTTGCCCAGGCGGCGCAACAGGCTGGTGTTCCCCGGAGCGATGACTTCAACGCGGGCAATAACGAAGGCGTGGGCTACTTTGAAGTCAACCAGAAATCGGGGTTGCGTTGGAATACCTCCAAGGCATTCCTCAATGCCGACGTGCGGCGCCGGAAAAATCTCGCCATCTGGACTCAGACACAGGCCTGCAAGTTGCTGCTGGTGAGCGACGCGCATGGCATAACGGCCTGCCGTGGTCTAGAGGTAATACGAGAAGGGCAACGGGTTTCGCTCACCGCCCGCAAGGAGGTCGTGCTGTGCGCAGGTGCCGTTGGTACGCCGCAACTGATGCAGCTCTCCGGGCTGGGACCATGGGCGTTGCTAGCTAAGTTTGGCATCCCAGTGGTGAAGTCCATGGAGGGCGTAGGCCAGAACCTGCAGGACCACCTGCAGATCCGGGCGGTGTACACCGTCCAGAACGCCCTGACGCTGAACACCTTGGCCAACTCCTGGTGGGGGCAACTCAAAATTGGTATGGAGTATGCGTTTTTGCGCAGCGGACCTATGAGCATGTCGCCATCACAGCTAGGTGTATTTACCCGAAGTGACGCAGGGCGGACGCATCCCAACATTCAGTTCCATGTGCAGCCGCTGAGCTTGGACGCTTTTGGCCAGCCTTTGCACCGCTTTCCGGCTTTGACTGCCAGCGTTTGCAACCTGAATCCCACTAGCCGGGGCGGTGTGGCCATCAAGTCGAATGACTTCAGTGTGGCGCCGGCCATCGCGCCCAACTACCTCAGCACCTGCGAAGACCAACAGGTCGCGGCTGACTCGCTGCGGGTGGCGCGCAACATCATGGCGCAGCCCGCCTTGCAGCCCTATAAGCCCGCTGAGTTCAAGCCCGGTGTGCAGTACCAAACCGATGCGGATTTGACCCAATTGGCAGGTGATATCGCCACCACTATCTTCCATCCGGTAGGCACGGCCAAGATGGGTTTGGCACAAGATGCTATGTCGGTCACAGACAGCCGGCTGCGTGTCCATGGCATCCGCGGGCTGCGCATCGCCGATGCGAGTGTCATGCCCACCATCGTCAGCGGCAATACCAACAGCCCCACGCTGATGATTGCGGAGAAAGCTGCCGCTTGGATACGTGCTGGCGAATAACTTTCAAGGACAACCCTATGCCCATCGTTAACCTGCAGCTCATCGCAGGACTGAGTCTTGACCAGAAGCGCACGCTGGTGGCCGAGATCACGCACATCTTGGCCCAGGTGACCGGTGCCAAGCCCGAGCGAACCCACATCCTGATCCAGGAAGTGGCGGATGAGGATTGGGGGCTAGAGGGACGGCTGGTGCTAGACCGCAGGGCGCAGCCTCGCAAGGGGGCGGATCGTTAGGCCTGGGTGCGCACGTGCAACCGTGTGTTCTGGCAGCGGTGCAGCGCCACGTAGTGCTCCACGGCGCGCCCGTCTTTGGTAAAGGCCACGGACTCAATGCGCAGCAAAGGCTCTGGCACCTCCAGCTGCAAGAGCTCCATGGTTTCGGCGTCGGGTAGCGCGGCGTCTATCCAGCGCTCCGCCCTGGCCACATGCAGCCCGTACTGGCGCCGCAGCACTTCGTACAGAGACTTGTCCTCCAGTCGGATTTTGTGCAGTTCTGGCGCCACATCGGTGGGGATGGCGGTGCTGACCAGCAGCCGGATATTGCCGTCCACACTGCGCAGTCGCCGCAGCGATGTCACTTCACTGTTGCTTTGCAGGCCTAGTGCAACGGCTTCTTTTTCGTCCGGCGCGCGTTGGCTCTGGTGCAGGATCTGGGTTTTGACAACCCGGCCCTTTAGCGCCATCTCGTCCGAAAAGCCCAGCACCATAGAGATGAAGTCTTCGTCACGCTTGGGGGTGGAGATGAAGGCGCCCTTGCCCTTGATCTTGTAGATCAGGCCGCTGCGCACCAGGTCTGACAGCGTTTCGCGCACCACGATGCGCGAGATGCCATACATCTCGCCAAGCTCTGCCTCAGAAGGCAGCTTTGCGTTGACTCCCAACTCCCCACTGACGATTTGCTGCCTCAGAATGTCCCTGAGCTGGATCCACAAAGGGCTTGCGATCTCGCGCTGAAGCAATTGCAATGGTCGAGAGGTCACACACAGTCTTTCTAATTGGCTTGCGCTAGCTGCTGCATATTGTGTTTGTTGACAAGAATGGACCGGCAGCGGGACACCTCCAGGTGCCGTCGTTCGATGCTCCAGCCCAACTCCTCGCTCGCCGCTTGGGCCATGACTTCCAGGGTGGCATGGTCCAAATGACCCAGAAAGGCCGCCAGACTGCGGTGCAAAACCAGGTCGGACAAACGAACCACCCCGGTCAGGCGACACAAGCGACGCAATGATTGTATGTCTGCACCATCGAAGCCCAGGTCAGTGCTGGGGATGGGCAACCCGGCCGTTGACACGGCACGCGGCTTTTGGAGCAGCTTGAGCACGGCATCGGTGGCTTCCTCGGCCAGCGCGCGAAAGGTGGTCCACTTGCCGCCCACGAGGTTTACCACCGAGAGGGTTCTGGAGCCGTCAGGCCCGTCGACGATGACATAGTGGTCGCGGGAAATTTTGTCGGGTTTGCCTGAGACAACATTCCTGGACTGGATGGTGGCGAGTGGCCGCACCCCAACGAAGGTGTAAACAATCTGGTCTTTGGAAAAGCGCAGTCGCGGGAAGACCTCGTGCAGCACTTTCAGCAGGTACTCAATCTCGCAAGAGTCTGTCTCCACCTCATCCGGGTTCAACACAGGAATATCGGTAGACCCGGCCAGCACACGGCCCATGAAGGGGTAGACGATGCAGACGCGGCCATCCTTCGCCTCAAAGTACACCATGCGCCCCTTGAGCGCGGCCAGCAGTGCGGGATGGTCCATGACCAGATGCGAGCCTTTGGTTCCCATCATGCGGCCCTTGGGCACGCTAAATAGGCCGCTTAGTTGCTCTAACCATGCGCCCGTTGCGTTCACCACGAGATCGGCCGTAACGCCAACCTCGGTGTCCAGTACCGTATCCCGCAAGGTCAGACGGTTCTCATGGAATGCCAAGAGTTCGCAATGGTTGCTGACGAGCGACGGGTTGTGCGCACGGTGGCCATCGGCGATCAGCTCATGCATCAGTCGCTCGGGGTGGTTGATCCACGCATCGTAAAAATGCGCCGTCCAGCGGATGTCATCCGAGAGGAGCGCGCGGTCTTCGGGACTGGTCGCTCGAACAGAGTGGCCGGGCAGAGAGCGGTCTTTCTTCCCCATCAGATCGTAAAGCGTCAGCCCCAAGGCCACGGCCAACACGCCGCGCGACCGGGCTGGAGGGTTTGCGCCGAAGAAGCGCAGAACACTGGCAAACAGCCCACCGAGTCGCGAGGACAGCGGGATCACCGTATGAAGAGGCTGCACCAAATGCGGGGCTGTCAGTAGCAGGTTGTTGCGCTCCTGGGCGGCTTCTTTGACTAGGGAGAACTCAGCATTCTCTAGGTAACGCAGGCCACCATGGATCATGCGGGAGGGCGCACTACTCGCACCGCTGCCCACATCACCCTTGTCAATCAGCAGGCACTGCACACCCTGCAGGCATAGGTCCCGAAAGACACCAATGCCATTGATGCCGGCGCCCACAATGACTACTTGGAAATGTTGTCCCTGCATGCTGGCGGGGCGTACGTGTGCGCAGGGGGCAGGTTCGTGCATGGGGCGTGCGCTCATGGCAGGGGCGAGTTCAACCGTGCGAAGACAGGCGCCATGTCGGCCAGTAGGCCTTCAAAGTTGCCCAGGTATTCGCCATAAAAGCTACCGAGCGCTGCCATGGGCTCCACTTGTTTGAGCCGTGCTTGCAACGGTGCAGATGCATGGCCTACGGCCGACGCGGCGAACATGGCGGCACCGCGCGCGCCGCTCTCGTCGGCCCCTGGCGTGTAGACCGTACTATCCAGCATCGTGGCCAGCAGGGCGCTAAGTCGCTCGTCGCCGGCGCCCCCGCCCAGCACGAACAGGCGGCTGCGTGGCACGCCACTTCTGGCCAACGCATTTAGGTTTCTGGCATGCAATGCCAGCACACCCTCAACTGCAGCGCGAGCCATATCCGCAGGGGTGTGGAACGCCCGCAAACCCAAGAAACCCGCGCTGGTATCGCCACC
>CAMAQV010000081.1 GCA_945860595.1 Comamonas sp. lk
GCTTTTCCCGAAATCCTTTCCGATGGGGACATTTGGCTGCTGGCCGAAGGCTCGCACCAGCGGCCCTACGAATGCCTGGGCGCGCACCCCGATATACGCGATGACGTACCGGGCACCCGCTTTGCAGTCTGGGCGCCCAATGCCAAGCGGGTGTCGGTGGTCGGAAGTTTCAACCAGTGGGACGGGCGGCGCCACCCTATGCGTTTGCGCCATGGCTGCGGCGTGTGGGAAATCTTTCTGCCCCAGGTGGTGCGGGGCGACACCTACCAGTTTGAAATCTTGGGCGCGCAGGGTCTGGTCGCATTGAAAGCGGACCCCTATGCCTTCCAAACCCAATTGCGGCCGGCCACGGCCAGCGTGGTGTGTGGCCTGCCACCCCGGCGCGCAATGCAGCCATCGCGTGCCGCAGCCAATGCGCTGAACGCGCCCTTGTCGATGTACGAAGTGCACCTTGGTTCCTGGCGCAAAGCGGACGGCTGGCGCTGGCTGAACTACCGCGAACTGGCCGACACGCTGGTGCCTTATGCCCGCGACCTGGGCTTTACGCATCTGGAGTTGCTGCCGGTCAGTGAACACCCCTTGGACGCGTCCTGGGGCTACCAGCCGCTGGGTATGTTCTCGCCCACGGCGCGCTTTGGCAGCCCTGAAGATTTTCAGTATTTTGTGGACGCGGCCCATGCCGCCGGATTGGGCGTTATTTTGGATTGGGTGCCCGCGCACTTCCCCAGCGACGCGCACGGTTTGGCGACTTTTGACGGCACGCATCTCTATGAATACGCTGACCCCAAGGAAGGTTTTCACCAGGACTGGAATACGCTGATCTACAACTTCGGCCGCACCGAAGTGCGTAATTTTTTGATCGGCAACGCCTTGTACTGGCTGGAGCGCTTTGGCATTGACGGCCTGCGTGTCGATGCCGTGGCCTCTATGCTGTACCGCGATTACAGCCGAGAGCCCGGCCAGTGGATACCCAACGCCCATGGCGGGCGCGAAAACTTGGAGGCCATGGATTTCCTGCGCCGCCTCAACCACCAAGTCGGTGTGGAGCGGCCTGGCACGCTGATGATTGCCGAAGAATCCACCGCCTTTCCGGGCGTGAGCCGCCCGCCAGCGCCCGACCTGGCTGGCGGTGGGCTGGGCTTTCACTTCAAGTGGAATATGGGCTGGATGCACGATGCGCTCGACTACTTTCAGCTCGATCCCGTCTACCGCCGCCACCACCAAAATTTGCTGACTTTTGGGCTGATGTACGCGTTTAGCGAAAACTTTGTGCTCCCGCTCTCGCACGACGAAGTGGTGCACGGCAAGCGTTCGCTGCTGGGCAAGATGGCGGGCGACCCGTGGCAGCAATTGGCCAATTTGCGCGCGCTTTACGGCCTGATGTGGGCCTATCCGGGAAAAAAACTATTGTTTATGGGGGGTGAATTCGCCCAGCCCACCGAATGGGCCGATGGCCAAAGCCTGCCCTGGCATCTGCAAGACCAGCCCGGCCACGCCGGTGTGCAGCGCTTGGTGCGTGATCTCAACCGCGTCTACCGCGACCTGCCCGCCTTGCACCAGCAAGACGTAGATTCCGCCGGGTTCAGCTGGATCGCGCACGAAGACCATGCCCAATCGGTATTGGCCTTTGCCCGGTGGTCGCGCAGCGGCCAATGCGCGGTGGTGGTCTGCAATTTCACACCCTTGCCGCGTACCGCTTATCGACTCGGTGTTGCGCAGGGGGGCGCATGGCGTGAAGTGATCAACACCGATGCAAGCGTGTACGGCGGCAGCGGTATCGGCAACAGCAGCTTGCATGCGGAGGCACAGGGGGCGCACGGGCACGAACAATCGCTGCTTCTGCATCTGCCACCGCTGTCCTGTCTGGTGCTGGAACCCGCGTGAGCGCAGTGTGATGGACGCGGCCTTGCAGCGCCTGAATGGCGTAGCGCTGCTGGGCGCAACGGTGGTGGACGGCGGCGTGCAATTGGCCTTGGCAGCACCGAACGCGCAGGCAGTAGACCTGTGTCTGTTTGATACTGCAGGGCAGACCGAAGTCCAGCGTTTTCAGATGCCCCCGGCGGTGGACGGTGTCTGGCAAGCCCTGCTCCCCGGCGCAACAGCCGGATTAATTTACGGTTGGCGCGTGCACGGCCCTTGGGACCCGGCGCGGGGCCAGCGTTTCAATCCGCACAAGCTTTTGCTCGACCCCAGCGCCGCTGCCGTTTTGGGTAGCTACGAGGGGCAGGATATTCACCTAGGCCACCGCGCGGACGCGCCCATGGTGCAGGACACGCGCGACAACGCGCAGCAGGCCCTGAAAGCCGTCGTCGTAGAACCCTTCGCGCCCGCAGCGCGGAGCCCAGTGTTGGATCCGGCGCAACGATTGATTTGCGAATTGCACGTCAAAGGCTTCAGCGCCCTGCACACAGATATTCCCCCTCATTTGCGCGGCAGCTATGCCGGGCTGGGACACCCGGCAGCGATTGCGCATCTCAAACGAATGGGGGTGACCACCGTCAGCCTCATGCCCTTGGCGACCTGCGCCGATGAACTGCGCTTGCTCACGCTGAACCTGCGCAATTACTGGGGCTACAGCCCGATTGCCTGGAGCGCACCGACCGCGCGCTACTGGAGTGGCCAGCCCGGCACTACGCCGCGCAGCGAGTTGCGCGCGATGGTCAGCGCCTTGCACGCCGCCGGGCTGGAGGTGCTGCTCGATGTGGTCTACAACCACAGTGGCGAGACCGACGAGCACGGCCCGACCTTGGGCTTGCGGGGCATCGATAACGCCACGTATTACCACCTGGACCTGGACGACCTGGCGCGCTATCGCAATTGGACGGGCTGCGGCAACTGTTTGCGGCTAGACCATCCGCTGGTCATCCGCATGGTGCTACAAAGCCTGCGCAGCTGGGTGCTGGACTACGGAATAGATGGCTTTCGCTTTGACCTGGCCCCTGCGCTGGGGCGCGGCACTGCTGCGCAAGACTATGCGTTTTCGGCCCGTGCGCCCCTGTTGCAGGCCCTGGCGGGCGATCCACTCTTGTCGCGCTGCACGCTCGTGGCCGAGCCCTGGGATATCGGGGAAGGCGGTTACCAGCTCGGGCAGTTTCCAGCGGCTTGGCTGGAATGGAACGACCGCTTTCGTGACACCCAGCGCAGTTTTTGGCTGCACCGCGATGGGGGCCTGGGCGAATGGGCTATGCGGCTGGCTGGCTCTAGCGACACCTTTGAACCCCGCACGCGGGCGGCCCACAGCAGCGTAAATTTTGTCGCCGCGCATGACGGTTTTACCTTGGCCGATCTGCTGCGCTACACCGAACGGCGCAACCAGGCCAATGGCGAAGACAACCGCGACGGGCATGGCCACAATCTGAGCATCAACTGCGGTATCGAAGGCGATAGCGCAGATCCGCAGATCCGCGCGCAACGCAGCCAATGGCAGCGCGTGCTGCTAGCAATCACCCTGCTGGCGCTGGGCACTCCCATGGTGCAGGCGGGTGACAGCATCGGCCACAGCCAGGGTGGTAATAACAACGCCTACTGCCAGGACAACGCCATCAGTTGGCTGGATTGGGAAAATGCCGATACGGGCTATGCCGATTTCATCGCTTCGTTACAAGCGCTGCGCCAAAGTCGGGCCGTGCTGCGCAGTAGCGGCTGGTGGCAAGCAGAGGGCGCAGACCAGGGCGTGGTGGCGCGGTGGTTTCTCCCCGATGCAAGCTCGCCGCGTCCGCAAGATTGGAACGATCCGGCGCGCCGCACGCTGGCGGTGCAGCTCGACTGGGCCACCGCAATTGGTGATACGCACCACAACGATGCGCTGTATGCCAGTTGTCTGCTGCTGTGCAACGGCGCGTCCAAGCCGGTGCCTTGTGTACTGCCGCCGGGGGTGTGGTTTCTTCTGATTGACACGGCTGGCGGGGACAGCCCTAATCGACGCTTGGAACATGTTGAAATGCTGCCACCGGGGAGTTTGTGGCTTGCCAGCGCAGCACCGACATCAGCGCAACAAGAACCACCCTAGGAACGACCCTATGTCCACCAAAGATGCCCCGCACAAGCCCTCCACGCAGCCCCATATGCTGGTGCGCCGCACCATCGCCCTGGTGCTGGCCGGTGGACGCGGTTCCCGCTTGAAGCAGTTGACCGATAAGCGCGCCAAGCCGGCGGTGTATTTCGGTGGGAAGTTCCGCATTGTTGACTTCGCACTGTCCAACTGTGTCAACTCCGGCATCCGGCG
>CAMAQV010000082.1 GCA_945860595.1 Comamonas sp. lk
CCCGGCGCAAGTCAGCGTCAAAGGCCTAACGGCCAAAGTGATGGACGGTGCGACGGTGCGCGCCAGCCAAACCATCAAACTGTAATGCCCGCTAAAAGCGTAGTCACGCGGTAAGGAGCCCCATGTTTAACAAGAAAAAGCAGCCCCCCTTGAAAAGCCTGGTTGCCAAGGGCGCACGGGTCGCAGGCGATATCTTTTTCAGTGATGGCATCCGAATTGAATGCGAGATCGCGGGCAATGTCACCGCCATCGACCACCAGGCGAGCATATTGGTCGTTGCGGAATCGGCCAGCATCGTGGGCAATATCACCGCCGATCACATCATCATCAATGGCTCCATTAAAGGCGCGGTTAGTGCGCGATTAATGCTGGAATTGCAACCCAATGCGCGTATCGAAGGTGATGTGGCCTATGGCGCCCTTGAAATGCACCAGGGCGCGTTGATTGCGGGCCGCCTTACGCCCATCCTGAGCGGCGATGAAAAAGCCCCACTGGCGACCGAGCCAAATCTTGCTTAATTTCATTTCCGAGTGAAATACTGTACTATTGCCTTATAACTTTTTATTCGTCATGGATTCTTTATGAACGCAGTCGCCCAAGCCCTTCCTACAGAGATGCCCGCTCCGATTCTGTTTACCGACAGCGCCGCCGCCAAAGTCGCAGATCTGATCGCGGAAGAGGGCAACCCCGACTTGAAATTGCGCGTATTCGTTCAAGGCGGTGGCTGCTCAGGCTTCCAATACGGCTTTACCTTCGACGAAATCACCAATGAAGATGACACGACCATGTCTAAAAATGGCGTATCCCTGCTGATCGACGCGATGAGCTACCAGTATTTGGTCGGTGCGGAAATTGACTACAAAGAAGACCTGCAAGGCGCCCAGTTCGTCATCAAAAACCCCAACGCCACCACCACTTGCGGCTGCGGCTCATCCTTCTCGGCCTAATTAGCCATCCCGCTGCCGGACTTAGGCCCGGTAAATAGCACCCAATATCCGCGCGCCCCGCGCCCCGGTTACGCTGGGCAAACTAGCTGGGTTGGCACGCAGTGCTTGCTGCGCCAACCACGCAAAAGCCAGCGCTTCCACATCTTGCGGCGCAACGCCCAACACTTGCGTCGTACTCAAGGTCACCGCAGGCAGCAACTTTTGCAAACGCTGCATCAAAAACTGATTTCGTGCACCGCCGCCGCACACCAACCATCTCGCACAGGGGCCGGGCGCCCATTGCGCGCTAGCCGCACAGGCCTGGGCCGTCAATTCGGTCAAGGTGGTTTGCACGTCTACGGGCTCTATCGCCGCAAACATCCGCAGTTTGCCCTCGAGCCAAGGTCGGTTGAACCTATCGCGCCCAGTACTTTTAGGCGGTTTTTGTGCGAAAAACGCTTCGTCCAGCAAGGCTGCCAGCAAGCCCGCATGCAATTGTCCCTGGGCGGCCCATTGGCCCTGCGCGTCGTAGCGTGCGCCTGTGTGCTGCTCACACCACGCATCCATGAGCGCATTGCCGGGGCCGCAGTCAAAACCCAGTAAGCCCGAGCCCTTACCAGCCTCAGATTGCGCGGGTAAGAAAGTAAGGTTCGAAATTCCCCCAATATTGAGTACCGCTCGCCCCTCTATGGGGTCGCCAAATACGGCCTGATGGAAAGGGGGCACCAGAGGGGCACCCTGGCCTCCCGCGGCTAAGTCACGGCTGCGAAAGTCGGCCACTACGTCTATGCCGGCGCGTTCCGCCAATAAGGCAGGCTGGTTGAGTTGGATGGTGTAGCCGATTCCATCATAGGCCCCGGGCTGATGCCGTACCGTCTGACCATGGGCGCCAATCGCCTGGACTTGGTGCGCAGATACCTGCGCTGCGCGTAGGAGCTGTTCTACGAGTTGGGCATATAGGCCAACCAGGGCATTGGCAGCCAAGGCGGCACGATGGATTTCGTTGGGGCCAGGGGTATTGAGTGCCAGCAGTTCCAGGCGCAAGGCAGCTGGCATATCCATGCTGCTACGCGCAACAACCGTGCTTGCGAAGGGCGCGTCACCCAACTGGGCCAACACACCGTCCACGCCGTCGAGCGAGGTGCCCGACATCAAACCAATATACAGGCCGGGCATGCGCTGCGGCTGCCCGCCTTACTGGACGTTGCCGATGTGCACTTGCGCGGCCGCCATCAGCTGCTGGTGCGCCAGCTCTGCCACACGGTCAAATGCAGGCCGCAATGCAGCAGTGACTGGGGTTGCCTCGGCTTGACGCGCTACCGTCATCGGGTCTTTGTGCACGCCGTTGACACGGAACTCAAAATGCAGATGGGGGCCGGTAGCCCAACCGGTGGCTCCGACCAAGCCAAGGTTGTCCCCTTGCTGTACGCGCTGACCGCTGCGGACATTGATGCGGCTCAGGTGGGCATACACCGTCGAAGTATTACCGCCGTGCTTGACCATTACCACGTTGCCGTACCCACCTTTCACACCGGAAAATTCCACTGTGCCATCCGCTACGGTGCGCACCGGGGTGCCAGTTGCCGCGCCGTAATCCACGCCCAGATGCGCGCGCCAAGTCTGCAAAATCGGGTGGAATCGCATCGCGAACCCGCTGGTAACGCGCGAGAAAGCAACCGGCGAGGCTAAGAATGCACGGTGCAAACTCTCACCACGCAGGTTGTAGTAAGCGCCCTTTGCCGTCGCCTGGCTGTTGGGGTCCGATTGCGGGTTCGCAAACCACACGGCTTGGAAGGATTTGCCTGCACTGACAAATTCGGTACTCAGCACGCGCCCTGCACCCAAAGGCTCGCCATCGCCTTCGAGGGTTTCATAGACGACCACAAAGCGGTCGCCTTTGTGCACGCGATGGAAATCGATGTCACCTGAAAAAATCTCTGCCATCTGCACGGACACGCTATCGGGAATTCGCGCTTCGTCGGTGGCGGCGAACAAGGAACTCTGAATCGTGCCGCTGGCCATACGGGTGCTCGCAGTCAGCGGCAGCGTTTCCATGGTTGATTTCCAGGCGCCAACCTGGCCACGCACGCTCAGGCGGTTGAAGGTGCCGTCTTCTTCCGGGCTCCAGCGGGCGGTCAGGGAAACCAGGTGGCCGCGTTCATCGACCTCGGCCTGAACATTGCGGCCGGCGCGGCCCAGTAGGTTTTTCTGGGCGTTGCGATCTGCGCGTAAAAAGGCGGAGGCCGCTGGGTCGCTTACTCCCAAGCGGCGCAAGAGGCTATCGGCGGTATCGGTGCTGCGGCTCACATCGCTGCGGTACAAAAGCATAGCCTGTGCCGCCAGCAAATCGCGCGGCGGCTCTATCGCCAGCGGCTGCACTACTTCTACGACGGTATGGACGGTCACTTGTGTGTCGTCAGGGGCCAAAGTGACCAGCGCATAGCTGCCCCCGGTTGCACCGACAAGCAACAGGGCAAGACCCGACAGGAATCGGCCTGGGTGACGGCCAATAGCCTGCGCCACATCCAAGGCCGCCTTCTGGGCTAAATGGAACAAATCAGTGAGCAATCGCAACCTCTTGTGCAAGTGCACCCGCACAAGCGGGACGCACTTAGGGGCGAAAGCGAGGACTAAAATGTCTTTTTCCTGCCAGCGCCCGAATAATTAACGAGGGGATGAGTATATCGGGCTGAACTTACGGCCACTCTGATCTATATGCACCCAGTCCAGCCCACCTCCGTCCCCGCCACTTTACCCATCTCGGATCGCGTCAGCGAAGCCCTGGCCGTCACCCTGCGGGGCTGCGAAGAGCTGATTCCCCAGGAAGACTGGGTGAAAAAGTTGGTTCGCTCTGAAGCGACCAATACCCCGCTGCGCATCAAACTGGGGCTTGACCCGACGGCGCCTGACATCCACGTCGGCCACACCGTGGTGCTCAACAAGATGCGCCAGCTGCAAGACCTGGGGCACCAGGTGATTTTCCTGATCGGCGACTTCACCACCATGATTGGCGACCCGTCGGGCCGCAACAGCACCCGCCCGCCGCTGACCCGCGAGCAGATCGAGGCCAACGCCCAAACCTATTACAAGCAAGCCTCGCTGGTGCTGGACCCGGCTAAAACGGAGATCCGCTACAACAGCGAGTGGAGCGACCCGCTGGGCGCGCGCGGCATGA
>CAMAQV010000083.1 GCA_945860595.1 Comamonas sp. lk
CCACGTCTATCCAATGCCCCATTGGTAGCACTAGCGGATGCTTTTTCACTGCCGGAAATGCACCCGCCACCCTGACCAGTGCCTATGGTTTGGTCCCAGGCGTGTTGGTGGCCTTCACAGCCAAGGTAACGGCTTACGTATCGCCTTGATCAAAATGACGCTGGCCGTGCCCTTGGCCTCGTCAGGACAACAAAGACCATCAAACAGAGCTAGAACAGGCATTTGAATCGTTGCCTGTTCAGCTTGTCAGACAGTTCCGAATCCATGGTCTGTGATTTCCGGCGTGTGCTTTCATGTCCAGCGCGGGCTGGTAGGTTTTCATGTTGCCACTGGGCCCAGGCGGCAAATTCACCACCACCCACGCCATGAAGGACGCAAACGCCAGCGCAGCAAAGCCCGCCCCCACCACGCGGCTGTCTCGACCGTAGCCATAGACCTCGGTCAGGATGTCGCCAAAAATGTAGCTGATCGGGAAACACAAAATGCCGACACTGAACGGGATCGGCCCGAGCAGCGGCACATCGATCACGGCCAAGTCTTCAGTATCACGGTCCAGTCAACCAGCAGCCTCAGCCTCGTCCTGACCAGCGGCGCGGTAACCGGCCAGCACGTCGTCCCACGGTACGACGCCCACGCGGTCAGCCCATGCCTCCCATTGCACGACCAGTTTGTGAACGATGTCAGGCTGCAGCGCAGCCAGGTCGGTCATCTCGGCCCGATCGGTGTCCATGTCGTAGAGCTCCCAGGGCTCGGGGTACTCGCGCACCAGTTTCCAGCGACCGCGCCGTATGGCGGCGTTGCCGGTGTGCTCCCAGTACAGGGTATGGTCAGTCGCCTGGCCGCCGCGCAGCACCGTCAAGAAGCTGGCGCCTTCGCACGGCGCAATATCCCGGCCCCTCGCGTTTGCGGGGTACGGGACCTGCGCTGCCTGCAGGATCGTCGGCAACACGTCGGTGAGCTGAAACGGCGCCCGGACAATGGCACCATTGGCCAGTCCTCCTGCGGGCCAATGCACGATCAATGGCGTGGCGATACCGCCCTCATGCGTCCAGCGCTTGTACAGCCGAAAAGGCGTGTTGGACAAGTTGGCCCAGGCGCGGCCATAGCTTGCATAGGTGTCTTCCGGTCCCGGGACGATGGCGGATTCGTTGCCGACCTGCAGCTCGCGACCATTGCGCGGCCTCAGGCGATTCAGGTCCGGCCTGCGCTGCTTGAAAGCCTCGGCGCTGCCGTCCAGCGGAAGGACCTCGGCACAGGCCCCGTTGTCTGACAGGAAAAACACCAGGGTGTTGTCAAGTTGCCCCGTTTCCTCGAGCATGGCCAGAATATCGCCGATGCCCTGGTCCATCTGGTGCACTTGCGCCGCATAAACCTCCATGCGGCGGGCCTCCCAGGCTTTGTGCTCCGCATGCTCCCATGCCGGCTCTGCGGGATCGCGCTCGTATTCCTGGACCGTATCTGCCAACATACCGGATTCACGCAGCCGCTGCATACGCCGTTCACGCAGCACGTCCCAGCCTTCGTCGTAAAGGCCCCGGTGTTTGGCGATGTCTTCCTCGCGCGCCTGCAACGGCCAGTGCGGGGCGGTGAACGCGGCGTACATGAAGAACGGCTGGCTCCCCTGTGACTGTTCACGCACGAAGGCGCAAGCCTCCTTGGTGATGGCGTCGGTGTAGTAGTAGTCTGCTTGCCCAGTGGCTTCGGATTCGACGTTGTGCTCGCCACGGGTGAGCGTTGCCGGCTGGAAGTACGAGCACGATCCGGCCAGTGTTCCGTAAAAGTGATCGAAGCCGCGTCTTGTTGGCCACGCGTCGTTGGCCTGCCGGATGTTTGAGGCCAGATGCCACTTGCCAACCAAGGATGTTGCATACCCGGCGGCCGACAGAATCTCTGCAACAGTGACGCAGCGGTCATTGAGGGAGCCGGGGTAGCCATGCGGGCGGTCGTCCTTCGTGAGGATGCCAATCCCGGTTTGGTGCGGATGCAGGCCCGTCAACAAAGAAGCCCTCGACGGGCTGCACCGGGCCGTGTTGTAAAACTGGGAAAAACGCACGCCACTGGCCGCCAGTCGGTCAATGTGAGGGGTCGAAATCTCGCCGCCATAGCAACCGATGTCTGAGAACCCCATGTCGTCGGCCACGATCAGGAGTACGTTGGGTTTGCTTTGCATGGTTCTTGGATGTGGTGGGCGCCTGATGCCCAGGATCAGTTGAAGGTGATCTTTGCGTTCTTGACGAGTTGACCGATCTGGTCGTAGGACTTTTGCAGCGCTTGACCGTATTCCGTCGGCGTCGATGTCAGAGGGGAGAATCCTGAGTTTTCCAGCTGCTGGCGGATGTCGGGCTGCTCCAGGAGTCGCTTGACTTCGGCGTTGATCCGGGTCACCGCCGCTGCTGGCGAGCCGACCGGCATCAGCAAGCCCCAGTAGTTGCCAAACGAAAAACCCGGCACGCCAGATTCTGCGATCGTCGGCACGTTCGGCAGCACCGACATGCGTTCAGCCGTCACGGCCAGCGCTTTGAGCTTGCCAGCCTTGACCTGCGACAGCGCAGTGCCGTCGATCAACAAGTCAATATGCCCACCGAGCAAGTCACTGAGCGCTGGCGCACCGCCGCGGTACGGGACGTGGAGGATATCGACACCCGACGCCGCCTGCAACGCTTCCAGGCACAGGTGACCCATGGTGCCATTGCCGGCGGTGCCGCACTTGTATTTTCCAGGGTTGGCTTTGGCCAGCGCCAGGAACTCCTGGAACGACTTGGCCGCAAAGGACGGCAGAGCGGTAACGACGATAGAGACTTTGGCCAAGGTCGACACCGGGGCAAAGTCCTTCGCGGGATCGTAGGGCACGTTGGGCTGCGCGTATCGACTGACAACCAGGTCGCTCAGGTTACCCAGCCCGACCGTATAGCCATCGGCGGGTGCGCGTGCAGCGGCCGTCATGCCGATCACGCCACCGGCGCCTGCCCGGTTGTCTACCACCACAGGCTGGCCAAGTGCCTTGGACAGCGGGACAGAAAAAATACGGGCCAGGATGTCCGTGTTGCCACCGGGCGGGTTGGGAACAATCAGCGTGATGGCCTTGGACGGATAGGTGGCCTGCGCGCGCAAGGTGCCAGGCAGCACCGCCGCAGCCACGCCAGCGGATGCCGCGCCGAGCAAGGTGCGGCGCTTGAAGGTGACTTCTGTGAAGTCGTCGCCCGAACGAAGCGATCGGGAAATAGTAGATCTCAAGGGTGTCTCCGTTCTTGATGTGGCGAAATCGGGCTCAATGGTCCCGGTGTTTCCTAAATAGGAGATTTTGCCTGCGCGCGGCCTTAACCGGGCGAGCACGAGGCCCATGCTGAAGCTGGCTATTTTCTGGCATCCACCGGGAAAGGCTGGCAAGGCCTGCTTCAGATGACGGCGTACTGCGGCAACTGCTTTCATGCCTTGGTATGAAACGGATTGAAGTTGGTGTTGCGGTCGTAATAGTCTTCGTTTTCTTTGCGCTTTAAAAAGTTGACGATCTTGTAGGTGGCCGGGGTCATCAGCACTTCCCAAGCGGTTTTTAACGCGTACTGGGCCAACGCGACCTTGATCAAGTCGTCAAGCTGCCAGATGCCGTAGAACGCAATAAAGTAAAACAGCGACGAGTCCACCGCCTCGCCCACCAGTGTCGAGCCGATGGTGCGGCTCCACAGCCATTTGCCCTGGGTCATGATTTTCATTTTGGCCATCACGTAGCTGTTGGCAAAGCTGCCCATCCAGAACGCGATCATCGAGCCTGCGGCAATGCGCCAGGCGTTGCCAAACACTGTTTCCAGCGCGGGCTGATAGGTTTTCATGTAGCCACTGGGCCCAGGCGGCAGACTAACCACCACCCACGCCATGAAGGACGCAAACGCCAGCGCAGCAAAGCCCGCCC
>CAMAQV010000084.1 GCA_945860595.1 Comamonas sp. lk
ACCTCTTGCATGCCATGCAAGCGCTCTCCCAGCTGAGCTATACCCCCAAACCTGTGCCGATGTGCTTGCTTATGACCAACACGCCGACGTTTCCGAAGCCCGCGAGTATAGCCTAGTCAAACCGCGTGAGGCTGCAGGCGCGCCAAGACAGTGCCACGCTCAAAAAGCGCCAGCACCGCGTCCAGCGCAGGTGTCTGCGGCGTACCCAGCAGCAGCACGCGCACGGGCATGGCGAGCTGCGGCATTTTGAGCGCGTGCTGCGTCAGAACCAGCTTGATGGCCGCCGCAATGCCCGCCTTGTCCCACACGCAATCGCCCAGCACATCCACCAGGCTGCGCAGGGCCGGTTGCACAGCGGGCGTGAGGTGGGTGGCGATATCTTCGGCGGAGGGCGCAACTTCGGCATAAAACTTTTGCACCCAATCGGCCAGCGCCAGCGTGGTGTCGCAGCGGTCTTTGAGCAAATCGCACAGCGCGGGCAGTTGCGCGTTGGCAGCAATACCGATACCACGGTCTTGCAGGTGCTGCGCGACCAAGGGCGAAAGCGCGGCGCCCTCCATGCCTTTCAGATGCTGGGCGTTGACCCAGCGCAGCTTGGCTTCGTCAAACTGCGCAGCGCTGCGGCCCAGGTGGTCGAGGTTGAACCACGAGATGAACTGCGCGCGGGTGAATATTTCATCATCGCCATGGCTCCAGCCCAGACGCGCCAGGTAGTTGACCATGGCTTCAGGCAGAAAGCCTTCTGCGGCGTACGCAGTAACCGCCTTCGCGCCGTTGCGCTTGCTGAGCTTTTCGCCTTGCTCGTTCAACACCGTGGGCAGGTGCGCATATACCGGCGGCTCCTTGCCCAGTGCCTTAAAGATGTTGATTTGGCGCGGGGTGTTGTTGACATGGTCGTCGCCCCGGATCACATGGGTGATAGCCATGTCGATATCGTCCACGACGACGCAAAAGTTGTAGGTGGGCGTACCTACGGCCTCGCCTGCTGCTGCAGGGCGGGCGATCACGAGGTCGTCGAGTTCATCGTTGCTGATCTCGATTCGGCCTTTGACTTTGTCGTCCCAGACCACGCTGCCGCCCTGCGGATTTTTGAAGCGCAGCACCGGTTGCACGCCAGTGGGTACGGGCGGCAGCACCTTACCCGACTCGGGCCGCCAGGTGCCGTCGTAGCGGGGTTTTTCTTTGGCGGCCATCTGGCGCTCCCGCAACGCGTCCAGCTCTGCCACCGGCATGTAACAGGGGTAGACCCAACCCGCTGCCTGCAACTCCAGCAGCACCTGCTTGTAGCGGGCAATACGCTGCATTTGGTAGAACGGGCCTTCGTCCACGTCCAGGCCCAACCAGCGCATGCCCTCCAAAATCACAGCGACGGCGGCCTGCGTGGAGCGGTCTTCGTCGGTGTCTTCGATGCGCAAAATAAAGTCACCACCGGTGGCGCGGGCAAAGGCCCAGGGATACAGCGCCGAGCGGATATTGCCCAGGTGGATAAAGCCCGTGGGCGACGGGGCAAAACGGGTGCGGGTACGGCTCATGCCAGGCCCTGCGCCGTATCCAGCCCGCGCAACAAATCGGCCTGCATATCGGGCACATGCTCTAGGCCCACCGATACGCGTATCAAGCCTTGGCTGATACCGGCGGCCATCCGCTGGGCTTCGGTCAAGCGGCCATGCGAGGTGCTGGCCGGGTGGGCAGCCAGGGTCTTGGTGTCGCCCAGGTTGGTGCACAAGGAGAGGGTTTGCAGCGCATCGAGCACATGGAAAGCGCGGCGGCGCGCCTGCTGCGCATCGCTGGCATTGAGCTCAAAGGACAGCAGCGCACCGCCCACGTTCGACATCTGCCGCATGGCCAATGCGTGCTGGGGATGCGAGGCCAGCCCAGGGTAATAGACCCGCGCGACTGCCGGGTGAGATTCCAACCAGGCGGCCAGCACATGGGCCTTGGCGCTTTGAGCGCGCATGCGCAAATCCAAGGTCTCCAGACCCTTGAGCACAACCCAGGCATTAAAGGGTGCCAAGGACATGCCCGCGCTTTTCAGCACGGGCAAAAACTTCTCGGTGACGATTGCCTCGCTCGCGCACAGCGCGCCGGCCATGACCCGGCCCTGGCCGTCCAGGTACTTGGTGCCGGAGTGCATCACGATGTCAGCGCCCATGGCCATAGGCAGCTGCAGGCTGGGCGTGGCAAAGCAGTTGTCCACAGCAAACAGCGCGCCGGCGTTGTGCGCCAGATCGGCCAGGGCCTGGATATCGCACACCTCGGTCAGCGGGTTGGTCGGTGTCTCAACAAAGAGCAAACGCGTGTTGGGACGCAGCGCATCGCGCCAAGCGCCCAAATCGGTTTGGGGCACGAAGGTGGATTGCACGCCAAACTTTGCCAGATCGGAGCCGATGAGCTTGATGGTCGAGCCGAACATGGATTGGGAGCACAAAACGTGGTCGCCCGCTTGCAGCAGGCCCATGCACATCATCAAAATAGCCGACATGCCTGAGGCGGTGCCGATGGCCGCCTGCGCGCCTTCCAGCGCGGCCAGCCGCTGCTCGAAGCTGGCCACCGTGGGGTTGCCATACCGGCCATAGGTGTAGCCGTCTTCCTCGCCGGCGAAGCGGCGGGCGGCGGTCTCCGCGTCGGGCTGCACATAGCCGCTGGTCAGAAACAGGGCTTCGGAATTTTCCCCGTACTGGCTCGATGCGACGGCGGTACGCTGGGCCAGGGTATCGGGGTGCAAGCCGGGTGGCAGGGCTTTGGACGGCATGGAGGCTTTCAATTCAAATATCAGGAAACCAGATTGGGTAGAGCCAGGCGCGAGGTGTCTTGTTCATCCTCCAGGCCACCCACCCGCGCGGCGTTGAGGCGGGCGATATCGGCCGCGCCCACGTCACCGGTGACATACACACCATCAAAGCACGAGGCATCAAAACCGCTGATGCGGGGATTGAGCGCGCCGATGGCTTTTTTCATGGCGTCCACGTCCTGGTAAATCAGCGCGTCGCAGCCAATGATGGCGCGCACCTCATCGACGCTGCGGTTGTGCGCCACCAGCTCCGAGGCTGTGGGCATGTCGATGCCATACACATTGGGGTAGCGCACGGGCGGCGCGGCGCTGGCCAGATAGACCTTGGCGGCACCCGCATCGCGCGCCATTTGCACGATCTCCTGGCTGGTGGTTCCGCGCACGATGGAGTCATCCACCAGCAGCACGTTTCGGCCTTTGAACTCACTGGCAATCGCATTGAGTTTTTGCCGGACCGATTTTTTGCGTACCGCCTGCCCGGGCATGATGAAGGTGCGGCCTACGTAGCGGTTTTTCACAAAACCCTCGCGGTAGGGCAAGCCCAAGAGCTGTGCGAGTTGTGCGGCGCTGGGGCGGCTGGATTCGGGGATGGGGATGACCACATCAATCTGGCTGGGCGGCACCTGCGACACCACGCGGCGCGCCAGCGCCTCACCCAGATTCAACCGCGCTTGGTAAACCGAAATACCGTCCATCACCGAATCGGGCCGGGCCAAATAAACGAACTCAAAAATGCAGGGCTTGAGCTGCGGTGCGTCGGCGCACTGCTGGGCGTGGATTGTGCCCGCCAGGTCGATAAAAACCGCCTCGCCGGGTTCCACGTTGCGCTCCAGCGTGTGACCGGTACCTTCCAGGGCCACCGACTCACTGGCCAACACCACGGTACCCGGGCCACTGCCTATGCACAAAGGGCGGATGCCATAGGGGTCGCGAAACGCCAGCACACCCTGCCCTGCGATCAAGGCAATCACGGCGTAAGAGCCCTTGACGCGGCGGTGCACCTTACGTACCGCCGTGAACACCGCCTGC
>CAMAQV010000085.1 GCA_945860595.1 Comamonas sp. lk
CCACCCACAACGCCTGGGAGCCAGCCTTTGACCGTTCTGACGTGGACGCGGCGGTGGTACGCGGCAACGGAAAGTGGCCCGAAGTGGAGGCGATACTGCTGATGCGGGAAGTGCAGGCGCCGGTCTGCTCCCCAAGCGTGGCGGCACGGTTGGGGACCCCGGCCGATCTGTTGCAACTGCCGCTGTTGCACACGGAACCGCTTGACGCTTGGGAACGCTGGTTGCATGCCAGCGGAGTGTCCACCCGCCATGCGCGACGAGGACAGGCCTTTGATACGTTGGAACTTGCGCTGGCTGCGGCGACGCGAGGGCAGGGCGTGGCCATCAGCGACTTGATTCTGGCCGAGGAAAGCCTGCGCGATGGCGTGTTGGCGCGACCGTTCGCGACGACGATCGAGCAGGGCATTGGTTATTACCTGGTGTACCCGCCGGACCGGGCGCAGCAGCCCAAAATCCGGATCTTGCGGGAATGGCTGGTGGAGAGTGCCCAGCGGCAGGGCGAGCCCGCGCCTGCAGGTTGAACCGCCTGGTGTTGCCTTAAATCCCTGTGGAAATCAGGCCCATGCCGGAAGCCCTATGGGGGGTCGTTTTGTTTTTGTTGCCAAAAGTGACGGTAGGAAAGCTAGCACTGACGTAGGGGTAGTTTGCTAAGCCCTTGATTCCATTGGCTTTCCTGTTCACTTTTTTCGCGGGGTTGTGTCTGCCCCAATCACCGGAGACACAAGATGCAAAGCTGGCACAACACTTACCTTGGCCTGCATGAGCTGCCACGCGACATAAGCACCTTCGAGCTGCAGACGTTTTTCACCTACCGCGGTTCTGAGCGCAAGCTCATTGAGGCCCGCCGTGGCAATGCCCTCAAGTTGGGCCTTGCACTGCATATCGGCTTTCTGCGCTTGAGTGGGCGTTTGCTCAATTCTGTGCGGCTGGTCCCGTCCGCCTTATGGCGCCATCTGGGCCAAGAACTCGGCGTCACCGCACCTGAACTGGCGTCGCTCAAGGCCCTGTATGGGCGTGGTCGGACTCTCTTTGACCACCAGCAATTGGCCTGTGAAGTCCTGCAGTTTCGATGGATGACGGAGTACCAGCGCCGGGCCTTGGTACGTGTTTTGCGCTATGAAGTGGCCCGCCGTGCTGATCGCGATCAGCTGCTGGTGTTCGCCAGGCGCTGGCTATACCAAAACAAGATTTTGATCCCACGCGACCGTGACATCCGTGCTCTGGTCACCGCTGCGCTGATACAGCTCGAAGAAGAAACCGCCAAAGCGATCACGACCGCCGTCCCGATGGAGCTGCTATCCCGGTGGCGATCTGCCATGCGTGCACTTCGTCCAGATGGGCAAACCCAACAAAGCTGGTTGTGGGCGGCCCCGGCCAAGCACTCAACCAAGCAAATTGCCGAGGTGTTCGAGCGAATCGAGTTTCTCTATGCCCTCAATGTCCATCAGTATTTGGAGATGCTGCCCAATCTTGTCGTGCGCCGTTACGCACGTCGGCTGGCCTCGCGTCCTCCGTCGGTGGGGGCCAGAATCAAAGAACCGGCTCGAACCGTGGAGGTCGCTTGTTTTCTGCGCTACTGCCTGTTCACCGCCACCGATCAGGCCATTTTGATGGTGCAGCGACGCGTTTCTGATCTTTGGCGCACGGTTGAGGCCGGCGTCACTGAAACAGTCAACTGGGCTGACATGTACAAAGCCCTGCTCGGCGAACTGGCAGGTTTGCTCGCCCAAGGCGAACTTCCTGATGCTGAGCTGCGATCTCGAATCATGGCCCTGGTCGATGCCAGTCAGCAAAAAAAGCCACCAAGTCGGGCGTCCGTGGTGCGCGCGCGCATGATTGACGCCATTCGCCCGGTGCGTGCCCTGCTGTTTGAGATCACCAAGCTGCCCTGGCAGGCCGATAGCGAGCACCCAGTAACCACCGCGTTAGCCCAGCTTGCCAAGCTGTACTGCGACAAGCGGCGTGAACTGCCCATTGAGATCGTGGCCCCACCCCTGGGGCCCGTCTGGAATGCTGCGATCGGAGGTCTTGATCGGGAGCGCGCCTTTCGCGCTTTGGAGGTGGCCACCCTTTTCTCCTTGCGCCGGGCTGTACGCAACGGCTCCATCTGGATCGAACACAGTCTGAGTTTTCGGGGCCGTGCGCGCCTATTCTTCACAGCCCCCCCAATGGCAGGAAGAATCCAAGCGTCACTATGCCCGATTGTCGCTGCCCGCCAATGCCGCCACGTTTTTAAAGCCATTGCTGGCTAAGGTACGCGCTGGCGTCGATGCAGTGGCCGCCGCCGCGCGCAGTGGCGTGCTGCGGGTGGACGATGAACTCCACCTCTCGGTGTTGCCGGCCGAGGACGAAGATCCTGAGGTCATTAAGCTGCGAACCAAACTGGACCTACGCATCGGAGAGGTCCAACTGCCGGAGGTGATTCTGGCCGTTGACGCCCAGGTCCGATTCAGCTGGATCATGCTGGGGCGCGAACCACGTTCAACTGAAGAACTGCTCATGGTCTACGCCGGCATCATGGCGCACGGCACCAGCCTCACTTCGGCGGAATGTGCCCGCATGATTCCACAGTTGTCCGCCACCAGCATCCGCCAAGCCATGCGTTGGGCCGGGGACGAACGACGCTTGAATCAGGCCTGCCAGGCCGTGCTGCAGTTCATGCAGCGTCACCCGATTGCCGCGACCTGGGGCCGAACCGACCTGGCATCATCCGACATGATGAGCATGGAGACCACCCAACGGGTGTGGCAAGCAAGACAGGATCCCCGGCGCAACACCTCGTCCATTGGCATCTACTCCCATGTGCGTGATCGCTGGGGAATCTTTCATGCGCAGCCTTTCGTGCTCAATGAGCGCCAGGCCGGTGTGGCCATTGAAGGTGTGGTGCGCCAGGAGCCCATGGAGACCAGTCAGTTGGCGGTGGATACCCACGGCTACACCGACTTTGCGATGGCGCTAGCACGCTTGCTGGGGTTTGATTTGTGCCCTAGACTGAAGGAGTTGAAGCAGCGCCACCTGTTTGTGCCCCGTGGCACGGTCATCCCACCTGAGATTGCCGCAGTGTGCGAGGCCAACGTTGATACTGCATTGATTGAGAAGCACTGGGACACCTTGGTGCATTTGGCGGCCTCGGTGATGAGCGGCAACGCCAGTGCAGTGGCCGCCCTGGCCAGGTTTGGCTCAGCCGCCAGAGGTGACCCGATCTATGAAGCTGGCGTGCAGTTGGGGCGCTTGTTGAGGACGACGTTTCTGGCCGACTACTTTCTCAAAGACCCCTTTCGAAATGAACTGCGCCGGGTGCTCAACCGGGGTGAGGCAGTCAACGCGCTCAAGCGCGCGATTTACACCGGACGGGTTAGTCCGGCGCAGGCCAAACGGACTGAGGAAATGCAGGCGGTAGCCGATGCTTTGAGCCTCTTGGCCAACATCATCATGGCCTGGAATACCACCCAGATGCAGTCCGTTTTGGATCGCTGGGCCAATCGGCGCCAGGTGATCCCGGCTGAGCTCACCGGGAAAATCGCTCCCACGCGGTTGCAGGGCATCAATTTACGGGGCGTATTTCGCTTTCCAGTGGAGCGCTACGCCAATGAAATCCTGCCCTCGCAGGGCGTGGCGATAACTGGCAAAAATGGATGAAACCGATCACGCTTTGGCGCCCTCAAACGGGAATTGAAAAGTCAACAGGAAAACCAATGGAATCATGGGCTTACGCAACCACCCCCACGCCAGTGCTAGCTTTCCTACCGTCACTTTTGGCAAGGAAAACAAATCGACCCC
>CAMAQV010000086.1 GCA_945860595.1 Comamonas sp. lk
AAATGCGCCCGTGCATAATGGTGCAAGTTTAGAAATTGGGGTTTGATTATGCTTGACCGGGACGGTTTTCGGCCCAATGTCGGCATCATCCTGCTCAACCAGAGAAACCAGGTTTTTTGGGGCAAACGGATACGGACGCATTCGTGGCAGTTCCCGCAAGGTGGTATTGACCGTGGCGAAACGCCCGAGCAGGCCATGTACCGCGAACTGCACGAAGAAGTGGGGCTACAGCCCGAACACGTCGACATCGTTGCCCGAACCCGAGACTGGTTGCGCTACGAGGTGCCGGACCGCTACATCCGCCGCGATGCGCGGGGCCACTACAAAGGCCAGAAGCAAATCTGGTACCTGCTGGCGCTGGTCGGCCAGGACTGGGATGTGAATCTGCGCGCCACGGAACACCCAGAATTTGACGCCTGGCGCTGGCATGACTACTGGGTGCCGCTGGAAGCGGTGGTCGAATTCAAGCGCGGCGTTTATGAGATGGCTTTAACTGAGCTTTCGCGCTACCTTCCCCGCTACAACAGCCCGCTGCGCGAGCCGCGCAGCGGCGATCTCGACAGCGGTACGGCGCTGCGCTAGCACCCGGCAGGCAGGCTCAGCGGGTGAGCACCATATTGTCGCGGTGCAGCATTTCGGGCTCCGCCACATAACCGAGCAGACCTTCAATTTCAGTGGAAGGCTTACGGCACATCAGCCTGGCTTCGGCGCTGGCGTAATTGGCCAGGCCACGGGCGATTTCCACGCCCTGGTCATCGCGCACCGCGATGACATCGCCGCGTGAAAACTCGCCGTCCACCTGGAACATGCCGATCGGCAGCAGGCTTTTGCCCTCCTCGCGCACCTTAGCCGCTGCACCGGCATCGACCCAAACGGCCCCCCGCATTTGCAGGTGATCAGCAATCCACTGCTTGCGCGCCCGGGTTTTCTGGGTGGGGGCAACCAACAGGGTTCCAATACTCTCGCCGTTTTTCAGACGGATCAGCGCGTCGGGCTCACGTCCCCAGGCAATGACGGTGGAGGCCCCTGACCCGGCGGCCCGCTTAGCGGCCAGTATTTTGGTAATCATGCCGCCACGGCCTATGCTGGAGCCCGCGCCGCCAGCCATCGCTTCAAGGGTCGGGTCTCCTGCGCGGGCCTGTTCAATCAGCTGCGCTGCCGGATCTTTGCGCGGATCGGCACTGAACAGGCCAGGTTGGTCGGTCAGGATAATCAGGGCGTCGGCTTCAACCAGATTTGCGACAAGGGCGCCCAGGGTATCGTTGTCTCCGAACTTGATTTCGTCATTGACGACCGTGTCGTTTTCGTTGATGACAGGAACCACGCCCAAACCGATCAGGGTCAGCAGCGTGGAGCGGGCATTGAGGTAGCGCTCCCGGTCGGCCAAATCCGCGTGGGTGAGCAGCACCTGCGCGCTGCCCAGCCCGTTTTCCCGCAACTTGGTCTCATACATCTGAGCCAAGCCCATCTGCCCCACCGCCGCGGCTGCTTGCAACTCATGGATGGCGTGCGGGCGCTGGCTCCAACCCAGGCGTTTCATGCCCTCGGCGATCGCGCCGCTGGAGACCATGATGACCTCGCAGTCCTGGCGCACCAGATGCGCCATCTGGCGGCACCATTCGCCAATAGCTGCCTCATCGAGGCCACGGCCTTCGTTGGTCACCAGACTGGAGCCGACCTTGACCACCACGCGCTTGGCTTTGCGCAGAATGGACGACTTTTTGGCGGAGTTCACGGCGGCCTCCTTCAGGCGACAGCACCCGGGGTTGGCAGATCAGGGTCCTGCGCCACAAAACGGGGATCCACCTCCACCTCGGGCAACTCGGCAACCTGCTGCGCCTTGATGTGCTTGTAAATCGCCTTGATCAGCGGCTCACACCCCTCGCGGGTCAAAGCTGAAATCTCAAATACTGGGCCTTTGAACTTGTAGCGCTTGACGAAGTCCGCCACAACCGCATCCCGCTGATCGGCGTCCACCATGTCCAGCTTGTTCAGCACCAGCCAGCGCGGTTTTTTAAACAGCGCCTGGTCGTATTTTTTGAGTTCATTAACGATGGCTTTGGCCTGCGCCACCGTATCCACACCTTCGTCAAAGGGCGCGATATCGACGATGTGTAAGAGCAAGCGCGTACGCTGCAAATGGCGCAGAAAGAGGTGACCCAGTCCCGCGCCTTCCGCCGCACCTTCGATCAAACCAGGCAAATCGGCGACCACAAAACTCTGCTCCGGCCCCACCCGGACCACACCTAGGTTGGGGTGCAAAGTAGTGAAGGGGTAGTCGGCAATACGCGGACGGGCGTTGGAAATCGCCGTAATCAAAGTGGACTTGCCCGCATTGGGCATTCCCAGCAAACCGACATCGGCAAGCACTTTGAGTTCCAGCTTCAAGCTGCGCTTCTCTCCGGGCCAGCCGGGTGTCTTTTGCCGAGGCGCGCGGTTAATCGCGCTCTTGAAACGCAGGTTACCAAAGCCGCCGTCGCCCCCCTTGGCAATCGTGATGACTTCGCCGGGCTGTAAAAGCTCGAATAAGACCTCGCCGGTTTCGCTGTCTGACAACACCGTGCCAACCGGCATTTTCAGCGTGATGTCAGTGCCTGCGGCGCCGAACATGTCAGAACCCATACCGTGCTCACCGCGACGTGCCTCATGGCGGCGGGCAAAACGGTAGTCCACCAGCGTGTTCAAACTGGGATCAGCAACTGCAAAAACATGGCCGCCGCGCCCGCCGTCTCCGCCGTTGGGACCGCCGAATTCTTTGTATTTTTCGTGCCGGAACGAGACGCAGCCCGCACCGCCATCACCCGCGGCGATATCAATATAGGCTTCGTCAACAAACTTCATGGCGGAACTTCAAACAAAAAACCCCGCGCTTGCGGCGCAGGGTTTCGGGGTGTCGCTACAGACAGTTACGCCGCAGTGACGTTCACCGTCGGCTTGTTCAATGCGCCCTTCACGGTGAAGGCCACGTGGCCGTCCACCAGCGCAAACAGGGTGTGGTCTTTACCGATTCCGACATTGGTGCCGGGATGGAATTTGGTACCACGCTGGCGAACGATGATGGAACCTGCGCTGATCAACTGGCCGCCATACATCTTCACACCGAGCATCTTGGGCTTGGAATCGCGCCCGTTTCGCGTAGAGCCGCCGCCTTTTTTCTGTGCCATGGCTTATGTCCTTTGCAATGCTTATGCTGCGATAGCGCCAATGTGCAGCTCAGTGAACTGTTGGCGATGGCCTTGGCGCTTCTGGTAATGCTTACGACGGCGCATTTTGAAAATACGCACCTTGTCGTGCTTGCCATGTGACAAAACCGTCACCGTCACAGTTGCTCCGGACACCAAGGGCGTTCCGACCTTCAATTCAGCGCCGTTGCCGACAGCCAGAACCTGGTCAAACACAATCACTTGGCCTACATCCGCAGCAATCTGTGATACTTTAATTTTTTAGCAGACAGCAACGCGATACTGC
>CAMAQV010000087.1 GCA_945860595.1 Comamonas sp. lk
CCACAACGCTATATCCGGCGCGATGCGCGCGGCCATTACAAAGGCCAGAAGCAAATCTGGTTTTTACTCCAGCTCACGGGGTTTGACTGGAACCTGAACCTGCGCGCTACCGACCATCCGGAATTTGACGCCTGGCGTTGGAACGACTATTGGGTGCCGCTGGACGCGGTGGTGGATTTCAAGCGCGGGGTGTACCAGGACGCGCTCACCGAGTTATCCCGCTACCTGCCGCGCCTGGATGGCCGTGACAGAGTCGGCCGCGGACGCGGCGCTGCGGGGCATCAGCCAGAAGAAGCGGGGTTGCCTGAGCCGCAAAACGCGCCGGAGCAAGAGCCTAAAGCGCAAGATAGCTAAGGACTGTCTGCTTAAGTCCGTCATCGCGACAAGTGCAGCGACGCGGCGATCCATCAATGTTTGATTCGCAAGCCAATGGAGATTGCTTCGCATCCCTTGCAGTGCACGGCTTTGAGCGTCTGCAGACCTTGTCAAGACGACGAGGAATCCGGCGTTTTCGCTGATTTCGTTTAGCGCATCAGCACCAGATTGTCCCGGTGCAGCATTTCGGGTTCGGCGGCATAACCCAGCAAGGATTCGATGTCGCCCGAAGGCTTTCCGCACAACAAACGCGCTTCGGCGCTGGAATAGTTAGCCAAGCCGCGCGCAATGTCCTGGCCTTCCGGTCCGCGCACAGCAATCACATCACCCCGCGAAAAATCGCCCTCCACCTGCACCATGCCTACGGGCAGCAGGCTTTTGCCCTGGCTGCGCACCATGCGCGCCGCCCCGGCATCCACCACTACCGCGCCGCGCAATTGCAAGTGATCAGCCATCCATTGTTTGCGCGCCTGGGTTTTCTGGGTCGGGGCGACCAAGACCGTGCCTATAGCCTCGCCCTGCGCCAGACGCACCAGCGCATCGGGCTCACGGCCCCAGGCGATGATGGTGGAGGCGCCCGAACCCGCTGCGCGCTTGGCCGCCAGAATTTTGGTAATCATGCCGCCGCGCCCCAAACTACTGCCGGTGCCGCCTGCCATGTCTTCCAAGGCCACATCACCCGCCCGCGCTTCGTCAATAAAACGCGCCTGCGGGTCTTTGCGCGGATCGGCGCTGAACAGGCCTTTTTGGTCGGTCAGTATCACCAGGGCATCGGCTTCGATCAGGTTGGCTACCAAGGCGCCCAAGGTGTCGTTGTCGCCAAACTTGATCTCGTCGTTCACCACCGTGTCGTTTTCATTGATCACCGGCACCACGCCCAGCTTGAGCAGGGTGAGCAAGGTGGAGCGGGCATTGAGGTAGCGCTCGCGGTCGGCCAGGTCGGCGTGGGTAAGCAGCACCTGGGCGCTGCCCAGGGCGTTTTCGCGCAGCTTGGTTTCGTACATTTGCGCCAGGCCCATTTGGCCCACGGCGGCGGCCGCTTGCAACTCGTTGATCGCCTGCGGACGTGCACTCCAGCCCAGGCGCTTCATGCCTTCGGCAATCGCACCACTGGATACCATCACCACCTCGATACCCTGGGCGCGCAAGACAGCCAACTGGCGGCACCATTGCCCGATAGCCGCTTCGTCCAGCCCACGGCCTTCATTGGTCACCAGGCTAGAGCCGACCTTGACCACGATGCGCTTGGCATCCTGAACAATGCGGGTTGTGCGGGTACTGGGCATTTGGTTTACCGGTATCGGCCTGGCGGGCAATGGGTGGGCAAAAGGCGCTTAAAAAACTTAAGGCGCCGGTTCGGCATCCGAAGGGGCTGCGACAATGAAGCGCGGATCTTCCTCGATGTAAGGCTGCTCGGACAACTGCTGCGCTTGCACGTGTTTGTAAATGGCTTTAACCAGGGGCTCGCAGCCTTCGCGGGTCAGGGCCGAAATCTCAAATACCGGGCCCTTGAACTTGAAGCGCTTGACGAAGTCTTTGACCAGCGCAGCGCGGGCGTCACCATCGACCATATCCAGCTTATTGAGGACCAGCCAGCGTGGCTTTTTATAGAGTCCTTCGTCGTATTTCTTTAGTTCGTTGACGATGGCTTTGGCCTGGGCCACGGTGTTCACGCCCTCGTCAAATGGTGCCACATCGACGATATGCAGCAGCAAACGCGTACGCTGCAAATGGCGCAAAAACAAATGCCCAAGCCCCGCGCCTTCGGATGCGCCTTCGATCAGGCCGGGAAGATCGGCCACCACAAAGCTTTGCTCCGGGCCCACACGCACCACGCCAAGATTGGGGTGCAGCGTGGTAAACGGGTAGTCCGCGATACGCGGGCGGGCATTAGAAATAGCCGTGATGAAAGTCGATTTTCCGGCATTGGGCATGCCAAGCAAGCCCACATCGGCCAGCACTTTGAGCTCAAGCTTGAGGTTGCGCTTTTCGCCGGGCCAGCCTGGCGTTTTCTGGCGCGGCGCGCGGTTGATAGCGCTTTTGAAGCGCAAATTACCAAAGCCGCCGTCGCCGCCCTTGGCGATAGTGATGACTTCGCCGGGGACCAGCAGCTCAAACAAGACTTCGCCAGTTTCGGCGTCGGTGATGATGGTGCCCACCGGCATTTTTAGGGTGATATCGTCGCCAGCTGCGCCAAACATATCCGAGCCCATGCCATGCTGGCCGCGCTTGGCGTCGTGGCGGCGGGAGAAGCGAAAGTCCACCAAAGTATTCAGGTTGGAGTCCGCCACGGCAAACACATGGCCGCCGCGTCCGCCGTCGCCGCCATTGGGGCCGCCGAATTCTTTGTATTTTTCGTGCCGGAAGGAGACGCAACCGGCCCCACCGTCGCCGGCGGCGATGTCGATATAGGCTTCGTCAACGAACTTCATGGCATTCCTGCTGGTAAAAATGAAAAACCCCGCGCATTTCGGCGCAGGGTTTTGCGGGGACCACGCTGCAGATCAAGCCGCAGCTGTGATGCTCACCGTGTGCTTGTTCAACGCGCCTTTGACAGCAAATTGGACATGACCGTCAACCAAGGCAAACAGCGTATGGTCCTTGCCGATGCCGACATTGGTACCCGGGTGGAACTTGGTGCCGCGTTGACGAACGATGATCGCGCCAGCGCTGATCAATTGACCGCCAAAGGATTTCACACCGAGCATTTTGGGCTTGGAATCGCGCCCGTTTCGCGTAGAGCCGCCGCCTTTTTTCTGTGCCATGACCTGCGTCCTTTAAGCGACAATCGCGCCGATTTGCAGTTCGGTGAACTGCTGACGGTGCCCTTGGCGTTTTTG
>CAMAQV010000088.1 GCA_945860595.1 Comamonas sp. lk
ACCTTCGACGAAATCACCAATGAAGACGACACGACCATGTCTAAAAATGGCGTGTCCCTGCTGATCGATGCGATGAGCTACCAGTATTTGATCGGTGCGGAAATTGATTACAAAGAAGACCTGCAAGGCGCGCAGTTCGTTATCAAAAACCCTAACGCGACATCTACCTGCGGTTGCGGCTCATCGTTCTCAGCCTAATTAACCACCCTTCGCCGCCGGGCTCAAGCTCGGTAAATAGCACCCAGAATCCGGGCGCCCCGCGCCCCGGTCACGCTGGGTAAACTGGCTGGATTTGCACGTAGCGCCTGCTGCGCCAACCACGCAAATGCCAAGGGCTCCACATCCTGCGGCGCAACACCCAGAACCTGCGTAGTGCCCAATGTCACCCCGGGCAGCAGATTTTGCAAGCGCTGCATCAAAAACAGATTGCGTGCGCCACCGCCGCACACCAGCCAGCGCGCACAGGCTGCGGGCGCCCATTGCGCACTGCCCGCACAGACTTGGGCCGTCAATTCGGTCAGAGTGGTCTGCACGTCGACCGGCTCTATCGGCGCAAAAGCCGCCAGCTTGCGCTCCAGCCAAGTCCGGTTAAACATATCGCGGCCGGTACTTTTAGGCGGTTTTTGTGTAAAACAAGCTTCGTCCAGCAGGGCGGCCAGCAAACCGGTATGCAATTGCCCCTGCGCAGCCCATTGTCCCTGCGCGTCATAGCGAGCACCCGTGTGCTGCTCGCACCAGGCGTCCATGAGTACGTTGCCCGGGCCGCAGTCAAAACCCAGTAAGCCCGGGCCATCATCGAGCTCAGATTGCGCGGGTAAAAAAGTGAGGTTCGAAATCCCCCCAATATTGAGTACCGCGCGCCCCTCTAGGGCGTCGCCAAATACGGCTTGATGGAAGGGCGGTACCAAGGGCGCGCCCTGGCCTCCGGCAGCCAGGTCACGGCTGCGAAAGTCCGCGACCACATCAATGCCGGTGCGTTCGGCCAACAAGGCGGCCTGGTTCAGCTGCACGGTATAGCCAATGCCATCAAAGGCCCCGGGTTGATGCCGCACGGTCTGACCATGGGCACCGATTGCCCGGACCTGCTGCGCCGATATCTGCGCTGCGTGCACAAGCTGCTCCACCAGTTGGGCATATAAGCCTACCAAGGCATTGGCAGCCAAAGCGGCACGATGGATCTCATTAGGCCCCGGGGTATTGAGTGCGAGCAGCTCCTGGCGCAAGGCCGTTGGCATATCCAAGCTGGCACGGGCCAGAACCTGTGCGGTAAAGGGCGCATCGCCCAGCTGGGCCAATACACCGTCCACGCCGTCGAGCGAGGTGCCCGACATCAAACCAATATACGGGCTGGGCATGCGCTGCGGCCGGCCGCCTTACTGGACGCTACCGATGTGCACTTGCGCTGCCGCCATCAGCTGCTGTTGTGCCAGTTCTGCCACACGGTCGAACGCAGGGCGCAAGGCAGCGGTGACCGGAGTGGCCTGGGCTTGACGCGCTATCGTCATCGGGTCTTTGTGTGCGCCGTTGACACGGAACTCAAAATGCAGATGCGGACCCGTCGCCCAACCGGTGGCCCCTACCAAGCCAAGGTTGTCACCTTGCTGCACACGCTGGCCACTGCGGACGTTGATACGGCTCAAATGGGCATACACCGTCGTGGTGTTGCCGCTGTGCTTGACTATCACCACATTGCCATAACCACCTTGCACACCGGAAAACTCCACTGTGCCATCGGCCACGGTGCGCACGGGGGTGCCGGTCACCGCGCCGTAATCCACGCCCAAATGCGCGCGCCAGGTCCGCAAAATCGGGTGGAATCGCATCGCAAAACCGCTGGTAATGCGCGAGAAGGCCACAGGCGAGGCTAAGAATGCGCGATGCAAGCTCTCACCACGCATGTTGTAGTAAGCGCCCTTGGCATTTGCCTGACTGTTTGAGCCGGATGGTGGGGTCTGAAACCACAAGGCCTGAAAGGATTTGCCGGCGTTGACAAATTCGGTACTCAGTACCCGCCCGGACCGCAAAGGCTCTCCGTCCCCTTCAAGGGTTTCATAGACAACCACAAAGCGGTCCCCCTTGCGCAAGGCACGGTGAAAATCGATGTCGCCCGAGAAAATTTCCGCCATCTGCACGGCCACACTATCGGGAATGTGCGCATCGTCGGTGGCGGCGAACAAGGAGCTTTGAATCGTGCCGCTGGCCATACGCGTACTGGCAGTCAGCGGGAGTGTTTCCATGGTCGATTTCCAAGCACCTGCAGCGCTAAACACCCTTAAGCGGCTAAACGTGCCGTCTTCTTCAGGGCTCCAGCGGGCGGTGAGGGCAACAAGGCGGCCGCGTTCGTCGACCTCGGCCTGCACGTTACGGCCGGCGCGGCCCAGCAGATTTTTCTGTGTAGTGTGGTCGGCGCGTAAAAAGGCGGACGCCGCAGGGTCGCTCACACCCAAGCGGCGTAGCAGGCTATCCGCGGTATCCGTGCTGCGACTCACATCGCTGCGGTACAAACGCATGGCCTGAGCAGCGAGCAAATCGCGCTGCGGCTCGATGGCCAGTGGTTGCACCGTTTCCACTACGGTACGAACGGCCAATTGTGAATCGTCAGGAGCGAGCGAGACCAGCGCATAGCTACCCCCGGTTGCGCCGACGAGCAACAGGGCTAGACCCGACAGGAATCGGCCTGGATGGCGGTGAATAGACGCCGCCACGTCCAAGGCCGCCTTCTGGGCAGAATGGAACAAATCAGTTAGCAATCGCGACCTCTGCAGCAAATGCACCAGCAAAACCTAGATGCACTGAAGAGCGCAAGCGAGGGCTAAAATGCCTTGTCCGCCAGCGCCCGAATGATTAACGAGGGGTCGAGTATATCGGGCTGAACTTACGGCCCCCTGATTTTTATGCACCTAGTCCCGCCCACCTCCCTGCCCATGTCCGAGCGCGTCCGCGAAGCCCTAGCCGTCACCTTGCGCGGGTGCGAAGAGCTTATTCCCCAGGACGACTGGGTCAAAAAGCTCGTTCGCTCCGAGGCCACCGGCACCCCACTGCGTATCAAACTGGGACTGGACCCGACGGCGCCCGACATCCACGTCGGCCACACCGTGGTGCTCAACAAGATGCGCCAGCTACAGGACTTGGGGCACCAGGTGATTTTCCTGATCGGCGACTTCACCACCATGAT
>CAMAQV010000089.1 GCA_945860595.1 Comamonas sp. lk
ACCTGGGCCACGTTGACCAGCGGTACACCGGCTTCGCGCGCGGCCAGGGCCGAGGGCATCCAGTCCACCACGATGTCGGCTTGCTTGCCGGCGATCACTTGGGTAGGTGCAATATCAGGGCCGCCCGGCTTGATGGTGACATCCAGCCCTGCGTCTTTGTAGTAGCCCTTGGCCTGCGCCACGTAGTAGCCCGCAAACTGCGCTTGCGGCAACCACTTGAGCTGAATCGTTACCTTGTCAGCCGCATGGGCCGCCACTGCGCCAATCGACAGCAGGGCTGCTGCCAGGGTGGTGCTTAATTTCAAACGCATCTTCATAAAAAAACTCCTAGGGTTAAGGACACAGGGGAAAAATAGCTTGCCCGAGAGGGTAAGCCGGGGACGCAGTCTTGTCCACTAGGACAAGAAAACAATTTGACGCAGCGCAGAGTTGGTGCGGGCTGCAGGGGAAAGGTGCTTTCATTTTTTACCCCGGACCGAGGGATGCCAGAAGGCGGCGCGCTTTTCGATGGACACCAGCAGCGCGTACACCGCCGAACCGGTGACCGCCGCCACCGCCACCGCCGCCCAGACCAGGCCCATGTTCATGCGCGTGGCCTCGGTGGAGATGCGAAAACCCAGACCCGAGGTGGGCGAGCCGAAAAACTCCGCCACGATGCCCCCGATCAGGGCCAGCGTGGCATTGACCTTGAGCGCCGAGAACAAAAAGGGTAGCGCCGTAGGCAGGCGCAGCGACCACAAGGTGCGCCAGTAGCTGGCGGCGTAGCTGTGCATCAGCTCGCGCTCCAGGCGGTCGGCCGCGCGCAACCCGGCCAGGGTGGAGACGAGCATGGGGAAGAAGGTCATCAGCACCACGACGGCCGCTTTGGACGGCCATTCAAAGCCAAACCACATGACGGCAATCGGCGCCACGCCGACCAGCGGAATCGTGCTGGTGAGGGATGCCAGCGGCAGCAGGCCGCGCTGCAAAAACGGCATGCGGTCGATGGCAATGCCCACACAGAAGCCCAGGCCCGAGCCCAGCACCCAGCCCAGGGCCACGGCACGCACCACGGTTTGCACAAAGTCGGTTTGCAGCGTGCCCATATGTTCGCCAAAGGCGGCGGCGATCAGGCTGGGCGCAGGCAGCAGCACGCGCGGAACGTCCAACGAAATCGTGAGCAGTTGCCAGAAATACAGCAACCAACCGCCAAACAGCAGCGCCGAAGCAGTGGCGTAAATATGCGGCCCGTCGAGTGCGGCTAGGCGGCGAATACCGCTAACAGCCAGCAAGGCCACCACGAGGCTGGCGCCCCAAAAGGCGACCTCTTTGGGCGTGGCCGGATCGGCCAGCGGTGAGATCAGCAAGGCCCAGGCGGCGCCGATGCCGGCCAGCACCACCAACGCGCTGATGCGCAGATCGGGCTGCGGGCTTTGAGTGTTCATACCTGCCTGCGCCTTCCAAGCACCAGGGCTTCCAGGGCGGCCATGGACGCAGTGAGTGCCAGACCGACAAAGGCCGACATCACCAGCGCGGACCAGATTTGCACGGTCTGCCCGTAGTAGCTGCCGGTCAGCAAGCGCGCGCCCAGGCCCGCTTGCGCGCCGGTGGGCAGCTCGGCCACCATCGCGCCCACCAACCCGGCTGCAATGCCCACGCGCAGCGCTGGAAACAAAAACGGCAAAGCGGCAGGGAGGCGCAGCATCCACAAAGCCTGCCAGCGTGTGGCGGCGTAGGTGTGCATCATTTCGGTCTCCATCACCTGCGGCGAGCGCAAGCCCTGCACCATGGCCACGGTGACGGGGAAGAAGCACAAATACATGGCGATCACTGCTTTGGGCGCTACGCCCGAAAAGCCCATGGTGCCCAATATAACTAGCACGATAGGCGCAATCGCCAGCACCGGGATGGACTGTGAGGCCACGATCCAGGGCAGCAGCGCTTTGTCTAAGGTGCGCGAATGCACGATGCATACCGACAGCACCAAGCCCAGCAGTGTGCCCATCACGAAGCCGACCAAAGTGCTTTCCCCGGTCACGGCCACGTGAAACAGCAAATTGCGTGGCGAGGTAACGGGCCAGTCCACCAAGCTGCTGTACAAGTCCAGCGCCACCTGATGTGGTGCAGGCAACACTGGGCGCTGCACGGTCATGGTGGCGGCGACTAGGTCTTGCCAAGTCCATGCGCCTTTGGGCTCGAGCACGCGCTCGATAGCGCCGGGTGCATTCAGGTACACCGTCAGCGCGTACCACAGGGCCAGCGTGAACAGCAGCACCACCGCAATCGGCAGCCCTTGTTCTGAAACGCGCTGGCCCCAAGTGGGCGGCGGCGCGCTAGTCGTGGTGGCCATCGGCTAGTGCCTCGCGTACTTGGTGGGCCATGTCCATAAATTCGGGGGAGTCGCGCAAGCCCAAATGCCGCTCGTCAGGTAACGAAGAATTGATGACGCGAACGATGCGCCCGGGCCGGGGCGACATCACCACGATGCGGGTGGACAAATAAACCGCCTCGGCAATCGAGTGCGTCACAAACACCACGGTGCGCCGCTCGCGCTGCCAGAGTTGTTGCAGTTGCTCATTGAGCCGGTCGCGGGTGATTTCGTCCAGCGCGCCAAAGGGCTCGTCCATCATCAGGATGCGTGGTTCAAAGGACAGCGCGCGCGCAATAGAAGCCCGCTGTTGCATGCCGCCCGAGAGTTGCCAAGGGTATTTGTTTTCAAAACCGCTTAGGCCCACGCGCGCCAATTGTTCGCGGGCAATCGTGTCGCACTCGGCGCGGCTTTTGCCTTGGATTTGCAAAGGCAGCTTCACGTTGCCCAGCACCGTGCGCCAGGCAAACAAGGCCGGCGCCTGAAACACGTACCCGTATGCGCGCGCCAGTCGCGCCTCATGTGGCGATACGCCGTTGACCTGCACCGTGCCCGAGGTGATGTGCTCCAGGTCCGCAATCACGCGCAACAAGGTGGTCTTGCCACAGCCCGAGGGACCAATGAGCGAGACAAATTCGCCCGGCGCAATCGTCAGATCAATATCGGCCAGCGCATGTACGGGAGCTTGGTGTGGGTTGTAGATCAGGGAGGCCTTGCGCACTTCTACGGCAGGAACCGTAGCAGGGCGCGGCGCGGGGGATGCAGTCATGTAAAAACAG
>CAMAQV010000090.1 GCA_945860595.1 Comamonas sp. lk
CCTGCGCGGCGCGGGCCTGCGCTTGGGCGCGCTCCAAAGCGGCACCGTCGGCCACCCGCTTTGGCATTTGCTTGGCTTCTGGCTCAACGGGCGCAGAACGAACATTCGTAATGGCATTCATAGCAACTCCTGGCAATCTTGGTCTGAACTATAGCTCCCGCCAGACGGCTACAAGCCCCAGTTCGCCCCCGCCCCCAAAAGCGTGGCCACTCCCAGCACGGCGAACAAGGCGGCGGCTATGCCGTGCACCAAGCGCATGGGAATTTTGGCTGACAGGCGGTCACCGATGAACACTGCGGGCACATCGGCAATCAGCATGCCCAAAGTCGTACCCACCACCACCAGCACCGGGTCCGGGAAATGCGCCGCCACGGCGATAGTGGCGATTTGGGTTTTGTCGCCCATCTCGGCCAGAAAAAAGGTGATCAGCGTCGCCCCGAAAACGCCCCAGCGTCCGCCCATGTCGCCTTCGTCGTCTTCGATCTTGTCCGGGATCAGGGTCCACGCAGCCATCCCGATGAATGACGCGCCCAACACCCAGCGCAAGATCTCCGGGCTCAAACTGGCCGTGATCCACGCCCCCAGCGCGCCCGCCAACCCGTGGTTGACGACGGTGGCGCACAAAATGCCCGCGATGATGGGCAGCGGTTTTTTGAATCGGGCTGCCAGCAAAAAAGCCAGTAACTGGGTTTTGTCGCCCATTTCGGCGAGGGCCACAATGCCGGTTGAAATCAGTAAAGCTTCCACGCGGGCTTTCGAGGTCTTGAATCAAGGCGCATTATGGCCACACGCCCGCGCACCATAACCCGCAGGGCGGGCCACCGTATGCGGCGCCTACATTGACGCGTCGAGGATCTCGCGGTAGTCGTCCCGGGTCGCAATGCGCGGGTTGGTCTTGTGGCAGTGGTCGGCCATCGCACCATCGATCACGCGCTCGAACAAGTCTGCGGTGAGGCCCAGCGCCCCCAGACCGGCGGGCAGGCCCAGGCGGTCATTCATGGCGCGAATCGCGTCCGCTATCGCGTCTCCGCCGGCGTCACAAGCGCCCAGCCCCATGGCTTGCGCCATGCGCTGCAACCGTTGCTCGTTTTGAATCGATGGCGCAGCAGCGTTAAAACGCACCACTGCAGGCAAAAACAGGGCGTTGAGGGTGCCGTGGTGCAAACGGGGATTCACGCCGCCCAAACTGTGGCTCAGGCTGTGTACGCATCCCAGCCCTTTCTGGAAGGCCAGTGCACCTTGCATGCTGGCGCTCATCATGTTCCAGCGCGCCTCGCGATCACCACCGTTGGCGGTGGCGCGGGCGATATGGCCCCAGCCACGGGCCAGTCCGTCCAGGCCAATGCCGTCTGCGGGCGGATTGACCGCCGGTGCCATAAACGTTTCCATGCAGTGCGCAATCGCATCCATGCCGGTGGCCGCAGTCAGCATAGGCGGCAAGCCAAGGGTCAACTCGGGATCGCAAATAGCCGTCTTCGGCACCAAAAACCAGCTGTGAAAACCCAGTTTGCGCCCATCGTCAACGATGACGATGGCACCGCGCGCCACTTCGCTACCCGTGCCCGCCGTTGTCGGCACTGCGATGAAGGGCAGCACGCGCTCCGTTATCCTGGGACTGCCGCCCTCTATGGTGGCGTAGGTTGTCAGCGGGCCTTCATGGGTGGCCGCAATGCAAACCCCTTTGGCTAGGTCCAGACTAGAGCCGCCGCCCACGCCAATCAGTCCGTCGCAACCTTCTTTTTTGAGCAGCGCCACGGCCGCGCGCACCGCCGCCTCGGTTGGGTTGGAAGGCGTTTGATCAAAGACCGCACAGGGATGATCGCCCAAGGCCGCCAAGGCCCGGTCGAGTACCCCAGCGGCGCGCACGCCCGCGTCGGTGACGATGAGCGGCTTGCGCATCCCCGTACGCTCGCACTCTTCGCGAAGCTTGGAGATCACACCAAAGTCAAGGTGGATCTGGGTGATGTACTGGATGAATGCCATGGATCGGTCCGGGGTGGAATCAAATGAATCAGGAAACCAAAGATTTTTGCCCGCTAGCGAGACAAATTTCGCTGATGCGTAACCCGTTGGCCAATACACGCGAAGGAAAGACTTCCTTCAAGCGTTCCTCGTGAACAGGAATCACACGCTTGACCTCGTAGTCGACGGACTTCATGATGTCCTCTGTGGTCATCACCAAGTTGGTGATGCTGCCGAGAGCCAGCCCCACAGGTACATACATCTTGTCGCCACCGGTGCCTTCGAGGTTTTCATACACGTAAATCAAATCACCAGCCAGCACCCAACCGTCCCGTGATTGGGTTTGCATGTCGTTGCGCACATGGACCCACTGACAGCCGTAGGTATGCGTGTCAGGCGCGGCGTGCAGATCGATGCCAGGAATGGCATCCTGCATGTCCCCTTGCACCAAGCGCAAGCGGCCCTGGCGGGCGAGATCAGCCGCACGCAAGACATCCGACGGATCGGTCGCCACCATCATGTAACGCAGTCGGTCGGGCAAGGACATGGCCCATATCCATTTGCTCAGTTCACGTTCCTGGATATAAAAAGTGGCGTTGGGGAACGCATCCGTATTGCCCATGTGATCAAAGTGGGCGTGGGTGATAAATATGGTGTCCACGTCCTCTGGACGGATGCCGCAAGGCGCCAGCACGTCAGCGGGTGAATGCCAGTTTTCAACGAGGAATTTTTCAGCGATGTAACGCCCGTACTCTTTGTCGTTGTAGCCGACATCCACCATGGCTATGTGGTCCTTGCTCTTGATTAGCACATAGCAGTACGGCAGCTTGCGGATGCCCTGGTTGTGCGCGCCATAAATCACGCTGCTGACCGCGCACTGGCTGACGTACGCGTATTCCAGGACCCATATGGAGTATTGCGACATGAAAATTCCTGATGTATGCGGGGTGTTCAATAGGTGGTCGCGGCAGCCACAGGTGCCGCAGCACAGCTGCAGCAGGCCTGGCTGAAGTCCAGCGGCATCAAGCCCAGACCTTCGATCGCGCAGCCGCTGAGCGTGCGCCCTGCCGCTTGCAGATCGCGGGTCCAGGCGTCCAGGCGGCTATCCAAACCCTCGCCCCGTGGCATGGTCTGACTGAAAGCGCGCACCACGGCCAA
>CAMAQV010000091.1 GCA_945860595.1 Comamonas sp. lk
TAAATGCGCGGGGTTTTCAGACGGTCTTTTGTCATGCCATCGTGGGCATACATATAGGACGCCATCTTGCCGCCACGGGTGGACGACAGGCCGCTATTGACCACGCACTCCTTGTCCGGAACGATCATGATGTTCCAGCGCTTGCCCGCTTTATCGGTAATGGTGTTGGTCATCGCCTTGGTCATGGTGATGGCCATGGGCGGAACCTGGCGGGTGAAGTCCACCCCCAACGCGTTTTGACTGGCAGCACGGCCGCCTTCGGTATTGGCGTCCCACTTGTACACGTGATAGCCGCAGCCCACGATGCAGAAGTGGCAGGTCATATTGCTTTTCTGGGCCTTGACTGGAGGCAACGCAATGCGATCATTGATAGTGGTTGACATGGTGCGCTCCTTAGAGAATGTTGGACTGGCGGCCGTAGATCAAACCGTCAACACCGGCGGCGTGCACCGAATCGGTTTTGGGGTCGTATTCCAGCTTGATCTGGGGCAGGTTCTCAGTGGCCTGGCCACAAATCATCTGACCGTTGTGCTCAGGGTCGAACATCGAGAAGTGGCAACTGCATTTGAAGGTGCGGCTGTCGCCGTCATAAGCGACCGGGCAACCCATGTGGGTGCATAAGGAGCTGTAGGCGACGATGTCGCCCTTGGGTCCCACCCCACCTGGAACTTTGTTTCCCATGCGGATGGCATAGCAGGGTGAGCTGGCATCGGGATAGTTGAATGCAACCGCCTGGTTCAAGGGCATCTTGTTGACGATGCCGACCGCCTTCTTGGGGTACGGCAAGGCCATGCTGCCTGCCGCAGTAGCTGGCGCCGCATTGGCGTTGTGGATCGGGATGACCGCTGCCCCCATGGCTGCTGCTGCGGTACCGCCCGATTTCAAAAAGAACCGGCGGCCTACTTTGATGTCGTCCATAGCGTCTCCTCGTTATTGGTCAATGACGAGACCTGCTACGCAAAGGTCGCGCCAAGTTTTTTTCCCAATGAAGTCAACGATCTAACAAATACCAATTCACGAAACGTTCTCATTTGGTAACATGAAATCCAGCCGGTGGTTACTTTTTCGTAACATTAGGAGACTTCACATGGACCGCAGAAACTCGATGCTGGCGCTGCTGGCAGGCAGCTACCTAGCCGCCGGTGAACCGGTGCAGGCGGCCCAACCCGGCTTACGCATTGGGCTGACGCCCGTCATCCTCGCAGACCAGGTCGCGTTTTTGTCACGATGGGGGCGCTATTTAAGTACCACCGTGGGCTGCCCGATTGACTTTGTCGCCCGAGAGTCTTACCAGGTCATTTTGGACATGTTGTTTTCGGAACAAATTGACGCCGCCTGGATATGCGGCTATCCCTTCGTCCGGTATGAATCCTCGCTCTCCCTGCTGGCTGTCCCCATGTACGCAGGCCAACCTAGCTACCAGGCCTATCTGATTCGCCCGCGCAAACCCGATACGCTTGTGCATGGCTGGGCTGATTTGCGGGGTAAGGTCCTGGCCTATTCCGATCCGCTGTCCAACTCGGGCTGGCTGGTGGCACAAGCGGAGATGGCCAAGTCCGGAGTGAAAGTGGCTGAGCTCAAACGCACATTTTTCGCGCATGGGCATCGCAATGTGGCCGAAGCTGTCGCAGCGCAACTCGCCGATGCGGGCTCCATTGATGGCTACGTCTGGGACACCATGCGCCAACAAGGAATGAATGCGGTGTCACAAACCGAGATCGTGTGGCAATCGGAACGCTTTGGCTTCCCTCCCCTGGTTAGTAAACGAGGCAACCGCCATCCCTATCGCGAAGCACTGCGACAGGCTCTGTTTGGAATGGCACAAGACCCGGCAGGCGTTGAATTGCTCACTGCCTTGAACCTGAGCGGTTTCACCCCGGGCGGCGTGCACATGTACGAATCCATACGCAAGCAAGCGCGCAGTGTGGCCGCCAGTGGCGTGGGTGCCTGAATGCTGCGCCGCCTCCCCTACCGCATACAGGTTCCCTTCGGGCTATCGGTTGCCGTCCTGGTTACGGCCCTGCTGGTCACCGGCGTTTCGGCACGCATATCCACTACCAACGCGCGGGCCCAAACCCTCGCCACGCTGGAGCGCGCGGTGGTTTTGCTGGTGGCGCAAGCTAAACCACTACTTGCAGGGGAAGACACCTGGCGAATGTTCGCACTGCTGCGTGACACTGCTGCGCTGGTTCCGGGAACAATCGCGGGGCATGCGCGCCTGGCTGTGCTCGATACCCAAGGGGATGTATTTGCGGCATCCGACCCGACCCGTCTCGCCACGGGACAAGCCTTGCTCGGCCAGCCCTGGCATGGGCAGCCGCTGCCTTCTGCTGCACAAAGCACGCGCCCATTGCGCCTGAACCTTGGTGATGGAGCCTTCCTGTTACTAGAGCCCATCTTGAGTGAGGACGGTGAGGTGGTCGGCCACGTTTTTATCGAAGTGGATGCTTCAGTATTCGAACCGGATTGGCGGGCCTTATCAACCACTGCGCTGATTGGCGTGGCCTTAGCCACCTTGTTGCTCGTTCCCGTGGGCTGGCTGGTCGGCAAACGCATGACCCGTCCGGTGGCGCGACTCATAAGCTTCATTGAACGCATTGGGCATGAGCCTGCTCAAACACTCCGCGGCTCAGTTCCCAGTACAGCGGACCCTGAGCTCGGGCGTATTGCCCAAGCAGTGACCCAGCTGGTCGAGGCTTTGGAACAGCGCGCTATGGCAGAGGCCCGAGCCCTTTCCGCAGAGCGCCTGGCGGCCGTAGGACGCATGACGGCGGCAGTAGCGCACGAAATCAACAATCCGCTGATGGGCTTGCTAACTGCGACCCAAACGGTACGGCTGCACGGCGATAACGCCTCGATACGCGAGCGCACTGTAGATGTTCTGGACCGTGGCTTGCAGCAAATCCGCACCACGCTCGCAGCGCTGCTGCCACAGGCACGCGTCGAGGACCGCCCGCTTGAACCTGGCGATCTTGACGATGTGATGGCCTTGGTCCGGCCAACGGC